>JAFIFB010000042.1 GCA_020832285.1 Balneolaceae bacterium
TCTTTCACAACACGACGCTCTTCCCTTCTCCCGCAACCCGCAACCCGAATCATTTTTAAATGGAACTTATTCTGTAGCCACTACAGCAATATTTTTCGGAACTTGAGTTAAACCTTTAATCAATCATCCACCAACGGGGTATTTAATTTGGTAATCGTTGTGGCAATAGAATTACCGTCAGTAACAGTAAGCAATAATTTAAAGTACTCATAGTTTTTTGGGACTCTTAATCTTAAAACAGGGCCGTTATGAATATCTTTTATAGCGAGGTGATTGCCATGTTCATCCTGTTTTACCAGTGACCATTCAAAAGAGTAATTTTTAGTGTCCTGACCACCTATCCAGCCATTTTCGTCTTTATAAAGCATTGAATAGTAATGCAACACTTCATTTTCATATACAGGTATTGCCGGCTTTAATATTCTGACAGTTTTATTCTCATTAACTGTTTCTGTTTCATTCAGAACATGTTTTAGTTGGGAGTATTCATTTTTGGAACGTCCCTTTCGGTCAATGATGCCATCAAAGGTGAGTTTATTGCTCTCGTGCTGGTCTTGCCAGGATGTTACAAAAAACAAAGGATCTGAGTTCCATGTTTCAGGATGAAAAAGATTATCAGTTTCTATTTCGCTGAATAAATATTGCTTTTCGGTGCCTTCAAAATAGTCTGTTACTGAGCGTAAGTGTTCATCATTTTTTACAGCTAAACCAAAATAACCGATCCCACTCACATTATCAGCCAGCAACTGGGCATGATATACAGAGAGCAGGTTTACTTCAAGGTCAATTATTATTGGTCTGACTGGATCAATCTCTTTAATTTCAGAAACCAGTTTTTCCAGCCAGTTTATATAGGCACGATTCTGGTACAGTAATTCCGGTTTATGGAAAAAATCTTTCTGATTATAAAGGACATCATTCTGAATATTCCACGAGGAAATATGGGCGTTATTTTTATGCTGTTCAATCTCGTGAATAATAGTTTCGTGTAACTGATTTGCTCTCAGGGGGTTATTCATAAAGTCAATGGATTCCGAAACCCAAAAACCAAACGAAACATCAAGCTCCAATTCTCTTGAGATATTCAGGATATTATACACATAAACCGAATTTCCTGTGATTTTAATGGAATTAAATCCAAGGTTTTTAATTCGTTTAAAATCCGACTGCAGTTTTCTCCTGTTCAAAACATGGTAATTTTTCCGCCACTCATTACCATATTTCAGGTTAATACCTTTTGTTTCTTCCAGGCTTAATTCTGATGCCGGATTTACTAATGACTCATGGGCATCATTTTTAAGAACAGGTAAAGGTGTAAATACATAACCCGGGACTTTCTTGCTTTTAAATGAATTTTTGAAAGCCTGATTTTGGGGAATTGTCCAGTCAAGATACCCGTCGGGTTCCAATCCTTCGGGCCAATTTTTATCAACACTGCTATTAAAGTAGACTACGGACTTTATTTCTGAATAATCATTTTCAATTACAGCGAATGCATCTTCAATCCATTGATTTTGATTTTGGCCATCACGTAATGTTCCAAATTCAGCTATCACTACAGGTGTGAGTGGTAATTTATTTAGCTCTTGATGAAAAGGTTCGTACAGGCTTTCAAAATCATGCCATTCGCCATCTGTACTAAACTCTCCATAATCCAGAATATTAATTCCAACCCAGTCAACATATTCTCTGCCGGGATATGAATCCGCTATGTTTTCCGGCTTCCATGGGTTCCATATCCATATTACGTTGTGAGCATTTCTGTTTTTAAAGATTTCATAGGTATGAATCCATGCGCTTTTAAATTTAGATGAAGCCTGATCACCCGACATATACCATGGATAAAACGGATTGTCAAATTCATGCGCAAACCTCAAAAATATTGGCTTATCGAGCACTTTGAGTTTGTCAGCAAATTCCGAAATGAAGGAATCGAAAAAGCCACTTGTTATGAGATCATAAACATGATCCTCGTCGCTTATTTCATCCTCAAACGTGTTAAGCCACGGCTCCCATGTTATCATTGGGATAGACTGATTCAAATATACAGAATCAATCAGCGCGTCGGGAAAACTTGATTCTATATCCTTATTCCACGCTAAGTAATGAGAAATAATGTCGAAATTCTCTTCGATCTGGTCAGATATATTTCTAACAATATCCAGGCTGGTAATTCCATCGTCATATCTGGGAGCAAAAATTCCAATGTAGTTGATGACATTTTTCTCCTGCACTTCGGGTTGAACGCCTCCCCATTTTACATATTCAGTATGATAATAGAATCCGCCTGAAACTGCTGCAATCAATACTACCAAAGGAAGAGCTCCTTTTTGCCAGGCAGTAAAGAACAGAAATTTTCCGGAATTAAAGAGTGATTTTTTTTGCCCATTAAACTCAAAGGTAGCTTTTACAGGCTTGGGTTTTTCATAGGCAAACACCAATGTGAAAAACATAAAAGATGCATTAATCAGCGCAAAACCCGACATAAAAACTGAAAAAGGGGTAAAATCGATACTCAGGCCATAGATTACGGCAATAATCGAAATCACTCCAACAGCAAGGTTTGGCATCACTATTTTCCAACTGGTACGTTCATTGTCTTCTTTTGGAGTAGGCAAATAAGGTACTTTTTTACGAATAATTGTGTAAACAAGGCCTATAATATTAACCCACCACGTACATGTCTGCAGCAATCCGCCCAGGAAATGAGTCCCCCACTCACTTTTATCCATTACCCAACGCTGCACAAACAGCCTTATGCCCAGAATTGAAGCTAAAACGGGTGCAACAATGAAACCAAAGTTAATGATATTCCCTTTCCATGGTGTAGCAGCTGCAAATAATGATATTATCGGGATTAAGAAACATATCAGAACTACTAAACCGGAGAGGTAATGAAGGGGTAAGATTCCGAAATGAATTTTTTGCCGCCAGGTAAATTTTTTATACAGTTTTGGGAAAACAGAGACCAACAATTCCAGAGTCCCTCGCGACCATTTTAACTGCTGTTTGTAGAATGAGGTAAGTGAGCCGGGGACAAGTCCCTTTGTGAAGATTTTTGGAACATAAACCGATTTCCATCCTTTTGCGTAAAGTTGCATTGCTGTATGCATATCTTCCGATAAACCCGCAGAATGTCCTCCAATTGAATCAAGTGCTTTGCGTCTGAAAACACAATTTGCCCCTATGGCATTTACCGTTCCGTAGGTGTTCATGGTCATCATCACCGGGCCATAAAATTGGAACGTTTGTTCGGCAGCTGCTTTAGCAACCAGTGATTCATCAACATTGTAATAAGCCTGAACAGACTGGACAAATCCGATGTTTTCATCTTCAAAATAGGGGATAACCTCATCCAGGAAATCCTCTTTAGGTACATGGTCAGGATCCAGTATCAGGCAGATGTCTCCGGTTGCCTGTTTGAGCGCATTGTTGATATTTCCCGCCTTGGCATTGATGCGATTGTCTCTTGTTACATGAATGATATCGTGTTTTTTGCAAAAATCTTTTAAATGTGCGTCATTTGCTTCATCACACAGATAGGTTGTATGTGGATATTTGATCCTTTTAATGGCAAGAAGAGTGTTTTCCACCATGTCATATGGTTCACCGGGGAAATACGTCGTCAAGACATCAGCCGATAGCTTTTTTGTAAGCAGCGGTTTTTCAGGAACAGAAATATCCCAATAGTGATACCAAATATAAATAACTCTGAAACTGTCAAAAGAGAAAAGGACAATCAATAGCCAGAATAGCAATTTATGGTCAATGAATTCCGGTGAAAGAAACCAATAGAAGAAATTGACAATACTCAAGAGCCCGAGGAGTATTAAAATTCTCAGTGTTAACTTCTCTTTTATCGTCGGTTCTTTAATAACTGTGTTATTTTTGCTCACTGATTATTTAGAACATAAAATGGAGTGTTGGTAGTGGCAAAGGTGCCATCATCATTGTATATGTACGCGAATATTCTGTAAGGACCTTGTTTTATTGGGGCAAGAAAGGTTGTTTCGTTTTTTTTAAAGCTGATAAAGGTGTTAATTGGCTTATAATTCTTCACTACTATATCACTTGTATCGTCATACCAGGCTTCATGATAAATTTCCCAATCAATACGCAGACTATCATTATAGTTTTCATGAAAAACTATTTCTGCATGGCTTAATTCACCTGGTGAAAAGATGATATTATCATGTGCCCCTTTATGATTTACCAACATGTAATTCATTCTGCTTAATTGAGGAGAGATGTCCGATTGATTCCAAAGGGCTTCAATAACATTAATACTTTCTGATTTTTCCCCATCCCTGAAAAGACTGAACCAGGTGTGTGTACGCTCAAGTTTTGTTCCCCAGTAAAAAACCAAAAATCCAAGACTTGCTGAATCTTCATTACCCTCAATCATATTACTTCTTGCTCTGTAAAGTTCAGCTTTTATGGAACTTGTAGACTCTATGGGTGCGCCCCAGGAAGTACTACTTGATTCCCAGGGACCGTCCGGGCCAAGTTCACTAAGTAAATATGGTTTGGTTCCGAATAAAAACGAAACCTGAGCTAAATTTCTATTGACCAGTCTCGTATTACCGAAAGTATTAAATGAGATAATATCCAGTTCCGGAGAATGAATGAAAATGCTACTCATCGTCTTTCGCCCGGCCCCAATAATTGAAGTTGAAACAGGATGATTTGGATCAACCTCCTGAATGATGGATACCAGCTCATTGAATGTTTTTATAAAATCATTCTGTCTAAAAACAAGAGGATAATTAAGCTCATTACCCAGGTTCCATATAAGGAGTGCCGGATGATCTTTATGTTGATATACCAGGTCCCTTACTTTTTGTTTTAGAAGCATATTTTCATCTTCGTCTTCGTATAAATTGTATGAAGTACTATAGGATGGTATATAGATATCAACTACTACTGCTAAACCGTGTCTGTGCGCTTCATCCAGTTTATCTTTCAAATCTGAGCTATTGAACACCCTGATTGTGTTGCCTCCAATTTCTGCCAACTCTTTAAAATGAGAATCTCCTCCAGCCCCCTGAATATGAAAAGGCTCACCATTTCTTATAAGCTGAAATCCTGATTCTGTTTTTTCCACATAAACCGTTCTGTTTACATTGACAGGTTTTTCTTTGTGGAGATTTCGTAAAACAGACAATCCCGTCAAAGCGATGATAATAATTAGCACCTGGACTGTATAAATAAATAGTTTCACCTTCCCTCATTTACTGATTTTTAGATTGTCGGATAAAGCTTTTTTTTTAGAAAACATGATCATCACAAATAATTAACCGTGAAACTCAACTGGCGCACATACATTTAAATGCTGAAAAATTACTTAAATATTGATTTCTGTTTGCCGGCTTTGATTGAATATGTATCCATTATTTCTGGTACTTTTAAATCATTCAAACAATCAGCCATTATTTCCAATTGGTATCGATTGATATGGTGATGAATGGGCAGTTCGAGTAATCGCTTCTCCAGTTGTTCTGTTCCTGGAAATCCATCCAAACCAAAAGGTGCCTCAGTCCAGCCGATATAGCAGGTAATTCCTTTATTCAGTAATTCTCGCTGAATGAAGTTTCTGGAACATGGTGGGGTTAAAATTGGCAAACTGAAAGGCACATATCCTTCTTTTAATTGGTATTGTTGTTGACTTGAGATATCTCCTGATTGTGAATTTTGTGCCTCTGTATCGTGAATGGATAATCGATCGAACCCGATTGGAGAAAATGCTTCCAGGTCATGAATATGATTCCACAAGTAGCCAACATTTTCTCTACGCTTTCTGGATATTTTTTCCACATTTACATTTGGGTAGTATCCCTCCAATAACCGGTCCATTCTTTTTACCGTTACTGTTTGCACTTCATCATAATCGATATAACCGATTTCCGGAATTCTCATTTTTTGAAATACATTCTTGCCACCGGAAAAGTGGTTTAAATAATATTTAACCCTTGATCCCAGCATGTGATAACCGGTGAATAAACTGTTTACTTTTTTTGTTTTGGACGGCTGGAACGGCCAGGGCATTTTATTCAGAATCAAAAAACCGCCACAATGAAACTGAAGCATTTTCCGTGTGCTGAAAATGGTGAAGTCGCCGGTTGTTCCCAGTATCTTGCCGTTTAAATGACTATTCATCGTATGAGAGCAGTCTTCCATTAAAAAAACATCCAACTCCTGTGTCAGTTTTTTCAGTGGTGCCATATCTACAGGTATCCCGAAAAAATGGACCGCAAACACCATTTGGGTCTGATCATCAATCAGTCCCCGGATCTCATCAACAGAGAAATCGAGTTGTGTGGATACGTCATAAAACCTTGTTTCATAACCTGCTGCCATAACAAACCGATAGAGCTTGCCCGGAATATATGACGGCATAATAATATTCGGTTTCGGTTTTGGCCGATTGGCCTGAATCCATTTCATAACATCATAAAAAGCGTGCCCCGCATTTCCATAATTGATCGGTTTTGTTTTGAAATTTTTTAAAAACTGTTTCATTGTCTCTCTCTTTATTTGCGTTTATTGATTAAGAATTTAAAACTAACTTTAGTTTATTGGCCATACGTGAAAAAAGGAATCGGGTATAATGATTCCACCCAGCAATGAATGAGTGGTTTTTTGTGATGAAATCTTTTCTTATGACCTCATTAGCATATCTTTTTTTCAGGTATTGTGTTATATCAACAATCTTGCTTAACAGAACCTGACGAAGAGTTCCCGTCGAAATATCAATGGTTTTATTTTGATTGATATTGTTAGCCAACCGCTGCTTGTATTCCTCGTTTCCTCGCAGAAAATCGAATGTTAAACTCGATTGAACTGCTTCCTTTATTATGGTTGTATTCAAAACCTTTCCGGGGCCAATATCTACAAGAGGAGAGGAGATATCCATAGCTCCGTGTTGTAAGTACATTTGGTTTTTATAAATGATTACTATGGCCATAGCAACAAAGTTTTCTAATTTGGTCTCTTCTGCCGGAATAAGTGCATAAACCCGGATGGATTCTTTTTTCTGCAATTTTCTGCAGGTTTCCAGGAAGAAGTTTTTCATGCTTTTTTGTGAAAATGTACCCGGAAATCCTTCTCTGTTCCATTGATCCTGATGTAAATCAATCAACTGATTTAAATAAAGTTCAAAATCTTCACTGTTATCGAGAATGAGTGTGCGAAAAACATTGTCTTCATTCTTATTCGTTTTTCTAAGGCTTTTCCGAACATTTTTTCTCTCATTACCCGAAAGATTATTTAAGTATCCTGCCCATCCATTTTCTTGAGGATTAATACGTGTAGTTTTTGATGCATTTTCAACATGTACCTTGAAACCAGAAGAAGAAAAATCATTTTCCAATAATCCCAGAGTAGAACTGTGTTCTGGTATTTCTTCAAGAATCATCGCATCAAAAAGAATTTCATTGTTTATGAATACCATCAAATGTTCATAAAATGAGGCTGTATACTTATCCAGAATTATAAATTGCAGGTAATCTGAGTATGCATTCACACCCAATAATGGGCCATCATTCGTCTTTCCAATTCTTGACCCAATCAAACGAAGACAGGTATAGTAAGTGAATCCAAACAGCGAATATCTATCGAAAAAAAGAGGGGCTATACCTACTACTTTATCTTCATCATAAAGAACAAATATTTGCAATTTTCCTAAATCACCGAAATATTTCCACCAAGTTCGGTTCCAATCAAACGTTTGAAAAACATGAGAATCTGTTTTTCTGCTTAACAGATTCCACTCTGTTTCCAGGTTGTCAAACTCTGTGTTCGAACTGATAACTGTATGTCTGATATTCATGGTTCCACTCTTCTTTACTGCTCATGATGAATTTTCTTACGCGTAGTTTCGTATTCTCAGATGAGCCAAAGATCACCCTCAAGTCTTGTAAAAAAGGCATTGCCAGTTTGTATATCTAACATCAAATCAGTATCCCTGCTATGAAATAATGTCCACATTCTTGCCGGCATACAAATTGCTTTTGTAGTAAATGGTGTCTGAAACTGGCTGGCCATAAGGCGCCCGGAAAGTTCTATGCCTCCCTGCATGTAAGCATGCCATGTTAGTGAATCAAATAATACCGTTTCCATTCCCGGAACGGATACCGCCTGGATAACTTCACAAACTCCGCCAGGCAATGAATAGTAGATAAACCAACCGGCTACTCCACCTTTCCCATCCAAAATTGCAAACTTGTGCAGTGTTCCATATCTCTTCTCCCTGCTTAATAAATTAAAAAGATGTTCAATTTTTGACAGGTCATAATCAGGAAATAAAAAATATCTGTTACTGATTTTATCTAATGCCATTAACAACATCTGTGAATGTAAAGGTGTTAATTCTACATCCAATCTTTTTCGATAAAACATTGGCAGGCGTATTTTACCTGCTACAGTATCTGTTCCTTTTGCAAATAGTGCGGTAATATTTTGAACAGGTTTATAAAAACTTTTGAGGAACGGGCGCAGTGCAAAAGAGAGTGGCTTTAAAGGAACTTTATAGAAAATACATTCACCAACTGCAGGTTCACCACCAAGCCTTTTCCACAGCATACGTGTTGATTCAGAAGAGTTATCAGCAAATGAGAGATCCTGCGGTCCCGAAAGAAATTTCTGAAGCATTTTCATAGGCACAAGTTTTGCACGAGCTTGCTCTGTGGCCATTAAATGATGGCAGTTGGCCACTTTAATAGTTTTCTCTTTATAGCGAAAAGAATTTGTGATCACTCCTAAAAATCCATTTATAGTTCCATCCATTGACCTGTTTACAAGTGAAGTGGAATTAGAGTTGAGTTCCCCATCTGAAAAATAGAGCAGTTCAATGGTCTTTTTCAGGTTATTCAATGAAATCTCTTTACTCCCCGGAAAATAGATTTGTGAAAGCAGTGCTACCTCTTCTATGTCACTAAAGGATAGAAGTGCAATCGAATCGAAACTGTTCTTTTTAGTATGATTGTTAGATTGTTTCAGAACCTGTAATGTCAAATCCTGCTTTCTTATGTCATTGCGTTTATCCATAATTTTTTAGTGATGTAGAAGGGGTTAGGCGGGTAATCATCTTAGACATTGTTCTTACTGTTCGGTAATCGTCAACATCTAACTCTTCAGGTGGAATTGTGATTTCAAAACCCTCTTCCAGTTCCATCATCAGCTGTATGAGAGACAATGAATCAAGTAACCCCGATTCAAACAGGTCTTTATCGATGTCTACCTGTCCAATAGTTAGTGCCTTACATACAATGGTTGAAATTTTTTCTGATATATTATTATCGGTATTCATATTGAGTTCTGATCTTGTTTAGCCAACTATGTATTTAGTTTTCAAATTCATCCGCTAATTTTTTTCGGTCAATTTTACCATTTCCATTTCGTGGTAACTGCTCATATTCTTGCCAGAAATGGGGAATCATATAGGCCGGAATTTTGTCCAGCAGTTTCTTTTTTAAATCAGGGGCAATATCACCGTTTTTTACTCCGCTCCCTACAAAAGCACAACCGATCGCAGTGCCTTCAAAACCATTTTTTTTAACCGGAACCACAGCATACTCTCTTAAGATCTCATTCTGCCCTAATGCCGCTTCAATTTCTCCAAGCTCTATCCGGTATCCTCTGCTTTTAATCTGATAATCTGACCGGCCGTGAAAGTAAACGAAGCCATCTTCTCCAACTGAGGCGAGGTCACCGGTTTTATAAATTCTTTCTTCATTTCCATTCTCATCCGTGTGTTGAATAAAGGCTGCATCTGTTTTCGCCTTATCGTTCCAATATCCGGGGCTCAATCCCACACCTGATATGTATAAATCTCCGACTTTGCCCTGTTTAACTGTACTCAAATCATCGTTTAAAACAAGCAGTTTTTCACCATCGCAGGCTGTTCCAATAGGAATTTCAGAGTTATCTTCCGGTATTTGAGGAACTGTAAAATAACTGCTGGCAATCGTAGCTTCAGTGGGTCCGTATAAATTGGTAAATTGTATATCAGGTAAGTTTTTCATCCAATATTGCAGTGCCGGCAGGGGAAATACCTCACCACACCAAATCAATCGCTTTAAACTTGGAAAACCTCCGTCCGGAATTGCTTTAAACCTTGCAAGATAATTCAATGCAGATGGGACCGAGAACCATTGATGCAGATTATTATCCAGAATAAAATTTGTCAATTTTTTAGGGTTCACACTAATTTCTGGCGGTACCAGGAAGAGGCGTGAACCAGAGGCGAATGCTCCGAAAATATCAAATGTTGACAGGTCGAAATGAAGCGGAGAGTGGCATGAGATCCGTTCCCCGGCTCTCATTTTGAAAAAGGAAACGGCCCAGTTAACGAAGGTTTGAATATTTTTATGGGTAATCACCACTCCTTTCGGCTCCCCGGTAGACCCTGATGTAAACAATATTTGAGCAGCCGTATTTTCATCCCGAACAACCCCATGGGGAGTATTCCGTTGTAATTTAATATCATCATAACAAAATGCCGGTGGGTAATCATCAGCATACATCATCGGTTGCTTCGACCACCATATCCATGGAATATGACTCAGTTTAGAATCAATATGAAATAGGTCCTGGAATTGATGGATAGAGTGGCTGTCAACAAATAACAAGGCCGGATCGGATGATTTTATAATTTTTGCAACCCGCTCTGCCGGACTTTTAAAATCCAGAGGCACATACACTCCTCCTGCCTTACTAATCCCTAATATTGCGATAATCGTTTTTGGCGTTTTTTCCATAAATAACCCAACACGATTTCCCGGCTTGAGGCCGGCTTGTATTAACTGACCCGCCAACTGGTTACTTTCCAGTTCGAGGTTCAAATAATTGATGTGTTCGTCACCCAGGGTAATTGCAATCCGTGTACCGTATTTTTTTACTTTTTCTCTGGACCAATCGTAAATCATCATAACTGTTCTTGTTTTTCTAAATGGTTTTGAGCTCGATTAAATACCATCATCGTGCTATGTAGTTCTATTTCTGAAACCGGTGTGTCAATGATGCAGGTTTTGCAGCCGGCATCCAGATACTTCGAAATTGCATTTGCTACTTCATCGTAACTTCCAACGAGGTATGGACAAAAAGTATGGTAATGCTCGAAAGGACCCAGCCAATACACAGGTTCAGAATTATGTTGTTTGCCATTTCCATTTTGATTGGAAAGCTTTTTGTGCCACTCCGAATCGGATGTTTTTTTGGCAAGCTGATGAGATATTTCTCCCATCCGTGTAGCCGGAAAGCGTTCATGTGCTTCTTTCCATGCTTCATCATGATTGTGCCTGGCCAATACTCCTATACGAATTCCCTCAACCAATGCAGCTCCAATCGTACCATTTTTTGCTAATTCTTCAATCGGTTCGGGATATTGAATTAATTGTACTCCAAGGCGTTCCGATGCTTCCTTTGCCGCGTCAGAGGAGCCCGATAAATAATAGTCAGGTAAAAGATCTTCGGGCATATCCGGCTTCAGTTTCAGGTTTTTTATCTGATAAAATTCTCCTTCATATGTAACACCCTCGGATGAGGTTAACAGCTTTTGAATAATTTCTGTGTATTCTACAAGCCTGTCGTATCGCCTGTCATGATCAACAGGTCCTCCAAGCGCCTTTAGATCATTTATATAACCACCAGCAACCAGGTTCAGGGCTATTTTCCGGTTATGAATAAACGCAATACTTGAAATTTTTTTGGCAACCGTATACGGGTGCATATAAACGGGCTGGAGTGCCACCATAGGTATTAAATGAGTAGTCTCATTCAGAATTAAATCGGTAACTGACCAGGGGTCGGCCAGGCGGTTGTCGCTGTAGATGAGAGTTCCCCTGTATCCATATTTTTCACTTTGTACTGCAATTCTCTTTAACTCCCTTATGAACTGCACTCTGTCACTTTTAATAGATTCCGGCATTGTTGTGAATAGCTCTGTTTCCATAACAAAAAAGGTTTGAATGATCTTGAATTTTTCCGGGAAACTTCAGGATTAAGACTCATATTTGCCCGGACCGCACAAACAGTTATTTCTTGATTTACCTTTACTCTACTGCCTGCGAATACATACCCATATACAATTGTTGTGCCAAAGAGATAATTATCTGCTTTCTATTTTAAATACAACCTGATAACTGTTTTTAGACAGCTTTTTTATTAATCAAAGCACATCAAAAGAACATTTTTACACACCTCTCTTGTGATATTTAGTATAAAATGTTCACTTTATTTTGAAGTACTTTACACATTGAGAGTAAACAGATAAGCCATCAAACCGTATGATGACCTGAGAATTCAATCCATTAACTGAATGAATATTTTATTAGCAGCTGAAGAGTCTGCCGGTGTGCAAACCCTGAAATCTTTATCAAAGAGCAGCCATAACCTTAAAGCTGTTCTTACCAATACCGCCTCACCGGAAAAAGGTGCACCTGTTGCTGCACTTTCAAAAAAACTTGGCTACACAATCATGCCGGCGACACTGGTCAAAGAGTCCGGCTTTGCAGGTTGGATTGCCGAAAATGATATAGATCTTCTGTTAAACATACACTCACTTTTTGTAATCTGTACGGAAGTTATTGAATCATTAAAGATGGGAGCTTACAATCTGCATCCCGGCCCATTGCCCAGTTATACCGGGCTCAATGCACCAAGCTGGGCCGTGTACAATCAGGAGCCTCAGCATGGAGTTACACTGCACAAAATTGTTGATAAAATAGATGCCGGGACTATTATTGATGAGGCTCTTTTTCCCATCACTTCAACAGATACCGGGCTGTCCGTTAGCATGAAGTGTGTGAAGCATGGAATACCATTGATTGAAAAATTCCTGGATAAAATCGAAAAAGGCGAATCAATAGCCGGGAAAGAACAAGATTTTTCCCGGCGCAAATATTACCGGGCAAATCAAATTCCGCATAATGGAAAAATTGATTGGAATAGTTCAGCCTCCCGGATTGATGCCTTTGTGAGAGCCTGTAACTACGCGCCGTTTCAATCGCCTTGGGGATACCCCTATACTTTACTGGATGGAGAAAAAATATCGATTCTAAAAATTGGAATTACAGATCAACTCTGCAACAGACATCCCGGTACAGTTGGAGAAACGATTGATGGCGCTGCATCCATTGCTACTGCAGATAATTGGGTTACCGCAAATCGGTGTATGGTTAATGGAGTTCACGTTGATGCATGCTCAAAACTCTCCCCCGGTGATCTTTTAACTTGAGTTAACCTCGTCAGATTGAGCGCTTGCCCACGTAGCTTCAGCGAAGGTGGTGGAGTCGAAAACCACTCTCGGTTTTGTCCTGTAAGGGATGCTCGCGACACACTTCCGGTGACAGTTAACTCTATCCACTCGGACCCATCCCCCGGCCCCTTTCCTCCGGCGAACAGCACGCCGCAAGGAAGGGGTGACGTTCTGCGAAAGGATTTTCTATAAAAAAGTCTCTACCTGTCGAGCTGCTGCTTATCCAGCGCGATAGTGAGGGATTTAGGGTGGGTCCGAAATGAATGGCCCAAATTTACTTATATCAATTTTGATCATTTATAAACCGAATAAAGGATAATTCAGAAACAGGCACCCTTTTTGCAATGGATAGAGCCAATCATACAAATCATATTTAAAAGAGAAAGTAAAAAGGATGACTTTTCAGAGATTAGTAGCCCGGTTAAAAAAATATCCGCTAAAAGAATATATAGCTGGTTTTCTGTTTTCAGGGAAATTTGACGAGAAAGGTGTGCTGGTATATTCAGACGGCCGGCCCTATCCAAAAGTCATCCATAAAGGAGGGGCCCTGGTGGCCGGTAACTGTCAGTTATATTCGGGAGTACGGCTTGAAATTGGTGAAAATGGCCGGCTTGAAATCGGGAATGGATCTTACTTGAACAGAAACACCCTGATTATCTGCGAAAAGAGGATTGATATTGGTAAAAACTGCAAAATTGCCTGGGATGTCGTCATCATGGATTCCGACCTGCACCCAATAAATTCAGAGCCAATTGTAAACAAACCGGTATTTATTGAGGATAATGTGTGGATTGGATGCCGTTCAATTATATTAAAAGGAGTTAGAATAGGGGAGGGCGCTGTTGTAGCCGCAGGCTCTGTAGTAACGAAAGATATTCCCCCATTTACTATTTGGGGCGGTGCACCGGCAAAGTTTATCGCCCATGTAAATGACCCCAAGAATGGTGTAGCTCCTGTACCGGTTCAGGTGATTTATCAGTAACAGAATTACTCTTAATCCCGTGTAAAAAAGTTACTCTCAAATAGAATAAAAGCTTCTAATGCCAATCTAATCATCATCTGAGAAGCTTTTTCTTTGTTGGCATATAAATTGCTTTTAACCTGTTAAGAGTTTTCAAAAAAATCGCTTGATATCGGTTTTTCAAATTTACATTAAGAGGTTTTCATGCTTGCCATCGAAAAAAATAACGGATACCAGGTACTTGGAGTTAATATTTCAACATATTCAAAAGAAGAATTTTTTTTTCTGATTCAGGAGAGGTTAAAAGATAATGATGAAAATTCACCCCCGGTTTTTATTGTAACCGTTAATCCCGAAATTGCTATTCAATCGATTATCGATAACGATTTTAAAGATGTTTTAAATACCTCAACGATAAACACCGCTGATGGTGTGGGTATCAGCTGGGCTATAAATTTTCTTTACAACAAAAAGGTAGATCGAATTACGGGATCTGATTCCTTAGAGAAAATTTGCACCTATTGTGCAGAACTTAATAAGCCCGCATTCTTTTATGGCGCTGCTCCCGGAATAGCACAAAAAGCGGCAGATATACTCACGGAAAGAATAGAAAACTTAAAAATTACGGGTGTTTATTCACCGGATAAACCTGATATTCCAATGGGAAATCTGCCTTTTGATACACAAGCCTCTCTGCAAAGTGCTTCTGTCGTATTTGTTGCCCTTGGCGCTCCCTCACAGGAGAAGTGGATCCATGAAAACCTCGAAAAACTTCCAAACTGTAAATTAATTATTGGCATTGGAGGCAGCTTTGATTTCATCACCGGAAACACAAAACGAGCACCAATGCTTTTTCGAAAAACCGGATTCGAATGGATGTACCGCCTCTACCTGGAACCTTCGCGATGGAGGCGAATGCTTAGGCTTCCTCTCTTTGCACTGAATGTAATGCTCTTAAAAACAAGCAGCCTCGACATTCAAAAGCCTGCAGATCATTAATTTACTAATCAAATTCGACCAGTCCGAATTCCTCACCCAGTAACTTGTTTGCAGAAATGGCCTTACTAAGCAACTCACTTCGTTTAAAGGTCAAGGGTCAGGAAAGCTTCACATGGCAGTCGAAGAAATTTGAACACTTGTTTTCTGAAGCTTTATACAAAAGAAGACATTCAGATTCTGCTATATGTATTCCTTCGGAGTTTTACTGAATGGAAACCTGGCCAATAAATAAATCTTGTAACATTCTTGATAGTGATGAATCCCATTTATGGGAGATAACATGATTTATTAACCACAGGCAAGTTTGATGAACGGAGAAGGGACTCTCCAAAACTAAAAGACAGCCACGTCTGCCGGGGCTATGACACGATACCCGGTTCTCTAACACAGGGGTAACACAAACAACAGGTCAATACGAACGATAAAAAAGAATTGAATTCAAAACATAATGAAAAAGTTTGATGTAATCGTAATAGGAGGTGGACCCATGGGTTTAGCTGCCTCAGCGGAGTTAGCTAAATCCGGTAAGAGCACTCTCTTGCTTGAGCAGTATCAATTTCTAAATCAAAAAGGGAGTTCGGCAGGATTATCGAGGCAATTTCGTCTTCAGTACGCACAGAAATACATGGCTCAGCTGGCTCTTGACGCGATTCCTTATTGGGATGAACTCCAGGAGAATACAAGCAAGTTACTTATCGATAATGTGGGTTCACTTTGGTTTGGTGACCCTGAAATCAGTTCTCAGGAAGGTGGAGTTCAGGCGGCTATGAAAGTCATGAATGAGCTGGAAATTCCCTATTCAAAGTTAACCGCAGGGCAAATTGAAGAACAATTCCCTTTCAAAAACATCCCGGAAAATTACATTGGTTTTTTTCAGAAAGATGGCGGCATTATCAATTTAAAAGCAACCCAGGAAGCTCTGTTCAATATTTGCCGGAATGCCTCAAATGTGGATTTGTGCGACCGAACAGCTGTTACAAATATAGAATCTCTCGAAACCGGTGAGATTATAGTAAGTACAGCAGGCGAAACGTATGTTAGCCAGAAGCTAGTTATTACTCCGGGTGCCTTTATAAATGATATTCTCAGGTTCTTTGGCCTTTCTGTAAATATTGATATCTGGGAAATGTCCTCAGCTTATTATAGAAAAACAAAGGAGGTAAAACTTCCAACCTGGTTTGTTTTTCAGAAACCACAGAATACAAGCCTTTTTTATGGATTTCCTGAAGAGGATTGGGCACATCCAGGCTACATACGAGTGGCGCCAGATATACCTGATCGAATTATTCAGGACCCGTTTCAGCGCACAAATATACCGAGTACAAAAAGTCTCGGTTATAATGAGGAATGGGTGAAGAATCATATGGAAGGGCTCAACCCACAATCGGAATTCACATCTACCTGCCTTATTACATTGAGCAATAATAATAAAGAGTTGCTACTGGATACATTGCCGGACACCATTCCAAATAACCGGAACATTATTATATACTCAGCCGGCTGGGCAGCTAAGTTTATTCCGCTGATTGGAAAAATTATGGCAGAACTCGCTATCACGGGTCAAACCAGCTATGACATCTCTCAATTCAAAATCGATTATAAGACTAATTAAAAAAAGGTAACATGAATGAAAAAGACTTACCACTGCAGCACGGAGTACCCGAAAATCAATCAGTAGAAGTTGCAATTATAGGAGCCGGGGTCTCAGGGTTATATTCAGCATACAGGCTCACTACAGCCGATGAAAACCCGATACCTGCCGGAGAGGTGCAGATTTTCGAAATGAGTAACCGGATCGGCGGGCGACTTGAGTCTGTTCAACTTCCCGGTATGAAGATTTCTGGAGAGCTCGGAGGAATGCGATATATGACTTCTCAAAAAATTGTTACTTCTCTTATCGAGGATGTATTTGCCGACAGGCTCACCAATATCCCCTTTCCCATGGGCGAAGATGCTCATCACTTTGGATATTTCAGAAAACAGCGAATGAAGATGAATGCCTGGGAGGGGGCACAGCAGAGCGGTAAGAAGTTCCAAACCCGCTACTATCTGAATGATGATGACAATGGTTTCAGTGCAGACCAGCTGTTCAATAAAATTGTTTATAATGTGCTTGCAGCCGACTCCTGGTTTATGAAAAACTATGGCAATAAGATTACAAATCCTGCTCCATTCAAATATACATTCCAGCTTACACGTGAAGACTGGAACCAGGTAAAACCGAACCTTACCTACAACTTTCAGGGGCCTTATACCGGCATGAAAGTGAATGACATCGGTTTCTGGAATCTTATCAAAGATCAGGTGTCTCAGGAAGGATATGAATTTCTTGCCAATGCCGGAGGGTATTATTCCAATACGATCAACTGGAATGCTGCAGAAGCTTTTCCCTACATGGTTGGTGATTTCTCTAACATCGGGACACAATATAAGACGATACTGGGAGGGTATGATCTTATTGCATATGCACTTGCCGGCGCATACCTGCAACAGCCAAAAGCTGGCATTTTCATGGGAAACAGGCTGATTACTTTTAACAAAAACGAATACGGGTACAAGTACACGCTGGAATTTTTTAATGAAGATAATAACCAAAGCTGGACCTTACAGGCCAATAAGATCATTTTGGCGATGCCAAGAAGGTCCCTGGAACTGCTGGATCAAAATAATTTTTTCTTTCAAGAAGACAGGCACAAAGATTTGCAGAGAAACATCGCTTCCGTTATAAAAGAACCTTCTCTGAAAATCCTGATGGGGTTTGAAAGTGCCTGGTGGAAAGAAGATTTTGGTACGAAAGCGGGACACTCCATTACCGATCTGCCTGTCCGGCAATGTTACTACTTTGGCACAGACCCCGATGACAGTCACTCTCTTTTTCTGGGCAGTTATAATGACATGCGAACCGTCACTTTCTGGCAAACCCTTGAAGATAATAACAGCCAGAACAGTAATAAGCTTCTGTTCCAGCCAAAGCCAACTGCAAAAGTCTCTGAATCTCAATTCGATGCTGAACTGCTCTCAGTTCAGGCTACAAAGGCAATGGTAGATGAAACCTTAAATCAGATTCGTGAACTTCACGGAAGAGAAGACATTCCCGCCCCATATGTTACATGGTACAAAGACTGGAGCCTTGACCCATACGGCGGAGGTTATCATGCATGGAAAGCCAGGTATAATATACAAGAAGTTATGTCCTATATGAGAAATCCACTCCCTGAAGAAGATATTCACATATGTGGGGAAGCATACTCCGACCAGCAAGGCTGGGTTGAAGGCGCTTTTTGCGTAGCGGAGAATATGCTGCAAGAGCATTTTGGATTACTTCGACCGCCATGGTTACCCCGGGATTATTATTTGGGCTGGTAATCTGTTGAAACATAGCAGGTTTGAGTTGAGGGGAAAATGTCGCAGAAAAACAGTCCCGATCGCTGTCGGGGTAATTAAATTCATAAAGATTAATTTTCAGATCTCTTTAGTGGTTTGAATCCATAATATCATTGCAGCTTCTTCTCCTTCTTCAAATTTTAATAGTGAAGGAATTAATGTAACTTCACGTCCTCAAAAACAAAACCACATCTTAAATCTGTAAACGAATAAAAAACTTCGAAAAGGCCTTTTTCGAATGCTCTTATTGTATAAATACCTGTTGGCATTGTAAACCTTTAATTATGCTGTTTACATACTGAGTATGCCGGCATTGCCAAGAAAGTGCCATGCATTGTACTATCTGAACCGGTTTGAAACTGAAAATTACTCTTCAATGAAAAAAAATACGGCCTGTTCCGATGAATCCGTAGTGCTCTTCACTTTGCTGTTGGTTTCACGATTATAGGTATATGCAATATTGCGAATAGAATTCAGCTCCTTTTGACTGGAGTAATCAACCCGGATAGCATCACCTTTAGGCTGTAATTTTGAAATAGCTTCTTTCAGTTTTTCATACTTAGAACGGCTTTTTCTGGAGACCCTAACTTTTGATCTTGGTACAAGTTTAATTTTCATGTCAATCTTAATTTTATATTATATATCGAATGTGCCCATTCCTTATAATATTAAATAAAATCTTTAAATCAATCTGGTTTAAGTGAAATTTTATTTAACATCAAAAGATTGTGAATGGTTTAATGCAAGCTTTTATTCTATGCTCTTATATAGATATGGGTTTAACGCAAAACATTAGACGATTGATTTAAAAAAAAGTTCCCTTAAAAACTTTTTTTCTTTGCAATTTTCATTGAAGAACTTATTCTATTGGTTATAAGTTGAATTCAATAAAATTAGTGGTTTTTCTTTCTTTTATTTAGATCAGAGAATTGTTTTTAATCATTGCTTTGAATACAACCAAATTTCTTAGTGAGAGATGGAACCAGGGATAGGTCAGTTTTTTTGGTTTAAATATCCCGGTTCGTTCAGGCAGGGGGGATGGATTGGATTGGAAGTTGAATGCCGTATGATCTCAAACAATAAAGCCGGGAATGATATCCCGGCTTTCATTATACTTTATTGAATATCAAGGTGTTCAGGGGACTTGAACAGTTCTCAGGATCTGCTTAACGATATACTCTGAATTTATATCCTCTGCTTCTGCTTCAAAGGTGGGAATAATTCGGTGGCGAAGAACATCCATTGTGATGAATCGTACATCTTCCGGGGTTACATAGGCTCTGTGCTGCATAAATGCATGAGCTCGTGCTGCAAGGTTCAGATTGATGGAGGCACGTGGTGATGCACCAAAAGCAATCAAATCCTTCAGTTCGGAAAGGTGGTAGTCATCAGGGTTTCGTGTTGCAAAAATCAGATCTACAATATATCGTTCAACTTTCTCATCCAGGTAAATCTCATTAATTACTTCCCGTGCCTCGAGAATTTTTTTAGGCGTAACCACCGCTTTTAATTTTACTCGTTCACCCGTACGGGCCATCCGGCGCATAATTTCGAGTTCTTCATTCTTTGATGGATAGCCAATTTTTAACTTCAGCATGAAACGGTCAACCTGCGCTTCGGGCAGTGTGTAGGTTCCTTCCTGTTCAACCGGATTCTGAGTAGCCAACACAAGGAAGGGTGCTTGTAATGGGAAAGTTTCTTCGCCAATAGTTACCTGTCGCTCCTGCATCGCTTCCAAAAGTGCACTTTGTACTTTAGCAGGCGATCGGTTGATCTCATCAGCCAATACAATATTTGAAAAAATGGGCCCTTTTTTTACGGTGAACTCCATCTCCTTTTGATTGTAAATCAAAGTCCCGATCAGGTCAGCCGGCAATAAGTCGGGTGTAAACTGAATACGCTGAAATTTAGTTTTGATTGCAGTGGCCAGTGAAGAAACGGTAAGGGTTTTAGCCAGGCCGGGCACACCTTCAAGCAGCACATGTCCATCAGCAAGCAGCCCGATGAGAAGGCGGTCTATCATATAACGCTGTCCGACAATTACTTTATCAAGCTCTGCATAAATATCATCAATAAAGGCACTGTGTTTTTCAATTTTTTCGCTAAGTGCCTGCATGTCAATTGTGGTAGTACTCATGAATTTTGTCAGGGGTTAGTTGATGTTGGTTTTGGAAATAGCCTGTAATAAATTTTAAGCCGGGATATAAAGAACGAATAATTCTGTTCAGCCGCAAAGTTCCGGTGCCGCAGAAATATATTTTCGGTAATCATTGAAACCGTAAGTTGAACCATAAAACATAAACCGCATCAAATTATTATGATTCGCCGGAAAATAGAAACAAATGATTTAGAATACAGAATCGGTTAAAAATGAAAAAGGTTCTGAAAGTGCTTGAAGCCATTTTTAAATTTGGGTACCTTAAGTGCCGTCAAAATAAACAAACAGAATGGAAATATACGCATTTGTACTTCTTGCTGTCCTTGCCATCGCATCTGCTTTGGGGATGATTCTTAGTAAAAACACTGTGAACAGCGCTCTTCTGCTGGTCCTGAATCTGCTTTCACTCGCAGGAGTGTATCTGCTGCTTCAGGCTCAATTTTTAGCTATCATACAGATATTAGTATATGCTGGAGCAATCATGGTGCTTTTTCTTTTTGTGATTATGCTGCTCAACCTGGATGAAGAAAAAACTCTTTTTGATAAAATCCGTGCAAAATATGTTGTGGCTTTTTTGCTTGGTGTGGTTATTCTCGGGCAGATTCTATACAGCCTTGGCGGTGTAACCGACATGCTTCCCGAATTATCTCCTGATATGGAATTTGCCGGCACGGTAGAAGCTCTTGGTGATGTCCTCTACACAGACTATCTGTTTGTTTTTGAGATGACGGCCATTTTACTTACTGCTGCTGTGGTCGGTGCCATTATGATAGCGCAATATAAAACTAAAGATAAGGGTGATACTGAATGATAGAAATTGATTGGTACCTGGCATTAAGTGCAATCATTTTTACAATCGGTATGATTGGGGTCCTGATCCGCCGGAATGCTATCGTGATTTTCATGTGCGTGGAACTTATGCTTAATGCAGTAAATCTGTCGTTGATTGCATTCAGTGCCTATCACGGTGATGTAACCGGGCAAATTCTCGTATTCTTCTCGCTTGCGGTAGCAGCCGCAGAGGCAGTGATCGGGTTGGCTATTATCCTGGCCATCTTCAGGAATAACCTTTCAGTTGACATTACAAAAGTAAATTTGCTGCGCTGGTAATTTCTGCACTTTGTTTTGGCTCAGGGGAGTTTATAAACCTTGAATTTACAGTAAATAAGGTCAAGTAAGTTCAAGATATTGGTGTATATTCGGTATTCCGAAATTTTTTACACACGGGTATTAATTTTGTTGAAGAAAATTATTTCGATATTTTTTTTGGCGATGGCCATACACCTGATTTTAGTTCAGGATGTCTACTCGAATGACCCGCCAAAATTTATTCTCATTCACCTGGACGGAGTATCAGGAATTTATTTAGAGCAGGAACTGGAAAAAGGAAATCTTCCCAATCTTCAAGCTTTTTTTGGACATCATGGTATAATAGATCATACCATTACCTATTTTCCAAGTAAAACTCCTACTGTAATATCAAGTCTGCGATTTGGCGATTCTATCCGTGAAGCTGATCTGCCCGGATGGCAGTATGTTTTAGACAGAGAAGAAGGAAGAACAAGGGAAACCGTAGGTACTTTTTTGAGAATGGTTTTTTCCACTTCTCGTCTTTCAACGACCAATATTTTGTACGGTGTACCATTTTTCCACAGGCTGGCCGGTCCTGCCCTGGTTAATACAGCCGATTATTTGAAAGATTATAATGTAGTCCAGTTTTACTGGTATAACATTGACACACAAGGCCATTTTTTTGGTGAAAAAGAATATTTAAATGCATTTCGTGAATTTGACCGTCAATTTGGCCGACTTATGAAAAGGCTGGATGACGATGTAAATGTAATTTTATATTCAGATCATGGAATGACCTTTGGCCAGGGAATAGAGATTGGCGCAATAATTGAAGATCTGATGCAAGACAAAGTGAAGCTATATGCTTATCCCACTTTATATTTAACTGAGCCAGAAAAAGCAGAATATTATGCAAAAAAATTAATCGAAGAATCAGAACTGGATTTTACATTTTATCGGTTAAATAACAATCAATTAAAAGGATACCATCAACAAGGTGAGATATTCTTTAACAAAGATTATGAAAAGCAAAAAATAAGTTATGAGTTTACAGGTACGGATGCACTCGGATATTATGAAAAAGGATATAACGGAGAGTATCTGAGCCGGTATGATTGGCTGAAACTTACTCATGCATCAGAGTTCCCAATGGCTCCGGTTGCACTGTTTCACTACATGGATAACCCAAATGCAGGGGATATAATTACACTGTTTGATGGCTCGAAATACGAGCAAACCAGTTATAGCAGTTCCGGAAATCACGGCGGTTTTGTAGATAAAGATATGAGAGCCCTGCTGCTTGTTCGCGGGCCAGAATTAGCAAAACTTTATAACAGGGACTACTATTGGCTGCCCGAACTTTTTAATGATATTGACAATGTTGATTTTGAAGAACGCCCACCCCGTGAACGGCATGTTTTCAGTTCAAGATATGATTTCAGAAGAAACAGAACGGTAACGAATCTTTCTTTTTCTCCACGCTACAGGATTAACTATGGCATGACTGCCTATAACTCTGATTTTAATCAACTCTCTCAGTTTGATAGTGTCGATTTTTGGGGTAAAGCGGATCTTTTTCGATCCTACCTTGTTCGTTTATGGATTAGCACGGGTTTTGAATTAACTCCAAATGAAGCAAATCCGCTATTTCAACTTGATTATGATATACATATAAGGAAGTTTGTTCTGCGAAACTCTTTTGCTACTCATCGGCCTTTTGAATTCAGGGTATCCTACGAAGCTTTGCCCTGGCTTGCATTTGAAACGGTGAATTTCACATCTATAGGCTTACGCTTCGATTTTTAAAGATCCTGGTACGGCCTGTGTTTTTATTTTTAACTTAAATCAACAGATAAATAACTTGAGCGACCAAAAAATTATTTTTTCGATGGTTGGGGTCAGTAAAATATATAAACCCAACAAAACCGTACTGAAGGATATCTATCTCTCTTTTTTCTATGGAGCCAAAATCGGTGTCCTTGGACTGAACGGAGCCGGTAAAAGTACACTATTGAGAATTATTGCGGGAGAAGATGATGACTATATCGGTAACATCTCTCGCCAGAAAGGAATCACCTTCGGATATCTTTCTCAGGAGCCGGAACTGGATCCGAAAAAAACCGTACTTGAAATCGTGCAGGAAGGCGTGCAGGAGACGATGGACCTCATAAAAGAGTACGAGGCCGTAAACGAAGGATTTAGTGATCCAGAGGCTGATTTTGACGTGCTCATCGCAAAACAGGTCAAGCTGCAGGAGAAGATCGACCGGATAGGGGCCTGGGATATCGACGCCAAGCTCAATCAGGCGATGGATGCCTTAAGATGCCCTCCAGCTGATTCAAAGATCGAAGTCCTCTCCGGCGGAGAATTGCGGCGTGTGGCACTTTGTCGCCTTCTTCTAAAAAAGCCAGATGTGCTTCTGCTCGATGAACCGACTAACCACCTGGATGCCGAATCGGTGGGATGGCTGGAGCAGCACCTTGACCGCTATGAAGGAACCGTTATTGCCGTAACCCATGATCGTTATTTCCTCGACAACGTTGCCGGATGGATTCTGGAACTCGACAGGGGAGAGGGAATACCTTTTGAAGGCAATTATTCATCCTGGCTGGAACAGAAAAAAACCAGGCTTCAGCAGGAAGAAAAACAGGAATCCAAACGTCAGAAAACGCTGCAGCAGGAACTGGAGTGGATTCGCCAAAATCCGAAAGGGCGACGGGCCAAGAGTAAGGCGAGGATCAACGCTTACGAGGATCTGCTTTCTGAAGAGCATCAAAAACGCCAGGATGAGATGGAAATTTTTATCCCCGCCGGTCCGCGTCTTGGAGACAAAGTAATTGTGGCTGAAAATGTATCGAAAGGATACGATGATAAACTTCTGATTGAAGAGATGAATTTCAACCTGCCGCCGGGTGGAATCGTTGGCGTTATTGGTCCCAACGGTGCCGGGAAAACCACACTTTTTAAAATGATTACCGGAGAAGAGAAACCGGATAGCGGGAATATCGTTTTGGGTGATACTGTAAAACTGGGTTATGTAGATCAAAAGCGTCCGCTCGACCCGGCCAAAACCATCTGGGAAGAGATCTCCGGAGGGCAGGATCTCATCAAACTTGGAAATCGCGAGGTCAATTCCCGTGCTTATGTGGCGAGGTTTAACTTCAGCGGCAGTGATCAGCAAAAGAAGGCAAGTGAAATTTCCGGCGGTGAACGGAACCGGGTTCACCTGGCAAAAATGCTGAAGGAAGGCGCCAATGTATTGTTGCTTGATGAGCCTACCAACGATTTGGATGTGAACACCCTTCGCGCACTCGAAGAAGCAATGCTCGGTTTTGCGGGATGTGTAGTTGTGATTTCGCACGACCGATGGTTCCTGGATCGGGTAACCACACATATTCTCGCCTTTGAAGGCAACAGCCGGGTGTACTGGTTTGAAGGGAATTATCAGGAGTATGAAGAAAACCGGCGGAAACGGCTGGGAATCAGCGAAGAGCAGCCAACACGCATTCAGTATAAAAAACTGATGCGGGATTAATTTCAATTATTTACATCCAGCAATCAATTTGGTTTATTTCGAAACTGACGTTTTGCAGTTTCCGAAAGTTCTTCTCAAGGCTGGTTAATGTTGTAGAAACCCGCAACCCGCAACCCATAACCCGAACCGCGAACATCCGATTGGATCAGATAGCATTTTTTCATGCAGATGATTTCCAAACACCGCTGCGAAACCGTATTTTTACAGGAAGGCTAACTTAAAAAAAATCATCAAAAAACATGGCAAAACTAACACTGAATGATGTTGAATTAAACGGTAAAACCGTTTTAATGAGAGTAGATTTTAACGTGCCGATCAAAGGGGGAGTGATTTCGGATGACAACCGGATTGTGCAGGCACTCAAGTCGATCAACTTTGTAACCGATGCCGGTGCCAAACTGATCTTAACCAGCCACCTGGGCCGACCTGCCGATGCACCGGATCCCGAATTCAGCCTGAAACCTGTGGCCGATCATCTCGCTACTCTTGTAGATGCCAGGGTTCATTTTGCAGAAGACTGCATTGGTGAGAAGCGTGAAGCCGCTGTAAACGCTGCCAATACCGGCGAAATAGTACTGCTCGAAAATGTACGTTTCCACCCTGGTGAGAAAAAGAACAATCCCGATTTTGCAAAACAACTTGCTTCCGGTGCCGATCTGTTCGTAAATGATGCTTTTGGCAGCAGCCACCGTGCTCATGCTTCGGTTGCCGGTGTTACTGAATATTTGCAGCCATCGGTTTCAGGCTTTCTGCTCGAAAAAGAGATCCGCTATCTCGAAGAGAGTGTAAATAACCCGGAACGACCGTTTGTTGCTATATTGGGCGGCGCAAAAGTGTCCGACAAAATCGGTGTGATTGAAAACCTGCTATCTAAAGTAGACAGTATAGTTATAGGCGGTGGCATGACCTATACATTCTACAAAGCCAAAGGCCTGCCTATCGGCAACTCCCTGCTTGAGGAAGACAAAGTAGAGCTTGCCAAAGAACTGATCGAAAAAGCAAAGAAGGCCGGCGTAAACTTTATGCTACCGTTGGATTCTGTTGTAGCCAAAGAGTTTAGTAACGATGCTGAAAACAAAGTAGTGGATGAGGATGGTATTGAAGATGGCTGGATGGCGCTCGATATTGGCCCGCAGTCTGCAATCGCATTCGGAAATCTGATCAAACAAGCCAAAACCGTTGTATGGAATGGCCCAATGGGAGTGTTTGAGATGAGCAATTTTGCGGATGGAACATTTGAGGTTGCAAATGCTCTGGCTGCAGCAACCGCAGATGGAGCTACCACGATCATCGGTGGCGGTGATTCAGCCTCTGCTATTAAAAAAGCCGGGCTTGAGAATCAGGTATCACACGTTTCAACCGGAGGGGGTGCAAGTCTCGAATACCTCGAAGGAAAGGAACTTCCGGGAGTTGCCGCTTTAACGGATAAAAAATAATCAAGCAGATTTTGCTTTCGGCTTCAGATAAATGTGATCTGAAGCGAGTGTGAATATCTGCTGCTGAGATTCTCTTTAAAACAAAAGAACCTTCCCGGAAGGGAGGGTTTTTCTGATATTGCATGTACAATTGTCAAAATAAGTTTGCAATATCATCATATCTGTCCAAAACGTTTTTGAGGTTAGAAAGATGCCGATTCTCGCAGGCTTTCAGCCTGTAATTTCGGGCTAATACAGACAGTCTGAAAGCCTAAGATATCTCAGCGCCGGGAGCGCTCTGGTTTAAAGGGTCTTGTCCTCTGGGGCAGGCTGCAGGTCTGTCCCGTGGGATCGCTATGCTGCAAGAGTCCCGGTTCGTTCAAACAGGGGGGATGTTAAACACCTTATTCAACTTCATGACTGCAAATACATTATTCACAGCCAAGCAGAGATAAAAGCGTCCAATAAATTTTTTCCTGCCAATATGATCAGACAAAAGTGATGACAATGATTTTTTCAAAACCACTTTTTTCTCATTTTCTAATTATCCCGGTTGAAAAAAATGTAAAGATGTGCTTATTTAAAAAAATGACCTGTCTTTCAAAAAAATCATAATTAATACGTTCAAATTTATATGTTTGATAAACTAAAAGATGCGATGCACCAAGCGTCAGGTATGGCGAAAGCCATGAAGTTTGATCCGTCTAAATTCAATGATCCTGTTGCGGAACAAATTGACTGGCGCACCATAAGCAGAAGCAGTACAAACTTTAAAACACACAAACTGGTAACTGACGGAGTAAACCGTGCTGAGTTTAAACCATCTTTGAACGTAATCTTTTTTAGTTTGATATTTATAGGAGTTGCGGTTGGTTTTTTGATATACTGGCTTCCTCAGGAATTGGAGCAGGGACTGTCATTTACAGTCGATGGATTAATGCCCTTTATTTTCCCTCTCATATTTGGAGGTCTTGGTGTTATTTTTTTGCTAAAACACAGTACACCTATTGTATTTGATAAACTGACCGGGGCATTTTGGAAAGGAAAAAAGGAACCGGACCATCACACCAATCTCAGCTCGATGAAAAACGGAGCTCCTTTGG
Organism: Balneolaceae bacterium; assembly: GCA_020832285.1. GTDB lineage: Bacteria > Bacteroidota > Rhodothermia > Balneolales > Balneolaceae > Rhodohalobacter. The sequence continues at coordinate 27,882 of JAFIFB010000042.1, forward strand.
AAGAGATTCATGCATTGCAGCTGCTCAGGCGTTATAATAGAAAAAATAGCAGCAGCAGTTCAGGATCTTCATCCAGCCGCAGGGGATATTATGTTTATGAACTGAACCTTGTTCTCAAAGACGGAACACGCAAGCATGTTTTAGCCCACGGTGGCCGTGGGGCGATGCACGATGATGCGTCTGAATTAGCTGAGTTTCTTGGTGTCCCGCTTTGGGCTGTTACATGACGGATTTATTGGCTGAGCAGCGGTTTTCAGTGCCTTAGTTTTTAAATCCTGCCAAAAAATGACAAGAAAACTTTTAAACGCTTTGTGAAAGTGAATGGATGAGCTATCATCCGTCAGCATGGTCGTTGCTGAAAAAAGCTGAATGCTGATAGCTTAACATGTTCAAATTTTTTGGTACTGGCTTCGCCAGGTTAGGAAACCCGGTTTTTTGTGATGATACTTGTTAGTCTTCACCCTCATGTTTTCGGGTTTTAGCAATCGATTTGCTGAGGATAAACACCGGCACCAATCCAACGAGAATGATCGCCAGTGCTGCCCCTGAAGATTCGGCGAGGCGTTCGTCCGATGCAAGTCGATATACCTGGACGGCAAGAGTATCAAAATTAAATGGACGCACGATAATGGTTGCCGGCAGCTCTTTGATTACATCCACGATCACCAGCATAATGGCGGCAAACAGGCTGCCCGACATCATCGGAATGTGTATTTTGCCAAGTATTTTTCCAAAACTGTAACCCATTCCCTCTGCAGCTTCATCCATATTCGGGGTTATTTTTCCAAGGCTTGCCTCCACCGTGTTAAATGCCACAGCCAAAAAACGAACTACGTATGCGAAGATCAGTGCAAATATAGTTCCGCTCAAAATTAAACCGGAGGAGATTCCGAATGTAGTTCGAAGCCAGGAATCAACGGTGTTGTCCAGCCATCCAAATGGAATCAGAATGCCTACGGCAATAACTGAACCGGGAATGGCGTAGCCCATTGATCCAATACGGGTGGACATTTTTGTGAGTGGATTGGGACTCAGCCGTACTCCGTAAGCCATTACCAGGGCCACGGTGAGAGCGAAAAGTCCTGCAAGGATAGCTACGAGAATGGTGTTAAGGCTGTACTGGAAAAAGCGGGAGTCCACAGCAGCATCGAAATTGGCAATCATCATATCTGTCAGAATCGCGGTCGGAATCAAAAAGCCAACCATTATGGGCGTCAGGCAGAAGAAGGTGCTTGCCCACGCTTTCCAGCCTTTCAGATTGTACACATAGAGGCGCTTGTAACGTCCGGTACCGCCTTGTTTCAAATTCATCTTGTTACGGCTCCACCTTTCCAGAAGAATCAGAAAAAGTATAAAAATCATCAAAAAACCGGCAAGTTGGGCGGCTGCAGCCCGTTCACCCAGTCCAAACCAGGTTCGGTAGATGCCGGTGGTAAAAGTTTGAACCCCAAAATAATCCACCGTTCCAAAATCGTTCAGTGTTTCCATGAGTGCAAGAGCCATACCAGCAGCAATGGATGGACGGGCCAGGGGTAGTGCAATTTTGTAGAAGCTCTGGAATGGTGTGGCGCCGAGGCTCCGGCTCGCCTCCAGCAGGGAGGAAGACTGTTCAAGAAACGCAGCACGGGTGAGCAGATAGACGTACGGAAAAAAAACGAAAGACATCATCATAATCGCTCCGCCGATACTGCGCACATTCGGGAACCAATAATCACCCAAGCCCCATCCTGTCAAATCCCGGAGCATCGACTGAACCGGCCCGGTGTATGCCAGGAAGTCGGTGTAGGTGTATGCCATTAGGTAAGCCGGGACGGCCATCGGAAGGATAAGCATCCAGTTAAACCAGCGGCTTCCGGGAAACCGGCACATGGTTACCAGCCAGGCGGTACCAACACCAAGAAGAAAAACACCCGATCCCACACCGAGCATCAGCCAGATAGAATTCTTGATGTAATCGGGCAGAACTGTAGAAGCCAGATGCTGCCATACATCCCCGCTGGGAACAAATATATTTGCAGCCACGGTAAATATAGGAATCCCGACCAGAAGTGCGATAAAAATGGTAATGAAATTCCACCATCCGGAACCCGCCTTATTTTGGGAAATTTGAGGCCAGAAAGTTCCGGTTCGAGTCATTTCAAGGATGTTACGGATCATATCAACCAGCCTCCATCCGGATGCGGGTCATAAAAAATCATACTCTTCAAACTGCTTGGCGAAAACATTAATCTCCGTATTTCCAGTCTGCTTTTTTGAGCTTGAACTCTTTTTTGAGAACAAGATTGGCTGCGTGATATCCGCACATGCCGTGAACCCCTCCGCCAGGCGGTGTAGAGGCCGAACAGATATAAACGCCTTCTGTTGGCGTGGAGTATGGGTTGATAAAACGCACGGGCCTTGAAAATAGCTGAAAGATATCCTGCCTTCCACCTGTTATATCACCGCCGATGTAGTTGGCATTATATTGCTCCATCTGAATCGTATTCATCGTAACTTTTTCGTCAATCACATCACGGAAACCAGGAGCAAAACGCTCGATCTGATTTTCAATAGATTCGGTCATATCTGCGGTTGAGCCGTTCGGTACGTGACAATAAGCCCAGAGGGTCTGTTTTTCATTGGGGGTTCGTTTGTTATCAAATAAACTCTGCTGAGTTACAAGTACAAACGGCTTCTCCGAATATTTACCGAGATCCATCAGTTTTTCAGATTCGGCAACTTCGTCAAATCGTCCTCCAATATGTACCGTTCCGGCCCTTTTGCACTGGTGATCTTTCCACGGAACAGGCTCCTTCAGAATATAATCAATTTTAAATACGCCCGGTCCGTGGCGAAATTTTCTGAGTTTTCGTTTATAGGACTGTGGCAAATCGTCGCCCATAATCCTTGACATCTGGATAGGTGAAAGATCAAACAAAACAGCATTGGATGAAGGAATTTGTTTGATTTCTTTGATTTCAATTCCGGTTTTAATCACCCCGCCGTGAGATCTGAAACAGGCCGCCATTGCATTTGCGATGGATTGCGAGCCGCCCTCAGCCAGCGGCCAGCCATGAGTATGAGCGGTTCCCAAAAAGACTAAGCCAATGGCCGATGTCATCCATGCACTAAGTGGGAGAATACTGTGAGCAGCCATCCCGGAAAAGAGCGCTTTGGCGCGTTCGGTCTCAAATCGGTTTTGAAATGTGGATGCTGATAAAATCCCTTTCAGTCCGAATGATGCGAGCTTGATGGGATGGGTTGGAATTCGAAGCGGACCTAAAAAATCGTGTGTCAGCTCTTCCCAGTTCTTTACAATCGGTTCGATGACAGAGCGATAGACTTTCTCATCGGGCCCGAGGTGAAAAGCCGTTTCCATCAGGTCGTTATAGAGAATGGCAGCCGGTTCATCGTCCATCGGATGTGCAGCCGGTAAAACGGGATGTATCCACTTAAGTCCGAATTTTTCGAGAGGCAGGCTGCGCATAAATGGAGAAGCCAGCGCCATCGGATGAATGGCTGAACAGACATCGTGGTGATATCCGGTACGGATCAGCTCTTTTGTGCGCAGACCTCCGCCGATGGTATCGGAAGCTTCTATAATCAGTACGGAAAGTCCCTCCTGGACGAGACGGATGCCCGCAGCCAGCCCATTCGGCCCGGAGCCTACAATGACAGCGTCAAATTTGTTTGATGGTTTCGGCAAAAACTTTTTATTAGATCTGTAAAGCGAGTTGTAAAGGTACGCAAACCTTCATCAAACCTGAAGTTGAAAAGAGACAGGAGTTATCCCATTTTCTGATTTAGAAATCAAATTTACTGGTTAAGGAGTTACTTTATCGCTTGGACATGTCTCTGTTTCTCTATTACTGCCGTGCCGTTCTGCGCTGGAAGAAGTTGATGAGCGGCCGAATGTATGAACGGTTAGTATAAACATCCACCGAATCCATTTTGTTACGGATAAAGTACTCTTTCAGGTTCTTTTTGTGCTCCAGTACTTTGGCTTTGTATGCCGTTCGAACTTTTTTGCTGGATGTGTCCACAATTGTCTGTTCACCGGTTTCGGCATCGAGAAGTGGTACCACACCGATATTTGGCAGATCTTCTTCAAGTTCATCATTGATTACAAGATTTACCAAATCGTGCTTTCGCCCGGTAATACGGTGCTCTTTATCGAAATTCTGATCCTGAAAATCTGAAGCCAGAATCACGATCGCTTTTCGGTTCAATAGTCGATTTACATAGGAGAGAGCTTCGGCTATGGAAGTTTTTGTTCCGGCCGGTTCGGTGGTGTAGAGTTCTCGAATAAGTCTCAGTACATGCGTTCGGCCCTTTTTGGGCGGGACTACCTTCTCTATTTTATCGCTGAACAACACCATTCCTACTTTGTCACCGTTTTTGATAGCGCTGAATGCAAGCACCGCACAAATTTCAATGGCCAGTTCCATTTTGGTCTGAGAACGGCTGCCAAAAAATCCGCTGGGTGAAATATCCACACAGAGCATCAGAGTCTGTTCGCGCTCCTCTTCAAATACTTTGATAAACGGTTCTCCATTTCGCGCGGTCACGTTCCAGTCGATCTGGCGCACATCATCCCCGAAAGTATACTCCCTTACCTCTGAAAATTCCATTCCGCGGCCTTTAAACGCCGATTGATATTCTCCGCCAAAAACATTGTTCACCAAACCCTTGGTGCGGATTTCAAGTTTCCGGACTTTAGAAAGAATTTCTTTTGAGATCATAAACGATTATTCGGTTGAAAGTACTGCACAAAACAGAAACGAATAGAATCTAACCAGATTTTGGTACCCAAAAAAATGAGAAATTTTCCCGTTTTTTTGAGAGCATTCACAAATGACAATTTTCAAATACCAAACAAGAGACCAAGGCATTCATCCGAAATCCCGTGATGCTAAACACTCGTCAAGGACGAAGAAATGTTGCTTTTTAAAAAAAAACAGAAAACGGAATAATATTTTTCATTCATCTTGGATAGAAGCTTTTTATTGAAAATTGTAGAATCATACAAATCAGAACAGAGTCAAAATTCTTTAACAATAGCTTAATAGTGCGTTAAAGATCTGATAAATCATAAAGGTGATTCTTTGCCAGAGAAATAAATTAATGTAAAGATATTACATATAACCGAATGCTGATCGGAAGTGATTTTAACAAAAAATGCGAAAGTATATTGCGAGAAGCCGGGAAAATCAGTAATCAACAACCGTTTATAAATTAGGTCGGTATCATTCAGGGTTATTCTTGTGCAGCTAATCAGAGTGTTCCATTTCGATAAACCATCTTCTTTTTTTATGCTCATTTAGCATCTGGTTCAGATTTTTTTATGGCTAGCTGTTTGATACTGTAAGCTCAAGTTCAAAATAATAGCACTGTTAATCGAGGCCGATAAAGGTGGAATGATGAAAAATTTTACCATATTAAATAGTGGATAAAACTTTCAAGAGGAGCGTGATTATATAAAAGTATATAAACTTTACAAAATGGTGGTATTTTTATTATAATTAAACCTGCACTAAAATTTTAATGAAAGCATTTTTATGCTTCAAAAAAAGGAGTGACAGCTTTGAAGAGACTCACATTTATTTTTATTCTTTCATTATTTTTTGTGATTTCAGGATGCGGTATTTTTGGGTCGGATGACGACGGAAATCCGCTTGCCGGTGAAGTTTCATTCACTATAGAAGGTGAACCGGGAACAACAGCTTTCATGGCACACAGTTATTCCGAAGGATTGGAGTTTTTCGGTGAAACACTTGGCACTATAGAAATTCCATCATCAGGAGTATACATCCAGGATCTTGAAAGCGGCGATTTTGATGCCTATCAGGTTAGTGCAACAGTGGCAGACCCGGATGTTACCATTACTCTTCGGTTAAAAAGTAATGGCGATGTACTGGATGAAACATCCGAACGAGAAGAAGAGGGTTTCTATATTGCTCAATATGGGGAATTCCCTGATTTTGGTTTAGAATAAATATTGGTTACTTCTATCCGTGGTTTTGTCTGTATATCTATAAGGAGAATCTTCAAATAACTATCGGATAACATGAGAGAACAAATTCAAACGGCAATTATAGGATATGGGAAATCTGCAAAGGTTTTTCATGCACCGCTGCTGAAAGTGTTACCTGATTATGAGGTCAGCTCAGTTCTGCAGCGATCAAAAATTGATTCAAAGGAAGATTTCAGAGATGCAAAAATTGTTCGGGACCTTAAAGATCTGCTGAAAGATGACAGGATTGAACTGGTAATTATCACCACACCCAATCATCTCCATTTTGAACAAGCTTTTCAGGCTCTAAATGCAGATAAACACGTGGTTATTGATAAGCCGTTTACGGTAACATCGGGGGAAGCTGAGAAACTGATCCGTCTGGCTCAGTCAAAAAACAGAATCATTACAGCCTATCAAAACCGAAGGTGGGATGGAGACTTTCTAACTTTACGGAAGCTGGTTCACGATAAATCAGTTGGAGAACCGGTGGAATTCATTTCGTCTTTTGACCGCTACCGGAGTGAACGAAAAGAAAATGACTGGAAAGAGAAGAAGCTGCCGGGCAGCGGCATCTTGTATGACCTGGGTTCTCATTTAATCGATCAAACACTTCTTTTGTTTGGGAAACCTGAAAAGGTTTATGCAGATATTCGTGTTCAGCGAGGTGGTGATGTTGAGGATTATTTTGAGATAGACCTTTATTATCCCGGTCTCAAAGCCAAGCTGAAAGCGGGAATGCTGGTTGCGGATGAAACACCGAGATTTATCCTGAGGGGGAGGGAAGGTTCATTTGTGAAGATTGGGAAAGATGTCCAGGAAGATGCACTTACAGCAAAGAAAAATCCGGCCGGTTCTGACTGGGGTACAGAATCTCCATCAAGCTATGGTACAATTTACAGGCCAAAAGACGGTAATATTGAACAAGAGAAAATTGATACTGTACCGGGCAACTATCTCAGATTTTATGAAATGCTGGCACAGGCTATTCGCAAAAAAAATGACCCGCCTGTGAACCCAGACACCGTAAAAGAGGGTATTAAAATAATCGAAGCCGCACTTGAGAGTCATCAGTCCGGGCGGGTGGTATCTGTGAAGTAGGGCAATCGTAAAGTCTCTTACGCTGGATATGTTCTGGTTAAATTTTTCTGAAACTATGCTGATCTGAATGAGCCTCTTGTTGAAGATTCTGCAGCAGATGCTGTAGTTCCATTTCAAAAAAAGTGTTCAGATTATCTTCATTTTCACTCCTGTCAAATTCTAGAGCTCTGCCAATTTTTAAAAAAAGTTCCGGTTTGTCGGAAGCTTTATGACTGAAATAAATTCCGATCGGTACGACATCAGCAGCAGGATATTTTTTAGCAATCCATGCTAAACCTTTTTTAAATGAGGGTTTTTGGATGCTAAAGGGAACAATTTCCCCTTCAGGATAGATAAAAAGGCAAGCTTGGGGACGCTGCATTGATGTAACGGCATAACGCAAAGATGTTATCACGGCCCGCGGGTTGGATAGGTTTACAGAAAAAGCCCCTATTTTTTTAAAAAAACGATGCTCATTCATCTGTTTGTCTTCCATCATGGCACGTGCATTTTGCCGGAACAGCTTCCGGTTGAGTAGAAGAGGTATCAAACCGTCCCACCAGGATGTATGGTTCAGATAATAAATAGTCTTATTTTCTTGGGAAGGATTGTAACTGAGATCTGTCCAGACACGGTAAAATCGTCGCCGGAAAAGAAATCGAACATAATGGTCAAACAGGGCTATAAACCAGCGCGATTCATCTGCAGGTATAAATGTGGTTTCAGGTTTCTTCAAAAAATAGCTTTTAATGATTGATAAGTAAATGTTTTCTGTTTTCTACAATAGTAAGTAATTCACAAAATTCAGGAAAAATTCATCAAAAAAATATGGATATCATCAATAGAAAAGTAGTTGAATATACCGAATCGTTCACCACTCTGGAGCCTGATATCGTTCGGCGACTGGTTAAAGCCTCGGAAGATGGACTCGACTATACTAACATGATAAGCGGACGGCAGGTTGGGATACTGCTCAGAATACTGGTTCAGATTTCGGGTGCTCGCCGGATCCTGGAAGTTGGCACATTTACCGGCTATTCTGCTTTGATGATGGCAGATGTTTTACCCGAAGATGGTGAGCTGATCACCATAGAAATGAACCAACAGTACGAAGAAATTTCGAAACCTTTCTTTGCCGAGCCCCCGTTTGATGAAAAAATATTTCAGATTATGGGAAATGCTCTTGAGGTCATACCTCATATTGAAGGCACTTTCGATTTGGTTTTTCTGGATGCTGATAAAATCCATTATCCGAAATATTACCCGATTTTAAAGGAAAGAATAAAGAGCGGCGGCCTGCTGATTGTGGACAATGTTCTATGGGGCGGAGCGGTTTTGGATCAAAGCACAGAGAAGGCAGAGGCAATCCACAAGCTGAATGAAACCATTCGCACTGATAAGGATGCCGAACAGGTGATGCTTCCGGTTCGGGATGGAGTCACATTTGTTCGGTTTAAATAAAAAATCCTGCCAGTTTAATTCTGGCAGGATTTCATAAAAAAAGTATCACGTACCAATCAACTATTTTTTGTGAATAATGCGGGTTAAAAGTTTTAACCATTTGATCATTCATACTTTACAGTGCAACCATAGGGAGTATTGGTGGTTACTTCAACCGGTTCGCCATTCAACAGGCTGGTCATAGCGGCTACGAGGTAGTTATGTGCGCCTTCAAGGTCACGTAAACGTGCAGTTGGTTTATCGTCAATTGCGCCATTAAATTCCAGAATTCCATCAGGATTGATGATGTAGATTTGCGGGGTTACACGGGCATCGTAGGCCCGGCCCATTGTTCCGTCAGAATCGAGAAGTATAGCAGTTGGGACGGCTCCTTTTTCTTCTGCAGTTGCAATTGTTTCCTCGGGTTCCATATATCCTTGAGTGCCGGGGGCAGAAGAAACCACTGAGAGCCACACCACATTCTTATCAGTGTATTTTTTTTGCAGTTCTTGCATATTGTTTCCATCATAATGTTTGCGTACAAACGGACAGCCGTGGTTCAGCCACTCAAGAATAACATATTGTCCTTCGTAATCGGCAAGATTATGAGTATTGCCATGAGCATCAACTACGGAAAAGCCGGGTGCGCTTTCGCCCACAACAGCTCCGTCGCTGTCGGAATTGCCTGTTGCATTGATGAAAACCATACAGGTAATCAAAAGAGAGAGGAGGATTATTGTTTTTTTCATAATTATCGATTGGTTTAGGTTTGAAGTTGGAATCAAACACCTGCGTTTGTAAGATCTTCAGGGAGTTCAATTTGGTCGAGTGCATTTAATACAATGCCGGGTGTCAAAAGCTCGGGCAGGATCATTGGTTCATCCAGATTTTCACTGTAAATCACATAAAGCGGTACCCCGTTTCTGCCGAAGGATTCAAGTGCACGGGTGATTTCAGGATTTCGATTGGTCCAGTCGGCTTTAACCATTTCAAAACCCAATTCATCAAAACGGTCTTTTACCCGGTTTGAGCTAAATACCACACGTTCATTGGCTTTGCAAGTGATGCACCAGTCGGCTGTAAAATCGATAAATACATTTTTTCCGTCAGCTAAATGCTGCTCCACAAGGTCGTTTGAAAAAGCCTGCCACTCCACGCCATGACTAATGGAAATTCCATCCGCCGATTGTTCTGTGACAGCCTGGGATGAAGCTGAGAAGAAATAACCTGCCACAATAAAAATAGCGACAAACGCCCGGCTCACAACTCTTGCGGTTGTTGAAATCTGGAAGGCTTTCCATCGATAGAGAACCCAAAGGCCAATCGAAAGCAGGAGCAAACCGATAAGCAGCCGGGTGAGTCCGTCAACCCCGGTCTGCTGGCCAAACACCCAGATCAGCCAGATGGCAGTAGCAAAAAGCGGGAAAGCCAGTGCCTGTTTAAAGGTTTCCATCCATGGACCTGGTTTTGGTAAAAATTTCATAAGACCGGGAAAAGAGGAGAGAAGGATGTAGGGAGCTGCCATACCGATTCCCAGTGTAGCAAAGATTATTAAAGCGGTGGTAGCAGGCAGGGTGATGGCCACTCCCAATGCTGTGCCCATAAACGGAGCTGTGCAGGGTGTGGCAAGTACTGTTGCCAGAATTCCGCTGAAAAATGAGCCGCGAAGTCCATCTCCGGTATTGGCTTTCCCGGCAACATTGATCAAAGATCCGCCGATTTCAAAAAGCCCCATGAGGCTCAGGCCAAGTCCAAACATCAAAAAAGCCATAAATGCAATAAATGCAGGAGTCTGCAACTGAAAACCCCAGCCCAGCTCCTGTCCGCCTGCCCGTAAAAGCAGTAATAAACCGGCCAAAAAAAGGAAAGATAGCAGAACACCAAGTGCGAAAACCCAACCATGTATTTTTACCTTTCGGCTGTCATGGCCAGCCATCTGCATGAAATTCATGATTTTAATAGATAAAATGGGGAATACGCACGGCATCAGGTTGAGAATAAGGCCGCCCAGAAATGCAAACCCGAGTATCAATAGAAATTGGGAGGAGAAAACGGAGAGTGTGGAAAGCTCTTCGATCAATTTGGCTTCTTCACCAACCGATACATCCACCACGATGGACTGGATGTTGCCTGTTTCATCCCAGCCGGCGGAATTATATACCAGGCCCCAGAGTCGCTCTATATCTCCGGTTTTATACCCCGACTTTTCAAGCTCCATGATGATGGAATTTCCTTCCACCCTGAATGGCTGATCTGCGCCATTTTCAATCTCACCTTCTTTTTTGGCGAAGTATTTGATCTCATCATAATCTGAAATGTCGAAAGCGGTGTTGGTGAGAGTGAGTGTGACCGTGTTGCCTTCGTATACTGCAGAAGCTTCCCAGTAGTCGAGCTTTACAGGAAGGTTCTCTCTTGTTTCGGCAAAAAGCGGAAGCCACTCATCATTATAATCAACATCTTCATCGGTTACGGTGAGAGTCAGTTCGAGGTCTGCATATTCGGGAATACAGACATCTTCACAAATCAGCCAGTCTGCTTCAGCAAGCAAAGTGTATTCTGTACCGGGTTCCAGTCCGGCCGGGGCAGTGGCCTCCATCATGTAGAGAATATTATCGTAATACCCGTAACTGGTCATTCCGCCCGCTACATCAAGCCAGAGGGGAGTGGGCCATTGAATTTCACCGATGCTGAAATCATCTTCATGCATCCACTCGACCATCATCGGCATACCGGAATCGCCGGGGTTACGATAATAAACGTACCAGTTTTCCCGGATATCCATTCGAATTCCAATCCAGAAAGTTTGGCCGGGCTGAATGGTTTTCTGTTCAGAAATCAGTTCCACTTCCGCATTATCGGTACGGACCGGATCGGCAACAATCTGGCTAAATACCAAGAAAGAAAAGAAAAGCAAAAATATAGAAAAGCGACCCAAATTTTTCATGAATCAAATAGAGATTTAGTTAGCCCGTAAAAGCTATAACATTAAATATAGTGTTTGAAGTATATTAGAGATTAATTAAGTACAAAATTTTACATTAACAGCAGAGATAATCGTTCTGTTTCAAATCGGAGTTTGTTTCTCCATGGACATGAGAACATACCAGTTGGTAAAGAGATCATCTGTTTATACAGGATTTCAGTCCGCATTACTCAATATAAAATTTGTCGTTTTAGGTTAAATAAATTGAACTCAGATGAGAAAATGAATTCTCAAAATTTCACAAAAAAACTGGTAAAAAATTTTTTTTAAAAAAATCTGTTGCATAATTTTCAGCGAGTCGGGATAACTTCCTGACGAATGACCACGGGAGTTCGTGGAAATCTCACGGTAATAGAGATTTTCCATAACAGTGGGCTTGGGTTGGATTTAATGTTTTTGCATAAACGGTAGCACTCTTTATGAGCCATTAAAAACATTGAGCCATCTCCTGCGGGAGCCTTTCCTAACCGCTGTTTTACCAGTTATCCATTGGCTGACTTCCGGTCTGATACAAAACTTTCGGAAAAAAATGTGTCAATATTGTCGCACAGATGTTCTGTGAAACAGGCTATGTGTGATGACGCGGTGATTTGGCAGGCCTCTGTAAAATCGGGGCAGTGCCTGATTTCGTCAAACAAAAATTAAATTTGTAAAGACTTAATTATGAAGAAGGTGCATTCTGTAATAACCCGTTTTTTTGTATTATTCTTATTATTTGCTATTCCTATTCATGGTAATTCAACTTCGATCGATGATGGTGTTATTTTATATACCCCATATATAAGCCAGTCGATAACACCGGGGGAAACAGTCAATTACAATATTGAAATTATCAACCGGTCGGACCAGATCGAAAATATCAGCCTCTCAGTACAAGGGATTCCTGCAAGCTGGGATCCGGGCATCACATCAGGTAATTCAACCATCCAGCAAATTGCTCTGAAACCAGAAGCGCTCGGATCGGAGAACTCAAGAACGGTTGGCCTTGAATTTACCATTCCTCTCGAGATTGACCAGGGTACATACCGGTTTGAATTTCGTGCACAAACCCAAACCGGGCAGCAATATACGCTTCCTTTACAGGTACGGGTGACGGAACGGGGAGTCTTCGAGACTGAATTGGAAGTTGCACAGGCAAATATGGAAGGATATGCAGACTCCGAGTTCAATTATACCACAACCCTGACCAACCGTACCGCTGCCACTCAAAACTACGCACTTGCGGCAGATGCTCCCCCTGGCTGGAATGTAAGATTCAGGGTAAGAGGAAACTACGCAACCTCTGTTTCACTTGACCCCAATGATAGCGAGTCAATAAATGTAACCGTACGCTCTCCTTCACGAGCACAAGCAGATACCTATCAAATCGGAATCCGGGCAGTTTCCGGGAATACATTCGATGAGGCTGCTTTGGAAACGGTAATTCAGGGACAGCACGATCTGGAACTAACAACTCCAACAGGAAGGCTAAGTGCGAGTATTACAGCCGGCCGGGAAACGACAATTCCGGTATTGGTGAGAAATACTGGCACCGTTCCACTGCAAAATATTTCACTTAGTTCATCCCCTCCGGCAGAGTGGAGTGTGGACTTTGATCTCGGAAATGGTGAAGATCAGATTTATGAACTGGAACCGGGAGAATCGAGAACGGTTGATGCCACGATCAGAGCCAGCAGCCAGGCCATTGCCGGCGATTACAGGCTGGGAATGAATGCCAGTACATCCGATGCATCCTCAAGTGCCACATTTCGGGTTACCGTAAACCGTTCGATAGCAGGAGGTACTGTAGGAATTCTTTTTATTCTTCTGGTTGCAGGAGGAATTTCTTTTATGATCAAAAAGTACGGAAGAAGATAGTTCCATTACGATGATTGCAATCAAAGATTTGGTAAAGGATTACGACAACACCAGGGCTGTGGATCACCTGAACCTTACGATTGGGAAAGGAGAGATCTTCGGGCTGCTGGGGCCGAACGGGGCCGGAAAAACCACTATTATTCTCACCTTGCTTGGACTGTCTGAGCCCACATCGGGTTCGGTTACGGTAAATGATCGGAATGCAACATCGGAGCCGATAAAAGTAAAAAAAATCACTGGGTACCTGCCGGATGATGTCGGCTTTTCAGAAAACAGTACTGGCCTGCAAAGCCTGGTCTATACGGCAATGCTGAATGGGATTCCGAGAGAAAAGGCGATAGAATCGGCCCGGGAGCTGCTGGAGATTGTGGGGCTGCAAGATGCTGCCGATCAAAAAACAAAAACCTATTCAAAAGGAATGACCCAGCGGCTGGGACTGGCCGATGTGCTGATCAAAGAACCCCAAATCATGATCCTTGACGAACCGACAATTGGAATTGATCCGAGAGGAATTCATGATTTCCTGGGTCTTATCAGGAAATTGAGCAAGGAAAAAGGCATGACTGTACTGCTGAGTTCTCACCTGCTTCACCAGGTTCAAAAAATTTGTGATCGTGTGGGAATCCTTGTGGGTGGAAAACTGCTGGCAGAAGGAAATGTTCATGACCTGGCAGATAAACTGTTTGGAGCCAGAGAAACCTCTTTTACTGTCGTAGCCGATCCCGTTACTGATGAACTTGTTCATAAGTTACAAGAAGTGCCATCTGTATCAGAGGTCAAAAAGAACGGGACAGGAATCATCGTAACGGGAAGCAAAGTCGCGGCTCCACTCATTTCTCAAACAGTTGTTCAGAGCGGAGCAAAGTTGTTCCGAATCTCTGGAAAGGAGTATGGACTGGACGACATCTATCAACACTATTTTGAAGGAGGAGCAAATCATGTCTGATATACCTGCCCCTTTTCGTGTCTTGGTGGAAAAAGAGATTTCCGATCATGTGAGGAGCTGGCGGTTTATGATTCTTGTTGGATTAATCCTGCTGACCACCTCGGGATCTGTCTACACGATTCTTTCGGTGATCCGTGACAACCCGGCTGAACTCAGTGCCGAAAGTACCTATCTCTATTTAAGCCTGTTCACGTCATCCATCAATAATCTGCCCCCGTTCATTACCCTGATCGGTTTTTTGGGACCGCTGGTTGGCATTGCTCTTGGATTTGATGCTGTAAACTCCGAGAGAAATAATGGGACCATAAGCCGGATACTGTCACAGCCCATTCCGAGAGATTATTTCATCAACAGTAAATTTGTGGGTGCCCTTATTGTGGTTTTTGCCCTGGTTTTTGCACTGGGTTTTCTTGTGCTTGGGATCGGCATCCTCTTTATCGGTATTTTGCCTGCTTTCGAGGAGTTTGTCCGGATTTTGATGTTTTTGATATTTACATGCATTTATATCGCGTTCTGGCTGAATCTTGGAATCACCTCTTCGATTGTATTTCGCCAGGCATCAACATCGGCATTGTCGGCTTTGGCCATCTGGCTCTTTTTTACCGTTTTTTATGGAATGATTGTTCGAATGGGTGCACAATCGTTTATCCCAAATGAAGCGACTGCAAACTCACTAACGTTGATGTTTTCCAGGGTTTCGCCAGACTACCTGTTCAATGAACTGACTACCGTACTGCTCACACCATCAATCCGGAGTCTGGGTGCTTTAAGTTTTGAGCAGGTTTCGGGTACGTTGCCGTCAACACTGCCGCTGGGACAGAGCATGCTATTGGTCTGGCCGGATATTACAGCACTTATAGCCGGAACGCTTATCTGTTTCGGCATTTCCTACGCATTGTTTATGAGACAGGAGATCCGGGCTTGAGTAGCTTCAGATTTATTGGTATGGTAAAAAAATTACATGGTTTAACGGTGATCAATAATGGTTCAACAGGAATTGATGCGGGTAGTCGTTAGAACCAGGGGAGTAAAACCGTGGCTGGCAAGATGAGACTGCAGGGGAAGAATCAAATCAATTTGCCTCCAATAATTCTCGTTGAACCTGAGAAGTTATGACAACAAATATTTCTATCACTTTGAAATGAAACTTATTTTGTAGCCTTTACATCGCCATTTTGCGGAACTTGAGTTTAGAATGAACTGCTACGGCTTTCGATTACAACATTCAATTTAGCACTATAGAGCAGTACGGCAGAAGAGATATAGAAATAGATTAACAGAAAAATGATGGCACCCAGGCTGCCGTAAAGTATACTCAGGTCTACAAATGTTCTCATATATAAGTCGAACCCAATCGACAATGCGATCCATACCAGGACTGAGAGTACTGATCCGGGGATGATATCTTTAAATTTCTGCCTTTTATTTGGTGCGGTAAAGTAAATGAATGCCACAGTTATCATTAAGAGAATGGCTGCAATCGGCCAGCGAAGCCACTTCCAGAGAACTATGAAAATATTGTCCAGGTTAACCAGACTCGCAATCCACTCTAAAACCTGCGAGCCGACAATCATAAATAGTAAAGCCAGGATCAACATCAGGGCAATTGCAATGGTATATATTATCGAAAGTGGGAACTGAGTCCAGAAAGGCCGGGATTCGTCAACTTTGTGAACGATATTTAGTGCATGGGTAACGGAACGAAATGCACTTGAGGCCAGCCATAGGGCAATCAGCAGGACAATCGATATAAGTCCGCCCGCTGGCTTCTCAATCTCGTCGATAACCTGTTCCACAATTTGTGCAGCATCACCCGGTATTACTACATCAGAATGATCATGAAGAATTTGATAAAGCCATTCCAGGTCAAAAAATCCCAGAATAGTGATCATAATGATGATGAAGGGAACCACTGCAAAAAGCATCTGGAAAGCGACAGCTGAAGAATATGTAGGCATATCACTGCTGAAAAAACTTCTGAATGTTTCTTTATGAATACCTAAACTTACAATGTGCCGAAGGCCTTTTAGCCGCATCTTATTTTTATTCTTGTTCACTATGTAAAATTGTCTTTCTTACAGTGACAATTTTTGGATAAATGAATGTTGACAGTAAGTACATAAAAATCTTAACATATCTGCATAACCTAAACGCAGACAACAAAATTACTCTCCATCCAATTCATATACAGAATTCCTAATTTGTAAAACATTTGCTAAGCGGGCTGTCATATGACCTATAATATACATCTTAGTCTTGGCACAACCCCGAATGATGGCCTTAACAGATTAATAGCCAATTAAAAAATCCAGCTTTTCTCTCAGCCGGTAATTGGCAAGGTAGCCCTCTTCCAGTTTTTTATTGAAGGGAATGGGAGTATGAATGGAGGAGCAACGAATGACCGGGGCATCGAGGTACTCAAAAGCATGTTCGAAAATTCCTGCGGCGATTTCGCTCATGGGTCCAAGTACTTCGGAGGGTTCTTCAAGGAGCAGCACTTTGCCCGTTTTTTGAACGGTTTGAAGGATGGAGTTCCAGTCAATGGGCGCCAGTGACCGCAGGTCTAAAATTTCGATTTCAACGTCTTTATCAGCATATTCTCCGGCAATTTCCAGTGCCCAGTGTACACCCAAACCGTATGTAATAACTGAAACTGATTTCCCTTCACGAACGACTGATGCCGATTCGAGATCTATCCATTTACACCGGTTTTCAGTTACTGCTCTGATACTGCGATACAATTTTTTGTGTTCAAAAAAGAGCACAGGATTGGGATCAAATAGAGCGGTGTATAGCATGTTTTGAGCATCTTCAACTGTTGAGGGAACCAGAATTCGCAATCCCGGAAACTGCATGAACCAGCTTTCGGGTGATTGTGAATGAAAAGGTCCTGCACCTATTCCCGCACCGTGAGGGGCCCGGATGGTAATATTAAGTTCTTCAGGCATCCAGCGGTAACGTCCTTTAGACAGATTATTTACGATCTGATTGAACCCGCAGGAGATAAAATCGGCAAACTGCATTTCCACTACCGGTCTGAACCCTTCCATTGAAAGCCCGATTGCGGCTCCGATGGCACCCGATTCGATAATGGGGGTATTTCGGATCCGCTCTTTTCCGAACATTTCCACAAAACCTTCTGAGATTTTAAAAACACCTCCATATTCTGCCACATCCTGGCCCATCAGCAGAAAGTTTTGCTCTTCCTCAAATGCCTGGCGATGGGCAAGTTGTATTGCATCCACAAAACGCTTTTCAGATGAGGAGTGTTTCTCTCCATTGGCTTTAGGGTTTGGCTGGGGCCGGAGTCCGGCTCTCTCCCGTTCGGTTTTTTCATCAAATACAGGTTCAGATGCATTCAGAGCTCGGTTCAGGTCTGGTTCAAAGGTTTTTTTCAGATCTTTGGCAATGTTATCGAATTCAGATTCGTCCGACAAAATTCCTTCAGCCAGAATCCACTGTTCAAACCAGTGTATCGGATCTTTCGGTTTCCATATTTCAAACTCTTCATCCGGAACATAGAATGTACCTGACGCCTCTTCGTGCCCTCTCATTCGAAATGTTTTGGCTTCAATCAGCACCGGCTGCTCTTGAAGTGCCAGTGCCCGGGCTTCTGTAACGGCCTTTTCAACAGCAAAATAGTCGTTGCCATCTATGAGCATTCCTTTCAGTCCGTAACCGGAGGCCCGATCAGCAAGATTTTCGCAGGCGTATTGTTCAGATACCGGAGTGGAGAGACCATATCCATTATTTTCAATGATAAAGATGACCGGTAATTTCCACACTCCGGCAAGGTTCAGAGCTTCATGGAAATCGCCCTCGCTGGTAGCGCCATCCCCGCAAAAACTGATAACCACCTGTTTAGTTCCGCGTAGTTTTTGAGCCAGTGCAATACCATCAGCTACCGGCATGGTAGCAGCTAAGTGAGAGATCATACCGAAAATACGATACTCCGGCAGACCAAAATGAAAGGAGCGGTCGCGACCGCCTGTGAAACTATCTGCCCGTCCAAATAGTTGACAAAACAGTTGATAAAGGGGAACTTCCCTCGTTGTGAAGATACCCAGGTTACGGTGCATGGGCAGAATGTAATCGTTAAATTCGAGGCTGAGTGATGTACCAACAGCAATTGCCTCCTGGCCGATTCCAGAAAACCATTTACTGATTTTATTTTGTCGCAGTAATGAGAGCATTTTTTCTTCAATTAGCCGGGGAAGCAACAGATGCCTGTAAATTTTAAGTGCTTCTGAAGGAGAAATTTTTTTTGCAGGGACTATCATTAATTGTTTTTTTTCTGTGTAATTTATTTGTCTTTTAAAAAAATGATCTGTAATCATCCGCTAATTAACTTTAAATGTATGGACAAGATAAAAAGGAAATTTATCAATCATCATCTAACTAAAACGTAGCTATTTTTATTAAGATTTAATTGAGGGTTAAGTGAAATGGAAGCACTCGGCAGACAAATACTCGTAGAATATTACGATTGTGAACAGTCAAAAATAAATGATGTCAGTTATATTGAAACCTCGCTTATTCAGGCAGCAAAAGCATCAAGGGCCACACTCATTTCCCATAATTTTCACAAGTTCAGTCCATACGGTGTGAGTGGTGTTGTGGTGATTGCAGAGTCTCATATTGCTATTCATACCTGGCCGGAATACAATTATGCCGCTGTGGATATTTTTACATGCGGAGATACAATTGATCCCTGGATTATTCAAGAATACCTGAAGAATAATTTCGGTTCGAAAAATGTATCAAGTATGGAGATGAAACGCGGAATGTTTAAAGTACCTCAAGGCCAGAAGCTTCTGTTTAAACCCAGCCCGGAAACAAAAAATTAGTTGTTAACTATTTCTCTTTCCGGAAAATGATAAATCATTCATCAATCATCATTCATACCGGTTTACCATCTCTGATCAGATTGAATTAAATTGATTGCAGATTTCTGCACTAAAATCGCCTGCTCAACGTCCGACAGGACGTTTCCGCTGCCATTTTATCTTCGCCTTGCTGGGAAAAAATCTCTTGATGAGAAATCCGGGCTAACCGCCTTAATCAAAATTTTATAATCTCAAAAAAGCCTTACACCTGCATTATTCACAAAAAATAAATGATTGGTTTTATTGCTATGTATATGAGTAACTTATATCAGACAAAGATTAAAATTTTATTCAACGTATTGTTACGTACTGCGAAATTTGCCTGTGGGCTGCGTTGTCTAAGAAATGGCTTGCTCAACGTACACATGTACGATTCCGCCACCATTTCTGAGACGCCTTGCCCCCAACCAAATTTCTTGGTGAATAATGCAGGTACAAGATTATGATGACGAAAACTCCGAATATTTACTGCCTGGTGAAAGGTGCCGCTGAGGGCCGTACCCGGCTTAATGCATTTGACAAGGCACTGCTGCAAGCAGGTGTGGGTGATACCAACCTGATGCGAATGAGCAGTATTTTGCCACCGGCAGCCGAGCAGGTCTCTGTCAATGATATTGTTCTCCCGAAAGGCGCACTGATTCCACTTGCGTATGCAGCAATTGACGGTACCACACCAGGTCGTGTTATTTCCGCAGCAATAGCTGTTGGAATTCCGCAGGATGAAAGAGAACCGGGTGTAATTATGGAGTTTGAAGACCATGCACATCTGGATACAGTGGAAGAAATTGTACGACAAATGGTAGTCGATGGTTTTGAGTACCGGAATCGGAAATTAAAAGAGATTAAGTCGATCGGGGTTGAACACCGAGTGAAGCAGACTGCTTCAGTTTTTGCTGCGGCTGTTTTGTGGTATAAGTAGTATTGAGCAGCATGTATTGAGCAGTACTTTTTTGTGCTCTTAAATCAGGGATTTCGAAAATGCTGAACTACCGTCATGTCGAGCAACTTATTTTGCCGAAAAAGCCGTCACCTGTGTTTATTGAAAGGCTCGTTTCGCGATCTTACTCAAATCTGTCCCCTCTAAAGTGGCTGTGAGAAAATAGTTTTCCGAAAATAATGGACATAAATAATTTAAGTTTTTGTCAAATTCAGAGGCTACCAAGCCTTCGGACCCACCCCCTCCCCTATCACACCAAAATACGGTGTGACAAGTGACAAGGAGGGAGGTCATTAAAAAAGTTCATCGCCTTAAATAGTTTAAGTAGGAAGTAACTTGATTAGGTATATTTTCACAGCATCTGAAGAGGGGATTTTGGGATTTATTATTTCCACAACAAAAGTGTTTTGATTGTATTCCAGATATTGGTGAACTACCTGTTTATTTAAAATCTCTAAAACTATTATTAATCATGCCAATTCAATATAACGAGTATTATAATCTATTAATTTTTACTTGCTCTTCTTTTCTTAATGTTGTTATATAGCCTTTAAACGGCGTTTTCTCTCTCTCTTCTTTGCCGTTGTTTTCTCATTATAGTTGTTTTATTGTTACCCGTTTGTTACTTTACAATTGTAATAGGGTACTATTGCACTAACCGTACAAGTAACAAAATTTGTTATTATGGGTATCAAAGTTCGAGAAAAAGAGTTAAAGGACGGGAGAAAATCCCTGTACCTGGATATTTACCACAATGGGAAACGGCGGTATGAATTCCTCAAAGACTTACCGAAGCTGACCGGGAACAGGGCAAAGGATAAAGAGATCCGGCAGCTGGCAGAATCCATAAAGGCAAAGCGACAGTTAGAGATTGCCAATAATGCACATGGGTTTGTACCTGCCTTCAAGCAGAAAGCTGATTTTGTGGACTATTTTCAAAAGGTGGTGGAATCGCACGAAACAGCAACAGAAGCCCAATACCGCAATGTTCTGCTGAAAGTTAAAGAGTACGCCGGGGATAATGTACAATTTGGGGCAATAGATGAAAAATGGGTGGAAGGCTTCAAAGAGTACTTACTTGGAAGTATCGCAAAGAGTACTGCACGGGTTTATATCACTATGTTGAAAGCAGTGTTAAATAAGGCCGTAAAAGAGAGGGTTATAAACAGAAACCCTGCTGACAATGTGGATAACTTCAAGAAGCAGAAAGGCCATGTTCCATATTTAGAGAAAGCCGAATTAAAAAAACTCCAAGAAACTGAATTGGATAGATGGGATTTAAAAGATGCTTTTTTCTTTTCGTGTTATACCGGGCTTCGTTATTCAGACGTAAAGAAATTGAAATGGGATCAGATCCGAAATGACCGGATTCAGTTCCGGCAAAAGAAAACTGAAGGTGTCGAATACGTGCCCTTAAACAATCAGGCTAAAGAGATTCTGCAAAGAATGCCGAAAGACCGGCCAAACGTTTTCAAAATTGCTTCAAGTTCCGGCGTAAATATGGCTTTAAAAGATTGGGCTAAAGACGCCGGGCTAAAACGCTGGGTTAAGATTATTGATAAAGATAGCGGTGATACTATACAAAAGGGGCTCCATTACCATGTTTCACGCCATACCTTTGCTGTGCAGTTACTTAGCAATGGGGTTGACGTATTCACCCTTAAAGAGTTAATGGGTCATGACTCAATAGATTCTACAATGGTTTATGCTGATATCGTAAACAAAACAAAAGAGGACGCAATTAATAAATTCCCGGAATTATGAAAAAGATAGAGAGACTTGAAAAGCGAATAAATGAACTTGAAACTTTTATTAGGTTGATGAAATGGAACAATGACAACCATAATAAGGATGTGCGTATTTGGAGAAAAATTATACCTGATAACAAGGGGTTTGAAGAGAACTTTATTCAAAAATATTCAATAAAAGAATATCGAAAGCGTGGTTTTAGTGAAGAATATGACCAGTTGGATTTTAAAACAGCCGTTGAAAAGATGCAAAAGCTTGGTGATGGTTCAAAAAAGCTACATTTCTGGATGAATTTTCATAGAAAGCTAATTGATACAATAGGTTTAGATCAATATGCTCTGTCTGACTATTGGGGTGAATTGATTTGGTTCATACGACAATCAATAGAATATTACCAAAACAAGATTATTGAAAGAATTTTAAAAGAAGGAAAGCATTTCGAAGGTAGTGGCAGGACACCTATATCTAAAAAAAATGTTATTAATTTGTGGAATAAGTTTTCAAAAATGCCTGAATATATTTGGACAGAGTTTGAAAACAAACGTTATGCGGGATGTCCTAAAAAAGAAGATATTTACGAACTTATTGCAGATGAGTTAGACATTCCAATGCAAGAAAACCGAACAAGAACTATCCAAAAGATTATTACTGCCTACCTGAAATAAAATCCCATAACATTCCTTCCGTTTATCAATTTTACTAAAAAGGGTATCTATCAGTAAATCAAAACAAAAAACTGATAGATATGGAAAATCAAGCTTATCAAAAACCCTTGAACATGGAAGAAGCGGCGGACTTCCTTGACATTAGTAAATCTCACCTATACAAATTAACAAGCCGCGGCGAAATTCGACATTACAAACCGACCGGGAAACGAATCTATTTCTTTCCGAAAGATCTTATTGAATATCTCAAAAATGGTCGTGTGAAAACTGCCGAAGAGATTGAGGCCGAAGCCATTAAAACAGTAACCGCATAAAAAAGGCCGTGGCTGAATTCCACGACCTATAAAGAGAAAAGCTGTATTAAAAATACACTTTTTTCGATGCAATAAAAGAGAAAAGCAATGACAGATCCAATCAGAGATGCCCGGAACTTAGCCCTGACGTTACGATCACTGAAAAGCGGTATGGACACCTATGTAATGGTATTCAATGCTTTAAAAGGTGAATACGCACCCTTCCATGAATCAGAATTTTACAAGGCATTTTACAGGGGGCTGCATGAAAGTTGAAATCCCGAAAGGAACCAATTTCAATAATGTACCTGGAAAGCCTGCATCAACTTTGCAGAAAGTGCCGGATGACCATAAGCCGACCGAACCAGTCAAAGCGCCACCGGTATCTGAAATTTTAATGCAGATCATTGAAGACCGGGCTTTCCTATTCAGAGACAAAACAGCGACTGCATACGCTTCAATTGATGGTGAGTGTTTACCAGTACGATCCACGCGGTTCAAACGAAAAATTCAGCGATTGTATCATATCCGAAATAAAAAGGTTCCTCATACGCAGGCCATGCAGGACTCAATCGACCAGGCGGAAGGCAAAGCGTTGTTTGAGGGCGGGGAATATGAAGTAAGTGTACGTTCCGCTTTCATCAACAACAAAATTCTGATTGATCTTGGTGATGACAATAAAACTATTATTGAAGTATCAAAAGACGGCTGGAAATTTGGTACAGAAGAGAGAGTATTTTTTTACAGGCCAAGCGGACTAAACAAGTTACCGCGACCGGAACAATGCCAAGATATTACATTATTGAGGCAATTCGTAAACGTGGCGACTGATGCAGATTTTCGATTATTCGTTGCTTACCTGCTGGCGGCTTTTCATCCCGGAATTGCTGCTGCAATATTAAATCTTCTTGGAGAACAAGGCAGCGCGAAAAGTACACAAACTAAAATGTTACGCTCCTTAATTGATCCGAATGCTGCACCGATCCGAACCGCACCACGGGATGAACGCGAATTGATTATTCAGGCTCAAAACTCCCGGATGTTGTGTTTCGATAATTTATCAGGAGTGAAAAGTTGGCTATCAGATGCATTGTGTAGGATATGCACCGGGGGCGGGTTTTCTGCTCGTAAGCTCTATACCAATGATGAAGAAATGATCTTCCAAATCCGGCGACCTATTATCCTGAATGGAATAGATGACATTGCCACGCGCGGCGACTTGTTAGATAGAAGCATAGTTATAAACCTGCCTGCAATACCGCAAGAACAGCGCAAAGATGAAACCAAATTTTGGAATGATTTTGAAGCATTGAGGCCAAAAATAATTGGGGCGTTGCTGCACGGGCTTTCATACGGATTGAAATATCAGGATGAAATTAAGCATGACAAGTTGCCGAGAATGGCAGACTTTGCCCGTTTCATTGCGGGTTGTGAAAAAGCCTATAATTGGCCGGAAGGAACGCTTATTGCTGATTACAACAGGAACCGCGGCCAAGCTGTTGAAACCGGGCTGGACTCGGACATTTTAGCATCGGCCATACGTGCCATAATGAAAGACCTTTCAAAATGGACTGGAACAGCTACCGAACTAATCGAAAAAATCGAAAAAGTTGCGGGTGATGTTGATGCCCGATACTTGCCAAGTACCCGGACTTTAAAAAGCAGGCTGACGAGACTTTCTCCGGCACTCCGACAAATTGGGATTACATGGGATCGAACACGAACCGAAAACGGAACGGAATACTTTATTAAAAACTCCGGAAATAATGTGCAAGTTGTGCAAGAACTGCAAGAAGGTATTAAAAACAATGGTTTAGAGGCTGGCACAACACTGGCAGAAATGAATGAACCTGCAAGTTCTGCAAGGAATGTGCAAGGCGCTAACTCATTGGCAGACAATGATTATTGCACAACTGGCAGAACTGGCAGAACTGAACAAGAACTTTTTAATAATGATACCGCGCCGTTTTGATGAAATCACCACTCGACATATCAGTTTCATACTACATGAATTATCAGGACAACAAAGGTGGGATAACTCCGCTTATGCGATTTTTAAAATCAGATCGGCACGCCGACAAGGTTAATCACATCCAGCAGATTGAGGACAAACAGGAACGCGACCAGATTAAAGCTACACTCCCGGCCATTACTCCATCGGGAACTTTCAGCACGCGTAAAGAATCAGGATTAATTGAACATTCCGGGCTGCTTCAATTCGATATTGATTTTCAGGATAACAGCCATATTACAAATTATGGTGAGCTAAAAACGCAACTCTGCAATATTGAGAATGTAGCATATTGTGGTTTATCGGTATCCGGGAAAGGGTACTGGGGTTTGATACCAATTAAGCACCCGGAACGCCACAAAGATCATTTTAGAGCGCTAAAAAAACAATTTGAACAGATAGGGTTAACAATTGATGAGAAGCCTTCCAACGTGGCCGCGTTACGTGGCTATTCCTACGATCCTGAAAGCTACTTCAACCATGCAGCCGTGCCATTTACGCTATTGGATAAACCCGAACCGCGAAAAATCGAAAGAAAGCATTTTGATAATGACAGCCGATCAGATGTTGAACAGTTAATTGAGAAAATTCAGGCAAACAGAATTGACATTACAACCGGATATGATGCCTGGTTGAAAATAGGTTTTGCATTGGCTGAAGAGTTTGGAGAAAGTGGCCGCGACTACTTTCATGCTGTTAGTCAATTTCATTCAGATTACAACGAACGGGAAACAGATCGGCAATTTAATCATTGCTTAAAAGCAAGGGGTTCAGGGGTTACAATATCCAGTTTCTTCTATCTGTGCAAAGAGTACGGAATTGTGCTAAAAACGGACAAGGCCAAACCATTGCCGCAATGGAGATAAGCCCGGAGAATTGAAATGTGAGGCCGAAAAATCGGCACCCTATGGCAAAAATCCATATACCAATGAAATTTTTGATGAACGCGGTTATCCGGCTGATTGGGATGATCCGTTGCTAACCGAAATTATCGAAACATTCGATTGTGAATTAACAACCAACTAAAACCAAAATTAACATTATGTCTATAGAAACAACGAAAAAAGCATTCCAAGAACTACGTAAACGAAAAAATGAAGCCGATGAAGATTTTAACCGCTGGCTGATATTGCAAAATTTATACGGATGAGACAGAAAGCACTCATACACGAAACTGATTTTAATAAAGGCATGAACCACGCCTATCAGGATATTCTCTTTTTAGTTGAGGACATGCTGGCAGATCCAAAGTTTCCAATTGATGAAATAACAAAAGCCAAATAATGAGTAAACTCAGGCCGGAATATCAGAAGCTAA
>JAFIFB010000052.1 GCA_020832285.1 Balneolaceae bacterium
CGCCTTTCGCCATAAATTCCCTACCCGTGCACAGGCTGAACAGGCAGAAAAACTGGTCAAAAGCTGGAAAAGTAAAAAAATGACTCGCCTTTTGATTGCAGGAAAAATCAACCTCAATGATTACTTCTAACCAGATGTAGACTAAAGAAATAATATATTCTTCATTAGCTCAGTGTGTGGCAGACCAATCGGCTGGTGCCCCGACCGCTCGGGGGGCTGGTTCTTACACTGTGCCTTTTGTGGAATCCAGTCCAGGAAGCTTTTTAGAAGGATAAATGAAAAATACACTGGTTTGCTCTTTTTTATGATTATACCCTATCCGGGTTAAATCATTAGGGGAATGCCCCTGCACATGGAAAGCCCGGCAAGTTCAGAAAAGGGTGCCTCTTCCATTCCAGCCTTTTTGCTGTCTGTAAATCCTCATCAGAGCCAAAATTTGGAAACTCTACTATGCGTTCAAAAAACTCCCTGGAAAAAAGGAGGCAATAGACACCATGTTCCGGCAGCTCATGTTTTTGCATGAGATCTGAAATCTCTTCTTTTGTAAACCCGGAAAGCTCAAACATGGCGTTATGATCGATGATACCGACACCTGATGAAGCCTTTTCCCGGTCAGCATCCTCTATGCAGCGTTCACGGTTATTATGATACCCCGGATAAAGTAATGTATTGACCGATAAGACATGCTCACAAAGCTCCGGGCGGGCTGTGGCCTGGGCTACATTATGAAAACATCGAGAACGAATAAAGGAAGCCCGCGTACCGGGAGAGTTAAACGAGGCTACAAAAACACTGGCTGGAGATATCAGATAGCAGGGTTTTTCAGAACCCAGTTGCCTGGCAAGATCCAGATATTGTGACTCAAGAGGATCAGGTTTAGGCGGTAAAATCACACGCTTGTCTGGATTACCTGAGAGACCGCAACCTGAAAAAAGCAGTATGTAAAACAGCATGGAATAAGCATAAAATTTCCATGTTATTAAAGAATCTATAGCCATGTTATGAAATGATATTTATCAGTTAATTTATATCAATGAAGTCCGTTTGTATCATACAATCCACCTCCCGTCACCACAAGTATATAAATTCTCGATCTGATACAACATTATGAATAATTCCTTCGGTGATCCATTGCACAAAATAATCATGGCTGAAGGATCATTTCAGACCAATCCATTCCATTCCTCACAAAAAGTTTCCTCTTGTGCAGCCTTGATGGTTTGAACTCCAGAAATTCAATCCGCACAGGGTTGATTTCCATTGCCGTCCAGTTTGCCGGCCGCGGAATCTCAGTGCCGTCAAAGAGGTTTTCATAATGATCGCATCGGGCTTTCAGTGTTTTCGGGTTGTTCATCGGTTTACCCTGTTTACTTGCCCATGCAATGATTTGCGCATTCCTGGGCCGTTCCCTAAAATATCGATCCGCATTCAATCCACTCATCCGGTGTACATCTCCCTGAACGCGCACCTGTTTTTCAAGAGATGGCCACCAGAAAGTAAGTGCGCCGCAGGGTGTATGGGTTACCTCCTCTCCTTTTCGCGAATCCTGGGGACCTGTTATTACAAACCGACCGCTGTTCAGCTCCTTCAGTGAAACAAACCGTGCATTGGGATAGCCGTCCAGCCCGATGGTAGAGAAACAGCAAGCCGATGGAACCGCACCGTTCTCCTGTTCAAGAGCTTGCTGATACCATTTTCTGAACTTTTTTATGGGATTCATTTTTTTTGGTTCTGTTTATTATCTGTTTTATAGATTCTGATAAAGCCACATCAACACATCCGAGGTATTCTCTTCAGGGTTGGCAACCAGATTTCCGGAAGAACTCTGTTTTATATTTATCCATCGGGACGTTGGCCCAATACCAACAAACCACCGCTCAAATAGAGCAGCCGTGTTTCCTCCAGTTTCAGTTGCAGTGACAGTTTTGCGATTTGCATCCGGGATTCATGCAGAGACAGCCGGGCATGGCTCATTTCGATTCCTGAAATCAGCCCCTGGCGATTCGCATGCACTGCACGTTCGTAATTTCGTTCATATACGGAAAGATTAGTCTGTTCGGTTTCAAGCTGATTTTTTAGATGATGAAACCGATCAAGCACATTTTCCACATTTTTCACGATCTGGTCTTCCGCCCGGGTCTTCTCAATCTCTTTTTGCCTGCGTTCAATTCTTGCATTTTGAACCCCTGTGGAAGACCGCCCGCCCTGAAAAATCGGGACCCTCAGAGTCAGTCCGCCGGTCACACCCAGCCACTCCTGGGTTTCGAATTGCCCTTCCGACGCATACTGGTACTTATACCCATACCGGGCTGAGGCCGCAAGCGTGGGTAAATAGGCCGAGCGGGCCAGATCTGTTTCTGCATCCGACATTTCGGTTTGAAGTTTTGCGAGCTGAAGTACGCGGTTTTCTTTGCGGGCATTTTCTGTCAGCTGATGAATATCAAACCGGAATTCAACCGGAAAATTTGCTTCAAGATCAAAAGGCTCACTCAGGTCCCAGCCAATTGCGTGATGGAGCTCCCGCCAGGAATTTTGGTATTGCTGTTCGAGATCTCGATAGGCTGTACTATCTCTTTTTAAATCCTTCTGTGCCTGTAATAGCTGTTGTCCCGATGCCTGTCCGAACCGCCTCTGCTGTTCAAACCTGTGGTAGTGATTCTGACTCTGTTCCACCATTTCTTTTTTTAGCTTCAGAGATTCCTGCAAGATTGCAGATTGAATGTACGCCCCGGTAATATCAAGAATGGTTTGCTCCATTTTATGCTGATACTGAACAGAAGCGGCTTCCTTTCCGATATGAAGCAGACGGTACCTCGCCTCTCCGGCCCTGCCGTTGTACAAAACCATTTCGGCAGAAACACCAGCATTCACTTCGGCGGAAGAAACACCGTTGTAGCTGATTTCAGAGGGCAACTGGCCTCCCTGTCCGCCAATCAAATCCCTGAAAAAACTGCCTGGTGTCAGATCCACTGCCCCGTACGACTGACCGGCTTCTCCGGCAAAACCCACAATTGGCAGCAAACCGGCATTGCCGCGTGTGGCAAGATTTTTGGCTATCTCTTTATCCATCGAGCTGATCCGGACAGTGTGATTGTATTCAAGGCCTGCCTCAATCGCCTCATTCAGAGTCAAAAAGGCCTGCGCTTTTACAGGCTGAATAGTACAAGCGATGAGAATCAGATATATGTACAGTGTTATTAAGGTTTTTTTGAAATTCATGCTCTTTTTTTAGTGTTTGATCCAATCGTCAGGTTTCATTGCGATTACGTTTACTTAAAAACTAAACCTATTTCATAAGGCATTGATATTTCTACGGTAGTTGATTCTTTTGCCCGGTTAAGTTCATAAATCCACCGACTTCTGGTGATCAAGCAGCCGAACTGCGGGTTCAACCGATACTCTTTTAACATCAAGACCTGTCATTTTCTGCTGTAAATTCACTCTGACCCGGTTCCACAAAATGAGCATCACCGGCATCAACACAAGGGTAATCAGCAGCCCAAACAAAAGGCCGTATGCGATCGACAGTGCCGGCGGACGGAGAAATGCAGAAACAAGGCCGCCTATAAAAATCATCGGAACCAGGCCTGCAACAGTACTCAGTGTGGTAAGAAGAATAGGCCGAAAGCGTGATTGTACAGCATCTTTCAGAGCATCATCAAACCGCATTCCAACAATCAGATTATCGTTGAATGCTGTAATCAGCACCAGCATATTGTTGATCA
Organism: Balneolaceae bacterium; assembly: GCA_020832285.1. GTDB lineage: Bacteria > Bacteroidota > Rhodothermia > Balneolales > Balneolaceae > Rhodohalobacter. The sequence goes on from JAFIFB010000052.1 coordinate 3,726, forward strand.
GAATGCCAATCATGGCGATGATTCCCAAAACCGAAAAAATACTGAACGGCACACCATGAACGATATGGCCAAAAACCGCACCAACCAATGCAAAAGGAAGCGACAAAAACACCAGAAGAGTTTGTGAAATAGACTGGAAGTTGATCACAATCAGTGAAAACATGATCAGCAGAATTACCGGCCCTGCCAGCCGAATCATATTGACAACCCGTGATGCTTCGCGTTGCTGCCCTTCTATCTCGTAACTGACTCCGGGATGACGTTCCATAATACCGGGTAGTACATTTGCTTCAATATCTCCCAGAATGGCGGGTGCCGACAAGGAAGGGTGCGCTACATCGGCATCCACCAGAATTTGCCTTCGTCCGTTCTGCCTGTTAATCTGAAGCACATCTTCAGAAGGAATAAGAGTGGTAATTTCCCCAAGCGGATACGCTTCTCCGCCGGGAGTGCGAATTCTCATCTGTTCCAGGCTTCTGTAATCCGTGCGCTCCGATTCGCTGAAACGAATCCATACCCGCACTTCGTCACCTTCGCGCTGGAGAGACTGAGCCTGTAATCCGAAAAATCCCGCACGCACCTGACCCATCACCTCCCGCAGATTTAGTCCAAGCTGTTCACCAGTTGTAGCCATCGAGACATGAATTTCCGGCAACCCCCGCTTGTCGTTATCTGCTACATCACTGAGATCTTCCCTTGCTTCGAGTTTCGACCGAAGTTCTTGCGCAGCACTTCTCAGCATTGCCAGGTTATCACCATTAAACGAAATAGAGACCGGCATTCCTCCGAACCGGTCTTCTGCCGTGGCTCCCGTAAAACGGAGTAGCCCGGCCCCGGGAATTTCTCCTGCGGCTTCGCGAAACATTCTGTTCATTTGATATGACGGAATTCCCCGGTCACTCCCACCCATCAGAACAATCCTTAACTGGCCCTGATGACTCTGCGGGCCTATCACCCGTTCAACATGTTCAACCACTGTTTTCCCATCCCTTCGTTCAGCTTTAAGTTTTACATTCACACTTTGAATAGCTTCTTCGATCTGAATCAGGCGCTGTTCGGTGGTATCGGAAGGAGTGCCAGGCTCCAGCTCAAGTGTAACCAACTGGATGTCATCATCAAGATTCGGGAAAAAAGTAACCGGCAGCCAACCGGACCGGAGAGAAAAAACCGCGGCAAACAGCAGAATCACAAATAAAATCATTGTGACACCTTTCCGCTGCTCTTTAATGATATCCCAAAACGGGATAAACCAACCGTCGCGTAAAAAGACCAGGCTTGAATTGAATCGTTTCTCCCAGCGGGTTTGCCAGTTCTTTTCTGTCAACACCTTGCTCCGGCTCAGCATGGCAGGAATAATGAAAAAAGAGACCACAAGGGCGGTAAGCAGTGACGAAATCACCACGAATGAGATCTCGGAAAAAAAAGTACCGGGACGCCCGGGAAGGAAGAAAAAGAGGCAAAACGCCGCTGCGGTGGTGAGCAGAGAGATAATCATTGGCATAGCCACTTCTTCTGCTCCGTCCATGGCGGCGCGAATGGGTTTTTTGCCAAATTCAACGTAATGCCGGTAGATATTTTCTGCCACTACAACCCCCGTATCAACCAGCATCCCGAGTACCAGAATAAATCCAAAGATGGAGATGACGTTGATTGAAAGGGAATATCCCAGTTGAGCAAGGATGAACGTACCCAAAAACGACATCGGGATAGTAAGGGCTACCCAAAATGCAATGCGCTTGTCAAGAAAAAGGGTCAGGATTACCAGTACCAGGATCAGCCCCAGCACACCATTTTCCCACAGTGAAGCCACCCTCTCTTCAATAAATGCCGAAAAGTCTTCAATTATTAGCAGCTCAACGCCACTATGTGTTTCGTTAAATTCCCGGGTGTACTCTTTTACATATTCTGCAGCCCTGAGAAGATCTTCATTGCTGGTGGTGAGAATTCGAATCACAACAGCCTGCTCGCCATTTACAACCCTTCGCACGGGCTGATCTTCAAACCGGTCTTTCACTTCTGCAATCTCCTTCAACAAAATTCGGCTCCCTTCCGGGTCAGCCCGAACAACAATATTCTGAAGGTCAGCTGCCGTAACGCGCTGATTGCGGGCCCTGATCTGCCACTTTGCCCCTTCCGTTTTCAGCTCTCCGCCGCTAATGTCGATGTTTGAATTCTGAACTGCATCCGCAACTTCGGCAAAAGTCATATCCCATCGTTCCAGATCTGACTCCCGGACACTAATTTCAATCTCCTCATCCGGCAGGCCTTGAATAAATATTTTTGATAATCCCCCGTCAAACATCCAATCATCCCGAACGGTTTTGGCGTAGTCTTTCAGCTCCTGCAGCGGAACCTCACCTTTCACGGCAACTGTCATCACCGGGCTCAGCATCTCCTGTTTATAAATGATAGGTGATTCCATCCCTTCAGGGAAGTTGGTCACCCGGTTAACAGCATTTTCAACATCAGAGAGTGCTTCGTTTATGTCTGTGCCTTCAAACAACTCAACAGTGATCCGCCCGTTGTTTTCATGAGATACGGATGTGAACCGGTCAATTCCCGTAATTCCCCGCAAATTGTCCTCAATCCTGGCAATTATCCGCTCTTCAATCTCTACGGGTGATGCACCACGATGGATCACATCCACATAAATCTCTTTGGGCTGTTCTTCGGGATCGAGAGTAAACTGAACCTGACTGAAGCTGAAAAGTCCCACGATGAAAATCAGGAAGATTCCCAGGTTTACCATTTTCGGATATCGTATAAAAAAACCGATTATTTTTTTCATAGTTCTATCTTTCCTGTGTTGGAAATCTGTAACCCGGAGAGCGGCCGTTCGGGGTTAGCAATGATCACATCACCACTTTGAAGGCCACTTACCCATACCCTGTTTCCCTCTATTAAATCAACCTCCACAGGTGTCATTTGAACCGTTTCGCCATTCAGCTTGTAAACATGCCCCGTTCTGAGCAGTGCTGATCGAGGTATCACTGCCCGTTCTTCCTGATCTCCTGTTTTGATCTGTCCGGTTAGATAGAGTCCTTCCATCAAACCGTCACCTTCAAGATCCATAAACACCCGTACACTTTGAGTGCGCCGATCGACAGACGGGTTAATTTCGGAAACCCTGGCGATCCATTCTCCGGTACCAGACCGATTACTAAGCTCTGCTTTGATTCCGGGTGTCAGCTTTGCAGCCGCTTCTTTGCTCAGCGTGGTGGTGAACTCAAAATCGTGATTTGAGATAAAGGTACCGAGATGGGTTTGGGGTGATACACGGCTTCCTTCACGAACATTTGAAGCTGTTAAAATTCCGTCAAACGGAGCATGAATCACAAACTTTTCGAGGCTTTTTTCTGCACTTTTGATCTGATAAAACCGCTCGTACAGTCCTCTTGACGAGAGAAAGTAACAAAGCTGATTATCGGCCACATCGGGTAGTTGGGCAAGCGAGTTTTCCGAATCGATCTCTTCAAGATATCGTTCGAAACGGTCGGCATAATCCGGATAGTCAAGTAGTATATCCGGCATCAGTGAAGAAACCAGGTTCCGAAATGCACTCCTCGAAGATTGTAATTGAAGTGCTGCCTCAGTGTCATCAATACGGACCAGAACATCACCCCTGTTAAAACGCACCCCTTCCCTGAACGAATATTCAGCCCTGAGAAAGATACCGGCCACTTCCGGAAAAAGTTCTATCCTCTCCTTTGCCTGCACTCTCCCGTCGAAATGGATCAATTCTGATATCGGTTCCGTTTCTATCGTCAAAAACTCCAATCCTGCCGTTTGCGAAACAGCCGCCGGTTTCTGGCCTGTTCTCTTTTCATTATTTCCAGAAAGCAGGTAAAAAACCGCTGCTGACACAATCAAAACTAAGACGCCTGACACTATTTTTCTCATGTAAGCACAACTTTTAATTTCTGATTTGACCGGTTATTTCAATGCTAAAAACAATCTATTCTGTTTAAACAAATAATTCAACCACTTGGTTGAATTATTTAGTCAGTACTTTCATGTCAATAGTAAATAATCTGCAAACACATATTTTTATTAAACTAAATAAGCAGAAAATAGATGAACATTTCATAGTTTATTTAAGATAAATCTTTCTTATATTTTTTAACCAGATGGTTAAACCGTGCTTACAAATTCACAATTAAAAACACACCATGACTGAGATCGAACCGGAAGAATCATCAACCGAGGAGAAAATATTTGAAGCTGCAAAAGATGTCTTTCACCGGAAAGGGTTTGATGGTGCGCGTATGCAGGAAATTGCAGACAAGGCAAAAATCAACAAGTCAATGCTGCACTATTATTATCGCTCGAAGGACAAGCTTTTCGAAAAGGTGTACCAGCTTTCGCTGATGCGGGCCTTGCCTCAGATTGTGAGCCTGTTGAATAAAGATCTGCCACTGGAAGAAAAAATAAGGGAGTTTGTTCGGGAATATCTGAGCGTGATCAAAAAAAACCCGGAGATTCCTTCGTTCATTATTCGTGAACTGAACACGAATCCGTCGAGAATCCAGGAATTTTTCCGGGCGCAGGTGGCGAAGCGTGTTCAGCCGTTTATCGATCAGGTGAGTGAAGCTTCCGAGGCTGGCAAAATCAAAGATGACCTTCCCCCCGAACAGGTGATCATCAATATCATGTCGCTTGTAATTTTTCCGTTTATCGGCAAGCCAATTCTCCAGATTCTGTTTAATATAGACGATTCTGCATTTGATGACTTTGTGGATCAGCGGCTGGAATACCTTCCCGATTTCGTCGTTGAAATGACACTGAAATCTGATTCAGATTTATGATTGTTTTACTTATGCCGCTGATCTTCCTCTATCAGTTCTATTTTGTGCGCAGAAAAGAAACAACAATTGAAGTTACTATCAACGGGAAAGTTCATCATACTGACACACTCCCGCTGCCTATCGATGAAAGCAGGATCCTTTTTACCTGATACAGCCCAAAGCCATTAATTGTCACGCTCAATCCGGCAGTAAACGAACCGATACACCTGCTTGAAACTCGCTCAAACCAGAATAAAGACGGATCGAAGTCCGTCACATCAGGCGATACTGCCATCGGGTTTAAATGGAACCTGGAGAACCCCGCAATCCGATAGATCACCCAAAACCTTCCGGAATATCCTGTTAAACTATAGTTTAATCCTGCATTTCTGAATATTCTAACTCTCGAACCAGGATCAAAACAGGAGGGCTTTGTCCAAATCAGATACCTGTGAATAAAAATCAAAACATTAGACGAGTTTTTTAAAAACCACTCTTTTTAAAACAGAATATCCTTTTATATTAAAGACTGATATCTAACCAATTTTTAAAACTCTTATGGATCTACGTACAACTTTTCGCCGCTTTCTATCACTCCTGACCGCATTTGTTATGGTCGCATTTATTATTTCATGCGACGCTCAAACCGATGACACTGCTGTCACGGAAAGAAATTCCCCTTCAACGGTTGAGTCACCCGATCTGAACATACCTGACGAGTATAAAATCGGCGGATTTGCCGTAGGTACTCAGGCATATACCTTCAACCGTTTCACCGTGTTTGAGGCGATAGAAAAAACAGCGGCGGCAGGCGGGAAAGTTATTGAACTCTATCCTGGCCAAACTCTGAGCCCTGACAATGACATCGCATTCAACCATGAAGTTTCCGACGAAATTATTGATGAAGTTCTCGCCAAACTTGAAGAACACAACATTCGGCTGGTAAATTTTGGTGTGGTTGGCCTTCCCGATGAGGAAACCTCTCGCGCCGTATTTGAGTTTGCCGAAAAACTGGGGGTCCCCTCCATCACATCCAATCCGAACACACACGAAGAGATGGACTTCATTGAACCGCTTGTGCAGGAGTTTGATATTATGATGGCCATTCATAACCATCCCCGCCCCGAAGATCCCGATTCTGACTACATGATCTGGGACCCTAATCACGTAGCTGATCTCCTTGAAGGCCGTGACCCCCGCCTTGGAATTTGTGCTGACACCGGCCACTGGATTCGTTCCGGAATTTCTCCGGTTGAAGCTATTCAAATCTCTGAAGGACGTGTGATCTCACTCCACCTCAAAGATGTGGATCAGCAGAATCGCAGTGGAGTGGATGTAATTTTCGGAACCGGACTGGGTGAAGTTGGCGCCGTTCTTGAAGAACTAAAAAGACAAAATTTTGCCGGACATATTTCGGTTGAGTATGAATCCAACTGGTATGAAAACGTGCCTGAGGTAGCCCAGAATATCGGGTTCATCCGCGGATGGGCCGAAGGTGCAGGGTATTAATTAAAATCCGCCCGGAAAGTTTTATTTAACGGAAGGGGACTGTTTCAACGATAGTTATTTTTTTTCTGCTAAATTTTGTTGAAAATGTAATTTGCTACTGAAAAAAACAACCTGGCAGGATACTATATTGAACAACCTGCCAGAGTTTGAGCGCAGCGAAATCCTGGCAGAGTTGTGTCTTAATGGAATGATTGACTTTAAGGCTCTCTTAAGCATTACATCTAGACTCTTGCACATAACAATCCCACGAGACAGAGCCCGGAAAAACATGGGTCACACTGTCAGATCGCTGAACAAACAACCCCCTTCAATTTAACCACTTAGTTTCCGGTAAATCCTGAAATATTGCCCTTAAGGCGTTGATCAGTAACGGACAGATTGCCCGCAGAACACCGAATAGCCGGTCAGGAATATGTCCACCGAATTGTTAACACTTTTTTTATCCTAATCTATGCTGAATTTTTGTTAAACTAAACGCACTCCAGGAACCGGAAAACAGAAAAAATCCATGCGCACGTTCACCATTTTTGTATTAACATTTATGATAGCAGCCTGTACAACCGAAGAGAGCATTCGCACATTTGACCTCCAGGGCCATCGCGGCGCCCGAGGGTTGCTGCCCGAAAACACCATTCCAAGCTTTCTGATCGCCATAGATCACGGGGTAGACACAATCGAATTTGACCTGGTGGTTACCCAAGATCGGCAGATCCTAATCTCGCATGAACCCTGGTTTCATCATCAAATCAGTACAAAACCCGATGGCACTCCTGTAACTGAAGAAGAACAGCTTGAATACAACATTTTTCAGATGACGTATGAGGAAACTCAGGAGTTTGATGTGGGTATCCGCGGCCATGTGAATTATCCCAACCAGGAACCGATGGAAGTGACAAAACCGCTCATGCGTGATGCAATCCGTGCGATTGAAGCGTACACAGAAGAGATCGGACACCCTCCTGTATGGTACAATATCGAAACCAAAAGCAACCCCAATCAGTACGGTGAATTTTATCCATACCCCGATGAGTATGCTGAACTGCTCTATGAAGAGTTAAAAATACTGCATCAAGAATTTGACCTGTTTGACAGAATCAATATTCAGTCCTTTGATCCTGCCACTCTGATTGAATTCAGAAAACTAAACGAACAAATTGCCCAGGCGATTCTGGTCTCTACCGATGAACCGATTCAAACCTATCTCGATCGCCTCGGTTATACACCTGAAATCTGGAGCCCTAATTTCCGGTATGTGACTCCCGAAATCGTGGAAGAAGCCCATGATCGCGGCATGCAGGTGATTCCATGGACCATCAACACCGTTGATGAAATGAAGCGTCAGCTTGAAATGGGTGTGGATGGTATCATCACAGATTATCCGGACAGTGCCGCAGTTCTGCGGTGAATATCAGATCAGATTTATAATCCTGCCATTAATTAAGGCATGATCGGGTTGCTTCTTTTTTCTTTTTATATTCTGCAGTGTGCATTTAGATAGCGCAAGTGTCTCGATTGTATTCATCTGAACCAAATCATTTTCATCATGCAATCCAGAAAAAAACAACTCATCAAATCACTCAATCTTAAGCCTCATCCCGAAGGCGGCTATTTTTCAGAAACATACCGCAGTAATGGAACCATTAAACAAAAAAGCGGAGAATTTCCTGATGGCCGCAACTTCAGCACTGCGATTTACTTTCTGCTTGGCAGTGAAGATATCTCCATGTTTCATCGGATTAAATCGGATGAGGTATGGCATCATTACGAGGGGTCATCACTAACAATTCATGTGATTCATCAAGACGGTTCCTGCCAAAAATTCCGGCTGGGTAAAGATTATGAAAATAGTCAGCAGCCTCAGCATGTGATTCCCGCCGGTGCATGGTTTGGAGTAACCGTTGATCAGTCTGACAGTTTTGCACTCTGCGGATGCACCGTATCACCCGGGTTTGATTTTCAAGATTTTGAAATGGCTGACCGATCATCTTTACTGGAAAAATTTCCGGAACATGAGGCAATTATCAATCAATTGACTGTCAGTTCCTGAATAATCTCACCCGTTTTAAAGAATCTGGTCATTCAGCAGATTACCAAGTGAAAACCAATTTCCTCCGGCCTGAAAATCCGCATCCAGCCCTATCTCTTTCAGCTTTTGAGTTACAGTTATTCCACTGGAAATCAAGGAAAAGCTATTAAGATTCAAATCGGGAAATGCGGTTTTAACACGAATAACAGAAGAACGATTGTGAAAAATGACAGCTTCCGGTAACTCTTTATTAATCTCTTTCCGGTATTTTTTTAATTGCTCCTCGCCGATAGGCACCTCCCGGCATACCTGAAATTCGGCCACAGCCATTTCCAGCTCCTGCAGCAGCCCAGGTATCTCCTCGGTTTTTTGATCGGTTGTGGGATAGAGTACATTGCCCTGCTGAGAGATTCTGAGAAGGAACTCCACTATGTCGATCCCCCTGGCATTTTCTGCGGGCATTACAGCAGGGATTCCTTTGCCTTCCAGATAATTTGCAGTGGGAATATCTGTTGCAATATTCACTTTTTGCTGAATCCTCATCAGCTCGTTCTCATCTTCCATCCACCGGACAAAATAGCGCGCGTTTCGGAGGTTTCCGTGAATCACAATCATAAACTCATCCAATCCCCCCTTTACCTGTCGGCTCTCATCAGGAGAGGTTTCAAACCGGTAGTGTTCAAGTGGAATGTGCAGCAGAGGCAGACCATTCTCTTTAACCATTTTTAAGAAAGGAGCAGCAAGCTCTTCGTTTGCCGTAAACAGTATTTTGTTAAAACTCATGTAAACTTCTGGATTGATAAAACAGATTGTAGTCTTTCCGATAAAATTCCTTGAAAATTATCTTCAATTTTTTCAAAAACCATTAATTATAAGACAATTCAAAAAATATAACCCGCACCAAAATATACACGATACGTTTCATTAGAGAAACCGACATCTCCCCTTACAAAAAAATCGGGATTAAAGAGAGACAATGCACCGCCCACTCCGTAAGTCTGGTTCCAATCGGAGAAAACGCCGGAACTATCAAGATTCGAAAATACACGTCCGCTGTCCCAGAAAGCCTGTGCTCCAAAACGAATCTTGTCGTCAAACATAGAAAAGAGCCAGCTTCGCAATTCAACAATGTTCAGTAGCGAGCTATTACCACGAAACCGGTGCATATGATAACCACGCAGGCCCAGTTGGGTACCGATAACAGCATGATCCCAAAAGGGTGCATCCCCGATGATATGTTCAGCTTCAAATTTATGTGCGAGCACCACATTTCCAAAAAGATGAAAAAAGTGCCGCATCTCTAAACTCAGGTCAGAGTAGGAATAATCATTGCTAAATACCGGAACAGTTGTATTAAATCCTGCCTGATAGCGCAATCCTCGCGTAGGCAGAAATTCACTGTCACGGCTGTCGGCAACCAGGCCTATTCCGGTTTTCAGTACACGGTTTTCTCCAAATCCGTCAGGTTGTTCTACTTCAAAAAGTGATTCCTCACCCCTGACAACTCCATTTACATTCGAAAAAGAGGTCATTAAAAATGAATCGAGCATACCCCGGCTGCCAAACTTCCCTACTTTCTTTCGTGCCTGATAACTGATATAAATTTCCCGGTTTTCATAATAGAAAAATCCGTCGTCATATTGTTCATCGGAGTAAACAGTTTCATTTCCGATTCCGAAATAATGCCCCCGGAGCTGCCGTTCTCCAATAAATTCGATCCGGCTGCGAATAGAACTGCCAAAGGTTTGAATCCGCTCATATTCTGCGCTGGTAAGAAGGGTTCCGTTGGTTGAAAAGATCACATCGGCCTTGGCGTTACTTAAAAATGGAAAAACGTGAACACCGTAATTAATTCGCTGGATAAAACCACCGCCGAAGAGTCCCCAATCGGATGTATAGCCGGCAAGCGGAAAAACCTGGTAATAACTGCCTACTCTCGGATCCGTCGAAAAACCCTCTTCCGGTTCTGTTTCAGAAGGGATCACCTGCCCGGCAAGTACAGCCGGGCAAAATATGAATAGTAAAATCAGCACAAATTTCATTTCAGAGTGCACCTTCTTCTTCGAGCAGTTCTAAGGTGTCAACAGCATGTCGAAAATGCGGAATCATGATACTCCCACCCACAATCAGCGCTACATTGAGGGCATCTACAATCTCCTCTTTGGTTGACCCTGTTTTGGCACACTGCTCCAGATGGTAGTCAATACAGTCGTTACAGCGCAGTACAGCCGATGCAACCAGCCCCAGTAATTCTTTTGTCTGTGCGGAAAGTGCGCCGTTTTTGTAAGTATTTGTGTCGAGGTTAAAAAAACGTTTTACGCCCAAATGCTCTAGCCCCATCACTTTATCGTTCATGATTTCCCGGTTTTTTCGGAATTGTTCAAGCCGGCTTGTTTTTAATGTCATAATCTGATTGATTTACGGGGATTGTTTTCTCATTTTCATACCAAAGGTAACAATTTCATCAATTGTTTAGCAGACGAAGATCATATAAACACAAACTCGTTGCCATGGGAGACAGCATGGCCCAGGGGTTCAAAAACGGAGGAATCTACCGAACCGACCTGAGCTTTCCTGCTCTGCTTGCGCGATCTATGGGTGAATCGGATAAATTCGACATCCCTTCCTTTTCGGCACAAGCTGGTATTCCTATCAATATTGAGGTGCTTATCCGCGGCCTGGCTGAGAAATTTGGTAATGAAATCACCCTCACAAACTCCATTCCGGTGGCATCAGAAATGTACCGGACTCTAAGCCGAATCAAATCGTATTGGGAAGGCCACCTCAAATCTTTGCGTGTGGATCAGCCAACTCCCTATCACAATCAGGGAATTTGGGGTTTCTCCATCAGTGATACCATGCTTATTCACGACAAATATTGCCGGAATTATATCACCGAAAACAAACCCAGCTATTCGGTTTTTAATGTGTTGCCCGATCACGCTATGTACACAACCGCTCGACTCGTTTTAAACCCTTCCTTTGATGAGAAACGAGAGAACCATACAATGATCGATAACGTGAATAATCTACAGAAAGACGGCGGCATAGAAAATTTGATTGTCTGTATCGGACACAATAACATTGTGGGAGCTGTAACCAAACTTAAGCTTGATTTTTCCGAAGAAAGTGATGTAAACACTTATTTTGCTAACAGAACCTGTACCGTTTTTCGACCGGAACATTTTCAGCGGGAGCTGAGGCTTCTCTATAAGAAAATTTCGGTTATGAATATTCGAAATGTTTTTGTTCCTACGATCCCCTATGTAACTATCCCTCCTGCCATTCGCGGTGTGAATGAAGACAGAAGTGAACCTCCCGGAGGATATTTTGATTATTACGCCCGATTCTGGATCTGGGATGAAGATTTTGACCCCGAAAAACATCCTCATCTCACCCGCAGCGAGGCAATTTTGCTCGACCAGATCGTGGACCAATACAATGAGATCATCCGAAAGCTGGCTTATGAATTTGGCTTTTATGTGGTACCGGTTCACCGCTATGTTTCTGCAGCAGCAAGAAGGCGGCAGGGTAAACTGATCATCCAGCCTTTTCCCGATGATTTTCTCCATGCATTGAAAAGCAATGTAAAAACAAACTATCTGCTAAATGAACACGGTCAACCGAGAATCTCAACGGACTATTTGCGGCTGGATAATGAAACCGGAAAAATCGATCGTGGGGGCATCTTCAGCCTCGACGGGCTTCACCCCTCCACAATCGGATACGGGCTGATCGCAAACATTTATAAAATGCACATGGAAAAACATAGTGTGAATTTTGAAAAACCCTTCGATTGGAATTTTGTGATCGAAAATGAAACACTCATCACCGATCCTCCTCCCCTGATGCACAATCTCCGCCTGCTTCTTCGATTCCTGGCCATGAGCAGGCAGGAGCGCCTCACCTTTTTCGGGAAAAACCTATTGGAGGGCCTGCTCGAAGCCTTCTCCTCAAGGCCTGAATTTTGAATGACATTCCCATTCAAAGTTCAAATATAATTGCGGAAACAAATGATTGAAACATTCATTTTTTGTTAATCCAGGATGTGATTTATTTAATTGAGCGAGCAGAATCATTGGTCAGGTATCGGGTGAGAGCAAATTAAAAAAGAACCAGGTTTATTTTTCTCCGGAATAATTTATTCAACTTCTTTTTTGCATATTTAACCGGTTGTCTCAATGTAATTTGCAGTCTTATAATTTTGAAAATTGAACGATCATTATTACGTTAATTTAATATTAAACCTCTTAACCTTAATGTAAAGAAAATGGCTGACAAAAAATTAATAACAGTATTCGGAGCCACCGGTTCACAGGGTGGCGGACTTGCCAATGCAATTCTGGATGATAAAGATAGTGAGTTTTCAGTCCGTGCGGTTACAAGAGACCCTTCATCTGATGCAGGGAAAGCCCTGGCTGAAAAAGGCGCTGAAGTCGTAAAAGGAGATATTGACGATTTTGACAGTATCAAAGAAGTTTTGAAGAATGCTTATGGAGCCTATTTTGTTACGTTTTTCTGGGATCATTTTTCACCTGATAAAGAGAAAGAGCAGGCAAAAAACCTGGCAAAAGCTTCGGCTGAGGAAGGCCTCCGCCATGTGATCTGGTCGTCACTTGAGGATACACGGATGTGGGTGGCGCTTGATGATGATCAGATCCCCACACTTCAGGGTAAATACAAAGTTCCTCATTTCGATGCCAAAGGTGAATCCAACCAATACTTTATCGCGAACTGTGTCCCTGTTACCTTCTTGCACGCATCTTTTTACTGGGATAATATGATCCATTTTGGACTTGGTCCCAAACGGGGTGAAGACGGCAAGCTCGCTATCTCCTTTCCGATGGGAGATAAAAAAATGGCAGGGATTTCAGCCGATGATATTGGGAAATGTGCTTACGGCATATTCAAAAAGGGAAACAGTATGATTGCGAAAACTATTGGTGTAGCAGGCGAGCACATTTCATGTTCAGACATGGCAAAAGCCCTTGGCAATGTACTGGGTGAACCTGTGGCCTATAATGAGATGACTCCTGACCAGTTCAGAGGCCTTGGGTTCCCTGGCTCAGACGATCTTGGCAACATGTTCCAATTCTACCGCGATTTTGAAGAAGCTTGTAATTCAACACGGGATGTAAACCGTTCAAAAGAACTGAACCCGGAACTCAAATCGTTCAGAAAGTGGCTTGATTTGAATGCATCCAGGATACCACTTGATGGCTAATGTCGTGTCAAAAACAGAATGATGCAGAAATCCATAATGTTCTCTCATGATTAAATCGAAAGATGTTTTCACTGTTTTTTTCTGAAAGGAAACATTATGGATTAATATTCGACACTTTCCAGTACTAATCCACGAGCTGGTGCAGTGTGTCCTTTCTGTACTGATTCGGGACCGGAAAGAAGTTTTTCAAACTGATCAAGCCTGAGTTTTCCTTCACTCACCCGGACCATTGTACCCACAATCCGGCGGACCATATGTCTTAAAAATCGATTGCCTTTAATTCTGTATACCAGTACTTCCCCTGCTTTCTCCCAGAAACTTTCGGTGATTGTGCATTCGGTGGTCTGGTATTCATCGCCCGAAGGAATACAGAAATTAATGAAATCGTGAGTGCCTGTAATTTTATCTGCACTCTCGTTAAGCAAATCTTCCCTTAATGTACCGTGATAAATCCATGTAAAATGCCGATTCAGCGGCGATGGACGTTCCAGCAGCCGGTAAGTGTAACTTCGCGAAACAGCATCGAAACGTGCATGAAAACCGGGAGAGATTTTCTCCGCCTTTAACAAGGCTACATCGTTCGGAAGAAGCCCCTTCATAGCATGGAGAATGCGGTATTCCTCAAACCGTACGGGTAAATCAGCGTGGGCGGCCTGCCCTGTAGCATGTACTCCGGCATCCGTACGCCCCTGTCCTGCGATTTTAATTTCCTTTTGAAACAGAGTTGAAAAAGCTCCTTCAATTACTCCCTGTACTGTTCGCTCATCCGGCTGCCGCTGCCACCCGCTGAAATGGGTTCCATCATATTCAAAGATGAATTTGTGGCGATTTGTTTCTTGCATTGACTACTGTTTTGAATTTAAAATCTGAATAAGGTCAAAAATAAATATAACACAGCCAACATCCCCATCAATTAAATCCAGGAAGCTATGGAAAATGTCATATGGATCGGGAGAAGGCTTTTTCAGATTTTTGATCCTCAAAACCTTACAGAGTGGTACGAAAAACTCACTGGAACTGAATTTGCCTCAAACCTGAAGAACACTCATGGCTGCAAAAAGCGGGTAATACGATTAACTGAAATAAAATAAGAACTCATTGACAGTTTTGTATAAAGGCTCATTGCATTTCCGTCTTACCAGCACCCAATCCTGTATCCCGTCTTGAAAGATCTCCAAAATTAAACCAGAGAAGTAAGCGTTAATTATGTGCGGGGTGATAGCAATTTGAACTCCTTCATACCTTTGGAAGAGTTTTTCTGCACTAAAACCGCATCAAATATTCTCCAACTAAAAATGCCTGATATGAATGAACAAAATACCTTTATCGAGAAGCAGGCTGTAGAAAAGGCGATGTATCAATTCTGGCTGAAGGGCTATGAAGCCACCACCGTTCCAGACCTGATCCGCATAATGAATATAAACCAGGTTGATTTTGAAAAACAATTTGGCAGTAAGGAAAATCTGCTGCTTCAAACAATGAGTCACTATCTGGATCACATATTTATTCCTGAACTTGAAAAACTTAGTCATACAAAAGAGTTTTCTGCATTTTTTGAAAGGATGCTCACACCCCGAAATAGTGGCACTTCAGGGTGTTATATACTTACTATTTCGTCCGAAACCGCTGATTCAAAACCGAAAGTTTTACAGCTATTAAAAGAGTATGTTCAGCGAATTCAACAGGTACTTGAGGAGGTCGTAGAGTATCGTTACCCCTCCCTTACAGATGCAGAACGTAAAATGAAACTCACCCAGCTGCTGTCGCTATTTACTTCAATACCATTGGTCCACGCCATTATCTCACCGGAAATGTGCCTGGAATATACCCGGGAAATGCTTTCATTAATTGATAGTTAACTTTGCAGAGCGATGCATAGAATCTTTGCACCTCATTCAGGTAAGTATCGAATCCGTAATATAATCCGGAATAATTCCTGTTGAACTGATTTTTACATACACATTTTCGGGGTGTGTGTTTCCGGTAAGTACTAAAAGTGTTTTCAGGCCGAATTTGTTGCCTCCCAGAATATCTGTGTTGAGGGTATCTCCCACCATCAGAATGTCGCTTTTTTCGTAAGTCCCCGTTTTATTAATGCTTTCCAAGGCATACATAAACATTTGAGTATCGGGTTTGCCAAACCGTATAAATTTCTGATTTAGCACCGACTCTACAAGGCGCGATACCCCACCGATTGCAACAGCTACATCGTTTTTAGAAATAGGATAATATTTATCGGAATTGGCCACAATTACAGGCAGGTTTTTTCTCCTTAGGAAATTAACTGTTTTGTTGATATCGCGGTTCCAGTCGAAGCCTTCATCATCCAAGAAGACGAATGCACGTATATCCTCGATATCATCCAGGTCCAGATCGGCCACGGCAATTCGTTCAATGCCGGAGTGCAGAATAGATTCTGCAGAGTTTTCCGTTCCGAGATAGGCAATTCTCCCCTCTTTAATCTTCAGCTCAAGAAACTGCTTCGCCAACATTCCGGATGTAATAATCTCCTCTTCCTTCAGGCTGTTTAAGCCCAGATCCTTGAAAGCCTGAATCTGCTGTAGCTGGCTTCGTGATGCATCATTTGTAAGTATCCTAAGTGTAATTCCTTCATCCCGAAGATAATGGATTGCTTTCTCAACACCGGAAATAAGTCCCCGGTGATTTTTTAAAACGCCGTACGAATCAATAAAAACAGCTTTAAATTCCCGGGCTAACCATGAAAAAGATATTTTTTCCATAATTCAAGTGATTAAAAGTTTAATGCCTTTAAAAGTGGTTCAGGGTTGAATTTTTCATCAATGGTTGGCAAGTGCTCGTTGTAGACATCGTGCTGCAACCGGGTTGCAAAAATCTCATGAAAAAAATAACGGCCATATTTTATAACATAGTTAAGCAGAAAAAACCGGTAGGTTTCTTTCAAATAGAGAATTTCAACTTCTTTTAACGGATATTCTTTGTGATACGCCTGCAAAAACAGAATAAACCGATCTTCCATCAGGCGGTCAATTTCGTAAGTAAACAATGTTTTATCCCCAACTTCTGATACAATCCGGCTGAAAAAATAAAAATCCATCATACGTGAACTCACCCGAAACCAGTCGTAATCCCATCGTGAGAAGAGTTCGAAGTTAGGTGTAACAGAAAAATTTCCGATGTTCCAATCTACAAAAACCGGAATACTGTCGAGTTTATCTGCTCCAAGCTGTTTTACATTTTGCAAAAAAGTGTTGCACTGCTTTCGGATCAGGTCCAGATGCATACGATGTTCGTGCTGCCCTTCTTTTGTTTCGAGAATATCCAGCAAATGGTAAATATCCACATGCAGGGTTTTGGAGGACGGAGGAAGTGTATTACGTATGCTGTCGCACGATTTATGGAACCGGGCGAAAGACTTTGCAAGTTTTACGATCTGATCATCATTCAGCCGCTTGGGCAACTTTTTTTTCACTCGCATCGGCCTGTAAAATACAACCCACGCATCTATCAATGAACTTTGATGGCGGTGCACGTAAAGAGAATTCCCTTTTATGAGTGAACGGGCAAGTACATTTTCAAACGGAGCCGGCAGATTATTGGCCAGCGAGTTGATAATACTGTGATCCTCCACAAAATGCTCGAACTTACCAAAATAAGAGAGTTTGGCGATAATAATATTTCCATCCGTAAACTTGATCCGGTACACATAATTTGTGGAAACTTTGGCACTGATATCGGTGATTGCAGAAATTACCTTACTTTTGTCATAATACTCCACAGCTTCTCTGACAATTCCATTAAAATCGATCTGAATCATAAAATCTTCTCTGTAAAATTCTTACCTGAATATCCGGATCAGTTTAAACTCTTTTTCTGACTTCACCAACCCAAAGCCTTTTTTAAAAAATATCTGAACTTAATTATTGCCGGATTTTGCCGAACAATCGAGAGGCGGTAAGAACTGTAAATAAGAGTGGATGTTGCCTATGTCCTTCTTTTAATAAAACCGCAGGGAACTGACTCATCGACTCCAATACTTTTTTTTGTGTAAAGATGGAAAAAGCCCCATTCCATTTATGGAAAGGGGCTTTTTTAAATAGAATTACGATACTATTTCACTGTTGTCAGAATTTGATATTTCTAACGGTGGTGATAATACGTCCGGCAACTTTGTAAGGATCTGCGTTCGATGCAGGCCGTCTGTCTTCAAGTCTTCCTTTCCAGCCATCATCGATGGTAGAAACCGGAATCCGGATGGAAGCACCACGGTCGGATACACCGTAGCTAAACTTGTCGATCGATTGTGTTTCGTGTTTACCGGTCAGCCTCTTATCATTGTCGGCTCCGTACACATCGATGTGTTCCTGGATAAACTTGCCAAACTCTTCGCAAACTTTTCTCATGTTCGCTTCACCGCCGGTATCTCTCATGAAACCGTTGGAGAAATTTGCGTGCATTCCAGAACCGTTCCAGTCTGTATCGCCCAGTGGCTTGGGATGCCAGTCAACAGCAACACCATATTTTTCGGCTGTTCTTTCAAGCAGGTAACGGCCAACCCAGATTTCATCACCGGCTTTAGCTGCTCCTTTTGCAAAAATCTGAAACTCCCACTGTCCTGCAGCTACTTCGGCATTGGTTCCTTCAACATTCAATCCGGCTTCTAGACAGATATCCAGGTGTTCGTCTTTGATTTGACGTCCAAAAGCATACTTGGCACCGATACCACAGTAATACCGTCCCTGTGGCTCTGGATATCCATTCAGTGGAAACCCAAGCGGCAGGTTGGTCTCAGGGTCTACAAAAAAGTACTCCTGCTCAAAACCGAACCAGAAATCCTCGTCATCTTCATCAATAGCTGCTCTGCCGTTGGTTGCATGAGGTTCTCCGTCTGCATTTAAAACTTCGGTCATTACAAGATAGCCATTCTTAACATCGGGATCAGGATAGATTGCAACTGGTTTCAGGAGACAGTCGGAACCTGCAGTATCAGCCTGTAATGTAGAACTACCATCAAATGACCAAATGGGTGCATCTTCAAGTTTTCCGCTAAAATCGTGAACTACGAGTGTTTTACTTCTCATAAACTGGGTAGGCTCGTAACCATCAAGCCAGATATATTCAAGTTTGGAATATGCCATATTTAAAAATGTTATTTAGTTGTTGAGTTAAATAAATCAGGCCAAAAAGTTCGATTGGTAAAATCAAACCAGGCCTTGTGAGCAATTTGCCAATAAATCGATGATAAGATATCGACAAGAATTGTTATTTGAAAATTTTTAAGAAAAAAAATAGTAATAACTAATAATAATTCTATTAGGAACTATTAACCTTAATTTGTTAAAGTGTAAGCGCTTTTTCATTTCTATATATTAAAAATGAAAATCTAAAATAATACTGTTCCGAAGATTTTAAGGCGGACAATAATTGCCTATCTTCAAAGCCGGAAATCATCCACAGAACAACTCACATTTTTTCCTTGAAAACCTCAAAATTTTTCATCTGGCTGCGCGCGGCAAGGCCTCAAACACTTGCCGCGTCGGTTGTTCCGGTGGTTGTTGGTGCATCTCTGGCATGGGCCGATCAGCTATTCAGATGGGACACTACACTGGTTGCTCTTTTTTGTGCTGTCCTGATCCAGGTTGGCACTAATTTTGCCAATGATTATTACGACTTTATTAAAGGAGCCGATACACCCGAACGCATCGGGTTTGAACGTGCAACGGCTTCGGGGCTTGTCACACCAAAAGCGATGTTCACAGCCACTTGGTTTACGATGGCAGTCGCTTTTTTTGCAGGACTTTATCTTGTGTGGATAGGCGGCTGGGTCATACTCCTGATCGGCATCTTGTCACTCTTATTTGGCATCCTCTACACCGGCGGCCCCTATCCATTGGGCTACAATGGCCTGGGAGACCTGTTTGTTTTCATATTTTTCGGATTTGTGGCCGTGATGGGCACCTATTATGTAAACGCACTTGAGTGGAGCTGGATATCGTTCTGGGCATCGATTCCCGTAGGAGCATTGTGTGTAAATATATTGGTTGTAAATAATCTTCGCGATGTTAAGCAGGATAAAATTTCCGGCAAAAAAACCCTCGGTGTTCTATTTGGCGAACCGGTACTTATGATTGAGTACACCATCCTGATTTTCATCTCTTTTATCATACCCCTGGTCTTCTATGAGTTTTACCATTTAAACGGCTGGATATTCCTGCCATTTCTGGCACTGCCCGCAGCATGGGTTCTTTTAAAACAGATTTGGCAGCATGATGACAAACGAACTCTCAACGCTACGCTCGAACGCACAGCCCAATTCATGGTTCTGTATGGATTCTTGTTCTCTGCAGGAATATTACTATCATAAAGAATGCTTAGCTTCTATGAATACCATCTGCCATTTAAACAGCCACTGGAAACCGGGGCCGGAAGTTTCTTACACAGAAAAGGTATTCTAATCTCTTTTTCGGAAGATGGCAGATACTTTCTTTCAGAAGCATCTCCCCTGCCGGGATTTTCTCAGGATACACTTCCCGATGTAACCTCTGCCCTTCTTGAAAACTCTGAATTACTTAGCCGGTTTCTCGCCTCTTCATTCAATAAAGATAAACTGAATACACTTCTCAAAAAGCTGCCATCGCTCCCATCATTGCAGTTCGGACTCAGTTTCCTCGGGGCCGAAATTCTGTCATACAGAAAAAATATAAGCTTTGGTAAACTTTTTGGATTGAACGAAGCTAAATCGATTGGGGTGAATGATGTGATCGGAAAACTCCCCGCCGAACAAGTTTTCGAACGGATTCAAACCAGTATTGAGCTCGGGTTCACCACTATCAAACTGAAAGCCGTTCCACCGCTAATCACTCTTGCTGATGTTCTCAAAAAGATACATTCATCTCATCCAGGCATACGATTTAGGCTGGATGCCAACCGTTCCTGGTCGCCTGATGAACTGAAATCACTTTCGGCACTCTTCTCTCATCTGCCGGTCGATTATATTGAAGAACCGTTTCCGATGGAATCGGATTCAGAGATAAAAAAAGCCCAAAAAGAATCTGCTCTTCCCCTTGCACTGGATGAATCGATCAGCTCTATCAGCCGCCTGAACAAACTTCTTACTGGTAACCGTGAACTTTATCTGATTATCAAACCGATGCTCCTCGGAAATCTTTTTGAATTAGCAGGAACAATCACCCGGCAAAGAAGTAGATGTGAACATATTGTGATTACAACAAGCCTGGAGTCTGCCGTGGGCCGCTCAATAATAGCAACCGCGGCTTCTATGATTGGTGATAGAACCCTGCCTCATGGCCTGAATACTGGAGAACTTTTTGAACGAGACCTTTTTACAACCACCGGGATAAAACATGGGCAATTATCCCTTTCTAAACCACTCTTCAGGCATATTTCATTTGATGCTTTACCTGAAAAATATCTTAAACGCCTGGAATAATTTTTATGACCGGAAAATCCATACCTGTTCCTCAATTTGATTTACCTTCCGGGGAGCTGATATTCCTCACCTCCGGGAGCCAGTCATATTCTTACAACCACTTATTTGCTTTTGCTGATTGGCTGAGCAAGGAAGTCAGCCCGCTGCAAAAAAAACCATCAGACCCATTGCTGATATTTGCGCAAAACAGCGTGGAAGTTGTTTTATTGATTGCGGCCTGCTTTCTGAAGCAGATTCCCGTACTCCCGATTCACCCCGATACACCCGATTCCGAACTGAAAAGCATTATTGAAAGGGTGCGTCCATTCGCCTTTTTTTCAGGTAAAAAGAAAGAAGTAAATATCCCTGCTGAAATTCCTTCTGTTTCATTTCGGTCAGATCAAATTTCGCCTGAAGGACTTTCCGAACAACTCTCTCTTTTTACGGATAACGAAGAATATGTGGCGGGCTATTTTCTCACATCCGGAACCACGGGCTATCCGAAAGTCGTTCCTGTGAAGCGAAGGCAGGTGCTTTTTGCCGCAGCTTCATCGGCCGAAAATTTTAAAACTTCACCCAATAAATACTGGCTTCTTTGCCTGCCCCTGAATCATGTAGGCGGTATTAATGTGATCTATCGCTCTCTGTTATACAGGTCTGCCGTTTACCTGACCACCTCTTTCGATGCAGAGTACATTCGCGAACTGCTGAA
Source organism: Balneolaceae bacterium (assembly GCA_020832285.1). Lineage (GTDB taxonomy): Bacteria > Bacteroidota > Rhodothermia > Balneolales > Balneolaceae > Rhodohalobacter. The sequence goes on from JAFIFB010000052.1 coordinate 25,389, forward strand.
CGAAAACAGTCAATTTGAAGCGGCTTCGATGGTGCCAACTATGCTTGAAAGACTGATAGAACACTCATTTTTTAGGGTTCAGCGTCAGTTTAAAGGCCTTTTAATTGGTGGCGGACCCATTTCGATGGATCTGATCAACCGGTCGATAACCCGAGGCATTCCTATTGTTACCAGTTACGGTATGACCGAAACCTGCGCTCAAATTGCAGCCAACCCAATGCTGATGCCCAGCGGTATGTATATTCCAAAGAAAAGTGTGGGCACAGTTTTTAAACCCAATAAAATTCAAATTCGGGATGATAACGGAAACGTCCTGCCCTTCAACGAATCGGGAAAAATCTGGCTGAGCGGTCCACAAATATTTGATGGCTATCTGGATCCGGATCAAACAAAACAGACTTTTGACAGTGCAGGATGGTTTAATACCGGTGATTATGGCCATCTGAACCGTAAAGGCCAGCTCTTTATCGAGAGCCGCCGCACCGACCTGATCATTACCGGTGGAGAAAACGTGAATCCAACAGAGATTGAAGAGGTTATAAACAGACTGGATTCTGTTCAAGAAGCAGCAGTTGTTGGGGTTCCGGATCAAACATGGGGACAGCAGGTTACTGCATTTGTGGTTCCCGTAGAAGAAGGATTCGATACAGAAAAAGTATTAAACCAGCTTAAAGAGACCCTTCTCTATTACAAAGTCCCCAGAAAAATTATCGTGGTAGAAAAATTACCAAAGACTTCTACGAACAAGATCAAAAGATCTGAACTGATCCGGAAATACACCTCCTGAAAGCAGCAGAATGATTAGTCTATATAGCATTCCGTCAATTCTGGCAGCTACTTATTCTGATATGTACTGACCAGTTTTCTTAACTGACCAATTGAACCTTATTCCTTTTTGTATTTAAAAGAAACATTCATTCTCACACGATAGGCTTCTATCTTATCATTATTGAGTTTCACGTCAAAAGATTTTACCTCTGCAATTCGCAGGTCACTCAACGACTGGGATGCTTTCTTAACAGCATTTTCAGCCGCTTTTTCCCAAGATTCACTACTCGTTCCAACCAGTTCTATGATTTTATAAACACTATTGTCAGACATACTAACTCTCCTATTTATTACCATTTACATTAACTTTTGTATTGTTAAAGTAAAAAATATACGGGCGGGTTAAAAACGAAATATCTGCCTTAGTTTTTGCCTACTTGATTTCTGCTGAAGGAAATGCACACAACGGCAAAGCTGGTCATAGTAATGCCTATTATACGATGTACTAGTGTTATGTCAAAGATAAAACGTCGGGTTAAGTCATCTGACGAGTTTGTCAAAAAATTTACCAATGTAGATGATTGGGATGATCCCGGAACGACTCGTCTGATGACTCTCTCACACTTTTACAGTTGACACGACACTAGTGGTTACGATCACGTATATGTTCATTTTGATACCCAGTTGCAATAGTATCAGGGCGATTGATTCATTAAAGTTGGTTAGGAAACCATACCACAGGCATAAATTTTCTCAATAGCCCCCAGTGAGTATGAATATGAACAAAAATCATACTTTTTTTCATCTATAACCCTACTTATTCATCGAAAGTAAAAAATCTTCATTCGATTTGGTTCCCTTCATTTTATCAAGAAGAAATTCCATAGCTTCGTAGGCGTTGTGTTTGTTCAGGTAGCGTCGCAGCAGTACAACTTTTTCCCGCTCATCGTCTGATACAATCAGTTCCTCGCGTCTTGTTCCGCTCTTGAATACATCAATAGCCGGAAAAATACGGCGTTCGGCAAGGCGGCGATCCAGAACCAGTTCCATATTACCGGTCCCTTTGAACTCCTCAAAAATCACATCATCCATGCGAGAGCCAGTATCAACAAGTGCAGTAGCTATAATCGTGAGACTTCCACCCTTTTCAATGTTCCGTGCAGAACTGAAAAGCTGACGTGGTGCTTTCAAGGCCTCTGAATCGATACCACCTGTCATCGTTCGGCCGGAGCTCCCACCAGCTACGTTATAAGCACGCCCCAATCTTGTGATTGAATCCATAAGAAGTAACACATCATGCCCGCTTTCTACAAGTCGTTTGGCTTTCTCAAATACAATTTCAGACAGTCCAATATGATTTTCCGGCTTTTCATCAAACGTGGAGGCGACCACTTCGGCATCTTTAACAGTTCGCTGCATTTCGGTAACTTCTTCAGGGCGCTCATCCACCAATAAAATAATTATTTTGGTTTCGGGATGATTTCGGTTTACCGCATTGGCCACATTCCTGAGAATAGTGGTCTTTCCTGTTTTAGGCTGGGCTACAATCAATCCCCGCTGGCCTTTCCCGATAGGAGTAAACATATCCATAATTCGGGTCGAATATTCGGCAAAATTGTTTTCCAGTTTAAACCGTTCCTCTGGGTAAACCGGCAGTAAATCCTCAAAATCTTCCCGATTGTCCATATCACGGGGAATTTTACCATTAACTCCCTCAACCCTTAGTAAGGCAAAATATCGTTCTCCAACTTTGGGCGGGCGAATAATACCGATCACGCAATCTCCCTGCTTCAGCCGAAACCGCTTGATTTGTGATGGGGAAACATAAATATCATCGGGACTGGCCTTGTAATTGTAATTTACAGATCGCAGAAAACCATATCCATCAGGTAAAATTTCCAATGTGCCTTCATTCAGCAAAAACTTTCCAAGCTGTGGAATAATTTCAGCAAGCCTTCCATCAAGCGTGTCTGCATCTGACTCGGGCAGCACATTGCTCACATGCTTTTTATTCTTCTTTTGATTGTGATTTTTAGATGGATTGCGTTCATTTTTTTTCTTTTCAGGCTTCTCATCATATGTCTGTATGTGATTACCTTTCCCGTATCTGGTATCCTGAGATGACAAATTTTCTTCGGGGCGTGCATTGTCCACAGCTTCGCGGATACGGTCAATGACACCCTGTTTTCTGATATTTGTGATCCCTTTCAGGCCAATTGCTTTTGCAATAACTCTCAAGTCCTGAACGGTTTTTTGATGCAATGTATCCAGGTCAATTTGTAAATCGTTATCGGTTTGATTCTCCGACATAATGAAATATTGGTTCTTAGGTTTTATTCATGTAGAAAAGCGGACAACTTTGGTAGCAGTAGTACGCCGTGGGTTTTATCGTCTGCGGAAAGATTTGTTTTCTGAAGCAATCATGGTACCCATCCACCTGCTCACTGTATTGTAAAAGTAAAAACTTCCGCTAAATATTACTAATTCTGTTTTGAATTGATTTAGAGCCGTTACCCCTGCCCCGGTAATGATGCTTGCACCAGGAAAAAAAGGTATCATCTGTTCTATACTCGCCGCTCTGACTGAATCTAACTGAAATAAATATAGTTCCGGGAATTGATTCCAGAAATCGGCAATTTCCTGATTGAGCTTATCTGTCATGAAGCTGAGCACCACAGTCCATTTCTCAGGTGGTGCTATCTGAAGCATTTGTTCGGTTATGTGATGAACAGCTTCGGGATTATGCCCTCCATCAAAATACCATTTTTTTTCGGGAATCAATGCCTCAAATGTACCTGTTTTAGAAAAAATCGCACTCATTTGCTGAATACCTCTTATAAAATCATCTCTTGATACCGGCATTATCCCTGATAAAAGATTAACAGCCTGAAAAACTATCGCTGTGTTTACTGCATCTGTTTTTCTTTGCAGACTATTTTCTATTTCAACGGGTGGATAAACACCTTTCAGCTTCACTTTTCCATCTTCAAATACAGGTTCGCAATCTGAGGCTTTTAATATATTTGAATTTTTTTTGAGAACAATTTTCTTGATAACCGTTTCAGCCTCAACCGGTAAATTTCCTGTTATAACCGGTTTCCCTTCTTTAATGATGCCGCCTTTCTCAAACGCGATAGCACCCAAAGTATTTCCCAATAGATTCGTATGATCCAGTCCAATGGATGTGATAATACTCAGTTCCGGATCAATAACATTGGTTGCATCCAGACGGCCTCCCAATCCGGTTTCAATCATAGCGATGTCCACATTTTCTTTAGCAAAATACCAGAAAGCAATTGCTGTGGTTATTTCAAAATATGTATATCTAAACTCCGTAATGTGTGTTCCAAACGTTTTGAAAAATAAAATCATTGAATCAATTTCGATTTCAATGCCATTGATTCGGAAACGTTCACGAACATCAGTCAAGTGAGGCGAGGTATAAATACCGGTTTTATATCCGCTCTGCTGATATACCGCAGCCAGCATTCTGCAAACCGTGCCCTTCCCGTTGGTTCCGGCCACATGTACCGAGCGGAATTTTTTTTGCGGATTTCCCATTTCTGTACAAAACCGTTTCATTCTGTTCAGATTAAAGTTGGCAGCCGAAGATCCGGTTTGCCCAAACATCGGGATTGAATTCAAAAAATGATTCACCTCTTCGAAACTCTGAAAGCTGCTTTTCATTCTCCCGTTTCTATTTGTTTCATCTTGTTCAGTTCAACTCTAATCAATTCAAATACAGGATCATCGGTTCGAAATTCTTTTCCGTTAACTGATTGAACCGGAAGAATTTCTCTCACACTATTTGTGAGCCAAATACAATCAGCAACTTCAAGCTGTCCGTACTGAAATTCACCTTCAATAAGCTTTAATAGTGAATGTTGGTTAAGAATTTCAATCAAAGTATTTCTCATAATTCCAGGTAAAATATCACACGCCGTGGATGGAGTATAAACATCATTTCCTTTTTTCCAGAAAATATTGGCTATAGAAGTTTCGGCGATAAAACCATCTACAGTTAACATGAGTGCATCATCTGCGCCAGCATCCAACGCTTCGCGAAAGGCATTTCGGTAGTGAAGCATATTGCTCAGTTTCAGATTTGCAGGTTTGCACTCAGCGGGAACTACTTTGGTGTTCACAGAGGCCAGCCGGGTTGGTTTCATACGTTCTTGATGAAACCGGCTGCAAGTGATGATTTGGTTCAATGGACGTTCCGAATCGCGATAATAACCTTTCTGCTCATTCAGGGAACACTGGATACGTATCCGTGCACGGTCTTTTTTAAGATTGTTTTTTTTCACAAGCCGGTAAATATCGGCCGATAACTTCTCCATTTCAGGATGAAATTTCGTCGGTACTCCCAGATAATCAAGCCCAGAGATCATACGATTAAAATGTTCATCAAACCGATAAACCCTGCCTTGCTCAATCAAAAAAGATTCGAAACAGCCCGCCCCGTAAAAAAGCCCGGACTGTACTGCCGGTACATTTGCATCTTCTTGTAACACAATCTTACCATTCAAACTGATAAATTGATTGGAGTCAGCCATCCTCTAAAAGCTGGTTTAATTTTTCACGAAGTGCATCGGTATCATCACCAACCTGAGTGGCAAAAACCTTACCCTCTCTATTAATCAGTATCTGTGATGGAATCCCGGGAACGTAAATGGTCTGAAATAAAGCAGTACCTTCCACATACGCAAAATTGTATGGATGACTGTTGATGTACTCAAGAATCTGCTCTTCTCCGTCACGAACTGCTGCAGCAATTACAAAGAGTTCTGGGTTCGCTATTGTATATTCATCCAAAAATTCATTTACAGCGATAGATTTCCCCGACCATGTAGACCAAAACTGAATCACAACGGGTTTCATGGTTTTATCTTTCAGGTAAAGAGAATCGATTGCTGTGAAAGACCTGAATGCCAGTGTGTCGAGCTGAACAGCAGCAATATTTTCTTCAAAATCAGCCACTTGCTTTTGTGAATAGCGCAGTGTGCTGTAGATAATTGCCATAAGGGCCAGTAAAGCACATATTCCAATAAATAGGTTGAAATATTTAGGGTCGAGTCTCATAAATGCAATCGGTAGAGAGGATATTTCTTATCATAAGTTTTACATTACTTTTTAAAGTATCAAATTTGGTGGGACTCATACAACCTGCTTTATTCACAAAGAAAGCTAATCACTCTTATCGAAAGATATATCAGTAAGATGCATCAAAAAAGAATATAATTTCATTAAAAACTTTATCAATTTTTGCATTCCGCACGTAAGTTAAATTGCTTTCTGCATTAAGGTATAACTATACTGATTCCCCGGAATTCAGAAACTCATGTTCACGATTTCCCTGAAGCTTTAAGGCGGATGGGTTTTGAGAGTTGTACTCATAGAATCTATTAACTTATGATTAATGGCTCATATAGACGCGCTCAAAAAGCCGGTAGCTATTAGGCTCAATACTGTATGGTGAGGACACCGCTTCTTCAACACCATCAAAAACGTCCATCCAGGTTCCTTCGTGGCCATCAGTGAAGCTGAAAGTTCTCTCTTCATCAGAAAAATTAAGGATCACCATCACCTGTTCATGATGGCCGATCCGTTTATAAGAAAAAATATGCTCATCTTTATCGGTTGACAGTTTTCGGAAATCACCGCCAATTTCACCGTTAAACAGAGCCTGATTTCTGGTGTTCAGATCGAGTAGTGTGGTGTAAAAATCCTGATATTTATAATCTATCCAATCAATTTCATCCTTTTCAAATGTTTCAAGCCGCCTGTCGAGGCCCGATTCCTGCCCGTTATAAATCAGTGGCATTCCCCAGACAGTGGCAGACAGAACCGCAAAATTTTTGAAATTGTCGGCATAAAGCTCGGGATCGCTGCCCTGTAACGAGTTTTTTTCATAATTAATGGTGTATAACATCCGGTAATTTTTCTTTTCAAACCGTTCAAAATTTCGTTCGAGTGCCGCGTCAAGGTCGGAAAGGCCTACTTCCCCTGACCCGATATTTTGTATGGTTTGTGCGTAGTCCAATGCATAAGTCATATCAAAGGCCCGGTGCAGTTCAGGCTCTTCAGATTCAGCCAGCATAAAAACCGGCATGATAGCTTCAAGCCTTTCCCGCGCTTTAATCCAGAATTCGGTTGGCACCATGTCGGCCACACTGGCATGGTATCCATCGATGTTGTACTCTTCCACCCAGTATTCCATCGCACTGATCATCTCTTCCCACATTTCCCGGTCCTCAACATCAAGCTGAATCACATCGTCCCAGTCGGGATTTGGGGGATAGAAGTTGCCCTCTTCATCGGTTTTATAAAATTCCGGATTGGTTTCCGTCCAAACCGCATCCCAGGCTGTATGATTGGCAACCCAATCCATGATGACTCTCATTCCGAGGCCCTTGGCTTTATCAACCATAATCCTGAATTCCTCTTTTGTTCCAAATTCAGGATTGATTTCCGCGTAATCTGCGATGCTGAAGTTACTGCCAAGTGCACCTTTTCGATTCTCCTCTCCAATCGGATGAACAGGCATAAGCCAAAGAATTGTAACACCCATTTCTTGCAGTCTCGGCAGATCTTCGGTAAAAGCGCTGAAGGTACCTTCAGGTGTGTAATGTCGGATATTTACCTTGTAAATATTTGCGTTTACAGCCCATTCAGGGGGAAGAAATTCAATTTCATTTTCTGTAGCAATTGTTTCATCACCGTTACAGGACAAGGCAAACGACAAAATTAAAAGCAGGGAAATAAAAAGAAAGCTGTATCTAAATATGATATTCATGACCCGGTTGTTTTTTGATGACTGCTCAATGGCCAGATTAATTGATGAATACTTTTAGCCGCAGATTAATTCATGTATAGCCGGAAGAATCGCGATTTTCCGAAAAAAAATGAAACCGGTACAGAGATGACTTTGAACCGGTTTAAAATAATTTTTATGCTACCAGATTATGTAGCCCAGGTTCTTCCGATCTCTTCAAAAGGAACACAGCCTTCGTAGATGCCGGGAACCTGCTCATATCTCAAAACCTGTGTGGCCCCAACTTCTGAAGTAAAAAAGCCTATCATAGTGAGCTCCTTAAAAATCAGGAAAAACTGGGGACCTTCGGCTGCTTCACTTTCGATGGCGGCATGATTTTGAAGGGAAGCATATTCAAACTGATCTTCTTCGCTTAGATCGGCAAAATAGCTGCCTGTTTCATTTCGACACTCTTCATTGAAATTGTTGAGACCGGCAAGAAAATTCTCCCGCTGTTCGTCATTGTAGACTTCGTTTACCATACTTTCAATGAAACCTGGAACGCCAACTTCAACCGCACCGTCCGTTTCGGTAGCAGGTATAATGGTTCCGGCAAGTGCGGTGGTAAGAGCAGCCTGGTTTCTGTCAAATAAAACCGGAGTCCAGGTTTCGGTTGTGGGAGTACAGCCTTTCAGAACCCCTAAAATAGTTGGGGCAAATATCACTCCGCCCATTAGTGCTGCTGTTCGTTTAATTGCTTCTCGTCGTTCCATTATTTCGATATTTCGTTGATTATAAATTTCCTTTTTGAAGTTCATCAGAGGCATCGTTGGCAGCCCTTGCTGTTAATACCATATATGTTAGTGTGATGGGTTCTGGCACACAGCCGAAGTCATGCATGCTCCATCGGTCACAAAAACATTCTTCACGGAATGTACCTGATTCCAGTGATTTAAAACAGATGTTTTTGGGTCTGTTCCCATTTCGTGGATACCGAGGCCAGACCCTCCCGGATCATCATAAGTATTGATCTTTTTTGGTTTATGGTCAAAATTCAATTCTGATCATATCTGATTCATTACTTTCAGTAAAATTATTTTAATCAAAGCTTTAACCTGTCTTAGATTGAAAAAGATTTCAACAAAAGTAACGAGACTTAAAAGTTATCCTTGCATTAAGATTAGTTACCTAACGGAACTGAAGAAAATCTGGTTCCTTACTCTTGAATCATTTAAAGAGTAATGACATTGATAGAGATGTTCATGGAAAATCAAGATAGAATACGCTGATCAAACCGAAAACTTCTCACCTCTCCAGTTTTTACCTGACTCATTTCTTTATGAGCCGGATTCAGCAAAATATTAAACTCCGAATGAATGAGAGCCGATGGAACTCTCATGGCCAATGAATTTCGGGAGATTAACCATTCAGATCCTGCTTCTCTCAGATAATTAGGCGGAGGATACCGATTCCAGCCTTTTGGCAGATCCGGACTTTTTATTTGCATGATTTTAATGGATTCAGGAAGAATCAGAGTAATCAGATAAAGATCATCAGGAAGTGAGGATAGTGGAGTATTAGCAAGGACTTCAATAGCTGCCAAAGATTCCTGAGAGGAAGTGTAAATAACAGGTACTCTTCTTTTATTCCACCGGCCTCCAAATCTCCGTGCTCCTTCTCCGCTTAGATCCCGAATATATTTTTCTCTCGAAATACGATAAACCTTCATCAGGAATAGACACCGTGTTCAATTCTTCCGAGCAGATCAGTTACCATACGGGCGCCAAAACTGGTATCGAGCAGACTAATGGGAGTTCGGTTACCAAGAGCAATTGACGTAGTGTGTAGCCAGTGTTGCAACTTTTCTACGGAACCGAATACATCGATTCCTTTTCCCAAAACTTCGGCAATAAGAAGGGCCTTTTCTGAAATATTGGGTTCAAGGCGTTCATCATCTTTGTATCGCTGAATGGTTCTTAGAGAAACCGGTAAAAGTGTTGAAAGTTCTTTTAATGAAAGGCCGCTTGTCTCCGAAATGTTTAAAAGTGTTTTTTTTGAGATGCCTTCCCGGGCGCGTTCTACAAGGGAAAGATCGTTTTCGGTTTTGTAGGCTATTGCTGCTTCTCTGATGATATTTTCAAATTCTTCTTCACTCATGGCACGCAAACTGTCGTTTAAATAACGACAGTTTACATATACTTTTAATGAATTTCAACTGCTATTAGGTAAATCCCACTATTGCTTCTAAAAACCCCACTGCTAAAGTGTGAAATCCGGATCTGTTTTTTGAATTATTTTTACCAAGTGAAGTCAAAAATGTCCTGCATTACATTAAAATAAATTTATCATTCGAAATTTGTTTTCGGATTTTCTGTTGCCGGATTCTTTAATCAATTCAAAGTTTATGTGACAAAATAACCAGAATGATATGGCTCAAATACTACAAACATAATTTTTCTCCAGGGAATGAAAGAGTACTGTTTAATCTCATCCACATTCCCTATTTTCATTTTCAGAGATCTTCTACACTTCAGACCAACGCTTTACTCTATAAATTTGCCCATGCCCCGACTGCTTCTGTCTATGCTGTTTTTTCTGATGGCTGCTGTTCACACATCCACTGCACAGGTTCAAACATCCATTGAAACATCCGGAATCATAAGTTCAACCGATACAACTCCGTTTTGGTTTCAATCGAACAGGTATGGTATGTACGCTCCGGATGGCAGTCAATTCATGACCCGATTCCAATATTACTCCAATCAGAATGAAGTTGGAATTTTTAATATTCAGTTTGGAGCCGATATGATTGCACGTCCTGGAAACAACTCCACCCTCAACTTTAACCAGGGCTATCTGAATATTCACGCTTTCGGAGTTGAACTTATAGCAGGTAGATTTCATAACACATCCCCTCTTCATGACGACCGATTAAGCATGGGGTCACTCGGTATCAGCACAAATGCCAGCCCAATTCCTCAAATTCGGCTCGGCCTCACCGACTGGACACCTATCCCATTCACCAAAGAATTCCTTAAAATAAAAGGCCATATTTCTCATGGATGGCTGGGTAGCAGACGGTATACAAAGGACCTTTTACTACATGAAAAAGTGGGACATCTCAGAGTCGGGGGCAACCTGCCGATAAACATTTATGCAGGCCTGGCTCATTACGTGAAATGGGGCGGAAACCATCCGGAGTATGGTGACATTCCCACGCGATGGTCAGATTTTAAAAATGTATTTTTGGCCTACCCCGGTGATGAACAAACTCCCGGCCCCATGCAGACCTATGTATTAGGAGACCACCTTGGAGCCTGGGATTTTGGTTTTTTTCTGGATATCGGGGAAACAAATATTTCTTTATACCGGCAGCACCCGCTCGAGTCGCGCGATAACCTGAAACTGAAAAGCCTTCAGGATGCCCTGACAGGAATATCGATTGATCTGCCGGAAACATCTTCGTTGCCCGTTCGGCGTTTTCTCTATGAGTACCTTTATACTAAATACCAGGATGGACCAAGACGAGAAAACTTTGGAGGCGATCTCACCCGTGACCGCTATCGCGGAAATGAAAACTACTATAATCACGGAATTTATCGAAGCGGCTGGGTCTATAACTACCGAACGATCGGTAATCCGCTTTTTATCCCTTCCGATGAAAATATGGGTGTCGTTAATAACCGGATTGTTGCTCATCATATCGGGTTAATATCAAACTTTGATCGTGCTGAACTTACAATGAAGGCAACCTTTAGCCGAAATTATGGAAAATATTGCGACAACCGTGTGCCCGATTTGGGAGAGGGAGAACTTTTCGGTGTTGAATGTGCCGAAGATAACTGGAATGACGATGCAACTGAACTTATTCACACTGTTTCAGGCCATTCTGTGGATCAGTGGTCATTTCTTGCCGGACTGTCGATGCCAATCCGGTTTATTGAAAACCAAAATCTCCGGCTCATACTAGAACTCGCTTTTGATAACGGTGCCCTTGCCGGGGATCAGTTTGGAGCACTAATCGGTTTAAGGTGGCTTCCCAGATAAAAATCACTATTCTGGGAAATTCAGATTTACTGGATGAGAAAAAAACCTAATCTTCAAAATCATGCCTTTTATTCGGATAGGACATTCTGAATTCACATTTTGGACCTGCGCAAGTTGTATTTACCTATTGTGATTTGAGCAATTAAAATCAGTAACAGCTGCTTTCATGTTTCGCACTTGCGGAAATTCCAATCACCAGTTTTTTAAATAGCATTTTTACTTTACTAATAGTCACGATACGTATTCAAGTTACTTTTCCTCTTGCAGCTGATTCCAATGAGAATCCAATAATTAAGACCAAAAAAATAGAATTCTTTCTCACAGCGTTTTCACTTGGTTAAATCGTAAACTAATTTTAACTTTACTGTTCTGAAAAAGATAGGATTCGCTAAAGAGCGAACAAGATTAATAAAAATTTTTTATGAGCAAGAAATTGTCCAAAGAAGATCTCGAACAGGATATTCTGATTGAATATTCATCGAGGTTTATGTTTTTCTACGAGCGGAATAAAGCCGCTGTAATTGGTGGCGGAATCGGGCTTGTCCTCGCTATTGGGCTCCTTATCGGTTTTTTCATCTACTCAAGCCAGCAAGAACAAGAAGCTCAGATTTTGCTGGGTGTTGCAGAACAATCGATGCTTCAGGGAAATTTTGAACGGGCACTTTATGGTGATGATGAAGAATTTACACTCGGCTTTGTACAAATTGCAAGAAACTACAGCCGCACAGATGCAGGAAATCTTGCCAACTATTATGCAGCAATAGCCGAATATGAACTGGGTAACTACGAAGATGCACTCGATTATATCAAAAATTACACACCTCCAAGAGGAATTTTAGGTGTAGCCCCTATTTCAATGCGCGCCAATATACTGGTTGAACTTGGCCGGTATGAAGATGCAGCCCGTCAGTTTGAACGAGCCGCAGGATGGGATGAGAACAGCTCAACAACTCCATACAATTTATTCGAAGCTGCTCAGGCCTATATCGAAACAGGAAATACCCAGCGGGCTTTGGAGCATTTGGAAACCATACTAACAGAATATCCAAACAGTCAGCAGGCCGGACAGGCTGAACGTTTACAAGGAATGATCTCCGGTTAGGCCAGAAAGTACTTACATACACTCGCAACACCCTTTTTGCTGATGATGAAAATTCAATCATTTATCAATTAAGGGGCTACGAATACCTTAGGCTACATATTCCTCCTATACTGCCCACCCACTTCGTAGAGTGCCCTGGAAATCTGTCCAAGTGAAGCCGATTTAACGGTCTCCATCAATTCTTCAAACAGGTTTTCATTCTTTCTCGCTTTCTCTTTTAGCCTTAACAGAGCTTTTTTCGCTTCCTGGTCATAACGCTTTTGGAATGCTTTCAGGTTATTGATCTGTTGAAGCTTTTCATCTTCTGTGGAACGGATCAGCTCCTGTACACGCTCTTCTTCGGTGTCCTCCGGACTGGTAAATGTGTTTACACCTATAATCGGAAGCTCTCCTGAATGTTTCATCGATTCGTAATGTAGGCTCTCCTCCTGAATTTTACCACGCTGATACATACTTTCCATAGCACCCAGCACACCACCTCTTTCGGTAATCCGGTCAAATTCAGCCAAAATGGCCTCTTCAACCAGATCGGTGAGCTCTTCGATAATATAAGATCCCTGCAACGGATTTTCATTAATAGCCAGCCCAAGCTCTTTGTTGATGATCAGTTGTATGGCAAGAGCCCGCCGGACAGATCCCTCTGTTGGTGTGGTGATCGCTTCATCAAAGGCATTGGTGTGAAGAGAGTTGCAATTATCATAAATGGCCATTAATGCCTGCAGTGTGGTGCGTATGTCATTGAATTGGATCTCTTTAGCATGCAACGAACGTCCGCTCGTCTGGATATGGTATTTCAGTTTTTGCGAACGCTCACTGGCCGTATACTTGTGCTTCATAGCTACAGCCCAGATTCTCCGGGCCACTCTGCCTATCACCGCATATTCCGGATCCAGCCCGTTACTGAAAAAGAATGAGAGATTATGTGCAAAATCATCAATCCTCAGCCCGCGAGACAAATAGTACTCTACATATGTGAAACCGTTGGCAAGGGTAAATGCAGCCTGTGTAATGGGATTAGCCCCGGCCTCAGCAATGTGATAGCCTGAAATAGAGACTGAATAGTAATTTCGTATCTTATTTGCCGTAAAATAACTTTGCACATCACCCATCATTTTGAGGGCAAACTCAGTTGAAAAAATGCAAGTGTTCTGAGCCTGATCTTCCTTCAGAATATCGGCCTGGACGGTTCCCCGCACCACTTTCATCGCCTCCGATCTGATCTTTTCATAGGTTTCCCGTTCCAAAAGCTGATCTCCAGATATACCAAGAAGACCTAACCCAAAACCTTCATTGGAAGCTGGCAGTTCAATTTCATAGCGGGGTCTCTGCTCACCTTTTTCTTCAAAATAAATGTCAATTTTCTTGTCAGCCTCTTCCCAACGGCCCTGCTCTTTCAGGTATCGCTCTACCTCCTGGTCGACCGCAGTATTCATAAACATCGCCAGAATCATTGGGGCCGGCCCATTGATCGTCATTGAAACCGAGGTGGTTGTTGAGGTCAGCTCAAAGCCGGAATAGAGTTTTTTCATATCATCGAGCGTGCAGATACTCACCCCGGAATTCCCGATTTTTCCATAAATATCGGGACGATGATCAGGGTCTTCACCATATAGAGTCACCGAATCGAATGCTGTAGAGAGCCGTGCAGCAGCCATCCCCTCGCTTACGTAATGAAACCGTTTATTGGTACGCTCCGGGGTTCCTTCACCGGCAAACATTCGGGTAGGATCCTCACCCTCTCGCTTGAACGGGAACACTCCTGCCGTAAAAGGAAAATATCCGGGCAAGTTTTCCCTGAGGGCAAATTTCAATCTTTCACCGAGGTTTTGAGTTTTCGGCAGCGACAACCTCGGGATTTTCGTTCCACTCAGCGATTCGCGATACAGTTTATTTTTGATCTCTTTGCCACGAATTTTTACGGTAAACTCGTCACCGGTATATTTTTCATAAAGTTCCTCCCACCCTTCCAGAATCTTTGTCGGCAGCGGGTCCAATTTAACAGCCCAGTGTTGTTCCATTTCCTGAAGCCTGGATATCATTTTCTTTTCATCTTCAGGTGCCCATTTTTTAATCTGACTGATGGTACCCCGAACCTGATCCAGTTTGGATGCTATTTCAATCTGATGCCCGGCCCATTCGTGATAATTCTGGATCGTCTCTGTAATTTCAGACAGATACCGCTGCCTTTTGCCCGGTATTATTGCCTGTGCATGTAGACCCTCGGCCGGTTCAATATTGGTGAAGAGTTCCGGATTCCAGTTAAGCCCGTGCTTTTCATTGATCTTTTTCACAATTGCTGCAAACAACCGGTGTACACCTTCATCATTAAACTGCGATGCAATGGTTGGATATACCGGCATATTTTTAGGTTTAATATGCCAGTCACCCCGATTTCGCTGAATCTGTTTGCGAACATCCCGCAAAGCATCAAGTGAGCTTTTTTTGTCAAATTTGTTGAGTACCACAAGATCGGCGAGGTCCAGCATGTTTATTTTTTCAAGCTGAGTTGCTGCACCATACTCATGGGTCATCACATAAATGGGTATATCGCACAAATCTACAATTTCTGCACCGCTCTGCCCGATTCCGCTCGTTTCAATAATAATCAGATCAAATTCGGCTGCTTCATAAACAGCAATTGCTCCCCTTACCGCATCACTGACCGATTTGTTGGATGCTCGCGTGGCCATGCTTCTCATAAACACGTGGTCTGTGTCGATACTATTCATGCGGATACGATCGCCCAGCAATGCACCCCCAGTTCGCACTTTGGAGGGATCAATCGAAATCACACCAACATTAATGTCGCTGAATTCCGTCAAAAACCTGCGAATGATCTCATCGGTTAGCGAGCTTTTGCCAGCACCGCCGGTACCCGTAATTCCAAGCACCGGGATCGATTTTTTTTTCTTGTTTGATGCTGTATTATTATTGTTGATAACCAGTTTGTCACCCTCAAACCGTGCTACATCACGCACATTGTTTTCCAGTGCAGTGATGGTACGTGCGATTGCATCGGGTCGTCTATCGAAAATACCAGCGGGATCTGCGGGAACGGTCTCATTCGTATCGAAATCGCAGGTTTTCATCATAAAATTGATCATACCCTGAAGACCCATCTTGCTGCCATCCTCAACAGAAAAAATACGGGTCACACCGTACTTATGTAATTCCTCAATTTCATCGCTGGAAATTACTCCGCCTCCGCCTGCAAACAGATGAATGTGTGAGGCATTTTTCTCACGTAACAGATCAATCATGTATTTAAAATATTCCACATGCCCGCCCTGATATGAGCTAATGGCAATTCCCTGGGCATCTTCCTGAATGGCACAATTCACAATTTCCCGAACTGACCGGTTGTGACCTAAATGGATAACCTCTGCTCCCGTTGCCTGTAAAATACGCCGCATGATATTGATGCTTGCGTCGTGTCCGTCGAACAGACTGGCTGCAGTTACAAAACGTACTTTGTGTTTAGGCTGATATTTCTCATAAACTACTTTTTTCCCCGGTAATGAAACGGATTTTTTGGGCTTTTTCTTGATGTTTGAACCGTCTGACATAAAACTGGAATAAATCGTTTATTAGATGAGTAATAGCTAATCCATTAAAGATACGAATATTCTATCTCTTATTTTATATACTGAGTTTCAGCTTTTTATCTACTCTACAGGCAAAGATATCCACAATAATTCAGCCTGAATTAAATACCAGGAAATTAGTTTATATGAAACTTACAGATGGACACAGCAATAAATTCAATAATCATTTTTAGGGTTATACAGTTTAGTATTAACCGGTCATACGCTGAATAATTTTAAATTGGGTGACACGAATTAATCTGCTACCTTTTTTGGTACCACTCAATCAAATTCATCTGATTTCGGTAGTTTAACCATTATGCTTAATAACGAATCCTCATTAGAAGAATCATTAGCTATTTCAGAAACTGTTCTGAGCCTGTTAATCAGCACTGCCATTCTGATTATAGTAATTATTATTCTTCGGGCAATAATATCCCGTTTTATCCGAAAAAGTGTCGGCTCGCTTGAACTTCAGCGAAGGTGGCTTGTTCAGACCAGAAACGCACTTATTTTACTCCTGCTGCTGGGACTGATCAGTATCTGGGCTGAAGAACTTCAGACCCTCGCCCTCTCCGTCGTGGCGATCGCTGTAGCATTTGTGGTGGCAACCAAAGAACTCATTTTGTGTGTCACCGGTTCTATCCTGAAAACGGGTGCTGGTTCATTTAATATCGGAGACCGTATTCAAATCAAGGATTTTCGCGGCGATGTGATTGATCAAAACCTGCTGGCCACCACCATTCTTGAAGTGGGGCCTGGAAAACTCACTCATCAGCGCACTGGACGTATGACGGTCATCCCTAATGCCTTGTTTGTATCTGAGCCTGTGATTAACGAAAGTTTTACTCACGACTATGTGCTGCACGTATTCACCGTTCCTTTTAAGCGGGAAGATGATTGGCAATCTGCAAAAAACAAGTTTATCGAAGCAGCAAACAAACACTGCAAACCATTTCTGAAAGAAGTCCGCAAATACATGGAACAGGTTAGCAAGCAAAAGGGACTGGACATACCCTCCGTCGATCCGCGAGTGACCATTCAGATTCCGGCGGCCGGTGAAGTTCACCTGATAGTGCGGGTTCCCACTAAATCGGGACAAAGAAGTTACATCGAGCAGTCCATCCTTATGGATGTGTTCAGCAACCAGGATTTTTCACCTAAAAAAGAGGAGAAAAAACTGGACGACTCTATTACACAAAGTCCTAATTCCTGATTTACCATGACATATTTGTTATTATTTGCTGAAAAAACGGGAAACAAACCCAATATCTCGAGACAATGAACCTCATTGAATTTGCTTCAGAAATGCCATTGCTTTATCGCATTCTGCTGATCATCTTTATTGCAGGTGGTGCACACATTATCGTAACGATTATTCGGCGAATTTCTCAGTTTATTCTTTTAGGACGAAATCAGAGTCCACAGCAGGGTGGATCGGAATTTGCTAAAAGATATCCCCGCACAGCTACGGTAATTACCATTCTGGAGAGCACTCTTACATTCATCATCTATTTTGTAGCGCTTGGGCTTATTCTCCAGGAATTCAACTTATCCCTTCGAGCCTATCTGGCCAGTACTACAGTTATTGGTTTGGCCATAGGATTTGGATCTCAAGGTATTGTGCAGGATGTTGTTATAGGCCTTACCTTGATTTTTTCAAATCTAATTAAGGTGGGAGATGTTGTTGAAGTATCTGGTCAGATTGGGCGCGTGGACTCGGTGGGGATGAGGTTTACAGTTTTGATCAATCTTCATGGCCAGCGAGTATTTCTGCCAAATCGAAATATCGCAGTTATCAGCCAGTTCCGGGGCGGATGTATTCGGGCATATGTGGATTTTCAAATTCCGGACAGTGAAAATGCCAACCGGGTACGGCAAACTGTGAGTCCGCTTGCTGCCGCTCTCTACAATCAGCATAAAGCCATTGTAATGGAAGAGCCAGAATATTTCGGAGTTCAAAACACTACAAAAGGAGGATGGCGATATATACGATATAAATTCAAACTATGGCCTGGCCAGGGAGCACTAATCGAAACAAATTTCAGGCAGATGGCACTTGCAAGATTGAGAACAGCTTTCCCTGATTATGCAGACTGGATGATTAACATCACCTACCGGTCCGAACGACTGATCATCAAGGATGGAACACTGATAGATGAATCAGACTCTGACGAAGGCCAGTCATTAAACCCACAAGAAGAAGTTCACCAATGAATTACACTTATCACTTATCAGTAATTAGAGACTCTTCTAACGGCTTTTCGGAACCATTAAGATAGCTGATCGTACGCTGAGGGAAAGGGATCACGATCCCTTCATTGTCAAACCTTTTTTTGATGCTTTCAAGTACATCACACTGCATCACAAAAGCATCCGGAGTATCTGCAGCCCAGACCCAGGCACGAAGTAAAACAGAGGAGTCCCCCAACTCAAGTACCCGAACCATCACCTTCGGTGTTCCTTTTTCAATATCTTCAGGTTTTCGATTATCCATATTGAGTGGATGGTTGCCAATTTCTTCAGCCATTATACTTTTGGCCAGGTCAATATCAGATTCATAACTTATACCGATGTCTATCAGGCGGCATATCTTTTTATCTGTATAATTCGAGTTGGTGAGCACCTGGTTACTGATAATGGAATTGGGAATGATGATGCGTTGATTTTCAAAGTTCCGGATCACCGTATGGCGCAGGCTGATGTCTTCCACAACGCCGCGAACACCATCGCTCATGGAAATGCGATCGTTGATCTGGTATGGTTTAGACATTACAATAAATACACCACTTACAATATTTCCCAGAGCCTGCTGAGCCGCAAATCCAACAGCAATCGCCATAATACCGGCCGCACCTACGATCGAAGCAGCCACTGGTCTTAAAAACGGAACCACCGAAATGGCAAAACTGAATCCAATTACGTAGACCACTACGGAGATAGCGTGCTCCAAAAACTTATAAGTGGTAAGGTTTTCAGTCCCCTTCTCCTGGCTTTTCTCTAAAAATCTCTTGTACAGGTAATTCAATGCTCTTGCAAGAAAAAATGTTACTGTAAGAATGACAAAAATTCTGATAAAAATCTGGAGGTTCGTCAGATCTGAAGGTATTTGTTCTTCCATATTTTATTCGTTTCTGTTTTCTTCGGTTTCTCCACCGATAATTTCGATTTCTTCTCCCGGTTCCTCTTCCGCTTCCGATACTTCATCGGGATCATCCTCAATGATTTCAGGTCCGGTATCTCTCGGCGGAAAAACCATCTCCACTTCGGATGTGAAACCTTCACGCACTGGCACTGATCGCCGGATTGCATATGGTTCCGGCCTTTCGTATGGATCAACTATACCGGGATCCCACCTCCCGTTTTCATTCACATCTTCAAATACGATGATTTTATACTCAAGCGGAGGCAGGTTATCGATTAAAAGTGTTCCATCAGCAAACGTTGTGTCCACGCGGATGCTTTCTTCCCGGTCGGTCAGAATAACATAGTTAAGCACATCTGGATCATCATTTTCCATAGTAATTTCAATACCCCCAAGCTGATTTCGCTGCCATATATCCGGTTCTATCTGTTCTCGATCTTCTTCCCAGGGATTCCAAACCCGAAACTGATAGCGAATACCGGACTCCCAGCTCTCATCCGGAATTATGCGAAGAATGTGGCGGTCTAATTCCACGTGAGGCCAGTTTTCAATCACCTGATCTCCTGCCACCACCTGCAGCGAATCCACCACATTATTGTCATCAATGAATTTTGTATAAGCAACTTCAAGGGCTTCATCGGGAAACAACCCGCTACCAGCATTATGAAAAACGGTTCGAAGAATTGTAGTATCGGGTTCAGCCGAACCGGAAAAAGGAGAAAAATCAACCCGAAGGCGATTTCCTGCCCTGTCGGTAAAACCCTCGGGTTTCAGAGTAAATGTTTGAGATTCGCCAAGAGGCTCCACAGATTGTGCAAAAACTACGGTGGGATCATCCTCTGATTCGTATAACGGGTAGGCACGGGTAATCTCATTTTCGAGTGTATCTGTCACCGAAAGGAAAGCGCCAGGGCGCCACGTAACCTTCTCGGACAGACGAAGTCTTAACCGCTTTTCGGAAAGCAAACCCACCCCTTCGATTCGCGGGGCTACTGTATCGGGTGCAGAAAAGTAAAGGGTGCCAAGATCCATTGAATCACCGTGTGCCACGTCGAATGTTTCAAAACGAAAAGGCTGAGCCCTCTCCCGGTTCCTGTCCCAAATTCGGTTTCGGTTGATGTCATCCACCCAAAAAGCTTTATAAGTACCCTCTGCGATATAACCAAAATTTGCCCGGCCCGATGTATCAGTCTGTGCCACATAATTGGCCCGTTCTGTTAAATCATACGGTTCGCGGTAGAGAAAAATCCGTTTACCGCTGTCACCCTGCCCGGTTGTGGCATCCAGAATTCGGGCTGTAATAGAAGCCTCATCCAGAACATCTCCTGTAGAGAGTGCAATTTCGTACGGGCGTTCCATCTTGTTACGGTTCGTGTCGGTCACATCAGTCCCGGCCTGCACGATGATAGTGGTATTTTCAGGCAGAGAACGGGTAAAAGATACAATTCCGGTGCGACGGCTGAAATCTACTTCAAATTCAATTCCCAGGTCCGGTTCAACACTGATGTTCTGGCGAAAAGAGTTACGGTCAACAAATTTATCGAACTTGAACCGTACCTCATTACCCTCAAAGTTGGTAGTTCCGCTGGGTGGATAGGTTTCCAGAACTCTCGGGCCGGTCCGGTCGGGTTCCCCTCCAGTAGGAGCCATCGGTGTGGCACAGCTTTTGATCAATAAGAGCAGAAGTATGAGTGATAAAAGGTAATAAAGCGACTTCAAATGATGTGACATCAGTTTAAGAAATAAGTAAGGAATATAGGTAATTTTAAAACCTTCAGGAATAATGTTTAGCCCGGATATCTTTCACGGGGATCGCTCCGCTTTGTACTTATAATAAATATGTTGAATGAAGTGTAAATAATGTCTTGTTTATGATCTGGGTTAACGGTAACGAACAATTCATTCAGAAATGATTGAGGTATATTAAATAGACTTTCTCATTCACTGCGTCATTCGTTATTTTTCTACAGTTATAAAATTAATGATCTGCCATGTATATTGATCACCCCGCATCCTACACCGATTATTATGAACTAACGATGGCCCAGGGATACTTCCTGTCAGGAATGCATCAACAGCGAGCCAGCTTCGATTATTTTTTCCGTAAGGTTCCGTTTGACGGCGGATATGTGATTTATGCTGGTCTGAAGGAGCTGATCGAAACGATCAAACACTTGCGTTTCAGCGAAGAGGAAATGGAGTACCTGGTAAAGGAAGGCTTCTCCGATAAATTCATCACCTACCTGAAATCATTTGAGTTTCGGGGCGATATCTGGTCAGCGAAGGAGGGCGAAATTGTGTTTCCTAACGAACCTGTTTTGCGGGTTGAAGGCAACTTGCTGGAGACCCAGCTCATCGAAACACTTCTGCTGAATGTACTCAACTTTCAGTCACTAATCGCTACGAAAGCAGCAAGGATCAAATATGCAGCCGGTGAAAATTCTACCGTTCTCGATTTCGGCCTTCGCCGCGCACAGGGCCTGGCCGGTATTCACGCTACACGGGCAGCAATGATCGGCGGATTTGACGGTACCTCAAACGTCTATTCGGCACAGCGTTTTTCCATTCCTGCAGGAGGCACCATGGCTCACTCATGGGTTCAGTCATTTGGAGATGAACTCACAGCCTTCCGCACATACTGCGAGCACTATCCCGATTCAGCGCATCTTCTGGTCGATACATACGACACACTCGGCAGCGGAATACCGAATGCGATCACAGTAGCAAAGGAACTTCGTGAAAAAGGGCACGAATTGAAGGGGATCCGGCTCGACAGCGGTGATCTTGCCTATTTTTCACGTCAGTCCCGAAAAATGCTGGATGATGCCGGATTTAAAAACGTAAAAATTGCCGCCTCAAACCAGCTTGATGAACGTGTGATCGCCAGCCTGAAAACACAAAAAGCTCCTATCGATACCTTCGGAGTGGGCACCCGTCTTGTGACAGGCGACAACTCCCCGGCTCTCGACGGCGTTTATAAACTTAATTCTGTAAATGATGAGCCCACACTAAAAATCTCGGAAAACATCGAAAAAATTACCCTACCCGGTAAAAAGAAAATTTACCGTTACCTGAACGCAGACGGCACCTTCTACGGAGATGCCGTGCTTCTGGATCATGAAACACTCCTTGAACGAATGCATCATCCCACTTTCCCCGCAAAAAAGAGCAATCTGAACGGGCGCACATACGAAGAGCTTTTGGGCCAGGTAATAAAAAATGGTGAAGAAATGTATGATTTGCCGGAGGTGGATAAAATTGTGGAGTATAAGAAAGAACGTTTCGCGAAACTCCATCCGGAATACAAACGTTTTGATAATCCCCACATCTACAAAGTGGGTATCAGTACCCGGCTGATGGAAACAAGAGACAACCTTTTAAATACACTGAAACCCTGATCATAATGAAAGCATTGCTGATTGTTGATATTCAAAATGATTTTTGTCCCGGCGGAGCACTCGCTGTTCCCAATGGAGATGCCGTCGTATCCATAGTTAACAAACTTATTGACCGGTTTGATGTTGTAATCCAGACACAAGACTGGCATCCGGCTGGTCACAGCTCGTTTGCATCCTCCCATGAGAAAAAAAATCCCTATGAAACAATCGAGGTCTATTACGGCACACAGATACTTTGGCCTGATCACTGTGTGCAGGGTAGCGAAGGGGCCGATTTCCACCCCGATCTGAACACTAAAAAAACACAGGTGATCATTCGAAAAGGATTTCGCAAAGCGATAGATTCCTACTCTACATTCTTTGAAAACGACCAGAAAACCACTACCGGCCTTACCGGGTACCTGAAACAGCGCGGCATCACCGATCTCTACATCGTTGGCCTTGCGACCGATTTTTGCGTAAAATGGTCTGTACTCGATGGCATTGATGAGGGATTTACCATGCATGTTGTTGAGGATGCCGTGCAGGGAATTGACCTGGAAGGTTCGCTCGATGCCGCATGGATAGAGATGAAAGAGAAAGGTGCGAAGATTACAACTTCAGACCAGCTTCTCTCGTGAGCCAAACCGACTTTTATGATGTCGCCGTCCTGGGAGCTGGCCTGGCAGGACTCTCAGTCGCTGATTCCGTACTCGAACGGGGACAAAGCTGTGCCATTGCAGATCCATCAGGTGCAGGCGGAGGAGCTTCCGGTGCACCGATGATGCTCGCAAATCCTGCTGCAGGAAGAAGGGCCAAAAAAACCTGGCGCGCAGATGATTGCCTGGATCATCTTACAAATATTCTGAATAAAATTTCTGAAAATAAACGTAGGCGAATATTTGAACAAAACGGAGTATTACGTCCGGCATTGACCGAAAAAATAGCCCGTGATTTTGAACGCTCCCTTGAAAAATATGAGTGGACTGACGGCTGGGTTGAATGGATTCCCAAAAAAGAATTTGAAGAACAATATCCTTTTTTTGACGAGCATTTTGGTGGCCTTCATATCAAAAAAGCCTTCACTGTTCGAGGTGAAGAATTCACAAAACTTTTTTTGGATAATCTTAAAAACAGGGGATGCCATTCCATCTCTTCGGGTTACACAGAACTGTATGATACTGGCAACCGGTGGAACATTCACTTTCAGAATGGATCGCAGATCAGCGCAACACAACTGATCGATGCCACTGGATATCATCAGCTTCGATCCGGCAGATGGGATTTTTTACCCCTCCATCCCGTGAAAGGCCAGACCGCCACGTTTCATTTTGACGAACCTCTGCCGCTGCGCCACTCCGTTTCCAGCCTGGGATACATGGCATATATGAACAGTTCGCCTGATACTCTGACCACAGGCAGCACCTATGAACACAATTTCGATCACCTTCAGCCCGATGATGAAGGTCTCTCCTACCTGAAAGGAAAATTAAACCGTACCCTATCCGGTTTTTCTGATCGTGCAATTTCTGTGGATCAATGGGCATCGGTGCGTGTAACGGTGCCCGATAAAAAGCCGGTCATCGGAGCCCACCCTCACAAGCCACGCTTATGGTTTTTCGGTGCACTCGGCTCCAAAGGCCTGCTTATGAGCCGCTACCTTGCCGACATGCTGACTCGTTCCCTTTTTGATAATGAAATTATAGCAGATAGCGTCTCCATCCGAAGACTTTTTTAACTTTTTATTTCAGGTGTAATCAGGAAAAGTTGACGAACCAAATTTTTTTCTCTATTGTCAACCTGTAAACTAATTAACCTGAATATCATCACCTTATGTCTGCCACATTTCTGCTCTCCCTCACTGTCGTAAGTATTCTGTTTCTGCTGATTCTTATTATTTATTTCAGGATGCAAGCCTTTATTGCTCTGCTGGTTGTAAGCCTGATTGTGGCAATTGTGGGCGGGATTCCCGTCGAGGATGTGATTGACACCATTCAGGAAGGGATGGGCGGCATTCTGGGATATATCGCTGTTGTGATCGGCATTGGCACAATGGTGGGTGAAATCCTTCGTGTATCGGGTGGAGCCAAACAGATTGCCAGCACCATTCTGAAAAGCTTCGGTGAACGGAAAGCTCCATGGGCCCTCTCCCTTATTGGGCTGATTGTGGCAATTCCCGTCTTTTTTGAGGTTGCGCTCCTCCTTTTCATACCGCTGGTGTACGATCTGACCCGCCGGACCGGAAAATCGATTCTGAAATACGGTATTCCGCTTGTAGCAGGTATTGCCGTGGCCCACGCCTTTATCCCTCCAACTCCCGGCCCTGTAGCTGTTGCTGCACTGATAGGTGCCGACCTCGGCTGGGTAATTCTCTTCGGTTTAATTGCCGGAATTCCCTCAGCCATTGTAGGTGGTATCTTTTTTGGCAAATATATCGGAGATAAGATCAAGCTGGGTGTTCCTGATTTTATCCTCGAACAGGATGATGACGATACTGTGGATACAAGCCTCACAAAAATTCCGGGTTTCGCAATTTCCGTAACGGTCATCATCGTACCACTTGTACTGATTCTGCTGAACACCGCTTCCGGATTTTTCTTTGAAGAAGGCAGCACCGCATACCACTGGATGTCGTTCATTGGTCATCCCTTTACCGCCCTAACCATCGCCTGCCTGATGGCATTTTATTTCCTGGGAACACGGCTCGGTTTCACTCGTGATCAGGTTCAGGAAGTGGCCACCAAATCGATGCAGCCGGTGGGTATGATCATTCTGCTGACCGGAGCAGGCGGCGTTTTTGGAAGAGTTTTGGTTTCTGCAGGAGTTGGGGATGTTTTGGTTGATGTAATGTCAGACACTGCACTTCCTATCGTTCTCTTTGCATTTCTTGTTGCCACGGTGATTCGGGTTGCACAGGGTTCGGCAACCGTTGCAATGGTTACCTCTGCCGGACTTATCGCGCCCATCATTGAAACCGTCGGCTACTCCGCTCCACTCGTCGGATGTGTAACCATTGCTATTGCCTGTGGTGCGACTGTGCTTTCACATGTAAACGACTCAGGATTCTGGCTCGTGAAGGAATTTTTCGGTATGACGGAAAAACAGACCCTGATGTCATGGACAGTGATGGAAACAATTATTGGTGTGACGGGCGTAACGATTATACTGATTATTAGCTTGTTTCTGTAGGCAGCCAAATATTAAGTAAGCTCTTTGTGTGGGTTTGGACCCAGGTAAACTTATGTTCTTTATAGCTCATTTAACTTTAACTCTGATCTTTAAAAAACTTAAAATTATCAATAAAGGAAATGCCTTCCCCTGGATTCATTTTTGATAAATCCAGTGCCTTTTAAATTAAAAATCGATTTAGCTACTTCTATTAAATACTGGTCTCTGATTTCTGAATCACTATCCTTCAAATTATTGTGGAAAAATTGGAATGAATCCAGTGTATTAGCGCGGTGTTTGTTTACTGTATGCAAATGTTTATGGATTGTGAATTGCTTAAAACAAAAGCGCATTCCAAACAATAATAATCCAAGTAATATCAACCTTTTCAAATAAAAGGGTATAAGAGCTTGAGTATATGTTATACTATCAATACCCATTGCTTTAATAGCTTCTATATCATCTTGTACAGAGGCTGTATCAGGAATGAAAAAGTTCAGGTATAAAAAACTTTTTGCAGAATAGATGCAATTTTTCATCTTTTCGGATACTTCAATATAAAAGCGTAATTATAATCAATAAGATTTTGCTCATCCTTGTTTTCTAACCAGGCAGCTTCTTCGTGTGAGATATTAATTAAATCATCTGTTTTCATTGATCCCAACGATTCTTTCACCATTAAAAGAGTCTTCCTCTCTTCAGCCGTCAACACATTTAATACATCGCTATTGGAACTTGAAATAAATCTTTCTCCTTCTCTTTCCGGAAACTTAACCAGCTCTATACTAAAAGCCCCTTTTTCCGCTCCAAACTCAAAAAGCGAACCGTATCTATGAGGAACCGGCCCCATTGGAATTGCTTGATAGGATGTTCCACTTATGGACTGCCCATATTGTTTAAAATGGCAGAAATCTGAATAAAACAATAGTTTGCAGAGCTTAACTTTGAAAAAGTTAGAGTTGAGAGCCATCAATGCAATCATAGCATTTAACTTTTCAATAGAAGGTGCTTTATAGCCTGTAAACTCATTCGGTTCCTGATGCCTGAACAACCAACTAAATAGCTTTTCATTATTTGAATACGCAGCCTTCGCACACTTTATATACTTCTCTTTCTGCTTTACAGTTAAACTATCGCAATCATTTACCAGATCAATAAAAAGACTTGGCTTTGATGCTATGGAAATCAATTTTGCATTAGCTAACTGTGGCACATCTCCATTCTCATAATTTCTGAACGTATTTGGTCCAAAACCAAGAATTTCAGCCATCTTAGTTTGATTTACCCTATACTTTTCCCGGATATTTTTTATTTCTTCAGGAAAAGGAATGTTGTGCTTTTTTCTATATGCACTATGCAACAGATGCATATTCAATTCATCAATATCACGGGTTGTAAATTCTTTGCCCGTATCAACACATTTATAGTTGTTGTATGATATGGTGAACTTTTCACCACGGAATTCCAATTCTTCATTATTAATCTGGCGTATCACTTCGCCACCTGTGTATGGACTTTTCATGATTTCCTCCTATTTAAATGGAAAATTCATTGGATGTTCTGCGATATGGAATGAAATACAAATCACAGAGCTGTTTGATTTCCCCAGTGTTATTTTGATATAGATCTCTTGATTTTTAACAAGCTTACCGAAAACATACATTTCGGAATCACCCCCAAAAAACTCTTCCGGCTTTGGCCCTTCAGAGTAATCTTTAACGGAAAGATTTTTGATGATATCATCCCGTTCAAACGGTTTTAGTTCAAGTGTAGCTAATGTTTGTACATTTTTTGGCCGGTCATCCTCATAAATTATATCGTAGATGTTGGCTTTTACCTTCAATCGTTCTAAAAACGACGCTACTTCTTCTTTTGTTGTGATCATTTACAACTTTATAGTTGAATATATAAATATTTACCATATGATGACAACTATATGGTTTATTTTTACACTTTTTTGTTTATTACAGCCTCTCAACTCCCCTCCAAAACCTCCCCAACCAACCCCTTCACCAACCGCTCATTCACCTGCTGCCGCTGCTCCAATTGGGCTTTGAACCGGTCGCAGATGGCAAAGAGCTCTTCGATGCGCTGGACGATGCGGTGTTGCTCTTCGAGTGGGGGAAGGGGAAATAACAGGTTACTTAATTTTGTAGCATTTACATTTGGTTGCCCAGTTCCTGATGTACTTTCGTATAGCTGGTTCCAATACAAATTGGTATTCAAATATTTGTAGATGTATTCTGAGGTATTGGTAAATGTTGGTATAAACCTAATGAGATAAGAAGCAAATACTGCTAAATAATTTACTTCATAAATTAAAAATGACTTACCAACTGTACCACCGGTTCGAGCAATAATTAAATCACCACTTTGTAACTCATATTTGGAAATTTCATCTTCTTTGATTGAACATCCAGGTGTATTATCCCAATCAACAGATCCATCTTGGATATCAGTTATTCTCAAAAATTTCGGTTCTGAAATATCAAAGTCAGCACTCTCTGTATATCCGTAATGAACATCATTAGCTGTATTTCCTAACCTTGTCCAAGTCCAACTCTCCGGCACCTCAAACGGAATTTCTCTTTCATCAACAGGTGGCAGATCTTTAGGCTTTCGAATCTCACCCTCCTCAAAAAGCCGTTGTTTCTCCGCCTCAATCTTTTTAAGGAGCTCGAAAGCAGATTCGTCGTTCGGGTCCTGGAATACGAGCCTGCCACGTACGGCCTCATTCAGGATGTTCTTTTTGAGGTTGTCGATTGCCTCCGGGGTGTGGTAGAGAGTCTCGAAATTGGAGGTGATGAAGTTCCAGGCGGTTTTGGAGGCTTCGGCATCCGGGGCTTGCTGTACCTCGGTATTGACCGCCAACTGCAATTTCTCATCCAGATTGGTTTGCCGATCCATCTTATCTTCCAGTTCATCTACTTCTGCGAACAGGGATTCAATTTTTTGAACAATGCGGTGTTGTTCATTTGACGGTGGAAGAGGAAAGGGACGATGCTCAAAATAACCTTTAGGAACCCTTTGATGTCCAGCTGTACCAGTCATTTCTTCAACTCCTTGATTAACAAAATCAGGAGTTTTTAGAAAAGCATATACATATTCAGGAATTAATCCATCAATAACTGATCTGAAAATATAAAGTTCAGTTGTTCCTGCACCAATGCCATTGGCAAGGTTTCTAAAAATTGCAGCTTTCCCATTTTGGAAACAGGGTGTAATTTTTGCTAAACCGACATCATTTTCAGCGAAATGAGTATATCCGGATTTTATTTCCTTCCATTTTCTTGTTTCTGAATCATGCATTTCCATAAATCCTTCAGAAATCAAACTCATAGAAATGAATGAAGTATCCAAATCATCTTTGGCGTCATTACGTGGATTTATCACCCCAGCTTCATTTAAATTTGTCCAAACCCAATTATTTGGAATTTCGAATGGATAATCACTTTCTGAAACCTGTTTAACTTTTTTGGGTTTACGAATTTCATCTTCCTCATAAAGTCGCTGTTTCTCAACTTTAATCTTCTTCAACAACTCCGAAGCCGGTTCATCATTCGGATCTTGGGGAACCAGTTTACCGCGTACAGCAAGACCAAGGATGAGGGAGCGGAGTTCGGTGAGTCCTTCGGCTGTGTCTATAACAACGTTAAATTCTTGGAGAAGGTCGGTTAGGTTCATGCTCTGTCTCCTTTCTTTTCCACCTCTCCCCGGCCCTCTCCTCGAGGAGAGGGAGTGGACTTTGTTGCTTTAGTAGATGGTTGAGTAGAATCTGAAGATTGACTGCGAAAGCCGCTCTCTTCATGGAGTTGGGTTTGGGGAGAGGTAGATTTGAGGGTGATTACAGTTTTCTTCAATTTCTTTAATACTCCATCTATATCATTCATAATTTCTTCATTGGTGAATCTGATCACGGTAACTCCATACCGTTTGAACTCTTTGGTTCTTTCTTTATCGTAATATTTACTGTCTGCCTCGTTATGATATTCTCCGTCAGCTTCGATTACCAGCCGTAGTTCGTGGCAATAAAAATCTACAATGAATTCAAGAAGTGGATGTTGTCGTCTAAATTTTAGATTCAAAAACCGGCGGGCACGTAAATGTTGCCAAAGCACTTTTTCTGCATCAGTCATTTCTCGGCGAAGCTGCCGGGCATACTTGAACTGATGTGGTTCGGCACCTGCGTGAAGGGGAATTTTTGGTGGTTTCTTGCCATTTTCGGCCTCTCCCCCGGCCCCTCTCCCGCCAGAGAGGGGAGTGCTATTTTTAGAATTATCTGCCATAAAAATGAATCATTCAATTAACTCAAAAAGAAGTATGCACAAGAGTACTTCAGCCCTCTCCTTGAGGAGAGGGTTTGGGAGAGGTGAAATTCAGGTCAATGTCTCCTTCAGTTCCCCAAGTAACCTCCGACTCAATTCCCGAATCTCATCATTCAACCTGTTCCGTTTCTCAAGAAGCTTTTCCACATCATATGTTTTATTATCTGCCCCATTCGGGTTCTTTATGTCCAAATTATAGTTTCGTTTCTCGATATCCTCTGTAGTGACTTTCCACGCCTTATCAGTTTCCTTTCGGTCGTTCCACCATTCCTTCTCCATATCAAATTCTTCAATGCGGATCGGTTTGGTCTTGGAGTAGCTTTTATAGCCTTCGGGATAGCTGTGTTCAAAATACCACACCTCATCGGTAGAGTCCCCTTTCTCAAAAAAGAGCAGATTGGTGTTGATGCTGGTATAGGGCGCAAACACGCCTTTCGGCAGGCGCACGATGGTATGCAGGTTATTCTCCTTCAGCAGCCGCTCTTTGATGCGGGTTTTTACACCTTCCCCAAACAGAAATCCGTCGGGAAGTACCAGGGCACACCGACCACCTTCTTTCAGTAGGCGCATGATGAGCACCAAAAAGAGATCAGCTGTTTCCCTTGTTTGAAACTGCGCCGGAAAGTTCTTTTCGATGCCGTCTTCTTCCTGTCCGCCAAATGGAGGGTTGGTTAACACCACATCAACTCGGTCTTTGGCCTTGTATTCGTTGTACGGCTTGTTGAGGGTATTATCGCGCCGGACCTTAGGCACATCAATACCGTGCAAAATCAGGTTGGTGGTGCAGAGCATATGCGGCATCGGCTTTTTCTCCACACCTTGTATGTTTTCCTGGAAGGCCTTCAAGTCATCAATGGACGACGACTGCTCTTTCATATGCTCGATGGTATCAACCAGGAATCCACCCGTTCCGCAGGCCGGATCAAATACGGTTTCCCCGATTCTCGGGTCTACCATCTGAGTCATGAATTTGGTAACTGCACGCGGCGTGTAGTACTCCCCGGCATTTCCGGCGCTTTGCAGATCCTTCAGAATCTTCTCATAGATATCATTGAACTGATGGCGGTCATCCTTCTTATTGAAGTTGATCTCATTCAGCTTGTTCACCACCTGCCGGAGCAGCGTCCCAGATTTCATGTAGTTGTAAGAATCCTCGAAGATCGACCTTACCACAAACGCCAGCCTGGGGCTCTTTTCGTCCAGCTCCATCTCCTTCATCTCCTTGAACAGCCCGTCGATGAACTCCAGCAATGCATCCCCGGTGATTCCCTCTTCATCATGCGCCCAGTTTCTATACCGATATTTTTCCGGGATGGGAGACTCGAAGTTATCAGTCATGAGTTCCTGCTCAGTTTCGTAATCATCAAAAACCTTGAGGAACAGCATCCACCCAAGCTGCGAGATTCGCTGCGCATCGCCGTCAACCCCGGCATCCTTGCGCATAATGTCTTGAATGGATTTAATGGTGTTGGATATGGACATATTTTAAATCTAAGTTCTAATTAATATAAAATCTTAATCTTCTTCTTGTTTTTTGCTGGAAATGGAAAAATCTCTATTTGAACCGATAATGGCTAACGATTTCTTATGAAAAACCTCCAAACACATATTAACATTGTTCAAAAAACTGTGGATGTCATTTGAAAGTATATATTCTGGACTTGTGTCTTTGATGCAATCACCCAAAAGTTTAGTTGCTTCTTCTTTGTCAATAACAAAACTATGATCTTTATATTCGTAGACTAATTTATGAGCTATCTCTGAAATATTTATCTTTTGATCCTTTTCACTTAATAGCCTGGTAGCATATTGCACAGCAGATTCAGAAACTCTTTCAAAGTAGCCAAGTATCCTCAAATCAAGTTTTTCTTTCATAAACTCTGAAAACATGTTGCTTGAATTGGGATATTTGGAAACAATCTTTGCTATACTTTCCAAAGAACTACTTATCCCTAATGCTGGTAGCCCCCCAAATTGTGGATCTATTGGGCCAAGTTCACTCATTGGTCCCATATGAATTTCCTGACCACCTAATGCAATTAGTGTGGCAGCTGACTTTGCTTTTCTTGGAACAGCTACAACGAATTTTTTAGATAATTCTTTACAAGTTTTACTGATTAAGTATGCTGGCTCAATTCTTCCTCCGTGATTATGGATAATCATCAATATTGGTTTCTCATTATCTGTAGAAATCGCATTATAAATCCTATCAACCATACCTTCTGATATTCTGTTGTTTGGCTCATACAAGAAAAGAATAAGATACTCTGAACTGATTTCGTGTCTCTTAGTAATTTTAAGAATTTGCTTATAAAGTAATGGTCTAAGATCGTTAACCTTATCCTCTGGAATATTGGCTATTAGATTTAAAAGATTCTCAAATTTCTCAAGATCAATATCATTTTCTTTTTTCTCATTAATACCCTCACTATCTTTCTTTTTGGCATCTTGTTCTGTCGTGCTTTTCTTTTTACTCATAAATGCTAATAATAATTTTGATTTAAGTGAGATTAAGCTGATTTATATAATTCATTCTCAATTTCGTGGATGGCCTGAAAGTATAGATCTCGCCCGCCAAACTCTTGTATGATTTCCATCGGTGTACCTATATTGTTGAATGGATCTAATCTAAGAATATTCACATCCTCCAGATTCTCAAGCCCTTCATCTTCATACTTGTCCAACAGGGCTTGTAATACCTCCTTGGCAGTTCCGGTGTACTTGCCGAAGTAGTTCCTCTTCTTCACGTTATTGGCCCTTTCCTGACGGGTGAGTGGAGGCTGCTCGAAGGCTATGTGGCAGATGAGGTCAAAAGGATCAAGCTCTTTATCTACGTCTTTTTTCAGTTCGCTGAATACCACTCCGGCTTCTTCCAGTTCTTCTACAATGGCCTGTTTCTTTTCAGAACCTTTCCACTTGCGTAGAAAATCATCCAGTGAGTTGTACTTATCATTGATTTTCTTGCGGGAGTAATCCTTCAGAGATTCGGTAATTAGCTTTCCATCGTCACCATAGTACTGAACTCTTTGGTTGAGCAGTTTCACCTCCACTTTATCAACATAAAAACGTCTCACATTATCCTCCTCAATCGGACCGCCATCATCCTCACCTTCCCAAAGAAAATCCTCACCCTCACTTTCAACTGCTACCGATGGAATATCATCCGGGTGGAATTCATCTTCTGGAATGGGTGTATCATTCGGGCCAAAACTGGTAGCCTGTACCGGCTCACCATCAAAGTCGGGATCGGCAAAGTGGCGGGTCACATTTCGGAAATCCATAATGGTGAAATACATCTTTCCATAATCTTCACTGATTCGTGTGCCACGGCCGATGATCTGTTTGAATTCAGTCATCGACCCGATATTGGCATCCAGCACGATGAACTTGCAGGTTGGAATGTCAACCCCTGTGGTAAGCAACTTGGAGGTTGTCGCGATTACCGGATACGGTTCCTCTTCATCCATAAAATTATCCAGTTCCCGTTTACCAATGATCTCATCACCAGTAATTCGCATCACATAACGGTTATCTCTGGCAACTATATCCGCATTATAATTGATAAGGGCCTGTCGCATTCTTTCAGCGTGATCGATGTCTATACAGAAGATGATCGTTTTAGCATACCGGTCCGTTTCCTTCAAAAACTCTGTCACTTTACGCGCTACCAAATCTGTGCGTTTTTCAAGAATTAGATTCCGGTCGTAATCCTTCTGGTTGTACTCGCGGTCGGGAATAATATTACCATACTTATCGGTAAAGCCATCCAAAGGTCTCCACCCTTCAGCATCTTTATCAAGGGTGAATCGCACTACTTTGTATGGTGCAAGAAACCCATCTTCAATTCCTTGTTTTAGGGAGTAGGTGTAGAGCGGCTCACCAAAGTAGTCTATATTGGAAACGGTGTTTGTCTCTTTAGGTGTGGCAGTCAGGCCTATGTGGGTGGCACTGTCGAAGTATTCCAAAACCCGGCGCCAGGCCGAATCTGCAGCAGCGCTTCCCCTGTGGCACTCATCGATGATGATCAGATCGAAGAAGTCATGAGAGTACTCTTTGAATACATCCTCAAAATCTTCATTTCCTGTCACTGCCTGGTATAAAGCAAAATAGATTTGGTGGGCCTTGCTGACTTTTCCTCTTTGAATTTTGTGAACGATGTCTTTAAGTGATCCAAAGTATTTACGAATCGGATCATCCACCAGGATATTTCTATCAGCCAGGAAAAGGATTCGTTTGTTCTGGCCTGATTTCCAGATTCTCCAGATGATCTGAAAAGCCGTCAAGGTTTTTCCAGTCCCGGTTGCCATAACCAAGATTATTCGATCCATTCCTTTGGCAATGGCTTCAATGGTTCGGTTAACGGCAATTTCCTGGTAATATCGAAGAGTTCGGCTTCCCTGCTCAAAATGATAGGGCTGTTTTACCAGCTTCTCCTGTATTTTATTGAACCCATTGGCCTCAGCATATCGGTTCCAGAGTTCTTCAGGCGAAGGGAAATCATTCAGCCCAATTTCTCTGATAATCTCACCATCAGTCTTAGTACGGTCATGCTCAACAAATCCATCTCCGTTTGAGCTGTAGACAAAAGGTGTGTCGAGGATATCCCCATAATCAAGCGCTTGCTGAAGCCCGGCGCCTACGGAATGTGAATTATCTTTTGCCTCGATGATTGCCAGTGGTATACCTCTTTTGTAATAGAGGATGTAGTCAGCCTTCTTTCCTTTGTCTCTCTTTGCTAATGACCCTCTTACACGAATCCGACCATCTGTAAAATACTTCTCTTCACGAATTTGTTTATGTAAATCCCATCCTGCGTCCAGCAATGCCGGTGTGATGTATTTCGACCGAATATCCGCCTC
This sequence comes from Balneolaceae bacterium, assembly GCA_020832285.1. GTDB lineage: Bacteria > Bacteroidota > Rhodothermia > Balneolales > Balneolaceae > Rhodohalobacter. The sequence continues at coordinate 60,518 of JAFIFB010000052.1, forward strand.
TGTGAGTCCCGATTTATTCATAGGCTAAAGTTCAAGTAGCTTTGTATAATTGCTTAATATAAAAGAACTTTGAGAAATTGGAAGAAATAAAAATTGTACAATTAATTATTTTGATTTTAATTCAACCTGTGCAGTTATTGAACTTATAAGATTAATGATTCATTTTTCTATACACATTAATAAATCCAAAGACTATGGGAATTTATTTTATTGCTGCAGGATTATCATCGAACAATAGAAAAAAAAGTCTCGACAAGGCTTTTAAAACTTCAGATTTAATATCCTATCTGCCGGTGGACATTAAACAAAAGTTATATGCTTGTTTTGGAGAAGATGAAAGTATCTACGTTTGGGGGGCTAACTAAGATAGTTTACATCATGGTAAAGCTATAACCCGGCGAATACACAGTGAAAATGCATCGCTATTTGGCCAACTACTTCACCTCAGTTCCTCCCGATATTATATCAGTCGGGATTGTAATGACGATCAATTAAATCCTCTACTTTTCGACCAAAGAGGATGATGGTCCTCCATTAAGACTTTAAACTGGAACCATTAACCTGAAAACGGATCATTACTCTTGTCTTTGTTATTTAGACATTTAAGTTCTTATAAAAAAAATTTATAGCAATTTTAAAGTCCTAATTCTAAACACATCAATATATTATTAACTTGAAGGGATGTTGTACCCTTCAAAATCAAGTGTACCCTTATTGTACCCTTGAATCTGTACTTTCCCGCACCGACTTGTCCTGAAAAATTGCATAAAAAAAGGGCATCTGTCGGTAACAGACGCCCTGCTGGCGGAGAGAGAGGGATTCGAACCCTCGATACCCCGTTAAGGGTATACTCCCTTAGCAGGGGAGCGCTTTCGACCACTCAGCCATCTCTCCAAACGGCAGATCAGTATTTGATCATAGACTTGTAAATATAGGAACCTTTCCGATCTCTTTGCAACATAAAAACATATTTTTTTCCCAGACTAACCTTTCTGAAGAATATAAATCTGGGAAAGGTTTCTGCCTTCCTGTGCAAAATCGAGACCATAACCCACAACAAACAGATTCGGAATATTAAATCCGGTGTAGTCGATCTGAAGATCATACCTTGTCGCTTCTTTTTTGTGAAGTAAAGTCACTACAGATACCGATGCAGGATTCATGCGGTTCATTTTGTCTGCCAGAAATTTCATAGAGAGTCCCGTATCAATAATATCTTCCACGAGAATAACATGTCGCCCTTCGATATCAGCATCAATTTCTTTCAGCTCCTGAACCTCCCCTGATGAAACCTTTTCATCACCGTAACTGCTAAGTTTCAAAAAGTCCACTTCACAAGGTATGGTCACATAGCGCATTAAATCAGCCAGGAATATGTAAGCGCCATTCAGTACACCTATGAAAATGGGCTTCTTATCTTTGTAATCTTTGCTGAGCTCTTTTCCAAGCTGCTTAATTCTTTGCTGTATTTCTTCATGAGTGAGATATACTCTGAACTCTTCGCCATTTATATTCACAATTTCCGGCTGATACAAATCCATAAAAACTGATCTACTTTTTTCGAATAGTTAGTGTTTGTTTCGTTTCAGGAGTGCATCGAACTCGCTCAGAAAGGGTCCCCAACTGTTCTGTCCCTGAATGGTGCGGAAATATAACGGCAGAAATGGTTCCGTCAAAAGATTCCAGAACTTTTGCCTGTTTTTTAAGGGATGAAGGAATTTTACGGTTCGTCAGATGATCAGATACAAGCTGGCTTCCACTCATTCCCAGTGGCTGAAAACGATCGGCATCCTTCCAGTTTCGCAGGGTTAGCGGAAACTCAATAGCATTTACATCAAGATGGAGCGTTTGATCGATAAAAGTTTCCGGGGGTTTCTTCAGCGATAAATGGAGTGCAGATGATTCGTACCCATCAATAACCTCTTTTTTGGAAATAGTGATATTCTCTGAAAAAAACTCGCTGCTTTTAATCAGTTTAAATGAATCGCGGTCGCGTAATAGTACTGCATTATCAGAAAGGGTGAATGATTTTCCGGTTTGCAGATCACCAATGTCTCTCAGCGAATCTAAAAATCCGCGGCTCAGGTTAATCTCTATCATACTCTCTTCTGCCAGTTTTTTTACCATTACCGGATGAAGATCTTCTGGAAGATCCAAAAACTTCCGGCGGTCTATCATCCCCTGGCTACGGGATATCTGTCGATATAAAAGATCAGCCATCATTGTAAACTCTCTGGCTTTATCCGGAATTTGTAACAAATTAATTTTCCATCCGGGAAATAAGCGATTCAGTTCGGGAAACCAGTTGTTACGAATAAAATTTCGTGCATATGTGGATTCTTCGTTTGTCCGGTCCATCCGATACGGGATGTTGAATTCCTGTATAAACCGGAGGATGTCTGACTTGGAAACATCCAGCAACGGCCTGAACAGATCGCCGTCCAATACATCCATACCCTTCCAGGCTGAAAAACCTGCTCCGCGCATAATTTTCTGGAGAATAGTTTCGAGCTGGTCATCTTCATGATGGGCTGTTGCAATATAATCTGCATCAAATTCTTTTTTGATATCGCTGAAAATCTGATACCTGCGATCACGTGCCCAAGACTGAAAATTTCTTCCTTCGCTTTCATCCGGATCAAGCCGGACCGAAACACATTCAAGATCCCATAAAGCAGAGACCTCTTCTACGATTGACTGGTCTTTGTCTGAAGCTTCCCCTCGAAGCCTATAGTTGATGTGAACAACAATAGTGTGGATTTGATGGCGATGGAGCAGATAAAGGAGAGCCATCGAATCTGGCCCGCCGCTGACTCCAGCTACAATTTTGCCTGAAAAGTCAGGCAGACAGGCCTCTTTTTGGCTCAGAAAAGAGTTCGTTACCGGTGATGATGCGAATTTGTTCATAACTGAATTTATTGACATCTAACTGTTCATTCAACATCAGCAGTTCTCCTTTTTCATTCACACCGATAAATTTGAACTTTTCATCCGTCATTTTATCATATACGCTAATATGCACCCATTCGCCATATCCAATTAACCGATGATTAATGTCTCTTTGTAAATCGTCATCAAACTTGTGCCATCGATGATAAAAAAGCTCAATTTCAGAAAGCAAGTCACCTAAAAGTTCTTCTCTTGAAAAAGTTCTTCCGGCTATCGAAGAGAGAGATACTGCAGATTGTCGAATATCTTTGCTGAACTGTTTTTGATTTGTATTCAGGCCTATACCGATAAGTACCCGCTCAGGCTTGGGACCATTAAATGTACACTCCGTTAGCAATCCGCCAATTTTCCGATTTCCAACTAACAGATCATTTGGCCATTTAATACGCACCTGTTCAGTAGTATATTTTTGCAATGCATGGCAAACGGCGGATGCACAGGCAAGTGTAAGAAGAACAAGGCGTTCTCCCTTTGGAGGCCGAAAGGCAAGTGTAAATGTGAGATTTTGAAATGGTGCAGCTTCCCAGCTTCTCTCATACTGGCCCCTTCCCTGGGTTTGATGATCAGCAAGAACTACCGTACCGTGAATCAAATCAGAAGAAGAAACCTGTTTAAGGTACGAATTTGTAGATTCAACCCGCCTGATGTAGATAAATTCACTACCAAGCCAGGTAGTGCGCATATAATCTTTACATTGATCTACATCAAAGCGTGTTGCCATTCAATTATTTTCCGGTTTCAACAACACTGTCTTCAGTACCGAATTCGTTCGGAACATAATCATCAGCAGCGTCGTCGTTTTCCCACTTAACACCATCGAGAAGGTATCTGAAGCGGTACTTGTTTTCTGGTTTCAACCGCAAAGTTACTTCCCAATTGTCTTTTTTCTTTTCAAGTTTATCGGCAGTCTGGTCCCATTCGTTAAAATCTCCTACAACATGGACCTTCTCGTTTGCCCACTCCTTGGGAATGGAAAAAGTAACTTTGCATACTGTTCGTTTTGGTGTAAATGTTTTTTGTAACATAATTGATTTTGTGCTGGATTAGAAATTTCTCTTGAAAAGTAAGTTATTTAATTAATTAACGAATTAAAATATTTTTAGTTTTTTTATTTACGTATTTATATTTTTTTAATTTAATTAATTAAATTTATATACCACTAAACATAATTTAATTTCACGTGGTAGCGTTTCCCGTCTTAGCTTTAAAACTATTTTTATTAATTTGGTTTAAGAAATCTGTTTTTTAAAAAATTAATACATCTAACTAAGCAGGTCGCCACTCTTCCAATAATTCATGTATGTGTTCCAGTTCATCTGCATCAAGAACGCGCTCAGCCAGCTTTTTCATTTCATCGAGAGTGTTACTGCAAAGAACGGATTTTACTAAGGGAATAGAACCGGTATTCATGCTTAAATCCCTGATGCCCAGCCCTAAAAGACAAGCTGCTGCTTCAGGTTTTGAAGCCATTTCACCGCAGATTGCCACCGGAATACCTTCTTTATCAGCAGCATCTTTCGACATTTTAATTAGCTTCCAGATGGATGGATGAAAGCTGTCGAAGAGATGTGATATTTTTTCATTACCCCTGTCTACCGCCAGTGTGTATTGGGTTAAATCATTGGTTCCCAGGCTAAAAAAATCAACATGCTTTGCTACATATTCAGCCATTAAAGCAATGCTTGGAACCTCAACCATAATTCCGATCGGAGTTTCAGTATCAACTGGAACATGTTGGCGGGACAGGCTGCTGCATACATCAATACAGTGCCGCTTAACTTCATGTATTTCCTCCATACTGGAAACCATAGGGATTAATATTTTTACTTTTCCCGTGAACTTACCTGAAACCCGATAAATAGCCTCCAGCTGCTTTTTTAAAAACTCTTTTTTATCGAGAAGCATTCTTATCCCGCGCCAGCCCAAAAATGGATTAGCTTCATTTTCTGAGTTTTCAAGCAGTTTGTCACCACCGGCATCAAACAAACGTATGGTAACTGTATGGCCTTCAGCTGCTTCAACCATCTTGGAATAAAATTCAACCTGGTCCCATACATCAAACTCGTTCGATTCGAATAAGATAGTTTCGGTTCTGAGCAAGCCAACTCCCCGGGCTCCATGAGTCTTGAGCCTCGGTAATTCCTCCAGAAATTCTACATTCGCACGAAGCGTAAATTCTGAACCACAACTTGTTTTATTAGGTTTTCGAGCCCATTCAAGAGCTTTCTGAAATCGTGAAAATTGTTCCTCTTTCCTTTTGAGATACTCCTGTTTCTGCTTCCACGACGGCCGCAGAATAACCTGGCCTGTTGAACCGTCAATAATCACATCGTTACCATCCTGAAGCTGAAAACGGTCCCAGTGCGCATTAATCACGCAGGGAATTCCGAGAGATTGAGATAAGATAACGGCATGAGATGTAAGTCCGCCCCTTTCCATTACAATTCCGGAAATTTTGATCCGGCTCAGTTTCACCATCACAGTTGGCGGTATATCTTCGGCAAAAACAATCTCACCTTTTATTACATCAAACTCTTTCTTTTTTTCTTTAGTAGCCTGAATCAGTTCATCCCGGATTGATACTACGTCAATCGTTCGATCTTTTGCCCATTGTGCACCGGCAGATTCAAGTAACTGGATATAATCATTAAATGTGCTGAAGATGGCGTAATCTGCCGAAAAATTTTCTTCTTTAATTTTCCGTTTTATAGTTGACGTCACCTCAGGGTCATTTAGCGCCTGAATCTGAGCATCGATTATTTCCACCACATCATAATCATCGGGAATGGTTTTGATTTTTTCATACTCTTGCACAAGAAATTCACGGGCATTTTCAAATTTCCTGATATTTTCTTCAATCTCCTGGTCCGAAATTTTTTCCGGGTGGACAGGCTTATTGTCATCACGTAAAATGAAGGCATTGCCAACACCAATACCAGGTGCAGCCGGTTTTCCCGATAAAATTTTTGGCTGTAGCTCTTTCATGGTGGTGCCGGGTTAAACTTATTTTCAAACAGTTTCACAAGTTTCTCCAGTGCTTCATCTTCATCGGGTCCATCAACAATTAATTCCATTTCTGCGCCTGCTTCTGCAGCGAGTGTCATAACACCAAGGATACTTTTCCCATTCACTTTGTATCCATACATTTTGATGTAAAATTCTGATTTGAACCGCGAAGCCGTTTTTACTAAAACAGAAGCCGGGCGGGCATGAAGACCCGACTCATTTAAAACAGTTACCTTCTTCGTTTTCATGTATGGTTAGTCATTAATATAATACGTCAGTCTTTTAAGATGAAAATAACAAAAAAGCAGTAACAGAGCGTGATTCTTCTGCATCTTGATCCAAAAAATCATTGTTTTGAGTGGTTAGACAAAAAAAATTTTACAAATCAGATACTTCAAAGCATTTAACCCGGATAAAAAAACAGAAAATATATTAAATGAAGTGTAAATTATGGGTATATATAACTTTATGATCTAATATAGCAGGGACTTTTTAAGGGAAAATTCTCCTGGTTTAATATCCGGGCTAAAACAATCTGAACATGATGGCATTCGCTATTGAGATATAAACACTGAAAAACACTGCCCACCAGAAACCATTCACTGAAAATCCATCAAGCAGTTTATCGATAAAAAGGAGGATCAGGCCGTTGATCACAAGAATAAACAAACCAAGTGTAAGTATTGTGAGAGGAAGGGTAAGAAGTATGATCAGCGGCTTAATAAACATATTAATCAGACTGAGAATTATGGCCACACCGATTGCCGAAAAAAAACTTTTTACTTTAACACCATCAAATAAATATGCTCCGAGAAATATGACGATGCTATTAATCAGTAGTATTTTTAACATAAGATAAAATTTGTGAAGGTTTATCTACACATACGAACAATTCTAAAATTGGTTACCCATGCAGTGGAAACACATAACTCGTTTTAGCGATTTTCCCCCTTCAGATCTTTACGAGGTTCTTAAACTCAGACAGGATGTTTTTATCATCGAACAGGATTGCATTTACGGTGATATGGACGGCAAAGACGTACAGTCGGAACATCTACTTATTATTGATGATGGATTACTCGCAGGCTATTCCCGTATTGTTCCGGCAGGCTTAAAGTTTGAAGTGCCATCAATTGGAAGAATTGTGGTACGGCATGAATTCAGAGGGAGAAACTTTGGCAGAAAACTTGTAGAAAAGTCAATCGAAATTATCCGGGAAGAGTATACAGGTGAAATAAAAATTGAGGCTCAGTTTCATTTGCAGTTTTTTTATAATTCACTTGGTTTCGTAACCATCAGTGAGGCGTATAACGTGGATGGAATTCCCCACATTGAGATGAGTCAGCATATCTAAACACAATATTAATTAACTCTGCCTGATTTACAGTCAATAACTTTCCCTGGGTTATTCACCAATAACAATAGAATCCTTTAATCACACTGTCTGCCTGCAAGTTTGATCAAGCATAGATTAATTTTTTTATTCAGCCTATTGTCAATCTCTACCCTGCAGCATTAGTAATTCCCAAATCGTGAATAATGCAGACAATACTTAGTTTGTGTTAATTAAATCCCGAAATCACCCTGTAAATGCAACAATAATTATAACAATAACAAGAGCAAGCTTAAAAATGGTGGCCTTCCAATTTCTCATAAGAGAATACAGTATTTATTCTTTATTTTGAGCTGTCTGTAGGTACTGAATAACTGTGATAATATCAACTTATCCACATTAAAATATTTTAACAAAGATAGTTTTATTTTCGGAAAAAAGCTTTTAATACCAAAAATTAAATTGATTTTTATTTAAGTGTTGAATTGTTTAATGAAAATGTAAACAAGTTATCCACATTTCACTGTATTTATTGTGGGTGATAGAGTTTTAAAATACCCATCGTGATACCATACGCATTATAGGCGTTTCTTTTGAAGTCTTCTCGAATTTCCAACCACATTAACAGAACTCAAAGCCATTGCCGCCTCAGCAATAACCGGATGCATCCACCCCACAATAGCAACGGGAATCATAATTACATTATAGAAAAATGCCCAGAACAGGTTCTGCCGGATCTTTTTAAATGTCTCTTTACTCAAATTCAGAGCTTTAATTATCGCTTCGGGCTTGCCATCCACTAAAATTACTGAGCCCGATTCAATAGCAATATCCGTACCTGTGCCCAGTGCAATACCCACATCAGCCTGAGATAGCGCCGGAGCATCATTCACACCATCTCCCACCATCGCCACAACCTCGCCGCGATCTTTCAATTCCTGAATTTTCCGTGCTTTCTGATCGGGTTTCACTCCTGCAATCACATTTTTAATGCCAATCTGCAGGGCTATCTGCTCAGCTGCTTTGGGCTGATCACCGGTTAACATCACCGTTTTATATCCAAGACGGTGAATCTGCTCTATCATTTCAGGCGTTCCTTTTTTAATGGTATCCATGATCCCTGCAACACCACGGAGTCGGCCATCAATGACTAAATAAATGGTTGTCTGTCCTTTTGAAAGCAGTTCATCTGCTTTTTCCTGGTGGGTTTCGGAAATATCAATTTCAAATTTTGAAAGTAATTCTGCATTCCCTGCCATCACTATTTTTTCATTGACCTCCCCCTTTACACCCATACCAGTAAAAGACTCGAAATTATTGACATTTTCAAGTTTATCTACTGAGGCATAATTAGTCAGAGCCCGGCTAACCGGGTGCTCAGAAAGGTTTTCGACTGAGGCAATCAGCGAATTCAATTCTTTTTCATCTCCCTCAAATGTGATCCACTCCACAACTTTCGGTTCTCCTATTGTGAGGGTGCCGGTTTTGTCGAACACAAACACGGTTACTTCCTGAAGGCGCTGAATGGCCTCTCCGCGCCGGATCAGAATACCGTTTTCGGCTCCCATTCCGGAGCCTACCATCAGAGCTGTGGGTGTGGCCAGCCCGAGTGCACATGGACAAGCAATCACTAATACAGCCAGCGATGCAAAAAAAGCCTGGCTTACGATATCAAGATCAGAAATGATCCAGGGAATATAAGGATCAGCCCAGGCAAGCAGTGGGCGCAATGTATCGGGAAAAATGACCCAGGCCAAAAATGTTGTAAGCGCCAGCACCAGAATCACCGGTACAAAGACAGCTGTTACACGGTCCGCAAAATCCTGTATCGGCACTTTCGATCCCTGGGCCTCTTCCACCAGTTTGATCACGCGGCTCAGAAATGTATTTTCCCCAACTTCTTTCACCTGTACACGGAGCGTTCCTTCCGTATTGATGGTTCCGCCGATCACCTGATCACCTTTTTCGCGTACCACCGGCATTGACTCTCCCGTCACCATTGCTTCATCCACAGAGCCTTTTCCGTCGACAACCGTACCATCGGTGGGAATTTTTTCCCCCGGGCGAATCAGCATCACATCCCCCACGCCCAGTTCCTCAGCTTTAATTTCGATCTCCTCTCCATTTCGGATAATTCGGGCGGTTTTAGCTTCCAGTGTCAGCAGTTTGGTAATTGCTTCCGATGCACGTCCGCGTGCTTTGGTTTCGACATATCGCCCTGTGAGATGAAATGCCATGATCATTGCGGCAATTCCTGCAAAACTGTAAAACTGAGATTCGATCAGGCCCAGTTCAAAACCAAGAGCCACAAAACCAGTTACCAGCGACGCGATGGTACCGATAGCAATCAGCACATCCATGTTCGGAGAAAAGATTTTTGCTGATTTATAGGCACTGATTAGTGTTGCCTTCCCCGGACCGATAATGACATAACCCGCACCCAGCGTCATGGCAATTTCCATCGTAAGGTGAGAAGTAATATGGATTCCGAGAACCATATCCACAAACATCCAGATCATTAACGGGGCTGTTACGATCCAGCTCCGAACCATCTTACTGCGGGCATCATCCAGCTTTTGCTGTTCCCGTTTTCGTTTCTCTTCTAACTGATCTGGGCGGTCAGAGCTTTTTTTTTTGCGCTGTAACCGGCGGCTTCAACATGTTTTCCGATCCGGTTGATCACTTCATCCGTACCTTCAAACTCAGCAACCGCTGTTCCGGTGGCAAGATTTACACTGGCACTTTGTACTCCCTCTGTCTGTTTTATCGCTTTTTCAACTGTGTTTGTACAGCCAGCACAGTGCATGCCCTCAATCTCAAAAGTAACCTTTTGCAATTTGGGTGTTTTCAGTTCAAAGCCTGCCTGGCTTACAGCTTCATTAAGTTTCTCAAAGGGAATATCTCCATTTTCAAACTCCACAACAGCCTTTTCAGTTGCAAGCTGTACACTAACTGATTTCACACCTTCAACCCGACTGAGTGCTTTTTCCGCATTGTTCACACACCCTGCACAATGCATTCCGTAAATATCAAATGTCTTCTTCATTATTATATTGAACTGAATTAACCATTAATTTTATGTACAACGGTTTGCTGACCCGTAACTCAAATTTTTTTTATAAAACACGATTTGCGGTTATAAAGAAAATCTGACCAAAAAATCATTATCTCACATCAGAAAGGTAACCAGTTCACAGATGCGGCTCCTTACAGCAACTGCAAAATGATGTGTAATATTTTTGGCTAAATTTGGTCAAAAGATTTTCGGGGGATCTTTTTTTCTCTCAGATATTCCGTAACGGTAATACCGGTCACTTTTTTAAATTGGTTGGAGAGATACTGTACGCTGCTGTATTTCAGTTTCCAGGCGATTTCGCTAAGCGTCCATCTGTTAAAACTGAGCAGCTCCTTCACTCGCTCAATTTTCAATTCAATTAGAAATGTTTCGATGGTCATTCCCTTTTTATCGGAAAAAATTTTACTTAGATAGGAATAATTGTAATTGGTTTTTTTGGAAATAAAATATGAGAGCTTTTCTGGGTTGTCAGAATTTTCAAGGTGGTCGAGATAATTAATGAGCGCAGTTTTTACCATATTTACCAGCTCCGATTCGCGATCCAAAACAAGTTCAAAGCCCCGGTTTTTCAACCTTTGGCCAAATTCCTTTTGTTGTTTATCGGTCAGCCGCCGTTCAAGCTCAACCGAACCAAGCTCAACCTGTGCGGCAGTCAAATGCATCTCCCGCACAATTCCTTCAACCGCTTCAATACACCGCGGACAGACCATATTGTTAATTCCTATTTTCATTAGTAATAAAAACTTTTAGGATCAATTATTCACAATCATCAGTTAATTAACCCGGGAATTCATCCTTTACTCCACTGTAACACTTTTCGCAAGATTCCTGGGCTGATCCACATTACACCCCCGGTTCACAGCAATGTAGTAAGAGAGCAATTGCAGTGGAATTACTGTTAACAACGGAGAAAAGCAGTCTTTCGTTGCAGGAATAGATATGTGAAATTCCGAAAGGGCCTTCACATCACTGTTCTCATCATTCATAATTGAAATAATCCGTCCTTTTCGGGCTTTCACCTCTTCGATATTTGAGATCATCTTGTCGTTAGTGTGATCGGTCGCGGCAATTACAACCACGGGCATCATTGCATCAATCAGTGCGATAGGACCATGTTTCATCTCAGCGGCGGGATAACCTTCAGCATGTATGTAGGAAATCTCCTTTAGTTTCAGAGCTCCTTCAAGCGCAACCGGGAAATTGTAGCTTCTGCCCAGATAAAGAAAATTAGGTGCGTAGGTAAACAGTCCGGCCATTTGGCGGATAGCAGCATCGGTATGCTCCAGGATATATTCCACTTTCGCGGGAATTTTGGATAGCTCTTCAATGTATCTCTTCATTTGCTGCTGGCTCAGCACACCTTTTCGCTTTCCTGTTGCAAGCGCCATCATTATAAGTACAACGACCTGCGCTGTAAACGCTTTAGTGGATGCTACCCCGATTTCCGGTCCGGCATGTGTAAACACACCCGCATCGGTCTCGCGTGAGATGGTGGAACCTACCACATTGCATATTCCCAAAACCAGTGCTCCCCTCTTTTTTGCCTCGCGCATGGCTGCAATCGTATCGGCGGTTTCGCCACTTTGGGAGATTACAAGAAGTACATCTCCCGGGCCTATGAGCGGATCACGATAGCGGAATTCAGAAGCATATTCTACCTCCACCGGTGTTTTTGCAAGATATTCAAAAAGATACTCTCCCAACAGAGCCGAATGCCAGCTTGTACCGCAGGCCGCAATCACAACACGCCGGGCATTAATGAGATCAACTATCACATCTTCAATGCCCCCAAGCTGAATGGAGTGCGTTTGGGTACTGATCCTGCCTCTCATACAATCGGCAATGGAGCGTGGCTGCTCAAAAATTTCCTTGAGCATAAAATGCGGATACCCCGCCTTTTCGATCTCACCTAAACTGATTGCCAGTTCGTGTACCTCTTTGGTTAGTGAAACATCCTCTATCGTTTTTACCGAGTAACTGTCTTGCCTGATGGTGGCCATTTCACCGTCATCCAGATAGACCACTTTGTTGGTGTACTCCACGATGGGTGATGCATCAGAGGCGATGAACATCTCTCCTTCCCCGATCCCCAAAAGCAGCGGCGAACCTTTCCTTGCGATGTAGATACAATCCGGTGTGTCTGCATTGATAATGGCAAGGCCATACGTACCCACAATTTGTTTGAGGGTAAGCTGAATCGCCTGATCAAAATCAATTCCTTTTGATGCGTGCAGAATCTCTTCAAGAAGCTGTGCAACCACTTCAGTATCGGTCTGACTTTGAAATGTTCTTCCCCGTTCAATGAGCTGCTTTTTGAGTGTATTATAATTTTCGATAATGCCGTTATGAACTACGGCTATCTTTCCTGATTCACTCAGGTGGGGGTGTGAGTTGACGTCATTCGGTTCGCCATGAGTTGCCCAGCGTGTATGACCAATACCAATTTTTCCACTCAGATTACTCTCCTTAATCATTTTTTGGAGATTTTGCACCTTGCCTTTCCCCTTTTTGAAGGCAAGTTCTCCGTTGATGATTGCAATACCGGCAGAGTCGTATCCACGGTATTCGAGGCGTTTCAGGCCCTTGATAAGTACATCCGGTGCATTTCTCTCTCCGATATATCCTACAATTCCACACATAGAAGATTTTATCTTAAACTATTCTCTTTGAATTATTTACATTAAATGTAATTAACAAATGATTTTATAAAGATGAAAACAGAATACTGTTTTTTTGAAGATGAATTTCTTGAGAATTTCCATCCGCTTACACTCACCCGGCCGATATGGGATTTGAGGGTGGGCATATTTACCCTTGCTGAAAAATGGATGCGTGCGATGGGAACTCCTGATGCAGCTGCCAAAGGTATAATCCGGGAACATCAACAAGGAGTTTTTGAAAGATTTATGCTGAATGATACCCACAGCAGCGTCTTATGGCTGAATCCGCGCATAATCCCTTCAAAAAAGCTTGCAATCCATATCAAAAGTCTGAAAGTAAATGAAGGGCTGACCATCGAAAATCAACTCATTGCTGCTCATATATCGAATGATATTCACCAAAAATGGGAAGTTTACAGGTTTAACCTTAAGGATCTGAAAAACCGTGAAATGGAGAAGAATGACATCACAATCCTGAGCAACAGCTGGGAACTGTTTCAGCTTAACGGAAAACAGATTGCACACGATATTGAACTCCTCAATACACAGCCACTTAATAACCCGGACCGATATCCTCACGCAATACTTATTAACACAGAGCAGATTTTTGTGGAAGAGGAGGCAGTGATTGAGCCCGGGGCGATAATCATAGCAAAAAAAGGACCTGTCTATGTCGGAAAAGGTGCGCAAATTATGGCGAATTCCGTGGTTCGGGGTCCTGCGGCAATCTGTGAAAAATCCGTCATTAAAATGGGAGCCAAAATTTACGAAGACACCACCATCGGCCCGGTTTGCAAAGTGGGCGGAGAAGTAGCCAACGTAATTTTTCACTCCTACTCAAACAAAGCGCATGACGGCTATGCCGGAAATTCAGTTTTCGGGCAGTGGTGCAACCTGGGAGCTGATACCAACACCTCTAATCTGAAAAATAACTACAGTACAGTAAAAGTAATCGACTGGAAAACCAAAAAGGCACTTGATACCGGCCAGCTGTTTATCGGTACCATCATGGGTGATCACAGTAAAACGGGAATAAACGCCATGTTGAACACCGGTACACTTTGCGGGGTCTGCTGTAATCTTTTCTCGGATGATTATCCGCCTAAATATGTACCCTCATTCAGCTGGGTAAGTGGCAGCAATATAGTACCCTACCATTTTGAAAAAGCCGCCGAAGCAATGGAACGGATGATGAAACGCCGGAATGTTCCCCTGACTCCGGCTTACCACCGGATGATGAAAGCCATTTTCAGGGCTACAAGTTTTTAATTCCCGATGTATTTATAGTCCGATACTGTATCAATTAATACTTAAAAAAACCTTCACCGGTTTTGTCACCAAGCTTACCGGCTTCCACCATTTTCACGAGCAGCGGACAGGGACGATATTTCGGGTCTTTAAAGCCGTCATATAGAACATTCAGAATATCCAGGCAGACATCCAGCCCGATAAAATCTGCCAGTCGAAGGGGTCCCATCGGGTGGGCCATTCCAAGCTTCATCACTTCATCCACTGCTCCGGGTTCAGCCACACCTTCATATACGCAGAAAATAGCTTCGTTAATCATCGGTATCAACACACGGTTCGAAACAAACCCCGGCGAGTCATTCACCGAAACGGGTACTTTGCCCAGTTTTTTCGAGAGTGAAATGATAGTTTCCGTAATATATTTATCGGTTTTAAGTCCGTTAATGACTTCTACCAGTTTCATCACGGGAACAGGATTGAAAAAATGCATACCGATAAATTTTTCCGGACGGTTGGTAACTGCCGCAAGTTTTGTAATTGAGATGGAAGATGTATTGCTCGCCAGAATAGTGTGAGCAGGTGCGTGCTGATCCACTTTTTCAAATATCTTCTTTTTCAGTTCAAACTGTTCAGGTACTGCTTCGATTACCAGATCCGCATTTTCAACAGCCGCAGTCAGGTCAAGATGAGGCTGAATGCGGTCTAATGCAGTGTTTTTTTCCTCTTCACCAATTTTCTCTTTTGAAACCATCCGCGAAAGGTTTTTATCTATCGTGCGGATAGCGCGGTCGGCCAGCTCTTTTTTTGTCTCTGTCAGGTTCACATCAAAACCACCGAGTGCAAATATTTGAGCAATTCCGTTCCCCATGGTTCCACCGCCGATTACCGTAACATTCTTTAATTCACTCATAAACATCTCCAATTTTTTTCTCTTTAATCTGTATTAATCATTACTTTCGGGTTTGAGAGTATGTATTTTGTCACGAACTATCAATGTTTGTTTGACTCTACTTCGCCAGATTTGCAGCACTCATGAAATTCATCTTCAAACTATCCCTTTTTATTCTTCTTCTGCTCATTGGTTTAGCCGCACTTGGCATCTACTGGACATTCTACAAACCCCTGCCATCATATAATGCCACCCTTTCTCTGAACGGTTTAAATCAGCAGGTAGATGTTCACTGGGACCCCTATGGCACACCCAATATTTACGCTCAACAGGAAGATGACCTCTATTTTGCTGTGGGATACATACATGCTCAGGAACGCCTCTGGCAGATGACTTTATCACAAATTGCTGCTGAAGGACGATTTGCAGAATTTCTAGGTGAACAACTGGTTCCCTATGATATTCACCAGCGAACCATCGGGATCTGGGAAACAGCCCGGCGGATTGAAGCGGAAGCCCCTGATCATCTGCTCCATCTACTCCAGCGATATGCCGATGGTGTTAATGAATTTACAGAACAGAACCAAAATCATCTGCCGATAGAATTCTCCCTTTTGGATGTAAAACCGATTACATGGACTCCCACTCATTCAATCGCACTGGCAAGGTTAATGGCCTGGGATCAAAATATGCACTGGTGGAGTGAACTCACATACGCCTATCTCGGAGAAATTATGGACTCCGGTCAGTTACAGCAGTTAATTCCCATGTACGAAGACCATTTCCCGGAAACTATTCCCGATCCCGAGTTACAGGGATCTGCTTCATCGGTACTGCCTCTTCTCGAAACAGAAATAGAGATACGCACAAGCCTTTCTAAGAATGGATTCCCATTTGGCAGTAATGCCTGGGCGGTAAATGGAAGTCTCACCGAATCGGGCCTGCCGATCCTGGCCGGAGACCCTCACATGGGCCTCAGCACACCGGGTTACTGGTATGAAATGTATGTTCATACCCCCGACCATCAGATGGCCGGGGCAACCATTCCCGGAGCTCCGTTTATAGTACTCGGTCAAAATCAGCACATCGCCTGGTCGATGACGAACATCATGGCCGATGACACCGATTTCTTTGTTGAGATGGTTGATCCGCAAAATCCAAAGCGGTATGTCGCCGACAGCCTTGGCACTCCGGCAACCTTTCTCGAATTTGAAGAGCGCCGTGAAATCATCAATGTAAAAGGTGCTGATGATAAACTCCTCATTGTACGAAATACTCAAAACGGGCCTGTTATCTCAGACATACATCCTTCAGAAAATCTGATCGGTGACCGGGTAGTTACCATGAGATGGATGGGACACCAGGTCAGTCATGAACTGTGGGCCATCTACAACATGAACCGTGCCCGAAATATTGATGATTTTGAAGAAGCTGTGCGTGATTTTCATTCCCCCGGAATGAATTTTATTTATGCCGATCAAGACGATAATATTGCCATTTTTACCGGAGCTGCTCTTCCTGTACGTGATTTCAATCCGCTTATCTTCCGGAATGGATGGGATCCGGCCTATCAGTGGAACGGTACGATTCCTTTTGAAGAACTGCCTCATCTTGTAAACCCGGAATCCGGCTACGTTGCACATGCCAATAACAAGTTTCACTCTGACAATTACCCTCATTATATCGCCTCTTTCTGGGAACCTCCATCAAGAATTATGCGAATCCAGCAGCTGCTCGAAGCGTCGGATTCTCTTAATACAGAATATATGCAGGCGATGCAGTATGATGTGGTTTCAGAACATGCACGAGACATCACTGATATTATATTACCGATATTAAGGAGCGGTGAAAATCCGGATCAATTCAGAGAAGCTCTTTCATATCTTGAAAATTGGGATTTTCAATACGAACCAACCTCCACTGCTGCTTCCATTTTCGACCTCTTTTTTATGAACCTTACGTCTAATGTGTTAAAAGATGAAATGGGGGAAGACGCATACCAGGCATTTGTAAGGCTGGAGCACCTGCCCGTAATGGTGGTTTCAAGAATGCTGCGTGATGACAGTTCTTTTTTTAACATCTCTACCACGGCTGATATCGAAACAAGAGCCGACATCGTTAGAATATCAATGGCTCAGACACTTGAACAGCTTCAGGATCGCTTTGGCCCGGAATCGTTTGAATGGCGATGGGAAAACCTGCACAGACTGACGCTGAAACCACCTTTACTGGGTGAAGCAAGTGAAGACCCGGAAACTCCGGCAGTACTCCGGCTTATTGTTAACAACTTATTCAATAAAGGGCCTTATGCAGCGCGCGGCCATGGAATGACTATCAATAAAGGCCAGTATAGCTGGCACCGCCCTTTCGAGATGGATCTTGGTGCTTCAATCCGCCGTATTGTGGATTTCTCCAACACCGGAAGAAGCCTGTCTGTGTTGCCAACAGGCCAGTCCGGTAATCCTTTTTCGGCAAACTACGGTGACCAGACCGATCTCTGGCTCGAAGGCCGCTACCGTTTTATTTACCAGGACAGTACATTTTTTCAGCAAACAAGCTATCAAACTATGACATTGATACCGCAATAATTTTTATATATTCCATTAGTGTACCAAAAAAGTAAATAACGCCATGAAACCACATCCGTTACTTATTCTGCTCTTTTTTGCCCTCCTGCTAAACACTTGTAAAAGCGTTAAAGAAGTACAGGATGAACCGCGGGAATACCCTCAGCTTGAACGGCCTGCCGATGTGGAGCCTATGGATATAACAGAAAGGCACCCCTATGCTGCAGAAGTAGATTCCATACTGGCAGATATGTCGCTTGAAGAAAAAGTAGGCCAGCTATTCGTGGTGATGGCATACGGAACCTTCACAAATGATCGTGAACGCGAATTACTGCGATTGAAACGGCTTGTCCGCGATCACTACATTGGCGGTGTCATCTTTTCAACAGGCGATGTGTATGGACAGGCAATACTCAACAACAAATTGCAATATTTATCAAAATTCCCGATCTGGATTTCACAGGATATGGAAAGCGGTGCTGCAATGAGAGTGAATGGTACAACAAGGTTTTCACCGGCTATGGGTATTGCAGCCACCGGTAACCCGATCAATGCATATCAAAAAGGGCAAATAACTGCCCGGGAAGCCCGTGCCCTGGGTGTCCACCAGGTATATGCACCAGTTCTCGATGTAAATAACAATCCTGAGAACCCCGTTATTAATGTGCGTTCATACGCTTCTGATCCGAACGTAGTTTCTGAATTTGCCATCGAATTTATGAAAGGCCTGGAAAGTGAAGGAGTAATGGCAACCGGCAAACACTTTCCCGGTCACGGTGATACTGATACCGACTCCCATTTGGCCCTTCCCGTTATTGATCATGATTATGAGAGACTGCAAGAACTTGAATTGGTTCCCTTCCAAAATGCGATTGACGCCGGACTGAGAAGTGTGATGAGTGCTCACATTGCATTTCCCAATATCAGCAAGAATGATGATCTTC
Source organism: Balneolaceae bacterium (assembly GCA_020832285.1). GTDB lineage: Bacteria > Bacteroidota > Rhodothermia > Balneolales > Balneolaceae > Rhodohalobacter. Next base: position 79,190 of record JAFIFB010000052.1, read on the forward strand.
CCGGCACCCTCGATCCTTCTATTCTTAACCGGATTTTACTTGAGGATCTTCAGTTTCAAGGGCTGGTGGTAACCGACGGGCTCCAGATGCAGGGAATTACCGACCATTTCTCTCCCGGAGATGCTGCCGTTCTGTCAATCCTGGCAGGTGCCGATGTCATTCTTCTCAGCCCTGATGAATTGACTGCGATTGACGGAATGATCAAAGCAGTGGAATCCGGACGAATCGATGAAGATCGAATTGATTACTCGGTTCGCAAAATACTGAAAACTAAAAAAGAGCGCGGCCTCTTTCGTGACCGTTTCGCCAACATTGAAAATCTCAGCCGCCAAATAAATACACCGGAATATCAGGCTGTAGCAGATCGTATTGCACGTGAATCTGTAACTCTTCTCAGAAATGAAGGAAATGTTCTTCCGATTCATCAGGCAGCTTTTGAGGATATTTTGGTGCTTGGTGTGTCTGATGGAGATGGGCATTCGTCAGCCGGGCTTTTAGCCGAAGAAACTGGTAAATATTATCCCTCCGTTCAGTTTCGCGAACTTAACGGCCGAACCACAGAATCAGAAATTGAAGAAATCATTGAAAAGAGCCGCAATGTTGATCTGGTTTTGATAGGATCTTTCATTATGGTGCGTTCCTATCACCCTATCCAAATGCCTGAACGACAACTTAGGGTGTTGCAGCAAATTACAGAAACCGGCACACCCTCAGCACTGCTCGCATTTGGCAATCCATACGTGGTACGCGATCTGCCATACACAAACGTGCACCTGCTTGCCTGGGCATCGGATGATAACCAGGTACGTCAGACCGTTCCGGCTCTGTTTGGCGCCTCTCCTGTCCAGGGAAGTTTTCCAGGTGAAATACCAGGAATGTACTCCGTCGGTGATGGCCTTTCATTAACTCAAAGCAGGATCCGTTATGATATACCGGAAGCAGCAGGATTGATCACCGATTCACTGCTGAATGTGGATAAAATTATGCAGGAAGCTATCAATGACTCCGTTTTTCCGGGTGGGGTTGTGGGTGTGATGAGAAACGGGGTCATGGCCTGGCATCAGGGATACGGCTACCACGATTACAATAAAACCCGGGCAGTAGAACCCGATGACGTCTACGATCTCGCCTCTGTCACAAAGGTAATGGCAACCACTACTTCTATCATGAAACTGGTAGATGAGGGAAAAATCTCACTTGATGATCCCGTGGCAAAATATATCGAAGAATTTAAAAACGGCAATAAAAGGCAAATTACAATTCGGCACCTGTTATTACATACATCAGGACTTCCCGCCTTCAGAATCTATGTTGATGTGTTCACCACCCGGCACGAAATCATTCAGGCAGTTAAAGATGAACCGTTGATTAACGGTGTGGGTTCCCGGTATGTTTACAGCGATCTTGGTTTTATTCTTCTGGCTGAAATTGTAGAACAGGTAAGCGGAGAACGAATCGACCTCTTCACAAGAAAAGAGTTATTTAGTCCTTTGGAGATGAATTACACCTGGTTCAACCCTGATCTTGTCGGGCCAGAAATTTATAACCGCATCCCTCCATCAGAAATTGACCCTGTTTATCGTCGCGGTTTGGTTCACCGAAAGGTAAATGATGAACGCGCATATTATATGGGAGGTATTGCCGGACATGCAGGATTATTTTCAAACGCAAATGACATTGCCAAATATGCTTTCATGTTGCTCAACGGCGGCAACTATGGAGGCCGACAACTCATCAGTCAGGAAACAATTGAATATTTCATTGGAGAACGATCCTCTATAAATCACCGGGGGCTTGGCTTTGACAGAAAAAACAATGACGCCAGAGTCATTACTGCAGGTACGCTTTCAAGTGAACGCACATTTGGCCACACGGGCTTTACAGGAACCAGTTTATGGATTGACCCGGAGCGGGATATTGCGGTTATTTTATTGACCAACCGAACATATCCTACCCGGCAATATGGCACCCAAATCAGCCGTATTCGATCAAAAATTGCAGATGCTGTGATTGAAAGCATAAAAGAGTGAAAAACCAAAATCAACCCGGGCTTAAAAGTTATTCACCCTATTCAAAAACAGAGGAAAGCTGTTTTATTGAAGGGGATTCTGGCTTGATCTATTCCGGAGTTCGGATTGAAAATATCTCCTTTCCGCTAACAATTTCTGCAGTTCAGGCTGCCGTGTGCAGTTGCCTTGCCAACGGTGACAAGCCTGTGAAACTTTTTCAGCAGAAGCCTTTTTCAGACCTTTCGGATTATTGGAAAAAACTATTCGGTCTTGAACTAAACAGAAATTGTCCACCCTATGGCCATTTTTTTAATCCAATTATATCATCTCCCGATGATATAAAAAAAGCACTAAATGATCTCTGTAGAAAAGCTGTAACCATTCATTCCGGTTTTCCTGTTTCGGCATTACTGTTTACTTCCGAAGGGTGGGTGGCAGGTGTTAATGTGGAGGTAGCATCATGGAGTCTTGGATTATGCGCCGAACGTGTAGCTATTGCACGCGCAATTTCTTCAGGCTACAGTAGATTCAAAGAACTCCATGTATATGCCCCAAAAAGTGATTTTTGCAGTCCATGCGGTGCCTGCAGACAAGTGATGAACGAATGTATGCCAGGGAAAAAAGTAGTGCTACATCATCAGAACCAAACACTAACCCGCCACTTCACAGAACATCTCCTGCCATATGGATTTTCTTCAGACATTCTTAAAAATACTTAATCTCGAATACCTTACTGAGCAATTTGATGGATTTTCTCGCAGTACTTGACTATGAACATCTCGACAATGGTGTTTTTTTAACTTCCTTTGCCCGTTCTCTTGCAAACAGAAAAAAACGCGGAATCATAATACACGGAGACAGCGAATATACCGAGCGAATTATTCAAACTGGTGTGATGCGTGAAGATGCGCGAATTCGGGCCATTAAAGAACTGAATCATCGTCTTGTGGCACTATTTGCAGATGAAGGGATATCAACCATCGCTGTAAATGGATATCAAAAATCGCTGGTTACCACAGATGGAAACCAAATACATCTTCAAAAATCACAAATCAATTTACTTCCCAAAGAGCCTATGCTCTTACTGTCAAATCTGGCAGAAGATTCGCGAACCGGCAAACCCGTGCCAGTATCACTGCCGGAACTTGCCCGTTCTATTACAATGAATCTTGATTTGACCAAGATTACATTATTCAGTATCAAAGAAGGGGCCGATGTGATTGACCAAGGTTTTCCCAAACAGATAAAGCCCGCTCTTACCAATCAGGAATTTCTTGATTTACACCTTCCGGAGAGTTTCAGGAATTTTGAAGAGGATATTGAAATTACGGTTCCTTCCAGATTTTGAGCATTCTTGCTTAAAAATATAATAAAACATGCAAATTCGGCAGATATAGGTCATTTTACTTGCCACTTAGCTCCCTGTTCAATAGTTTTGGTTTCTTTCAGAATTAAGAGAAATTCAAATCATTTAAATCTAATAGGTATTATTTATGAAAAGAAATGAACAGCTGAATTCGTTAATTGCCGAACTTGAGCCAGATCTTGAAAAATTTTATGAAAAGGACAACAAAGCTGCAGGAACCAGAGCCAGAAAACAACTTCAGGAAATAAAGAAGGTTGCACAGGAAATCCGTCTTGAGATACAGGAATTTAAGAATACCGGAAAAGTTTAACTTTTTTACATCTTCCTTATAGCTTTCAAAAACTATTGAAAGTCTATTTTTTAAATATTTACGAAGCAGTGAATCTAAACGGTTCACTGCTTTTTTTATATTGAGGGCTTCCCGGTTATCACGCTAAAAGATTATGTCTCAACTAGTCCTTACTGTGCTACCCAATACGTTGAAACTTCGATTTTTAGGAAAGCCTCGCAGGTTAGGTAAAGAAATTTTCACACTTGTTCTCCGTAACTTAATGCACAGGAGAGAATTTAGATTCATTGTTGAGGCTGGAAATGTCACAGATGAACTCGGTGTTATTTTCTATGACTTCAAGGCTGGATTTATAAAGTATTATATATCAACAATTAACAAATCACTTAGAATATTTTCTGTGAGATTTCCGGAATAATGGTTATATCGGAGATCAATGAAATCCGGAACCCTGTTAAAGTTGCCCCTAATATCTCTGGTTCAAGAAAACGCTTTTATCTCCGGTATTAATACAGCGCGTCTAAATCTTTTGTTTAAAAGGGATTTTTATTCAGGTTCTGTGTAAATTCTCTAATGAGAATATTAGATTTATAACAGTTTTATTAATGATGTTTTGAAGATTATCTTATAAAAATCAAAACCTATCTTGTCGATAAAACTGGTTTACCACAGAAACACATATTGTCTTTCACAAAATACGTTGCTTTTATTTGGCTTTAATTGGCTTGCATTTTTCACTAATAAATTTTTGGTGCGTAAGGCCTGCTAAGCTATCCATTACTGTCGTGTCAATGATAATACGAAGGATAAGTCATCGGACGAGTTTTTCTGAAAAATCAATCATATTAGATAATTGGGATGATCCCGGATCGACTCGCCCGATGACTCTCCCAGACTTTTACAATTAACACAATTCTGTGTTGAATAAAATTGTAAATTATTGTTTAATATACTTTTATAGATGGATGCATCGATAGAACTAATCAACTATCATTTCTGATTAATGCAGGTTAGAATAAACCGATCTTAACTTCTGTTTAATATACAGTACATTATGCTGTATCTGCTCATAACTACATGAATTTAATACTCATATATATATAGGTAGTTACTAAAATTGGTATCATATCTAATCATTTTATTTTATTTTTTTGAATTTTACCATCAAGTATGCATATCCGTAAGATGCATTCCAAACAGAGCCGATTCACAAATCCATTGATGCGAAAAAGCTCTTTATTCTTTATAATTTTATTCGGATTTCAATTTTCTGTATTTGCGCAAGAAAAAGCCTCTATTAATGGTTATGTAACAAATCATCATACCGGGGAAACATTAATGATGGCTCATATAAGTTTACTTGAGATTGAAAGGGGCACTTCATCAAATAGATCGGGATATTATACACTTACCAATTTGGAACCGGGAACATACACTCTTCAGGCAAGCTTTATCGGTTTTCACAGCTATCAGGCTGAAATCACCCTGGATCCCGGTGAGAACCTCAGGTTGAATATAGATCTTGTTCCTGCGGATATCCAAATGGACGCCCTGGTTGTAGAAGCGGATGAAAACCGTGAAGAGCTTAGAAATATTGGAATGGCTCAGATCACGCCGCAATTTATTCAGGACATCCCGGCTGTAATAGAGCCCGATCTGTTTCGTTCGGTTCAGCTGCTTCCGGGAGTTAAGGCTGCATCCGATTTTTCAAGTGGTTTATATGTTCGCGGCGGAAGCCCGGACCAAACTCTTATCTTACTGGACGAAACACCTATATATAATCCCAGCCATTTTTTTGGTTTTTTTTCCATTTTTAACCCCGATATAGTTAAGGATGCACGACTTTATAAAGGTGGTTACCCTGCTCAGTATGGTGGAAGAATCGGATCAATTCTCTCAATTTACAGTAAAGATGGCAACCGAATGGAAAATCAGGGTTCTGTCAGCGTAGGTTTACTGGCATCCCGGCTATCTTTTGAAGGTCCATTCACTGACGGTTCCTGGTCGGTTGCGATGCGAAGATCCACACTCGAACCCGTGCTATCTGTCCTACGTGAGTCTGTCAGTAATGTACCTGATCAGTTTTTCTTTTATGATATCAACGCAAAACTTAATATTGATTCCTCTGAAAACAATCGGTATTCATTCTCCGTCTATAGCGGATACGACCGTGTTTCACTTCCTTTCCAAGAGGATGCACAAATTGGTTTACGATATGGAAACCGAAAACTGAGCGGACGATGGCAAAGAATTTTCACTGATAATCTTTTTGGCTCCTTTTCGCTCACAGGCTCGTATTATTTCAATGAGCCCAATTTAGAAATTGCCGGAACCCCTTTTCAGAGAATAAACGAAATATACGATTTCTCATTAAAAGGCGATATTGAGTACCAGCCAAATGAAGAAAACACTCTGTCAACAGGATTTTGGGTGGGCTCACTCTCGCTTCGCCTGCTGGATCGTTTAGATAACACATATACTCTGAATAGTAGTATTTTAAGCCAATACTTTTCCTCTTACATCCAGCACGATTGGCAGCCACACAGAAAACTTGCTTTCAATATCGGACTCAGGATGAATACATTTTCTGAAGGAGATTACCTCAGGATCGAACCTCGGGCATCAGCCGAATTCCGGCTCTCACAACGATTTCGAATTCAGGCTGCCTACGGACGGTACAACCAGTTTCTTACCCTGATCACCAATGAAGCTTTTTCCGGGTTTGATGTTTGGCTTACTACAGATGAAGGAGTTCCACCCGCTTATGGAGATCAGTTTGTCATGGGTTTAAAAACTTTGCCATTCAGTGGTTATGGTTTCGATGTTGAAGTTTATTACCGTACAATGCGTAACCTTTTTGAACTCGATCCTTTTGCCGGAAATACTACTGGTTTGGATTATCAAGACCTGTTCCGATTTGGAGAAGGTTACGCATACGGAGCAGAATTCTTTTTTGAAAAGCAAATGGGGAATCTCACCGGTTTTATAGGCTATACATTCGGGATTACAGAACGTAAATTTCCGGGATTTAATCAACCTGTGCTGGATAGTCCCGCACAAGGCAGATTTTATCCGCCTAAATATGATCGTACACACGATGCAAATCTTGTTTTTAATTATCGTTTCACATCAAGATGGAGTCTCGGTGCCGTTTTCAACTATGCCACTGGCCAGGCCTATACCGAGCCCCAGGGGCGAACACAGCTCTCCGGTCCTCCCTGGGACAGAGGATTCCTTGATGTTTTTATCATAGAAAAACTAAACTCCTCAAGGCTTCCATCATATCACCGGCTTGATATGTCACTCAGCAGAAAGGGTAGTTTTTTTGGAATTGGTGATGCAGAGTGGCAGCTTCAGGTCATAAATGTATATTCACGCAGAAATATCTGGTTTTACAATTACGACTTTGATCAAAACCCTGTGAAAAGGCAAGACATCACACTGTTGCCGGTTATCCCTTCAATTGCTTATACGTTAAATTTTTGATAAGATGACATCCAGAAATTTATCACCACTCCTCATCACGTTTCTTTTTTTTGCTGCCTGCGAGCCTCCCGTTGAGGATGATTTCAATGAATATGTTTTTGTTGAAAGTTATCTGATTGCAGACAGGCCTCTTGATGAAGTTCGTATTAACACTACCACGTCCACAAATGAAGTATTTAATTTTTTTGACGCCGCAATTACTGATGCAAATGTTCAAGTAGTTCTGCTTGATGAAAACGGTGAAGATGAAGCTGTTTTTGAATATGTACCATCCGAACGGGAGGGAATTTACCTGCCCGTATTGCCTCTGCATCTTGTCATACCCAAACGAACTTATCGCCTTGATGTGGATTTCAATAATCGCCAGGAAGTTATCACTGCTGTAACAACCGTACCGGACCAAATTGAAATTTCACGTGAAATTCCCGATACATTGATCTACCAGGCTTATGAAAGACTTGAAATCAACTTATCTCCGCATCAAAAAGTACATGATCAAAATGTATACGTTTTGAGTGCCATTGCACTGCAGCCATACATTGATAACCTTACCCCCTTCTACAGGTCAATTATCAATGATGATGAGCAGGATGATCAAATAAGTGACTTTTCAGTGAACTCAACTGGTCTGATCAATGAAGGGAACTTTATTGAAAATGAGGATGGAACGATTACATTCCGATTTCCCTGGCTTGGAGTCGCATTTTTTGAAGGGAATTTAATTGTGGCAAATTTAATTGATTCCAATCTCCATGATATCGCCCGTTCACAACAGGCTCAGCTTGGAGGAGATGTCACATTTACTCCCGGAGAGATCCATAACCTGATTTATAATATGGATGGAGGAATTGGCATTTTCGGGAGCATGTCTACGGACACAGTACAAACTTACTTTCAGAGGCCAGATTAAGCACTTCTATCCCAGTGAATCTATATACTACGGACGACTTAAAAAAAGGCCTGTCAGTAATTCTGATACAAGCCTTTTTAATAGGTCAATTTATATACAAGTTTCAGCAATTCACTCAGAGAAGCATCGTAAGCGGATTTTCGAGCATCTGGCGTAACGTGTTCAGAAAATCTGCGGCTTTGGCTCCGTCAACCACACGGTGATCACTGGAAAGCGTTACTTTCATTCGTTTGCCCGGTACTACTTCACCGTTTTTTACCACAGGTACATCCCTTATGGCACCTACTGCAAGAATACATGCATTCGGAGGATTAATAATTGCCGTAAATTCTTCAATGCCAAACATCCCAAGATTACTGATGGTAAATGTACTCCCTTCCATCTGCTCGGGCTGAAGTTTTCTGTCTCGGGCCAGTCCGGCCAGTTCTCTTGTTTCAGCAGAAATTTGACGAAGATTCTTTTTATCTGTATGGCGTATCACGGGTGTCATCAAACCTTCGTCAATTGCCACAGCTACGGCAACATGAACATCACCATGTTTACGAATCACGTCATCCAGCCATGATGAATTGACAGCGGGGTGCCGTCTCAATGCAGCTGCGCATGCTTTCACCACAATATCGTTAAAACTGATCTTCACATCGCTCACTTCGTTAAGGGCTGTACGTGCCTGAATAGCAGGCTCCATGTCGATATCTATCGTTTCGTAAAAGTGTGGATTGGTGAATTTACTTTCTGAAAGCCGGCGCGCAATGGTTTTTCGCATCTGCGAAATTTTAATATCTTCCGACTCTTCAGAATCAAATGATACGGCAGCAGCCGGTTTCTTGGCTTCAGGTTTATAATTTTCAATATCGTGCTTGACAATTCTGCCTTCAGGACCGGAACCCTTCACACTTTTCAGGTTGATTCCCTTTTCTTCAGCCATTTTTTTTGCAAGGGGTGAAGCCTTAATTCTTTCATCATTCGAAGTGTCTGCTTCTGGCTCACTTTCTTTTCCGTTTACATCTTCCAGTATCGGATCAAATGAATCATCTTTTTTCTCTTCTTTTTCCGATTTATCTGATGATTTTTCCTCTTTCACTTCCGCTTTCTCTTTTCCATCGGCAGATGTCTCATCGCCATCCAATAGATCACTGATATCTTCACCCTCTTCGCCGATAATGGCCATTGTTCCGCCTAAAGGAACAGCATCTCCTTCCGAAACAAGAATTTTCAAAACGGTTCCACTGTCAAAAACCTCTACTTCCATAGTAGCTTTGTCAGTTTCCACTTCGGCAATCACATCACCTGAGTTTACTTTGTCCCCTTCTTTAACATTCCACTTGGCAATCACCCCTTCTTCCATGGTGTCGCTAAGCTTGGGCATCTCAATTTTTTCGGCCATATTATTGTGTTTCTTCGGAATTTAATGTCGAATGGTTAATTGTAAAATCTGTACAGAACAATAAGGAGTGATAATTGAAAAGGCAAAAGTGAAACAAGAAAATCATATAGTCAACACCTGAATATCTTATGTCCATTCAAATCTCAGAAAAATCAGTTTCGATAGGTAACAGTATTCACCGCTTCAATCACCTGTTTGGCATCGGGCAGCCAGATGTCGAACAGATTTTTTGCAAACGGTGCACAAACATCGGGTAATGTTACACGCTGAACCGGTGCATCCAGGTAATCGAAAGCCTCTCGCTGAATTAAAAATCCGGCTTCGGCAGCTAAACCTCCAAAAGGATGGGCTTCATCCACAATCACACAACGGTTGGTTTTTTTTACCGATTCGATCACCATTTCAATATCAAATGGTTTAATAGTTCTTGGGTCAATCACCTCGGCTTCCACACCATCCTTGGCGAGTTGTTCAGCAGCCTGCTTCACCACGTGGTACATTTTACCGGAAGCAATAATGGTAACATCGTCTCCTTCACGCTTTATTTTTCCTTTCCCGATAGGGATAATGTAATCGTCTTCTTCGGATACTTCCCCTTTCAAACCGTACATCTGCTCTGACTCCATGAACAGAACCGGGTCTTCACTTCGAATAGCTGATTTAAGCAGGCCTTTGGCATCATCCGGTTCTGAGGGATAAATAACTGAAAGGCCTGGAAAGTGAGCATACATCGAGTCGTAGGCAACAGAATGGGTTGCACCAAGCTGCCCTGCGGAAGCATTGGGCCCTCTGAAAACAATCGGAACACTGGCCTGCCCGCCCAGCATGTATCGAACTTTTGAAGCGTGGTTGATAATTTGATCTGCTGCCAATACAGCAAAATTGAAAGTCATAAACTCTACAATCGGGCGCAGTCCTTTCATGGCTGCACCAACACCAATACCTGAAAAACCAAGCTCTGAAATCGGTGTGTCAATTACTCTCTTAAAACCGTATTTGTCGAGAAGGCCTTCCGTAACTTTATAAGCCCCATTATATTCGGCAACTTCCTCACCCATGATAAATACCATTTCATCGCGGGCCATTTCTTCATCAATTGCATCGCGAAGTGCTTCTCTGAATTGTAATACTGCCATTCTAAGTTTATTTAAATTAAAATGTTACGTTAGTTAGGAAAAGTTTTATTTCTTGTCGTGAAAGTATGGAGTTCCCGCAAACATATCTTCGTAAAGTTCTTCCGGTTCCGGGGATGGAGATTCTTCGGCATAATCAATCGCATCGAGTACTTCTTCTTCAATCTTGTTTTCGATCTCTTCAATATCACTTTCTTCCAATACATCCTTATCAAGCAGGTATTGTCTTATCCGTTCAACAGGATCTGTTTTCTGAAACTCTTCCAACTCTTCCTTGGTTCGGTATTTCTGGGGGTCTGACATGGAGTGCCCGCGATAGCGGTACGTGCGAATTTCCACAAAATATGGTTCGCTGTCTTCACGAACTTCATCGGCTATTTCTTTCATATTTTCATACACCGTAAGAGCATCCATTCCATTGAAACAGGCATGTTTCATTCCGTATCCCTTGGCTCTTTCATAAATTTCTCCCACTGTGTGGCGTTTCACTGCCGTACCCATTGAGTAACCATTGTTTTCCACTACAAAAACAACCGGCAGCTTCCAAAGCTGAGCCATGTTCATGGTTTCATGCAAAGAGCCCTGGTCTACAGCACCGTCACCAAAAAAGCAGGTTGAAATCTGACCGTTATCGAGATACTTGTTGGCAAAAGCAAGACCACCGCCGATAGGTATGTGGCCACCTACAATACCGTATCCACCCCAAAAATGCTGCTCTGTGTTGGCGAAATGCATAGAACCCCCTTTTCCTTTTGAACAACCGGTTGCTTTTCCAAAAAGCTCTGCCATTCCTTCCCGGGCAGAAATTCCTCGAACCAGTCCCCAGCCATGGTCACGATATGCTGTAATTATATCATCATCATCATTCAGGGCAAAAACAGTACCTGTTGATACCGCTTCCTGGCCTATATAGAGATGCAGAAATCCCCCAAACTTTCCTTTTTGATACATCTGCATCGCGCGCTCTTCAAATCGTCTCTGCAAGTACATCAGCCGGAACATTTCTACTACATCATCATCGGATAGGCCCAGCGTTGTATGCTTTTTTCTTGTAGCCGGCGGAAGATCAACCGATTTTTCAAATTTACCGTTTTTGCTGTGATTCTGCCCGATTGGTGTAAACACAGCTTCTTGCTTATTTTTCGCCATAATTACGATAAAACGTTCTTTTCAAATTCAGATTAGTCTGAAAATATACCCAAAATTTCAGAAGATTACAGGTTTATAACCTGACGAATTTACAATTTGTAACTGCAAATCGATTTAAACTGTAAGGTTGAACACCATTTTGCAACTTTATAAAATGATCAGAACCTGTACTTTACCTATAGTAAAATGGTGCAGATTTTTTTATCTGTTTTTCCAGCTTATTCTTTATGACAGGTTGCTCATAATCCATTCGGAAGCAGTTTTTAATGCCTCATCAATTTTCTCGGGATATCGTCCGCCTGCAGTGGCAAGATTAGGCTGTCCTCCGCCTCCCCCTCCAACAACTCTGCCGAGTATGGATACAAGCTGGCCAGCCTTTAAACCCTTTTTATTAAGGTCTTCCGTAATAGCAGCCATCAGGTACACTTTGCCCTCATCCAGATCAGCAGTAGCCAGAACAACTACACTGTTATTGTTTGATTTTTGAAGAGCCTCATAGCCCATCTGCTTGAGATTCTCCATTTCAGCGCCCTCCACTTTCCCAGTGAATAAGCGGACCCCTGCCACTTCCCGCCCGTTCTTTAAGATGTCGTCGAGCTGACCGGCAGCCTGTTCCTGCTGCAAACCTCTAAGCTCTTTTTCAAGTGCTTTGTTTTTATCAACCAGTTCCCGGAGGGTCTTAAGCGGGTCTTTCTGGTTACCCAAAACAGATTTCACTCCATCTACGAGTTCCTTTTCTGCCCTTAGCAGATGGTCTGCCGCCCTGCCTGTTACAGCTTCCACCCGGCGAATTCCGGCAGCGACAGAGGTTTCATTCAAAAAACGAAAATAACCGATCTTTCCAGTTGCATTCACATGTGTTCCACCGCAAAGTTCCACAGAATAGTCAGGATCAAACGTGATCACACGAACGCGGTCTCCATATTTTTCACCGAATAGCATCATCGCTCCCCGGTTTTTGGCCTCATCAATGGATACCGAACGCTCCTCCAGCAGAGGAAGATTCTCCTGAATTTTTTCATTAACACGCTGTTCAATTTCTGCCAGTTCATCAGGTGTAACGGCTTCAAAGTGAGAGAAATCAAAACGCAGACGGTCGTGTGTTACGAGAGATCCTTTCTGAGCCACATGATTGCCAAGCGTTTCACGAAGTGCGGCATGCATGATGTGTGTCGCGGTATGATGTTTTTCAATCTCCCGCCGCCGCGCCGCATCCACTCTTGCAATCCATGTTCCGGTCAGATCTACCGGAATCTGATCTGTAAAATGAACATAGCCATCGCCCGTTTTTTGAACATCGGTTACGTTGATATTGTTTCCGTTTTTTTCTATCACACCAGTATCAGCAACCTGCCCGCCAGCCTCAGCATAAAAAGGACTTCGGTTCAAAATGATCAGATGCTTTCCATCCAGCTCAGATGAAGCACGAATGGTGACTTCGCATTCAAGTTCATCATAGCCAGTAAATTCGAAGTCACCTTCAGATAAAACATTCCAGTTAAGTTCGGCTGCACCATGCCCTGTAAATTTTCCGGCAGCACGTGCACGCTTTTTTTGTTCCTGCATCAGTTTCTTAAAGCCTTCCTCATCTACATCAATTCCCTTTTCACGAGCCATGAGCTGGGTCAGGTCAATCGGGAAACCGTATGTATCGTGAAGTTTAAATGCATCTTCACCAGATATCTCGTTATTTCCTTCAATCATCTCATTAAAAAGCTGGATCCCCTGTCCCAATGTATTCAAAAAGCTTTTCTCCTCGGCAAGGATCACATTTTGCACATACTCTTTCTGAGCTTCCAATTCCGGAAAAACAGCCTTGAACTGATCGGCAAGAACAGGAACAAGTTGTGTTAAAAACGGTTTTTTAAAGCCAAGACGATCCCACCCATAGCGGACAGCTCTTCTCAGGATTCTGCGAATCACATATCCCCGGCTTTCATTCGAAGGAGATGCACCATCAGCAATAGCAAAACTAACCGCCCTGATATGGTCGGCTATGACGCGCATGGCGATATCGATCTCCTCATCATCACCATAATTTTTACCAGAAATCTCGCCTATTTTTTTGAGTATTGGCTGGAATAAATCGGTATCGTAATTGGAAGTTTTTCCTTGAAGCACTGCACAAATCCGTTCAAAGCCCATTCCCGTATCCACGTGCTGAGCGGGAAGTTTTTCGAGAGAACCATCGGCTTTGCGGTTAAACTGGATAAAAACCAGGTTCCAGATCTCCATCACACGGGGATCGTCCATATTTACCAGTTTGGCTCCCGGCTCTTTTTTTCGCTCTTCATCGGGACGCAGGTCGATATGAACTTCTGAGCAGGGGCCGCAGGGACCGGTCTCGCCCATCTCCCAAAAATTATCTTTTTTGTCGAATGCCAGGATATGATCGTGCGGAATCGAAGTTTTTTCCTTCCAAAGGTCTATCGCCTCCTGATCTATCGGCAGGCCTTCCTCTTCATTTCCTTCAAAAACAGTTGCGTAAAGACGGTCAGGTTCCAGTCCCCAGCGATCTACCAGCAGCTCCCATGCCCACTCAATAGCTTCAGCTTTAAAATAATCGCCGAACGACCAGTTCCCCAGCATTTCGAACAGGGTATGGTGATAGGTATCATGACCCACTTCTTCAAGGTCATTATGTTTACCGCTCACCCGGATACATTTTTGCGTATCGGCAGCTCGCTTCCAAAGCGTTCCATCTTCCTTTAGCCCCTCCTGTTCACCCAGGAAAACTGCTTTAAACTGGTTCATCCCGGCATTGGTGAAAAGAAGTGTGGGATCATCTTTCGGCACTACAGGTGCACTATCCACAATCAGATGATCTTTTTCCCTGAAAAAATCGAGAAATTCATTTCGTATCTGGTCAGATGTTTTGGAAGACATGAGGAGTTTTAAATTCTGTAATGTTTTTTCTAACAGCTTGGTAAAATAGGGAAAATTGTCTTTATCCTCACATGGTTTGTTGTTTTCAATTGATTCCATTCGTCCGGTTCAAATAGTTCTGTATCTTTAGTCTGTTTGAACCGGAAACTATTGCTTCGATTATGAAACTCATTTTCAACTATTTCTTTCGTGGACTGCTCTTTGTCTTCCCGATTTTTGTTACCATCTACATTATTGTTGTGTTTGTAAACTGGGCCGATCATACCCTTCACACACTTCTGTTCTCCTGGCTTTCCATTCAGATTCCGGGTCTTGGAATCGTTTCTGCCTTTTTTCTGATCGTTTTTCTGGGTTTTGCAGTAACCTGGGCGATCTCTAAACCTGTTTTTACCTATTTCGAAAAATTGATGGCCCGAACTCCTCTGGTTAAAATTATATACACGGCTTTCAAAGATTTTACCGAAGCGTTTGTCGGGGAAAAGAAAAAATTCAACCAGCCGGTACTCGTCACACTTGTGGATGGTGTTGATCGGATCGGCTTTATTACTGAGCACGATCTCAGTCTGTTAAACATTGAAAACCGGGTTGCCGTTTATTGTCCGCATTCCTACAATTTCAGCGGGAATCTTTTTCTTGTGGAATCGAACCGTGTAACCTCGCTTGATGTTAATCCTGCAGATGCCATGAAATTTGTTGTAAGTGCCGGAATTACTCAAATTGAGAGTTAATAAATAATTTTTATGCCTGATAACAATATCGAAGCGAACTCAAAAAAAATCTACCGATCCTTTTTCCCCCACACCGATAGGGGGCAAATTTACATGAATCATGCGTCCATATCCCCTATGTCAGAATTGGTGAGGAGGGCATTACAAATGTTTATCGAAGAGCGAAACTCAGGCCCCGTTGAGCATTTCGAGAATTGGATGGAAACTGTGAAAGAGGTTCGCAAGAATATCAGTCGCTTCATTCATGCACCCGGGCCTGACCGAATCACCTTTACTGGCAACACCTCAGAGGGGCTCTCCGCCATCGCTGAAGGATTTACCTGGAAACAAGGAGATGAAATTATTCTCAACACCGAAGAATTTCCATCCAACATCCAACCGTTTCGCATTCTTGGAAAACGGGGTGTGCGCATGGTGTATGTCTCTCCCGAAGAGAACGGGATTCTTCCACCGGAAAAATTAGAAGACGCCATTACCAACCGAACAAAAATGCTGAGTATCAGTGCCGTTCAGTATCTAAGCGGATTCAAAGCCGACCTGGAAGCGATAGGCGAACTTTGTCGCCGTAACAACATTTTCTTTGTGGTTGATGGCATCCAGGGACTCGGAGCCACTGACATCAACGTACAGTCATGTAACATTGACGTACTGGCAACCGGTGGACATAAATGGCTGATGAGCCCAATGGGAACCGGATTTCTATACATTTCAGAACGGATCGAACCGTTTGTAACACCAGCGAAAACGGGCTGGCTTTCGGTGGAAGACCCCTGGCAGCTGCGGCAGTTCGACCAGCCCTGGAAGCCCCTTCCCCAACATCTTGAAACTGGCACCTATAATATCATCGGCCTAACCGGGATGAATGCCGCCATGAAGATGTTTCTTGATATCGGTATCGACCTAATCAGCAGCGAGATTGAAGAACTTGTAACTTATCTGATTCAACGTTTGAACGAGCATAGCAGGTTGCAAATTCTCACGCCCGGCATATCCGGCAAGCGTGCTGGCATTGTGACATTTGCGATTGATGGAAAATTTGATACGGAAACGATTGTTCAGCATCTTCGTAAAAAGGAGATTATGATTTCCTCCAGGGAAGGACTGATTAGGATATCACCCCACTTTTACAATACGAAAGAAGAGATCGATCACACTCTTGAACAGATTTTTAGCGCATGAAAGTTATTTTAAAAGACATTTGGGAACTGCTCATATCCACGTTCAATAAAGCGGGGGATGATGAAATTTTTACCTTTGGAGCGGCCATCGCCTTTTACACGATCTTTTCCATTGCACCACTTTTGGTTTTGGTCGTATCGTTGGGCGGGTTGTTTTTAAGTGAAGAGATAATCATCGACCAGATTCAGTTTATTGCCGGAGATTTCCTGGATGATGCTACCATACATAACATGAGTGAATACTTTTCGGAGAGTGCTGAAGGTGGTGCCGGAATATTCACCACAATCATTGCGGTTATTGCGATTGCTTTTGGAGCCACTACAGTCATCAGTCAACTAAAAATTGCACTCGACCGAATCTGGAATGTCAGAGAAGTGAAAATGAAGTCCGTATGGAAATTTCTGCTAAACCGGCTTCTCTCTTTTGGAATGATTTTGCTTATCAGCTTTCTGCTGATCCTGTCACTGATTACAGAAGCTGCTCTTGGTGTTGTAGGAAGCATATTCATGGAGAATCTGCCCGATTTTGAGATCGATTTTTTCATATATATGAATCAGGCCGGGACCCTCGCATTTGCCGTTCTTGCTTTTACATTAATCTTTAAAATACTGCCCGATGTCCACGCACGCTGGATAGATGTAGTTGTAGGTGCATGTGTCACCACTCTTCTCTTTCTTCTTGGTAAGTATTTAATCGGTTTCTACTTCTCCACTGCCGGTATTGATGCGACCTACCGTGCGGCCGGTTCACTCATTATTTTTGTGATCTGGGTATATTACAACGTACTCATTATTCTGCTCGGAGCCGTTTTCACTCAGGTATATACTGAAAAGTTTGGCGGGAAAATCCTGCCCTACAAATTTGTTACGCTCGACGGAATTCCCACGATTGAACACAGAGAGTAAATCGCACAACGGTTTGCTGGTCCATTCCCGCATTTTTTAAAAAACTCTTGCAAATAAATCTCCTTTGGAGAATCTTAACAGGAATACTATCCTGTTTTCAGAAGGATAAACCAGAAATCATAAGGAACTCACCGAAGTATTAAAGCCAGCTTATTTTACCTGAATTATTCACCAACGAATACTTGAAATTAAATGTTGATTACACTTAAAAATTAAAAGTTATTACTGAACTGACTTTAAGATCCTTTCAATAATAATTTGTGAACGACTCAGGTTTAAGCTTTGCATCCTTAAAAACGCCAATAATTATTATGGTACCTCAGTTTCTAAAATTGATTCACAATCCGCATGGAACTGGAAAAATGGCGAAAGGCTTGAATTTAGGTAACCATTATATATGGCACTCAGCTTTTCCAAATGCTAAATTACTTGTTATAATTTTTATAGTCTGCATCACGCTTGCTGGTTGTTCGCTACCAACAGCGGATGACGAGCGGCCTGTACTAACTCGGGAGAACAACGTTTTTCAACTTAATGGTGAACCGATCTCCCAATTTGGCCTGCGGGCAGCCAATGCGCTGCAGAGTGATGAAATCACAGAACGCCTTATTAACTCATTCGGCGATATTAAGGCCCACGGCATGCAAAGTATTGCCGTTACGATTCAGGGCGGCCGCTATACCGAAGGTGGCAACTCGGCGTTCAATGGTTTTAATCAGGATGGAACTCTTGACAGTGTGGTATCTGCACGCCTCGTTCAATTGTTGGATGAAATGGCTCACAAAAAGATGGTTCCTGTTGTGATGCTATTCTACAGGGGCCGAGACCAGGAACTGAAGAATGGGGATGCCGTACGAAATGCTGTTGTCAACACCATTGAGTTGCTCAAACCCTGGCCTCACGCATGGGTTCATGTTATCAATGAACCCTATCATGGCGGTTTTGACCAGGAACTTCTGACAACCGCAGAAGGCCATGCAGAATTATATGAGCTTGCAAGGCAAACGGATCCGGACCGGATTGTTTATGTAAGCCACGAATCGGGAGCCAATGACGGATTCTACTCTGATACATGGGGAAGAATTCCGGAGATCAATCCACCTGCCAGTGGAAATGTGTCTATTGAATATGTGCGCGGGGAAAGCTACAATCTTCCTGGTGTTTTCGACGAAGGAGATCGGCCCTATCAGGAAGTGGACGATTACCGGACCGAGGCAATTGCCCATGCCAGGGAAACCTATGAAGCAGGAGGATACTGGTTTTGGCATGCGGCCTGGCATCAAAAAGCGGATGAACCCGGCTGGCCCCGCTTCGACAAAGGCGGTTCTGGAACAGCAGGCGATCCGGGTGTATCCTTTATCTGGGATATAATGAGGGATCTCACATTTATGGAAGAATAACATCTCCCTGCCAGTTGGTTGTGCTGCCGTTTAAATAGTACAGAACAACCTCTATTAGCTTCCCGGTATCTTGAATACCGGTTTTAAATCAACACAGCAGTAGATTCAATGGTTTATTTGATTTTCGGGCAGAATGGTCGACATTATGAAATGAAATAAATATCTGCACAATACAAAATGTTCAAAGCCAATGAAAAAAGTCAATGATAACAAAGGATTGTTCGGTAAGCTGCTAAATCAACTCCCATATATAATTGTGTTTCTCACCACATTATTTGCAGCCGGCTGCATGAATTTAAATGAGAACAGTTTTCAAACTTCTGTTTCTATCATTGGAGATAAATGGTATTTCAACAATCAGATTATTAATCCCGGCTCTCCGGCTGAAGGGTTGTTGATGAATGTTCGGATGGTGAATACCGTGTATGAGGACCGTGGACCGGAGCTGGCAAAACGTACGGATGATTTTGACCCGGAGGCTAATACAGAGTCTTTTATTGAGAAAATTCCCGAATATGTTTCCAGTGGTGTTAACGCATTTACCATATCACTTCAGGGAGGTATGCCCGGGTACGAAGGAGCCATAAATACTGCATTCAATGCCGACGGTTCACTTAGGAGTGACTATATGAAGAGGGCTGAAAGGGTTATAAGAGCTTCTGATAAGAATAATGCAGCAATAATACTATCTCTTTTCTATCAGCGTCAGCATTCCCACGACTACGCTCTTACGGGGAAAGAGAGTATCAAAAATGCTTTGGAGAATACAGTAAACTGGATCACTGAGAAAGGATTCACAAATGTTGTTCTTGAAGTGTCGAATGAATACCGGCATGGCGGATTTCGAAACTGGTCCGATGGTGAGTGGCTTATAAGTGAAGAAGGACAGGTTGAACTTATCCGGCTGGCAAAGCAGCTAAATCCGGAACTTTTGGTAAGTACCAGTGGAATGGGTAATGGTACATACCATGATGAACTTGCAAGAGCTGCTGATTTTCTGTTAATTCACTTCAATACAACCTCACTCGACCTTTATGAAAGCAGAATTAATGATGTAAAAAAATATGGGAAACCAATCGTCTGTAACGAGGATGATAAACTGGGCACTGAAGGAGCTGCTGCCCAGGCAATAGCTGTAAAGAATGGCAGCAGCTGGGGGTACATGGGAATGTTGAGAAATCAGTACTTTCCCTTTCAATTCCATGGTATAGAAGATGATCCGGAGGTTTATGAGATGTATCGTCAAGTAACCACTCCCGGATTTCAAATTGATTTGGAATCTCTCGAATTTAATTCGATCACGATCAATTATCCACATGATGGGGAGATTTTTCGTCCGAGACAGTCCATCGAGATTAACCTTTCACACTTATATACTGAAGAATCAGAAGCATCAACTATAGTAGTATTGGCCAATAATGAGCAGATAGCTGAACTTGACAATGGGATTCGGCTGAGACTCAGCTGGGAACCTGATGAACCGGGGATTTATGATTTCCAGGCAGTGGTCAGAAATGAAGCAGGAGAAGAATTATATAGATCGGCTGAGGTGGATATTATTGTTCAATCCGATCTATAATATTGTGGTAATTCGAGCGGATGTTTGACATGTAAATTTGAATAAAAAGCAGAAATGAGACAGTTGATCTTAAAAATAACCTCAATAAGATTATCTGGTTTAATCGAAATCAGGCATTAATTATGATTAATACAAAATCTTTAAAAAGTAAATTACCCGGCAGAACAGATCATTCGAAGTTGTATTGCTTTTTTTTAAAATTTGATCTTTTAAAAGTTTCAGATTTCATCAGATCCAGAATGATCAGATTTTCTATACAGATGAAATGCTGCATTTGTTTACTTTTTATTATTCCTGGTGTGACACTTACTATTCAGGCGCAAGAAAACGAGCTGGTAGATTCTCCTTTTAAACATAGCCCTCAAACTACTTTTAACTTTAACGCTCACGTTATTGATGATGAACTAATTGGGGGTTCCTGGGCTCAAACCTCTCTGTTCGATATGGACGGAGATGGACAGCTTGAGTTTATTATGGGCGCGCGAGATCGTGTCAATAATGTAATATACGTGTACAAATATGAGATACCGGGCAGATGGACGCGATACTCAGTAGGTGAAGAGCCTCCAACGGATGTGGGAGGAACAACACTCGACATTACCGGTAATGGTTTGGGAGATATTGTATCGGGTACTGCATGGTATCGCAATTCCGGGGATTTAAATGAGCCATTTGAGAAAATTATATATGAAGAGGACAACCCCGGAATCCATGATCTGGAGGTGCATGACATTAATGGAAATGGCCGCCTGGATCTGATCACAATGAGTGATCAGACAAATCTGCGCTGGTATCAAATTCCTGATGACCCGACTGAACCCTGGGTTCGCCATGATATTGGTGAAGCTGTCCATGGTGGTATTTCACCGATGGGTTTTGGAGATATAAACGGAAATGGGTACACCGATGTAGTTCGGGCAGATGTGTGGTTTGAAAATGTTACAGGAGATGGAACCGAGTGGCGTAAACATAAACTGGGTACAATCAAGACACTACTTCCTGGTGCACTGAATGGCCTTCCTGACTGGGCAAATGGAACAAAAACCTGGGTCGCAGACATCAACGGGAACGGACGAAACGATGTGGTACAATGTGACGCTGAAGTAAGAGGAGGAAGTATTTGGTGGATGGAAAATCTCGGTGAGACAGAAAATGGAACGGTGAAGTGGAGAAGACACCTAATCGCCGGACGCGATCGGGTGATGGGAGGCATGCATTCACTTTTCGTTGGTGATTTCAATGGCAATAACCTGCCTGATGTGGTTACGGCAGAAATGGATTTGGACTTTGCACGTCCCGGGGTAGATGGCAATGAGAATCCGCGTTATTTTCTATGGGAAAACTTAGGACCTTCATATGATGGATTACTTTCCTGGCGAGAGCACGTGATCGCGGATATAAATTTAGGCGGCCACGAAATTGTAGCTGGGGATATAACAGGTAATGGCAAGCTCGATATCATTGGAAAGCCGTGGAGACCATCTTCAAAGAATGCCCTTGGGGGACGACCATATGTTTTATTCCTGCATAATGTTTCTCCCTGAAATTCTTATAGTTTATTTTCCACAAAACTAACTGCTAAAACCCGACGTCCGAATATTGATTTTATAGGTTCCGCAGGAATTATTGTGGGTAGTTGTAGTTATTCTTGAGATAACTAAAATCCCCTTATAAAGTGGTGAAGATTCAGGGGTAATCATATCAATTTACCCACAAAAATTCCCGAAGTACTTATTTTACATCAGGGTTTTAAGGTGTTTCGGAAAGTTGAGTTAAACAAAGAACGAATTACTGAAGCGCCTCATAAAGCCCAAAAAGTTTAATATACCTCCTCAAAAGTACGATTTGCCGGCTTCACAAACCTTTTCATTTTATCATGAGGAATATCATTCAGGTCTTTTGGAAGCTCTTTTCTGATCTCAAGGTATCCCTCCAGCTTTTGTTGCAGCAGTTCGAGATAAATCCCGGTTTCCATGCCTTTCATTCCGCAAATGTAAATCAGTGTGTTTTCTTTCTCGAGAATGGGAAAAAGAAACTTCGAATGATCTTCAAGGGCAGTTTGTACGTAATATTTTGAGCCATCTTTCCGGCGGGCTTCACGCGAAATACACTTGATATAGTGAAAATTGTCGTTTTGCTGGTCCATCTCTTCAAAGTAATCGGAATAGAGCAGATCTGTTCGGTAGGGACATCCAAATACGAGCACACAATCATTTTTGTAATCACTCTCGAATAGCTCCTGAATCATCCCCCTGAAAGGTGCAATTCCGGTACCCGTAGCAAAAAAGAGATAGTTGAAATCACGGGAATTTTCGGGAAGCAGGAAGCGGCGGCCGCTTGGACCAGTCATTTTCACGGTGTCTCCAGGCTTTAAATCGGCAAGATAGTTGGAAGCAACACCGAGATAAATTTTCTCTTCAAACTCTTCAATGGTTCGCTTTACTGTAGTTGAAATCAGATGTTTTTCGCCTCGTTCGCCTGAGGTTGGAGATGAGATCGAATAGAGGCGCAATTTGTGAGCTTTTCCTCTTGAATCGGTTCCCGGAGGAAGAATTCCTACCGACTGGCCCACTCTTACACGTTCCACCAGTTCCGTACCAGATACATCAAACGTAATATGCCGGACAAAATTCGGGCTAGATTCTTTGGTAACTACATAATTTTCTACCACCTTCACCTCCACAGGAGATTTAGGCGAATAAATATTGAGTTCTACTTCGGGTAATATGATTTCAGACATCGGGGGGTGTATCGTGATATATAGTTTTCAGGGTTCGTGAGCTGATAATAAAACAGGTCATTTCAGAGGGAATTCCATAATCTCATCAAATAATCCGTTCAGTGACCTCATGGAATGAGAGGCCATAAATATAAGAGTATTCTTTGTCTTTTTTGAATCTGCGATCATTTTCATCACGACATTCCGTGTTGCTTCATCAAGGCCGCGAAGGGGTTCGTCCATAATGAGTAAATTCGGCTCAACAATAAAAGCCGAAGCAATTTGTGTTTTTTTCTTCATTCCTGTAGAGTAGGTTCCGATCGGTTCATCCCGCTCAGCCAGAGCCAATTCATCCAGCAGGTGATTGATTTTTTCTGAACCCTTCTCATCCCAAATCTTACGGCTGCGTAAAATCCATTCGAGCAGTTCCAAAGCTGTGAGGTGCTGCGGCAGGGACTCTTCGTCATGTACCAGCCCAACTTTTTTTAAATACTCTGAAGGTGACTGATGAATATCCGACCCGTTAAACACTACCTTCCCACTTGTCGGGAAAGAATTCACAGATAAAATTCTCAGAAATGTAGTTTTGCCTGATCCATTTGGTCCCACCAGACCTATACCGGTGCCCGCTTTGCACACTTTTGAAATGTTCGAAAATATCGGTTTACCGGCCTTATATTGTTTGGTCAGATTCTTAATCTCAAGCATGTTACGATTTTATTTCTTTTGTGATTTTGGACACTCCAATGGCAGATACAATCATCGCCGCAACCAGGTAGATCGCGATAACAACCCCCTGGCTTTCGAAACCGGGCATACCAAACAGAAAATACTGTACATTCATCCCCAGCAGAAGCGGAATTACCCATCGGAGCTGCATCCAGAAACGACTGAAAAACCAGGCTGAAGAAGAATCAATCCATCGCATCAGCCAGGCAGGCGCAAATTCGGGCTGAAACGTTAGCAGCATGAGTAAATGATGCAACAGAGCATAAATCAGCCATGTTATCGTCAGAAATTCAGGGTCGGGCCGTTGATAGGCTATAAACAGAACCAGCAGGTGTCCTGCCGCTACAACACGTCCGGCAGGAATTTTACGGTCAGATTGAACCAGAAACTGCCATACATGCATCCTCCATCGGGCGGGAACCCACCAGAGCTGCTCCACCTCCCTCCTGCTGGCGGTTTCTTCTCCTTTCAGGTTCGCACCGAAAAACTCACGGAAAAATGCATTGGTCGAGTAGTAATTCCTCACAGCTTCATCCGAATGTCTCTGAATTTTGCCAATACCGTATAATAAAATCAAAAACATCATCGCCATTTCTGCAGCCGGATTAAACCAGTCACTTAGCAGAGTACCTGCTATTATAGCAGCCGAACCAAACAGAAGAACTAAAATCGTATTGATGAGACTTGGAATGGAACCGGGATCGATGGGATATTTAAAAAAATCGGCCATCTGCTGCCGAAGTTTTCGCCCCTTTTCCGATTCTTGCCAAAATTGTGAATCGGGACCACATTTTACATATTTGACCATCGAGTAAAGGCTGATACCTGAAAATAGAAAAAGTGAAGAGAGCAGGTAGAAAAGTTTCTGCGTCAGATCATCAAATGGCCGGTTCAGATCACCCAGGGCCATCACAGCAAGCAGCAGAAAAACAGGCCAGGTGAAGGCAAAAAGTTTCTTCAGCAGATAAAAATTCAGCCATCGCCTGGTAAGATTGCCGAGCTGAATAATTGTTGCGTTTTTATCCGGAAACAGAAGATAGGGAGTGGAAAATGCTGCCAAAGCAGTGAGCCCGAACAGAAAATAACGCAAAGTGATGATTCTCTCCTCAATAGCTACCGTGCCAGTCCAGAACAATCCCAGCGCAATGACTCCTGCTATGAGGATCATTTTTGTAAATGGCGGAATTTTTGGACGAATGGATATTTTTGGCAAAGCAGATCAAAATTCAATTAGAACAAACGGCATGCAATATAAGGTTGTTAAATGAAAAAACCGGACTTGCAGATAAGAGATCTCTTTCCTGCTTCAAAATATTATAGAACATCTTTTGTATATTGGAAGATAGAAGAAAAAAGCGGTTCCACTCGTACTATGTGACTTCATAAGCCAGGCAGAAATTGTCCTGATTTTTTATCATTTTGGATGAAAAAACCAGAAACTTTGCAAGTTTGCCAATTGAAAATAAAATTGATTAAACTACAGAAAACAAACCATCAAGTATGAAATTCTATATTTGTATCAAGCAGGTTCCGGATGTAAATGCACCTTTCCAGATCAAAGACGGACAGCTCATTCAGGATACAGATCGAAATATATTGAACGCTTATGATGCATCGGCAGTTGAAGCAGCACTTGTTCTGAAAGAAGCCCACAACTGCGAAATAGAAGTTGTGCTGATCGGTCCGGAAAAAGCAAAAGAAACGATCCGAAAAACCCTCGCGATGGGCGCCGATAAGGGTACACACATCATTACACAAAATGATAATCAACTCGATTCGTACGCCTACGCTAAAATTCTTACTGCCTTTTTTAGGGAGAAAGAATACAACTTTATTTTCTGCGGAAAGCAGTCTCAGGATACCGATGCCGGACTGACCGGATCTATGCTGGCGGAAATGCTGAAACTGCCATACTCCACCAACGCAGTTGGACTTGAACTATCAGACAATCATCTGATCGTAAAGCGTCAGGGAGATACCGGCCAGGAAATTATCGAAGTAACCTCACCCGGACTGGTAACATGCTCAAACGATATGAATGATCCGCGTATCCCCAGCCTCAAGGGGATCATGCAATCCAAACGAAAACCAGTTGATACCATCTCTGCAGATGATCTTGAATCGGAGGTTTCAGTCGATACCCTGAAAACTTCCATACTGTCCTATGAGGAAAAACCTGTCCGTGAACCGGGGAAAAAGTTTGAAGGAGAACCTGAAGAAATTGCACGTGAAGTCGCCCGGCTGCTGGATACGGCAGAGAATGTGATTTGATTTATTTAGCGGTCAGCGGTCAGCGGTCAGCGGTCAGCGGTCAGCGGTCAGCGGTCAGCGGTCAGCGGTCAGCGGTCAGC
>JAFIFB010000069.1 GCA_020832285.1 Balneolaceae bacterium
GGATTGCTCCTAACGATGCAGAGGAGATTTTGGATGTTTACCAGGAAACGGTTACTGGTACCGTTGTGGATGCAGAAACAGGGGAATCGCTTCCGGGGGTGAATATTGTGGTTGAGGGAACAACAACGGGTACAACTACGAATATAGATGGTGGATTTGAGCTGGATGTTCCAAGTCTGGATGAAATCCTGGTTTTTTCTTACATCGGTTATGAAAGACTGGTGGTTGAAATTGATGGGAGGACAGAATTAAATATCGAGTTAAGAGCGGATATAGCACAGCTTGATGATCTTGTTGTTGTTGGGTATGGAGTTCAGCGAAGGTCAGATATTACCGGATCCATTGCATCCGTGAATGCTGATCAAATCAGTTCACAAAATGTGACACCTGTATCAATTGACCAAATGCTGCAAGGAAGAGCTGCTGGTGTTCAAATTACACAGGCAAGTTCAGAGCCAGGTGGTGGTTCAAGAATACGAATCAGGGGAGCAACATCACTAACTGCAGGGAATGAGCCATTATATGTTATTGATGGGATGCCCATCAATAACAGTAATGTAACACCTGGCCCTGGATCCGCCGGTATTTCTGGTTCAAATCAAAGAAATCCACTAAACTCATTAAATCCAAATGATATTCAGGATATCCAAATATTGAAAGATGCCAGTGCTACGGCCATATATGGATCACGCGGTGCTAACGGAGTGATTTTGATAACAACCAAACAAGGTTCGAGAGATGCTCTTGAGGTTGGGTATGACACTTACATTGGTTTCCAGCAGGTTGATAGGACAATGGAAATGCTTTCTGCACAAGAATACATGAGTGTGCTGAATGGGCTAAGGGAATCACGAGGAGAATCACCTGAGTTTACACCTGATGAAATCAATCAAGTGGGAGAAGGAACGAACTGGCAAGACGAAATTTTTCGTAATAGCGCGCCGATGCAAAGTCATCAATTTAATATCTCCGGAGGTACATCAGATACCCGATATTATGCCTCTCTTAATTATTATGACCAGGAAGGTTTAGTTCAAAATTCAGGAATTACAAGATATCAGGGCAGAGTGAATTTGAGACGGGATGAAACTGAAAGGTTTTCATATGGAATAAATCTGAGCACTGCACTTGTTGAAGATAATTTTACTGCAGAAGGAACAGGAACAAACGAGTTTGCGGGTGTTATAAATGCCGCTTTGAATCAGGACCCTACTTTTCAGGTTTACGACAGCGAGGGGAATTTCACGGATGTTACTACGAGTAACTTAGAAAACCCTGTGGCAATGACGAACTTATATGATATTGCAAGGACTAACAGGACACAGGGTAATATTTTTGCTCAGTTTGAATTTTTAGATAATTTAACAATCAGGGCAAGCTTTGGTAGTGACAGGCGAACAGTTCGCAGAGATTCCTACAACCCAAGTTTTACAAGAAGAGGTGCGGCAGAGCAAGGTATTGCAAGTGCGGCAATTAACAACTCCTCAAATCATGTCATTGAAACTACACTAAATTATGTAGAAAACTTTGCCGGTGTCCATAATGTCAATTTTCTTGCTGGTGTGACGTACGAAGAATTTTCCAATGATGGGCTAAGAGGAAATTCAAGAGGTTTTGCTACTGATGCTTTCTTAACAAATAGTCTTCAAGCTGGTGATGCAGCAGATAACAATGCATCAACATTCAGAAATAAAAACCAATTGCTGTCCTATTTAAGCCGGTTAAATTATTCATATGACAATAAATATTTATTAACCGCATCATTTCGAATTGATGGTTCATCAAGGTTTGGTACTGGCAACCAATACGGATATTTCCCATCTTTTTCTTTAGGCTGGAATCTTGGTCAGGAAGACTTTATCTCAGAATTGGACATCTTCAGTGAATTACGAATACGAGCTGGTTTTGGTATTACCGGTAACCAAGAGATTGGAAATTATAATTCACTGTTGTTATATGGACTTGCTGGTAATGCTGTTTTGGGAGGGGCTTTACGGACGGCAATAGCACCGGCCCAAATTCCGAATCCAGACTTGAGATGGGAAAGAACCGAACAGTTTAATCTTGGTTTGGATGCAGAATTTCTTGGTGGAAGGTTTCGGGGTGCCTTCGATTACTTTGTTCAAAATACCGATGACTTATTACTGAATTTACCGATTCCGATAACCTCAGGATTTGGTAGTTCATTACAAAATATTGGCAGTGTTAAGAATACAGGGTTTGAATTAGAATTAACATCTCACAATATAGTAGCTGCAAATTTTAATTGGACCACATCTCTGAATTTCAGCCATGTTCGGAATGAAGTTACGGACATCGGAGATCTTCCTGAAATTATCCAAGGAGGTATTGGTTTTGCTCAACAGTTTAGCATCATCAGAGAAGGTGAGCCAATGAACTCCTTCTTTGGTTACATTGTGGATGGAGTATTTCAGGAAGGTGATGATATTGCAAACTCACCTCAGCCACAGGCACAGCCGGGCGAATTAATTTATAGGGATGTTAATGGAGATGGACAAATCACGTCTGCTGACAGAACCATTATTGGTTCCCCTTTTCCTGATTTTACTTTCGGTATAGACAATAGCTTTTCGTACAAAAACTTTGATTTAAATGTTTCAATTTATGGAAGCTATGGAAATGATGTTTTAAATATCAATATCATTGAAGCCGAAAATCCTATCGATTTCAGGAGAAACAGACTGGCAGAGCCCTTACTGAATCGTTGGACGCCAGATAACCCAACAAATGAGCATCCTTCTTTTGTACCACCGAATGTATCTTATGGGGGGAATGTAACAACCCGAGCGGTGCAAGACGCCTCATTTATTCGGTTAAGAAACTTGATGTTGAGATACAATCTGCCTCCAACTGGTTTATTGCGATCGGCAAGTGTATATGTTGCAGGTACAAATTTGTTAACAATAACAGGTTACGATGGCTTTACCCCAGATGTAAGTTCTTTGGGAGGTGGTAATATTGTGGTGGATAATAATGCCTATCCACTTGCCAAAACTTTCACAATGGGATTTAATATTAATTTTTAATACATCTTTATTATGAAATTCAAATTATATAAGGTAATAGTATTTGTATTCATCTTATTTGCGATTGGTTGTGAGGATATTTTGCAGGAAGATGTTTATTCACAATTAGGACCAGAGAATTTTTTACAAACAGAAACCGATGCTATTGCACTGCTAAACTCAGTGTATGCAATTAGGAATGTTGGGTCCAGGGATCCATGGCTTATGGAAGAATTGCCTACGGATCTTATGATTCAAAGAGGAGGGGGCTTGCGTGGATTAGCCCAACCTCTTGAAGATTTTACATGGGATTCAGGTTTTGGGTTTTTAAATACGGCATTTAACACCTCTTATAATGTTATTAGCAGAGCAAACATTGTGATTGATGAAGTGCCGAATATTGACATGAATGAAGACAGAAAGCGTAGAATTGTTGCCGAAGCAAGGTTTTTACGGGCAGCAAACTATACATATTTATATAACTTTTTTGGTCCAGTTCCATTAATAACTTCATCAAATGTAACACCAGAAGACCGTCCATCGCGTGCTAGCTCAGAAGAGATTGCTGAGTTTGTTGAAACCGAACTTCTTGCTGCAAGTGAAGATCTTCCAATTACTGCCTCTGAATTTGGAAGAGCGACATGGGGGGCTGCACTTGGGATGCTGAGTCGGTTTCATCTGAATAGAAAAAACTGGGAAAAAGCTGCTGAAGTATCAGCGATGATAATCGAAAGTGGGGTCTATTCGCTGTTTGATGGTGGAAATCGAACCGAATTATTTGATTTTGGTAATGAAAATAATGAAGAGTTCATCTATGTTCATGAGTATCTTTCAATGGATGGATATGGTTTTGATTTATTGGCTCATATTGTTCCACCTGGCTATCAATTTGAGGCACCACCAAAAGAAAATTTTGCGGCTCAATATCAGACTCTTTCAAATTTTTTGGATTCATTTCACTCTGACGATCAACGGAAAGATGCTATTATTACGGAATATTTAAATACATCGGGTGAATTAATTCAGTTGGGTGAGGATAATGCCAGAAGTTTAAAATTTCCAGAGGATTTATCGGCTACCGGTAGGGCAATGGGGAATAATTTTGTTGTAATTCGATATGCCGATATTTTATTGCATAGGTCGGAAGCACTAAACGAAATAAATGGTCCAAATCAAGAATCTGTAGATTTGATAAATAAAGTTAGGGAGGTGGCTGGTGTACCTTTATATAATCTTAGTGACTTTTCTACAATCGAAGCTTTCCGTGATAGTATGTTAGCCGAAAGAGGATGGGAATTTTTCACTGAAGCTCTTCGAAGACAAGACTTAATCAGGCATGGAAAGTTTATTGAATATGCCGTTGAAAGAGGGAAATCTGCCGCAGATCATCACGTACGATATCCTATCCCTCAACAACAAATTGATAGAAATCCCAACTTACAACAAAACCCGGGATATTAGAATGGTTGAAAATAAAATTTACAAGTATATCATTACATCATTTTGTGTGATACTGATCTTTGGTATTTCAATAAAATCAGCTACTGCACAAAATGATGATCGTCCAAATATAGTATTTTTTCTTGTCGATGATTTAGGAATGAATGATCTGGGGACTTATAATCCGGATACTTTTTATGAAACGCCAAATATAGACAGGCTTGCTGAAAATGGAATGAAGTTTACCGATGCTTATGGAACGAATCCGGTCTGTTCACCATCTCGCTATAGTATTGTAACCGGAAAATATCCATCCAGGCATGATGCAACAAACTGGTTTTGTGGGGACAGATCTGGCCGTTTTCTTCCGGCAGAAATGAATTGTTATATGCCTAAGGATGAATTTACCGTTGCTCAGGCATTCCAGGAAGCTGGTTACAAAACATTTTTTGCAGGGAAATGGCATTTGGGTGAAGATCCCGAGAAGTGGCCTGAGAATCAGGGATTTGATATAAACAAAGGTGGATGGACTTATGGATCCCCCGGTGCACCGGGCCAGTTTTCACACTATGCACCTTATAATAACCCAAGATTAGAGGAAGGCCCCGAAGGAGAATATCTTGTAGAACGATTAACCAATGAAGTTACACAGTTTCTACAGAATCATGGAGATGATCCTTTCTTTGCCATGTTTTCTTTTTATCAGGTTCATACTCCTTTAGAAGCGCCGGAAGAGTTAGTTCAAAAATATGAGAAAAAATCTGATGAGCTGGGCTTGACAGATGTTGAGGTTTTTGCTGAAGAAGAGCAAGTTTGGCCTACCGATAATCCAAGATTAGTCAGAGTTGTTCAAAATCATGCGGTTTATGCGGCAATGGTTGAATCAATGGATAGGGCAGTTGGCAGAGTATTAGACGAATTAGAAGCTCAAGGCTATGCTGAAAATACGATTATTATTTTTACATCCGATGATGGGGGATTGGCTACAAGTGAAGGGCACCCAACGTCAAACCAACCTCTCCGTGGCGGAAAAGGCTGGGTATATGAAGGAGGGTTAAGAGGGCCGTTAATAATTAATTGGCCGGGTGTAATTGAATCCGGGAGTATTAGCTCTGTTCAAACCATAACAACTGATTTATATCCCACCTTCCTTGAAATGGCTGGATTACCACTACGTGAGGAACAGCATATTGACGGAATTTCTATTGTTCCGATCATTAAGGGAGAAGAGTCCTCATTAAATCGGGAGGCATTATATTGGCACTATCCTAATTACTCTAATCAGGGTGGCTTTCCCGGTGGCGCTATTAGAATGGAAGAATGGAAACTTATAGAAAGGTATGAAGATGGTTCAGTTCATTTGTTCAATTTAAATAAGGATATTGAAGAACAAAATGATGTTGCTGATCAACATCCTGAGAGGGTAAAGGTGATGCGGGAAAAACTGCATACATGGTATGAAGAAGTGGATGCAAAATTCTTGCGTGCTAAAGAAGGCGGGCCGGAACCCTGGCAACCTGGACAAGAATAGAGCAAGTAGTTAAAAGAGCGTAATAAACTTGAACATTAGACTAAAATACTTTTTGAGGGCTTTGCAAAACCTCGGGTAACCGTCATTCTGAACTCGATTCACTCC
Organism: Balneolaceae bacterium; assembly: GCA_020832285.1. Classification (GTDB taxonomy): domain Bacteria; phylum Bacteroidota; class Rhodothermia; order Balneolales; family Balneolaceae; genus Rhodohalobacter. Next base: position 6,103 of record JAFIFB010000069.1, read on the forward strand.
TCTGTTATCCCACGGAGCGCAGCGGAGTGAAATCACCAAACGTTTTAGAACCCGTAAAAGGGCATCCTGAATCAAGTTCAGGATGCCCTATAGGGTTTTGCAAAGCCCTCTTTTTAAAAATTAAATAAACGTCGTGAAGCTGTAGGTGCTCAGGATCCAATTCCCAATCCACTCTACAAAAATTGAATAAATAAATAGTATGAACTTCCTTTGGAGTAATTTAAAAATCTGAAATATCCTCCTTTTTTAGTGAGATCGATAGTCATAAATTGAAATGGTATGTATATATAATGGTATGGCGAGGTAAGTTTTATTGGTTCTTAGGCATAACATTGATGCTATCTTCTCTGCTTATGGCAGAACCACTTCCCAAAATCGATCGTCCGAATATTGTACTGTTGGTATCCGAGGATAACTCCGTCCAATTTATGGATCATTATTATCCGGGTGGGGCAAAAACACCGAACATCGAGTCGCTTGCTGAGGGTGGGATTACGTTTGACAGAGTATTTTCCAATTCACCTGTTTGTTCTGTTGCGCGAACCACTGTTATTAACGGTGTGTATGCTCCACGCACAGCCACGCATCACCATCGCAGGATTGAAAGTGTAAAAATGCCCGATGAATGGGAGATGTTTCCCTACTATCTGCGACAGGAGGGGTACTTCACGGTCAAAAATGGCAAGAAGGACTTTAACATGGTGGAAGGGGACGTTTGGGATGAGGATGGTGGTCAAGCTCATTGGCGCAGCCGACCTGATACTGACACACCATTTTTCTACATGGAGCAGACCGGCAACGACACACATGAGGGCCAGCTGCATTTTGACGAGCAGACCTTTCGCAACCAGCCGACCGTTCATGACCCGGATTCAGTAGATGTATTTCCCTACCTGCCCGACACCGATCTGGTTCGCTATACACACGCCTTTTATCTTGATAGGCACCTGGATATGGACGACAAGGTTGGCCAGGTGATCGCAGAACTTGAAAAGGACGGGCTCCGGGAAAATACGATCATTATCTACTACGGTGATCATGGCGGATCCCTGCCTCGCAGCAAAGGCTATATCTACGAGTCGGGGCTGCACGTGCCGATGGTCATCTATATACCGGAGCAGTTTAAACATCTCTCACCTTTCAATTCAGGCAGCCGGGTAGATGGATTTGTTGAATTTGTGGATATTGGCCCGACGGTGCTTAACCTTGCGGGTGTGGGATTACCTTCGCACATGGATGGCAAACCATTTTTAGGCCCGGATGTTACAGCCAGCCAGGTAGCTGACCGCGACGAGACGTTTAGCTATGCCGACCGATTCGATGAGAAGTACGACATGGTCCGGGCATTGCGCAAGGGTAATTATAAGTATATGCGAAATTACCATTCATATTATCCCGATGCACTCCGAAACCGCTACCGCCATATTCAACTGGCCTATCCGCATTGGCAGGAGTTATACGAGGCAGGTGAGTTAAACAAAATTCAAAGAAATTTTTTTGAACCACGCCAGCCGGAAGCACTCTACGATCTTTTGTCGGATCCACACGAGACACAGAATCTTGTCGGCGATCCACAATACGCCGAGGTGCTTGAAGACATGCGCGGAAGAATGCGCCAGCACATGAGGTCCATGCCGGACCTGGGCCTGTTCCCGGAAAGCTATCTGGTGGAACACGCTGTTAAGGATCCGCTTTCATTCTCCCGGCAGAATACCACGCGTATCACCCAACTGCTGGAAGTAGCTGATCTGGCGTTACTATCTTTTGATGAAGCACGGGTAAAACTGGGATCTGCATTGGAATCGAAAGATCCCTGGAAGCAATACTGGGGGCTGGTTGTATGTAGTGTGTTTGGTGAGCAGGCTTATGAGTTTAAATTACACGCTCGAAACCTTGTTTCTGATGAGTCATTGCCAGTGCGGGTGCGTGCTGCAGAGTTGTTGGGGGTACTGGGCGGGGATGACCCGATGACTGTTTTGTATATGGCGGTCAACCAGGCCAACAACCAGGCTGATGTACTGCTGGCATTGAATACAATGACCTATCTTCGGGATCACCTTGGTTATGAAATCAATTCTGTTCGAATTACTCCGTCTGTTAAGAGCGATCAGATTGATTGGAGATTAGAGCATTTAAAAAATAATAACTGATGAAACGATTTTAAACACAAAACCTATGTATAAATTTTTTGGGATAATTATTCTTTTTACAGTCATATCAGCTTGTTCCCAGCTTGACTCTTCAGATGATTCGCTGAATGTGATTGTAATTCACGTAGATGATCTTGGATGGGCTGATTTGTCTGTACAGGGCAGTACATATTATGAAACCCCTCATATTGACGGACTGGCTTCGAAGGGCATTCGTTTTACAGATGCATACTCTGCAGCCTCAGTATGTTCACCTACTAGAGCGGCTTTGCTTACCGGGCGTTACCCTGCCCGTATCGGTATCACTGATTGGATCCGATCAGAATTTCAGGGAGGAACCATTCCAGATGATCGGAAAAATCCAACAGAATATATTGGTGAAACAGATAAGAAGTTGCTTACTCCACCGAACCCTTTATGGATGGAACATGATGAAATTACAATAGCCGAAATTCTTAAAGAATCCGGATACATTTCGGCCCATATAGGAAAATGGCATTTAGGCCCTGATGATTGGTACCCTGAAAGCCAGGGTTTCGATATTAATATAGGAGGTACAGACTTTGGCCAGCCACCATCTTTTTTTGATCCTTATTATAATGAAAGACAAGGATATATTGAGACCCTTGAACCTAGAAATGAAGGAGAATATTTAACAGATCGGGAAGCAGATGAAGCGGTTGCATTTATACGGGAACATCAAGATCAACCATTTTTCCTCCACCTTGCAAACTATGCAGTACATACTCCCATCCAGGCAAAAGAGGAAACGATTGAACGGTTTGAATCGAAACCAAAAACAAATCAAAGAGACCCGGTATATGCCGCTATGGTATATAGTGTGGATCAGGCCGTCGGCAAAATAATAAATCAGCTAAAGGAACTTGACTTGTTTGATAAAACACTAATTATATTCACCTCAGACAATGGCGGCCTGATTGATCTAAATGGTGACAGGTTTACAGACAATTCACCCCTGAGATCTGGTAAGGGATATCCATATGAGGGAGGAATTCGGGTTCCAATGATCATAAACTGGCCCGGTGTTGTTAAACCTGCTTCAATCTCTTATGAACCGGTTTCGAGTATCGACATCATGCCAACTATTGTTGATGCGGTTGGCTTGTCGCTACCCGAAGATCGGCCTATTGATGGGCTCTCCCTGGTTGAACATATAAAAACGGGTGGTCAGAAATTGATCGAAAGGGATGATCTAATATGGCATTTCCCTCATTACAGACAAGGGCATACCATTCCGCCATATAGCATTATAAGAAGTGGAAAGTGGAAATTGCTAAAATGGTGGGAAGGGCCAACTTTTGAACTGTACAACCTGCTTGAGGATATTGGTGAACAAAATAATTTGGCAGATGAAATTCCAGATAAGGTGGATGAATTAAATACTATGCTCATTGAAAAATTAAAAGACATGAATGCAATGTTACCGAGGAAAAATCCAGATTATCAAACTGAATGAAATAACTATTAAAAGTTAGAGGCGTAATTGATATCCTTTAAACATAAAAATTTATCATGTATGTTCTTTATGTTAACATTAATGGTTATTTGGTGGAATATTGTTTTTGCAACAGATCATAATATTCAAACAGATGAGCGGCCAAATATCATTATTTTTTTAGTAGATGATTTAGGTTGGCAAGATACTTCAGTAGCATTTCATGAAATAAAAACTCCATATAATAAGATTAATAATACACCAAATATGGAGCGATTAGCTGCATCAGGTGTAATGTTTACAAAATCATATACTGCATCACCTGTATGTACGCCTTCTCGAACAAGTATTATGACCGGGCAGCATCCGGCAAGAAATAATATTACAAACTGGACACTTCATAACAGTGTAGAACAGCAAGAAACAGCGCCGGAACATTATCCTTTACGTTCTCCTAATTGGAATGTAAGTGGTTTGCAGCCAAATGATATTACTTTACCTGAACTATTAAGGGAAAGTGGATATCGAACAATACATATTGGGAAAGCACATTTTGGGGCACTTGGCACACCAGGAGCAGATCCTTTAAAACTTGGATTCGACATTAATATAGGTGGTCATGCTGCCGGTGCCCCTGGAAGTTATTATGGAGAGCACAATTTCAGCCGAAATCCTGGAGAAGAATCAATATGGGATGTGCCCGATTTGGAGGAGTACCATGGGACTCAACTAAACCTGACAGAAGTTTTGACATTAGAAGCCAGAAAAGCCATTTCAGAAGCTGTTGAAGAAAACAGGCCATTTTTTTTGAATATGGCACATTATGCTGTTCATACACCTATTATGGCTGACTCTGCTTATATTGATAATTATCAGGGCATGGATCCAACAGAGGCAGCCTACTTTTCTATGATCGAAGGTATGGATTACAGCCTTGGAATGATTCTTGGTGAACTCGAAAGGTTGAATATAGATGACAATACTTTGATTATATTTACGTCAGATGACGGGGCCTTGAGTGCGCATACAAGAGGACAAACAGTATTGGGTACTGGTCTAAACACACATAATTTGCCATTGATAAGTGGCAAAGGTTCTGCGTATGAGGGAGGTTCCCGGGTTCCACTAATAATTTCATGGGGTAGATCCAGTGAATATCAAACATCTCAACAAATTTTACAAATAGTACCAGGTTTAAGAATCGATAACCCTGTATTTAGTACCGATTTATTCCCTACAATTGTGGAATTAGCAAATGCAGAAATTCCAGGTAGTCATACTCACGACGGTGAAAGCTTGTTGCAATTAATCAATGGACAGGATAATGGAAATGAGCAACGTTCATTATTTTGGCATTATCCACATAAATGGGGGCCAGCAGGCCCTGGAATAGACCCTTTCACATCGATAAGAAGTGGTGATTGGAAACTTATATATTTTTACGATAGACAAAAATGGGAACTATACAATATTAATGATGATATTTCTGAAACAAGGAACATGATTAGAAGATTACCGGAAAAAGCCGAGGAACTTTCACTGAAAATGGCCAATTGGATGAAAGAAGTAGATGCACAATTACCAATCAAAAAAGAAACGGGAAAATCAGTGCTTTTTCCTGTGTTCATTCCATAGTCAAATTCTCATTCAAGTAAAAAGAGATGGGGAACATGTCCTATATGATGAAGATAATTTATTGAAATACTAAAATAATACAGGTGTAAATGAGCATTGAGCATAAAAAAATGATTCAGAATAAATTAACCCGTCGAGAATTTTTTAAGAATGCCACATATGCTACCGGAGGCGGCTTGCTTTTGGGCTCTCTTCCGGTAGGAGCCAGTGCCTATGCGTCAGGCAGTGATACCCTGCGTGTTGGCGTGGTTGGCTGCGGCGGACGCGGCACCGGAGCGGCCAACCAGGCC
>JAFIFB010000072.1 GCA_020832285.1 Balneolaceae bacterium
CCAAAAACACCCTGTCAGATGCTGCGAAATTTGCCCGTGGGCTGTGTTGTCTCGGAAATGATTTGCTCAACGTACTCTGGTACGTTTCCGCCACCATTTCCGAGACGCCTTGCCCACAACCAAATTTCTTGGTGAGAAATGCGGGCTAAACGAGCGGAGCGAGTGCATGGAGAGATCTCCTTGTTCTCAGGACTAATCTAAACAACGCCTCAACATGCTCCCTCCTATAACAGGGAGGTTTCACTACGCTTCGCTGCGTTAGGAAAAGATGAGCTCCACTACGCACCGCAAACCCGTCGGTACTCCGGTCTTCCATTAATCACATTCAATATGACCAGGTGAAAAAGTCGGTATCCGGAAGAAAAGACCTAAAAACTTTTTTACGGATATTGATTTTTGCTTCGGGTGAGATTCGTTATTTTTGATGTTATTGTTAATAAATCTGATTTGATGTCCGTAAATTCATCAGTCAGCCAAAATAAAGAGGCAGCGGGTCACCTTGCTGATTGATCATAACTTAATTTTCTCATATGTCGTGGTTTAAACGAAAAGACACTAACATCCAGACCAGTAAGAAAAAAGATATGCCGGAGGGAATCTGGATCAAAGTTCCCACCACCGGAGAAACGATTCATAAGCGGGAGCTGGAAGAGAATGTCTGGGTAGACCCGCTCAGCGGTTATCATTTTCGGATCGGCAGTAAAGAGTATTTCTCTTTTCTGTTTGATAAAGGAAGTTTTAAAGAGATCGGTGATAATATTCTGCCGACCGATCCCCTCGAATTTGAAGATCGGAAAAAGTACAAAGACCGTATCAAGCAAACGCAGGAAAAATCGGGCCTCACGGATGCATGCCGTGTGGGTGTGGGCAAGCTCAACAAGCACAATGTGGTGATTGCCTGTATGGATTTCGGATTTATCGGCGGCAGTATGGGATCGGTTGTAGGCGAACGCCTCAGTGTTGCGATAGATTATGCCCGTGAGAAGAAAACCCCGCTTGTGATCATCTCTCAGTCCGGCGGTGCCCGGATGATGGAGAGCGTATACAGCCTGATGCAGATGGCTAAAACATCAGCCAAACTTGCTCTGCTCGATAAGGAAAAGGTGCCCTATATTTCCGTTATGACCAATCCCACCACAGGAGGTGTAACAGCAAGCTATGCCATGCTCGGTGATTTCAACATCGCCGAACCGGGAGCCCTGATTGGATTTGCGGGCCCGCGCGTTATTCGTCAGACCATTGGCCAGGACCTGCCCGATGGTTTCCAAACCTCCGAATACCTGCTGGAACACGGGTTTCTCGACCTTATTGTGAAACGTCCCAAACTCAAGAAAAAGCTGGGACAGCTGCTGCGCATTCTTGCAAACAAAGCGTAGCGTTATGTCATTGATAAAACATCTGGTAAGTCATCTGACGAGTTCTTCAAAAAATAATCCAATGAAGATGATTGGGATGATCCTGGATTGACTCGTCTGATGACTCTCCCTCACTTTTTCAGTTGACACGACAGTAGCGTAAGATTCAGTTAATGCTGCTGTAACAAGGGAAATTATTTATGAAACATTTTGGGCTCTTTTTCATAACGGCAGTTATTTTCTTCGCTACGCAAGGCTGTGGTACGATCATGCAGGGAACAAAGCAGCATATCGGGTTCAACAGTACACCTTCAGATGCAAGAGTTTTTATTGACGGCCGGGAGCAGGGTGTAACCCCGATGGTTGCCGAAGTCAGGCGTAAAGAACCGGCGCTTATTTCCATTCGGCTTGCCGGCTACGAGCCCTATGAGCTGTTTTTAACCCGAAGTACCAGTGGCTGGATGTGGGGCAATGTGGTTTTCGGCGGCATCATCGGGATTGCCATTGATGCGGCTGCCGGTGGTATGTACAAACTTTCGCCCGAACGAATCGATGCCGATTTCAGCTCCGGTGCATCAGTTTTGGATAATGGTGAAGACGGCTTGTTTATTACTGTAGTTCTCGAACCCGATCCATCCTGGGAAAAGATCGGTGAACTTTCCCAGGTAAAATAAAATGTAACCTAAAAACACCCCGATTAGTTTAATATAAGAGCAGCATACAGTTTCGAGGGGTAGTCGTTGGAATTCTGGAGGAAACCATGGCTGGATTGACAGAAGAGGGGTAACCGCCCTTATCGGTCTGGACTGGCAAGAGGAGCTACAGAGGCTATCATATCAATTTACCTGAATCAATTCTTGCAGAACCTTTTTTATATAAATTGAATTATCTCCACTGATAAAGAATTGTTATTTTCAGAGCCTGAATTTAAATACAGATCAAGATTATGAGATTTGCCGATTACGCCAAAATTTATGTTACTGCCGGAAAAGGAGGAGAAGGTATGTCCACTTTTCGCAGGGAGAAGTTTGTTCCAAAAGGCGGTCCCGATGGTGGTGACGGCGGTAAGGGCGGGAGTGTAGTTTTGAAAGGCAATCCACAGCTTAACACCCTGCTTGATCTGCGATATCGAAAATTTATAAAAGCGAAACACGGAGAACGAGGCGGCAGCTCGCGCAAAACCGGCAAAGATGGCAAAACCGAAATCCTGGAAGTGCCACTGGGCACCGTTGCCTACGATGCCGAAACCAAAGAACGTATTGGTGAAATCACCGAGCCGGATCAAAAACTGATTATTGCCAAAGGGGGTAAAGGCGGGCTTGGTAACTGGCATTTTAAGAGCGCCACCAATCAAACCCCTCAGTATGCACAAGAAGGTGAGCCCGGTGAAGAGCGGGTTGTGGAGCTGGAGCTGAAACTGATTGCCGATGTAGGTCTCGTAGGGTTTCCCAATGCAGGTAAAAGCACGCTCCTCTCAGCTGTTTCCGAAGCCAGACCGAAAATTGCCGACTACCCTTTTACCACACTTGAACCGAATCTTGGGGTGGTTACATCATCGGACTACCGCAGTTTTGTTATGGCCGATATTCCCGGAATTATCGAAGATGCACACGAAGGGAAAGGGTTGGGTATTCAGTTTTTGAGACACATCGAACGAAACAATTTGCTGCTGTTCATGGTGGCCGCAAACACCGATATTGCCGCTGAATATAACGCACTGCTTCACGAACTGGAAGAGTACCGGAGTGACCTGCTGGAGAAACCCCGGCTGCTTGCCATCACCAAAATGGACCTGAAACCGGGCTATGAACTGGACGAGCAGGTGAAGCTGGACGACGATTTGGAAATTATCGAAATTTCGTCCGCAACCGGCCACAATATCGAACTTCTGAAAGAGAAAATCTGGGAAAAACTACAAGGAATTGAGACAGAGGAATCAGCATAGATCGTTGCTTGCACTTCAGCAGGTGCCCGATTTCGGGGTGAGGCGGATCAAACTGCTGCTCGATAAAACCGGAGCAGCTGATATCAGCGAACTGTTCAGCATGAATATGCGAGATCTGACCCGCATCGACGGGTTCGGTGAACATGTTGCCAGGAACCTGACAGATTTTGATGACTGGGAAACGGTCGACAATATTTTAGAGAAAACTGAAAAAATCGGAGCTGAACTCATTTCCATCTATGACGAGGACTATCCGCCACTCCTGCGCCATGTTTATGATCCGCCGATACTTCTATGGCTAAAAGGAAATCGAGAAGTGTTAAGAAGTGATGGTATTGCTGTGATTGGCACAAGAAGGCCCGGTAAATATGGGATGATGCAGGCCTCAAAATGGGCACAGAAGATTGCCAAAACCGGGCTTTGTATTAACAGCGGGCTTGCCTACGGGGTAGATGCAATTGCTCATAAAGGTGCACTGGAAACAGGCGGGAAAACTGTTGCTGTACTTGGTTCCGGAATCGACGTGATCTATCCTGCCAAGAACAGCCATATTGCTAAAAAAATTATTGAAACGGGAGGCGCGGTTATTACAGAACACGCGCCCGGTGCCGCACCTGATGCTGTAAATTTTCCGGGGCGTAACCGAATTGTGAGCGGAATGAGCCACGGTGTGCTGGTAGTAGAAAGCGGCATTAAAGGGGGAAGTATGATCACCGCACGCTTTGCACTCGATCAAAACCGTGAGGTGTTTGTGATTCCGCATCCGCTGGATTATGCGAGGGGAGAGGGCTGTAATTACCTGATCCGAACTGGCCAGGGAAAACTGGTGCAGTCGATTGATGATATCCTGGATGAAATTTCCATCGAAACCGGTAGTGGTGAAAGTAAAGTAAACGAAACCCCGGCTAAGAAGTGGGTGGCGCTCTCCCTGAGTGAGGAATTAAAACAAATTTGTGAAATGCTCACTGAAACTGATCTTCATATCGACCAGATCAGCGATCGCACGGGCAAACCCACATATACCCTTCTTCCCAAACTACTTGAACTGGAGATGTTGGGAGCTGTTAAGCAGAAAGCCGGAAAATATTTTGAACTGATCTGAACATCAAATGCGTTCTGAACGAAAACAAGTAATGAGGAAAATTGTCAAAAAATGAAATGCACTGGTATTTTCTAATAACAATTTTTACGGTATTTTAAATTAACAGATAATGATACGTGTTCATGACGTTATACTTTCAGAAGATATTGCCACTGCAAAGTTTGCATGCAATATATCTGTTTGTAAAGGAGCTTGCTGTGTAATTGGCGATGCCGGTGCACCGGTCAGTAAAGAGGAGATTCCTGTTTTAAGAAAGGCCTTCAGACAGCTCAGGAGAGAGTTGGCTCCTGAGGCTGTGGAAGTAGTCGAGAATCAGGGAGTTGTGCAGGGGGATTCGGAGAAAGGTTACGAAATTTCTTGCATCGATTCGGGTGAATGCATTTTTGTACAGAAGAACGAAAAGGGTGTGGCCACCTGCGCAATTCAAAATGCTTATTACTCAGGGCGGTTCGGATGGGAAAAGCCAATAAGCTGCCATCTCTATCCGGTCCGGCTGAAAAATATTGCCGGGTTTGATTATGCCAACTTCGAATACATTCCTGACCTCTGTTCTGCCGGATGTGAGAGGGGGGAACGGGAAGGCACTTACCTTGCCGATTTTTTGAAGAAAGCATTAATTCGAAGATACGGCAGTGACTGGTACGAAGATTTTCTGAAAACGTGTGAAAAAGTTCGTAATGGTTCTTAATGCCATTCGGACGAAAATATGACAGCAGAGAGAAGTCATCGATTTAATCTGATTTAAATTTTCTCTAATATATTTTATCGAATAAACTCATCCGGTGACTTGTTTACTGTACTGAAAAATTTAGAGATGATAAAAACTTATTACAAAGTTAAATGCTGAAAACAGGCCAGAACATATCGCAGAAACAGTCGCTTCAGCAGAAACTGTCACCTCAGCAGATTCAGTTTGTGAAGTTGTTACAACTGCCAACTATCGGGCTGGAGCAACGTGTGAAAGAAGAGATGGAGATGAATCCGGTTTTGGAAGAGGCCGAATCTATTGCCGAAGAAATTATGCAGGAAGCTGCAGATGAAGAGTGGGAAAAAGAGGAGCCTAAAAAGGAAAATGAAGACGAACCGGACATAGATCCGGTTGATCAGAATGAAGAGATTGACTGGGATTCATTTCTGCACAACACAGAGTACGACGGGATGAATTACTCGTCATCTTCTTCAGAGGAAGAGTGGAAAGATATTCCCAATCCGTATCACGAAACTCTTCTCGAAGAACTGGAGCAACAGGTAGCACTGCTGAATTTTAATGATCAGGAGAAGCTGGTTGCCGATCAGATTCTCGGATCTCTTGATGAGGATGGATACTTTCGGCGGGACCCTGATGCTGTTGTGGATAACATTGCATTCAATCACGGCCAGCTTATCAAAAAAGAACAAGTTGAAAATGTGCGTCGTCAAATACAAAATCTGGAACCGGTTGGTATTGCATCGAGAGACTTGAGGGACTGCCTGCTCTGCCAGGTGAAACATTTCGATGGTAACGGTATAATCAAAAAAATTGCAATAGAACTCCTTGAAAATGAGTGGGATGCCTTCGAAAAAAAGCATTTCGATAAATTGAGAAACCGCCTTGAAGTAGATGATGAAACCCTCAAAAAAGTATTCGAGTTGATTAAAGGGCTCAACCCGAGACCAGGTGCCATTATCAATCCCGATGAAGAGACCCGGCAGTACATTGAACCCGATTTTGAAGTGTACTATGAACCCGCTGGAGATGCCAAAGAGGGCGAAGGCGAGTTTGTGATCCGCCTGAACCAGAGAAATGTTCCGCCGCTGAGAATTTCGCCCGAGTATAAACAAATGTGGGATCGTTTAAAGAATAAAAAAAAGAAAGAGAGCGATGACTCACAAGCACGTAAATTCATTAAGGACAAAGTTGAGTCGGCTCAGTGGTTTATCGATTCGATTCGTCAGCGGCAGGATACACTGATGCGGACAATGAAAACCATCGTTTCATTGCAGGAAGATTTTTTTAAACACGGAGAAGGCCTCAAACCGATGATTCTGAAAGATGTGGCTGAACGGATTGAGATGGATATCTCCACCGTATCAAGGGTAGTGAACGGTAAATATGTTCAGACGAGCTTCGGTGTTTTTGAGCTTAAATATTTTTTTAGTGAAGGCTTAGAAACCGAAAGTGGTGAAGATGTGTCAAGCCGTGAGGTGAAAAAACTGTTAGAGGACCTGATTGATAAAGAAGACAAGAGTAAGCCGCTCAGCGACCAGGCACTTACCGATATACTGAAAGAAAAAGGCTATAAAGTGGCCCGGAGAACCGTAAGCAAATATCGCGAAAGTCTTCAGGTACCAGTGGCGCGACTCCGCAAACAGATTATTTGAACTTCGGTAACTGAGAGAAAGCCTGTTATTTCAGGGAATCGAAACAGCAAAAAGAAGCGGCTCCAGAACTGCAGGAGTGAATATCACAAATACAATAATTGCTGACATGAACATGAAATGAAGGCCAATGGTAAGAAATACGTTCAGTACACGGTATTTATCAAGATAGCGTACCCCGGCAATTGCGGCAGTATTAAAACTCATGAACCAAACCAGTAAAAAAACTACGGATGAGCCCAAAATCCAAATATGGTTTACATCCAGGGCAGCAAGGTAAACAATCAGTGTAATTACCGGAAGGTTCAGCACAAGCGGCCAGCTGTAAAGATTCACAACCTGACTGAAGTTTTTAATCTGTTTATTCAGGATATAGATCCAGGAAAGTGAAAATAGATTAAGCAGAAGGGAAAACAGAATTCCAATAACGAATAGGCTGAGGAGTTCGAAGCCGCTGAAAATCATTCCCGGAAAATAAGCAGAGAGTACTTCTTTGCCAGAATCAGACAGTGCATATTGTCCGGCTGTAAAAAGGAATAGTCCGGTGATCATTGCGTGGTGACCAATCAGTATCAGCCCGGCAGATATATTTCTGAAACGGCCGAGCATCACATCAGCTACAAAAAAGGTGTGATTAAAGAGATATCGCAAGCTTACAGAGAGACAGATCGGCTGATATCTGTAATGAATAAAGAATCCTCCCCAAATAACAAAAAGAAGCACAATACTCCAGTTTAATGGAGGAAACGGGTCCGGCTTTGCAGGCAGCGGAAATGTCACCTCATGTCCCTCAAAATAGTCGGAAAAAATGAGGTCGAGATCAGGTTGTCGTTCGGTTATTTCGAAAAACCAGGCAGCGGGAATAATGACGATACTATCTTCAAATGCAAGTGTTTCGTTTAGTATTTCTTGCAGGGTGATAAGTGAAATGTCGTCATAATCAGACGGTGTAAAAAAGGTCACCTGCGATATTATAGGTGGAATTTCACTGCCACTCAAAATCCGGCTGGAAGCAAAATTGAATCCCTCCGGAATTTCGGAAATAAACGGGTATGCAGACTGATAGAAAATTGGAATGTTAATGTGTTGCTGTATGCTGTCTGCAATACTTGATGCTATGGGAAGAAAACCCTCAGATTGATCGGAAGGAAATCGCAAAATACTAAATGCTGCAATTTTCCCGGGATAGCGATTAGAAATATTGCGGTATTTTTCCAGTAGTTCTCCCGCCAAGTCACTTTTTTCTGATTGAAGTTTGTGAATAGTAGGATACCTCACACCTCCATCCAGTAAAAAATAAAATGATTCAGCCGGATGATTCCCTATTTCCGAAGGATCCGAAATCTCCAGCAGGTCGATGCCAATAGACTGTGCGGCGGTTAGCTGGTTATCAGTTGGGACAAAAGATTTCGATTCAACAAAACTGAGAGCTATACGATTGCCAAGCTCGTTTTCATCACTTATGCCAGTTTCCGGCACAGCCTCGAAGAGAAGCCAGGGCAAGAATAAAAAGATCAATAGCTGCAAAGTGGCAGTCTGTTATTTTTTGATTTCTTCGATTTGCTCGATCGGCAGTTTGCGGGTTTCTTTAAATGTTGAAAGAACAATGTTTGAGCGAGTTCGCGTAACACCTTCCCAGGTTTGAATAAGTGAGAGGAATTTTTCGAGAGATTCGGTGTTTTTAGTACGAACTTTAAGTATGTGTGAACCATCTCCGGTGATGGAGTGACATTCGAGAACCTCAGGATGCTCCGTAACACGCTCAACAAAAGATGGATAACGTTCCGATCCGTCAACCTCAACAAAAATAAATGCAGTGATGTCGAAATTGAATTTCTTTGCATTTAGAACCGCGTTGTAGTTAGAGATGAGCCCTTTCTCTTCAAGTTTTCTCATCCGCTCTGAAACAGAAGGTACGGAAAGATGAACAATATCAGCGATCGTGTTACGCTGGGCACGCCCGTTTTCTTGTAAATGGTTTAAAATTTTAATATCAGTTTCGTCCAATTGATGTACCATAAGTCCCTTTATAGCCTAAAATTTCTAATTCAATCTAAAATTAACTTTAATTAGTTAGGAAAACAATCTGTATTTATGGAAAATCGGAATAATTATGTGAATAAAGGTGCGAATATGAGAATCAAAAAAATGAGTGGCTTTCGGTGAAAAAATTTCAATCACTTTGATACTACTTGTATCTTTGGAAGCTGTAGAACAAATACAAATTGCAGATATTTCAAAACATGCTTGATATTAATTTTATTCGCGAAAACCGGGAGCTTGTGAAACAGGCAATGCTCCATAAGGGAGAAAAGAATAACGAAGTGGTAGATCTTGTAATAGAAAAAGATGAAGAGTGGCGCGGTGTGGTTACCCGGGTGGATCGCCTTCGTGCTGAGAGTAACAAAAAGGCAAAACAGATCGGCCAGTTGATGGGGCAGGGAAAAAAAGAAGAAGCCCAAAAATTGATTCGCGAAACCGGCGACAGTAAAGAAACAGTGAAAGAGCTGGAAGAGAAGATGAGTGTACTGGCGATTGAAAGGGATCAGCTTCTCTACCAAATTCCCAACGTGCCGGATGAATCGGTACCGGTTGGATATACAGAAGAAGATAACGAGATTTATTTATCCTGGGGAGAGCCGGCTGAAGAAGAGTGGCACCAGCCCCACTGGGAAATTGCAGAGGAGAAAAAATGGATCGATTTTGAACGGGGTGCCAAAGTAACCGGAGCCGGTTTTCCGTTCTATATAGGAGCAATGGCAAGACTCCAGAGGGCGCTCATTAACTTTTTTTTGAATGAGGCGGTGGAGGAAGGTTACCAGGAAATTCAGGCTCCTTATTTTGTAAATGAAGATTCTGCCCGCGGAACAGGCCAGATTCCGGATAAAGAAGATATGATGTACACCATTCCGCGAGACGGTTTTTTTGCCATCCCAACTGCGGAGGTTCCTGTTACCAATTTCCACCGTGATGAAATTCTGTCGATGAATGATCTCCCGATTTACTACACCGCCTACACACCCTGCTGGCGGCGCGAAGCGGGCAGTTACGGTAAAGATGTACGGGGGTTGAACCGCCTGCATCAATTTGACAAAGTGGAACTGGTAAAATTTGTGCATCCCGAACAGTCTGATGCTGAACTTGAAACGCTGAGGGAATATGCCGAATCTCTTCTGAAAAAACTAAAACTGCCATACAGGACCCTGTTGATGTGTACAGGTGACATGGGATTTACCCAAACCAAAAAGTATGATCTCGAGGTGTGGAGCCCCGGACAGAAAAGGTGGCTGGAAGTGAGCTCATGTTCCAATTTTGGTTCATTCCAGGCGCGCCGCATGCAGCTACGTTTTAAGAATGAGAAAGGCAAAACCGAAATGATTCATACTCTGAACGGGTCGGGGCTTGCACTGCCGCGTGTAGTGGCTGCCATTGTTGAAACCTGCCAGACTGAAGCTGGAGATGTGATTGTGCCGGAAGTACTCAGGCCGTTTATGGGTGTGGATAAGATCTGAGAAATTTTATTTTCATTTTATAAGTTCGGATTGGCAGAGACCGGGATTTTGTTAATATATGTGATAGTGTAGATTGAAGATTTATAATATCTGGTGATCCCGGATAGAACTGCACTGGAATTTTTCTCAAAGTAAAATGGATGTGAAAGTACCATCCTGAAATATTAATTCAAGAAAAGAAAAATATGACATGGAATGTATACCTCTCCGGTGAGATTCACTCAAACTGGCGGGAAGAGATCAAAGATGGAATTGAAAAAGAAAATCTGCCGGTTGCAGTCTCAGCTCCGGTTACGGATCACCCCGCAAGTGATGATGTAGGAACAGATATTCTGGGAGAAGAAAAAGAAGCGTTTTGGAAGGATCACAAAGGTGGTAAAATCAATGCGATTCGCATTCGTACACTGATTGAAGAAGCCGATATCGTTGTCGTTAAATTCGGTGAAAAATACCGGCAGTGGAATGCTGCTTTTGATGCAGGTTATGCTGCTGCACTCGGTAAAAAGCTGATTGTAATGCATCCCGAAGAACATACCCACGCCCTGAAAGAGGTTGATGCTGCGGCTTTAGCTGTTACCAGAACTCCGGGCCAGGTAGTGGACATTCTGAAATACGTGACGGTAAAGGAGTAGATAGACGGGACACAAGTGTTCTGAAAGTTTCTTGTGTTATGTCAAGCCCCTAATCTTGCCCAATTGCGGACCCACCCTAAATCCCTCCCTATCGCGCTGGAAAAGCGCCAGCTCGACAAGGAGGGACTTTTTAAACTACTGTTATGTCAAAGATAAAACGTCGGGTTAAGTCATCTGACGAGTTTTTCAAAAAATATACCAATGTAGATGATTGGGATGATCCCGGATCGACTCGTCTGATGACTCTCTCACACTTTTACAGTTGACACCACACTACCCATAAACCCTTCAAAACGTCACCCCTTCCTTGTGCCGTGCATTTGCGGCATAGGGGCCGGGGGATGGGTCTGAGTGGATAAAGCTAAAACAATCTGTAATTGGTAGCACGTAATCTTGCCCCACAATGCGGACAACACTTTTTCAGAAATGACAGAAACCAATCTGTGACCAGTAACCCCTAATCTTGCCCAAAAAGCCTGCCCTTCGAAGTTTTAATGTAGTAGGGCGGGCAAAATTAGTTGCTTGACATGATACTACGGTTTTCAGGAGTGCTGGATTTTTTCAAGAGTTTGTTCGAGCTGCCAGAAATGTCGGCGCTGGTGTGCATCAAGAAGTACAATAAAGTCTATAACGGACATTTTAATCAAGCTAAAAACCGGATTTTTTCCTCTTGTTTTCTCCAGGTCGATCCGGTTTTCTCTGAAGTCATTCAGCAGATCGATCAGGGCCTCCTGGGTTTTTTCGAGCCGGCTTACAGATTCTGATTTATCTGGTTTGGAAGATCCCGGTTCCGGACGGAATGGTTTTATGGTTTTAATCTTCATTTTGTAAGGTGGTTCTAAATACCTGGCAGATAACCGTATTAAGTAGCTTGCTTCAAACAACTCTTTCGACTCAGACATGACCGGGAAGGTTTTGGCCGCTTTCTCAATTGAACTGATGTATTTAGTGTTGAATAAGATGAGATGCCTGCAAATATCATCAACGCTCCATTGGTCAGGAGCCGGTTTCATGAAGAAACGTTCATCAGGAATTTCGCGAAAGGAGTCTGCCTTGTTTTTGGCTGAATTGAATATCTGTATCAGGTCCTGGTAACTTTTTTCATCAGGCATGGCAGAAGTTTATTTGATTTCTGACTGAATGTACTCATTATCTCAAGTTCCAAAAAATGGCGATGTAACGGTTACAAAAAAAAAGTTACTCCGATATATAAGACATCAACTAAATAAGGATAGTGAAAAAAAATTTATGAATTTCAATATGTGGAAATCGCCTTAAAACCAACCAAGCCTCCAATCCACAATTCTGGCAGGAACTCTGCTCCGATTCGCACTCTGCCAGGTTGTTTAATTCAAAGTGCTAAAGACGATCGCCTTGCCCATAACCAAATTTCTTGGTGAGAAATGCGGTTTAGCATTCGCTCAGACTGATTGGAATATTCACGGCCAGGCCTCCGTCGGAGGTTTCTTTGTATTTGGAATTCATATCTTGTGCGGTTTCCCACATGGTTTTTACAACGGCATCGAGAGATACGCGTGCTTTTTCGGGGTCGCTGTGCAGGGCCAGTTGGGATGCGGTTATAGCTTTTACAGCCCCCATCGTATTCCGTTCAATACAGGGTACTTGTACCAGTCCGCCAATGGGATCGCAAGTAAGTCCCAAATGATGTTCCATCGCAATTTCAGCGGCCATCAGGCACTGTTCCACACTGCCGCCCATACACTCGGTAAGTCCGGCGGCTGCCATTGCAGATGATACTCCGATTTCGGCCTGGCAGCCACCCATTGCTGCGGAAATAGTGGCACGTTTTTTGAAAATACTTCCGATTTCTGATGCCGTCATCAAAAACTTCAGTATAACAGGTTCAACCGGATCTTTTTTGAATGTAACCAGGTATTGCAATACTGCCGGTATCACCCCGGCGGCTCCGTTTGTGGGGGCCGTCACAACCCTCCCAAAAGCGGCATTTTCTTCATTGACTGCCAGGGCAAAGCAGTTCACCCAGTCAAGGATATATGCAAATCCCTCACCACCATCACGAATGGCTTGCAGCCACTCTTCATAATTACTGTATACATTTTTGCTGAGCAGCCGTTTGTTGAACAGCGAAGCACGCCTCATTACCTGCAGGCCGCCTGGGAGGATTCCGCCGGTGTGGCAGCCCCGGTAGATGCATTCGCTCATCACCTTCCAGATAGCCAAAATGGATTCCCTTGTTTCAGATTCACTCCGCCACGCTTTCTCATTTTCGGTCACAATCCCAGATATAGATAATCCGGTTTCACGGCACCATTCAGACAGATCGTAGGCCGATTCGATGGGGAAAGGAAGTGTTATGCCCTCACTATTGGATCCTGTTTCTTCACCGTCGCGGACAACAAAGCCACCACCTACCGAGTAGTAAGTTTCACGAATCAGCGAGCCATCTTTCAGTGAGCATAAAAACCGAAGAGCATTTGGGTGATAGGGTAGCATCTCGTTTTTAAGAAAGTGAATTTGTTCCTCCGGATCAAAAATGATCTCATAAGATCCATTCATCAAAAGTTTTTTTTCGGATTTTACGGATTGAACCGTTTGATCGATCTTGTCAATATCAAATGTGACCGGATCAAATCCGTGAAGTCCCAGGATGATCGCGATATCTGTACCGTGACCAAGCCCGGTTTTTGCAAGCGACCCGAAAAGCTGAACTTCCAGCCGGCTGATCTGATCGGTTAGCTTCTCTATTCTCACGAGAAATTGAAGGGCAGCTTTCCACGGCCCGAGAGTATGAGAACTGCTGGGGCCAATCCCTATTTTAAAAATGTCGAGTACAGAGATCGATTCCATCGATATCCAGATTTTTTTGAGTGTGAATTGTTGATAACTTTTACGTACCCTGTTATGGTTGCAATTGAATCCATTTAAAAATTTATGATTTCATTCACTAAAGATAACATCAAACCGGTTAAAACCATCATTACAATGCTTTTCTGTATGATGTTGATGCCAATCACTACACAAGCCCAGGATATGACCCAATCGTTTCTCGACCGTTTTTCATTTCATTTCGATCAGTCGTCAAACAAAATCACACAGCTTGCCGAAACGATGCCCGAAGATACCTACAATTGGTCGCCCGATGGTGAGGCGATGACCGTAGCACAGGTTTTTATGCATATTGCCCGGTACAACTACATTCTTGCAGAACGTTGGCTTGATGTGGACGTTCCTGAAGATGTGGATACTGCAACCCTCGAAGAGAATGAAGATAAAGGAATAGTGCTACGGGAGCTGGAACGGTCCATTCGCCATGTTGAAGAGTTTCGGGAAAATCTTACGGAAGAACAACTCCATAAATCTGTCGAAATTTTCGGAGAGACAACCGATGGCTGGGCGGTTCTCTTTTTGATGATTTCTCACATGAACGAACATGTAGGTCAGGCAATCAGCTATGCGCGGATGAATGGAATTGTACCGCCCTGGTCGCGTTGATTAAATGTGATATTTTTAGGGTTTTTGCCCTTCTAATTTTTATGAAAAATAAAAGTAAAAATATGAAACTTTTTTATAGTTATAGTGTATTAGTATATTAGTGCAATAAAATAACAAATCACGCTACATGGTTACAATAGAAAACCTTTCATTTGCTTTTGTAAAACATCAGCCGCTCTTTGTCGGGCTGAGCCTTAAACTGGAAACGGGTAACACATACGGCCTGTTTGGCCTGAACGGGGCCGGAAAAACCACACTGCTGAACCACATTTCGGGAATGCTCTTTCCGGCAGAGGGCAGCTGCAAAATTCTGGGAACATCGTCAAGAAAACGTACGCCGGAAATTTTGAGTGAACTGTTTGTTCTTCCCGAACAGTTCGACCTGCCGCCACTCACAGCCATGGTTTACTCTGATATTCATGCACCATTTTATCCCCGTTTCGATCGCGAATACCTGTTTTCAACCCTGCAAGAGATGGAAGTGGATTCGAAAAAAAAACTTACGGACCTGTCTTATGGCCAGCGGAAAAAATTTCTGATCGCTTTTGCCCTTGCTTCTAATGCCCGGCTTTTGTTGATGGACGAACCCACAAACGGCCTCGATATTCCATCAAAAAGCCAGTTCCGAAAAATCATGGCTGCAGCCGATCACACGGGGCGCTGTACTGTCATTTCCACACATCAGGTACGGGATCTGGAAGCGATGATTGATAATATCACTGTTCTAAACAACGGGAAAATCATCTTTCAGCAAGGAGTGGGTGCGATTTCCGATAAGCTCAGTTTTGAAAAAATCCCCGATGGAGACAACCGGTTTGTACTCTATGCCGAAGAGATTTTTGGAGGGAAATCTGCCATTATTCCCAAAAAGGAGGGAGGGAAAGAGACTCAAATTGACCTTGAGCTCCTTTTTAACGGGATTATTCAGAAATCCGATGTCATCAATCATCAATTCGGGGAGGCGTAGTTGTGGATTCAATTAAAAGTTCATCATCTTTTTCATTTGATCGATGCTGGCTGGTGGCTGTTCGCTTCTGGAAGCTTAATCAGAAAAGCTGGCTGACCGGCCTGTTTGTAGCAGCCGGGCTGATCTTTTCATTCTGGCTTCTCTTTGGATTCTATCTTTTTGATCCTTCTGGGCCAGCGGCAGCAGTTAATATGACTGCAATGATTGAAGGGCCGGCCATGTTCTTTTACCTGATTGGAGGACTGGCACTCACCAGTATGATTTTTTCCGAAGTACATACATCTACCCGGGCTCACCAGTTTTTAACACTACCTGCATCCACACCGGAAAAATTTGCAGCAGCATGGTTTGTTACCTCCCTGGCTTTTACCGTTTTTACGATGTTGGCAATCCTGGTTCTCAGTTTAGTCGTAGAGCTGATTACAGCTGTTCGACTTTGGGAATGGAGTCAATTCAGCCTGTTTAACCCTTTTTCCGGGAAGCACCTGGAATCCATCGGCAACTACTTTTTTTATCACAGTATCTTTTTCCTGGGAGCTGTCTATTTTCGAAAGAACAATTTTTTAAATACGGTACTGGTCATTATTGTCTTTTTTATCGGGATGTTTATTCTGATTGGGATTGGCGGCTTGATTATCGCCTATTTCATGACGACTGATCTCTCTCTTGAAGTACATTTGTCTGAGCTGGGGGATAACTTGCCGGGAATAATTCAGCAGGTATTTCGGGTAGTTGTTATGGTGTTGCTGCTCTTTTTTAGTTATCTGCAACTCAAGAACAAGCAGATTGCGTGATGGAATTTTCCGAAAACAAACCGATTTATATTCAGATAGTGGATTATTTCTGCGGACAAATCCTCGAAAAAAAATGGACACCGGAAGATCGTATTCCCTCCGTCCGCGACATCGCTGTGAAGATGGAGGTGAACCCGAATACTGCTATGCGCGCTTTTCATTATCTGCAGGAAAAAGAGATTCTCTTTAACCAGAGAGGTGTTGGCTATTTTGTTGAAGAAAACGCCTATCAAAAAGTACTTGAGTTGCGGCGCGGGGAGTTTATCCGTGACAAATTGCCCGTTTTTTTCAAAGAGATGAGACAGCTCGGTTTCACCTGCTCCGAACTGGAAAAACTCTATCAAGAACAATTAAACGAAAGTTAACTCCTGTACAACGGGTCGCTGACCCGTTACCTCCCATCTAAAAAAATGCAGAATGGCTTTCTTATCTCAAGTTCCGAAAAATAGCGATGTAGTGGATACAAAATAAGGTTCATTTAAAAGTGGTTACTGGTTACTGGGTGCTGGTAAAATAAATTTTTCAATTCAATCCACAATTCCGAAATCTTTTTTTAATCCCGAGCCACATTATTATGCAGCGGCGTCAATCAGGGTGATGCATGGTTGGGATACTGAAACGCCGCCTGTCTCAACAAAAGCAGTCCTGTCATCTCGAGCGCAATCCCGACAGTGTTTTTGTGTCGGGATGAAGTCGAGAGATCTCCCTGCAATGGGGACTAACCTAAACAACGCCTCAACACACCCCTTCCAATACCAGGGAGATTTCACTCCGCTTCGCTACATGGGGAAAAGATGAGCTTCACTACAAACCGGAAACCCACCGGTGCTTCGGAATGGCAAGGGCATTAGGGTATAAAGTGATCTCCTTGAAGCAACCCAAAAGCTTGATCTCAGAACATTGATTTGTGATTTCAGATCTCAGATCGAAAAACTATCCGCAAAATAATCTGCGTCCATTAGCGAAATCAGCGAGAACAACCGGCAGGTAGCCTTTGCCTTTCTCTAATTTTAAATTTGGGAAACCTACCTTAAAATATCCCTGTATTACCACCCCTCACCCATGATATGATTGCCAAACCTCCGATTTAATCCGATGTTTTTCATAAATCGAGCCGGAGGTTTATTGTTTTGGGCTTCCTCTTATCCCCGGGTTCCGCAAATGCACTACACCCGGGGCTATTGATATGCCGCCCGCTTTGGGGCTAATTCAGGGGGTAAGCAGCAAACCATGTGCATTGGGTCGGATCTTTGCACAAAATCGAATATCGTTATCCGGTGATTTCAAATCAAAAATCGCCATAAAGTCAACCATGCCTCCAACCCACAACTCTGGCAGAAACTCCGCTTCGCTTCGTACTCTGCCAGGTTGTTTATACCAATCTGCTAAACAGGAAAGCCGCTGTGCAGTGACCATGGGCTGCGGATATATCGCGCCTCTGGTGCTGTCATTATCTGAATCATTTGGAATCATTGCTTTTTAGTATCCATAGGGTGCTTACACACCATCCACATACGGGTTGTAATGGTAACAGAACAGTAACCTAATGTAGTGTCAAGCTCAAAGCGTCGGCAATTTAGCAATAAGCAGATTATAGGAGTTTTCGCACATAATCTAACGCTGTCAGATCCGGTGGGTGCTGACAGGTTTCAACCCGACTTTTCCATATTTGATTTAACACTAATCCAGTTTTTAAAATAACAGAGATAGAACTACAAAGTGTTGTTTAAAGATAATTGAGGTTGATTTTTTAGTTTTTTCGGAAGTTGAGCTTTTGACCAATTGTATTTTACCGGGACAAAACCTTTTCAGAGTAAATCTCATTTACTGCATTGATTTGAAGTAAATAATCATCAAAAAGGAAAAATAATTTTGTGTTCAATTTACAGCGTTACACCAAATACATACCCCACCAGCAGGTAGAGTACTATAGTAATCACAAATACCATCGCAATGTTAAAGATAAAGCCGGCACGTGCCATTTGAGGAATCGTGACCAGGCCGCTTCCGAAAACAATGGCATTGGGTGGTGTGGCTACCGGCAGCATAAACGCACAGCTTGCACCGATGGCTGCGGGAATTACCAGCAGGAGCGGATCGTAGCCCATCGCAATGGCCACAGATGCCAAAATTGGCAGAAAAGCTGCTGCGGTGGCCGTGTTACTTGTTATTTCGGTTAAAAATATGATCACGAAAAGCGAAAGCATAATCAGCAGCAGAATCGGAAGAAAATCGAGAATCTGGAGCGACTGACCGATCCACTCGGCAAGGCCCGTAGATGTTATGGCCGCAGCCAGACTAAGCCCTCCTCCGAATAAAATTAATACTTCCCAGGGAAGCTGTTTGGCGTCATCCCAGGTTAGTACGAATTTCAGTTTTTTAAAGTTTACCGGTAAAAGAAACATCAAAATAGCTCCGAAGATGGCGATTCCCGTATCGGAAATGTTGGGGATGTACGGCTCAAGAAGAGGACGGGTGACCCAAAGTGTAGCCGTCATTAAAAAGACGATAGCAACCATCTTTTCGGGACCTGACATTTTACCCGATTTTTCAAGCTGTTCTTTTATCAGTCCGTAACCGCCCGGAATAACTTTCAGTTTAATGGGAAATACCAGTCGGGTCAGCATCAAATAAACGATTGGCAAAGAAACGATTACCAGGGGCAGCCCTGCCATCATCCACTGGCCGAATCCTATCTCTACACCATAGGTTTCGAGCATGTAACCGGCCATTAGTGCGTTGGGCGGGGTTCCGATAAGTGTGGCGATACCGCCGATGTTACAGGCATAAGCCAGGCCAAGCAGCATCACAATCGCGAAATTGGTTTTCAGGTCGGCCTCCTGCATGTCCTCGGTGGTTTCCACCAGTCCGATGATCGACATCGCAATCGGGAGCATCATCATTGCTGTGGCAGTGTTACTTACCCACATGCTTAAAAATGCCGCAGAAATCATAAAGCCGATGATGATCGACTTAGGCTTGGTTCCAACGAGCAGTACAATATTCAGTGCAATTCGTTTGTGAAGATTGGTACGCTCCATCGCCAGGGCGATTATAAATCCACCCATGAATAGGTAGATGAGCGGATTGGCAAACGGCTGGGTAGCTTCGGCTACCGACCCCACCTGAAGTACGGGGAACAAGACGATGGGTAAAAGGGCGGTAGCAGGGATGGGAATTGCTTCAGTCACCCACCAGATCGCCATCAAAATACCAACGGCAGCCACACCCCACGCTTCCGGACTGAGTGATTCGGGGGCGGGAATCATCAATATGGTTGCAAAAACAAGAGGCCCAAGGAACAAACCTATCCTGGGCCTCGATAAATAGCCTTTGAGCGTATTTTCTGACATAATAGCACTCCCTCTCAGTTAGTTACTCTTTATTTATAAGATATAAGATAACGAAATCTGCTTTTATTCTCTCCTTTTTTGTCCTGAATTAACGGTCAGGGCGAACCTGAATGGCGAAAACTTTTGCCGGATTGGTAACCATTAATTGTCTGATTTCATCTTCGGTGAAGCCTCTCTCTGTAAGTTCGGGAAGAAGGTAGTCAAAAATGTCTGTATAGCTTCGGAAATCCCCACCGGCAGGCTCCCCGGCATCGTACCAGCCTGCATCATGCGAAAGCAGAATCTGTTCCAGGAACCCGGCGTCTTTAAGCGCAGAAATACGGTCAGCATACCACTCGATGCTTCCTCTGTCATCCTGCTGATGGTCAGGATCGTATCTGACTCCGTCGAGGGCAATCCATCCGCCTTCTTCAGCAATAAATTCATTTCCCTCAAGTGATCCCGATTGTGCATGCGTCCAAACCCATGCAGAAGGGGAGACTCCACTTGCTTTCAGTTGTTCGATTTGTGCGATTGCAGGCTCATCTCCGATGGTGTGTGAAAAAATGGTCATCCCTGTTGTAAGATGGGTTTGCGCTGCGGCATTTACAATTTTTTGGTGCTGTTCACTCAGATTGGCTTCTTCTGCAACGGAAATTTTCATAAAACCGGGCCTTAAATCACTTCCGTCAATTCCATTTTCGAATTCATCTATCCATCGGGCAGCAATCTCTTCTGCAGATTCATCAAAAGCGTGTTGTGGCATGAACCGGTTATCAACTGCACCGTAATAGCCGGTATTGGTAATAATCTTTACCCCCGTGCGCTGAGAAAGCTCCGCCAGGATAAAGGGATCCCGCCCAAGATAGGCAGGTGTGAATTCGGCAATCGTCTGCACACCTTTCTCCCTGGCTTCGAGAATGTAAGGGAGAACACGTTCCACAACTTCGGCTCTGTCCCAGCGGTGATAACCGGTACTGTCTGCACCGATCCAGTCGACCAAAACATGTTCATGGCTCAGTGTGACTCCCAGGTCAGATGAAAAGAGTGACCCGTTGACTGTCATTATGTTTCCATCTTCAGTCTGCGGACGGCAGGAGGTGAGTAACAAAAAAATAATAATCAGCGGCAAAGAATTTTTTAAGGAATTCATGATGTTTGATAATCCGTTTCAGGGAAATGCTTGCTTTTAATTAAAGTAACAAGGTATTGAAAATGGATGAGTTTTGTGGATAACTGGCCAATCTACCGTTGAAAGTTTTTATAAAAAGTGTGTATTTGGGCTTTAAGGAACGATATTTGCGTTTACAAACACACCCTCGCTAAACTCACCCGGCATCGCCGTTTCGTTTACGCCTTTTCCCTATCGTAGAGGGGATTATAGAGCCTGTCACATCTTAAATAGTGTTGCCCGCTCTATTGTGTTTTACCCACTACTGTTATGTCAAAGATAAAACGTCGGGTTAAGTCATCTGACGAGTTTTTCAAAAAATATACCAATGTAGATGATTGGGATGATCCCGGAACGACTCGTCTGATGACTCTCTCACACTTTTACAGTTGACACGACAC
>JAFIFB010000036.1 GCA_020832285.1 Balneolaceae bacterium
TCACAGGTGAGAGGATCTCCATGTGTGTCTGAATTTCACCGCGCTCTATGATCTGCTGAATCTGATCATCGGTAATCTCCCAGAGGTTGAACTTTCTCACAGCTGACTCATACAAACCCGGGCTGCGCTCACGGTTACGATGCGCCTCCATCAGCTCTCGCTGGGCACTCACCACATCCTGTGAGTAGATCGTAGCCATCACCTCGCCCTTGCGGATCGGGGCGCCTGTAAAATCGATCTTCACGTCGTGGATACGACCCTCAAAGTGGGCTGTAACATTGCTGATACGCCGTTCATCCACCGCAATGCGTCCGGGAAGGGTGATATCCTTCTTTGGCAGATCACGGATTACCGGAGTAGTCTGAATATTCGCAAGCTTGATGGCCGACTCCGTCATTACCATGCTGTAGTCATCTTCCCGCTCTTCTGATGAAGCCGGTATCAGGTCCATCCCGCAGATGGGGCAGGAGCCGGGTCCGTCTTCACGGACGGAAGGGTGCATGGAGCATGTCCAGACCTCTTCGCCGTTTTCGGTTGTCATTTCATGATCGTGACCTGCATGTGGATCATGGTCGTGCGATCCGCCAAAAATCAGCCAGCCAAGAATGATCCCGGCCAGAAGGATGGAGGCGTATGTAAGAATTTGGGTTTTTATGATGTTCATCTTTCTATTGGTTTGGACTCACCCCCCTGTCCCCCTCTCTACGGATAGAGAGGGTTCTATACTTCGGAAAAAGCTCAGGAGATATATTTTTGAAATTTCATTCTGTTAAAGTTTCGTACTAATAGTCCCCTCTTGAGAGGGGAAAAGTGAAGCCGAAAGCGCAAAGCGCGATTCGGCAAGCGAGGGGTGTGTTCATTAAGGGCACACCCCAAACCACGTGAACACACCCCTGATGAAATCGCTGCCCCAAAGGGATGCCTTCGGCAAACGCTCTTTCATCTGTCCCCTCTCCAGAGGGGGTTTCCTCCCCCCATCAAACTTTCAATCTTCACAACCGCCTGGTTCTGATTCACCACCGCCTCAATCCGCTCAAATTCCAGCTCCAGCAGTTCGCGCTGGATTTGCAGCAGTTCGTCGAAGCGGGCATTGCCCACCGAGTACTCTTCGCTGAGGATCGTGAGCGCCTGCTGTGCTCGTGGTACCAGTTCTTCTGAAAGAAGAGTGGTTATTCGCTCACTGCGGCGTACCTCCTCTAAATACTCTTCAAGTTGGGCCATCAGGCGGTTTTCGGTTTGATGTTCACGGAGGTCGAACGAGCGTATCCGGTGGTCGGCCTGACGTTTTTGTGAATCATAGCGGGACCGGAACAGCGGCACGCGTACGGTAGCCATGCCGATGATACTCTCCCTCGCGTCGGGGAACATCGACATGGGACCGAAATCACGGCCCATTACCTCCACTCCGATCCCAAAACCGGGACGTCCATCCAATTGGGCAATCCGGCGCTCCTTTTCCGCGGCCGATCGCTCAGCATCAATCCCGTCAAAAATTGGATTCTGACGGCGGATTCGCTCCCGGGCCTCTTCATCAGACCAGGCCATACCCGTATGACGGAGTTCTTCAGTCGTTTCTACTTTTTCGGAAGGCTCGCGGTTCAGTAATTCGTTAAAAAGAGCTGTCAGAGGGTTGATGCGGTCTTCCAGGTCAGCTATCCGGGTTTTGAGGCGCTCCTCCTCCATCTGGATGCGGAGGATATCGGCCTGACCGGCACGACCCGTTTCATACCTCGCTTCCACCAGTTTCTCGAGATCACGAACCAGCTCCAGAGTCTCTTCTGTGATGCGGATCTGCTCACGGATTTCGGCAATATCGAACCAGGCAAGCTTCACAACTCTCAGAATCTCAAGCTGACGCACGCTCACCTGAGCTTCATTAGCATTGGCAGCTGACCGCTGCAGATCACGTCGCGCGCCCAATGTACCGAACCACGGAAACATCTGCATCGCCGAAACAGAAAACCTCCCAAGTTGGGAGTCAAACATCATCGGGTTGAAATCATACGCCACGTTAATCTCAGGGTCCATCAGCACCCCAACCTCACGCACCCGCTCCCGATCCGCCTCTACCATCGCCCGCATTGATTGCAACTCGGGGTTCTCCTCTATTGAAATCCGGATATACTCTTCGAGCTGGGAATAAGTCTCCCCTAGAGGGGGAGGGGTGTTGTGTGAGGCATCCACACCCTGCGCCTGCACCGGCTGGCTGAACAACCCCATTAATAGGCCAATAACTAAAATGAAGGCGGGTATAAGTCCCCTCTTGAGAGGGGAAAAGTGAAAGCAAATAGGCGAAGCCTCATTTGCTGAGCGAGGGGTGTGTACAGTGGGGGCCTGGGATCCTGATCTAACCCGAACACAACTCAACGCCCCCTCAACACACCCCTGCCAACTCCGCTGAACGCTCCGTTGTCTGTTCCCTCTCGAGAGGGGATTTTTACACCCCCCTTTGTCCACCCTTGTTAGGGGGGGATTTTCGTCACTAGTACCCAACTTTTGCAAACTTATAGACCAACTCCAAACTTCCCCACAAAGTCCCCCCTCTTTGCTTTGCAGAGAGGGGGACAGGGGGTGAGTCCTTACGCTCGACACAGACTTTGTTAACGAGCAGAACACCCCTCGTCTGCCTCCGCTTTTGCTCCGGCATCCACTCCCCTCAAGGGGAGATTTTTCACTTTTCCCTGGTCTACGAAGCTTTAGCGTAGTAGACACTTTTCCCTTTTCACTACTCATATCTCTTCCTCCACATTATTTCCAAACTTCAATTCCATCTCTTTATACACCGCATACAGCACCGGCACCAGCAGCAGGCTGATCAGCAGCGCAAACATTCCGCCGAAGGCGGGAATCGCCATGGGAATCATGATCTCGGAGCCTCTTCCGGCTGATGTCAGGATCGGCAGAAGGGCGAGCATCGTGGTTCCGGTGGTCATCAAACAGGGGCGAACACGGCGCTGGGCCGCTTCAAGCACGGTGGCGTAGATCGATTCGCGATCCTGCGGGTTCCGCTTTTCGAAGAGCTGATCGAGATAGGTGCTCATGATTACCCCGTCATCCACGGCAATACCAAAAACTGCGAGAAATCCGACCCAGACCGCCACACTCAGGTACATCATCTCCATCTGCAGAAATTCACGAAACTCCATCCCGAGCAGGCTGAAGTTCAGGAACCAGCTTTCGCCATAGAGCCAGAGCATGATGAATCCGCCCGCCCACACCAGCGCAATACTGCTGAAGATGATCGACGTGATGGCAACCGACCTGAACTGAAAGTAGATCAGCAGAAAGATTATCAGTAGTGTGATCGGAAGCACCAGTGCCAGCCGATCGGCCGCACGCTGCTGGTTCTGAAACTCACCCTCAAACGTGTAGCTCGCTCCGCCGGGCAGTATAAGGCTGCCATCATTGATACGGCTATCCAGATGATCCCGCACGTTGTTCACCACCGAGATAAGGTCGTAGTCCGCCTGGCGATCAAACGTCACATAGGCACTCAGGAAAGTGTTCTCGCTGCGGATGTTCATCGGTCCGGTTTCGAATCGGATTTCAGCTAGCTGACCGAGCGGAATCTGTGATCCGTCAGGGGACGGTACCAATACCCGCGCCATGGCATCAGGATTGTCGCGATATTCACGGGCGTATCGGACCCTCATCGGGTAGCGTTCTCGCCCTTCTACCGAGGTGCTTGCGATGGCCCCGCCGATAGCGGTCTGAATCACCATCTGCACTGTCTCGATGGAGAGTCCGTGCTGGGCAATCTCCCGCCGGTCGATATCGATTTCGATGTAGGGCTTGCCCACAACGCGATCGGCGAAAACGGACGCCGGTCTCACCCCATCCACCTCGCGGATTTCCCGCTCCAGATCGGTGGCAAAACCGTCGATGGTGTCCAGATCGGGGCCGCTGATGCGAACACCCATGGTGGCACGCATTCCGGTTTGAAGCATTACAAGACGCGTTTCAATTGGGTGCAGCTTAGGGGCGGAAGTGACGCCCGGCAGATCGGATGCGTGGAGCACCTCGGTCCAGATGTCATCTGTACTCTGTATGTGATCGCGCCACTGCCTGTAGTACTGACCACGCCGGTCGGGAATCAGATCTCCATGATCATCCCGCACAAACTCGCCGTCTTCTGTTTTGAATCGAACACGCCGACCCCGGTCGTCGGTCTTAAACTCACTATGGTAGTTGATTACCGTTTCAAACATCGAGAGCGGAGCGGGATCGAGGGGCGATTCTGCCCGGCCGATCTTGCCGACTACCTCACTCACTTCAGGAATGGATGCAATCCGCATATCCATTTCCTGCATCATCTGAAGCGTCTCTTCAACACCGGCGTGCGGCATGGTGGTGGGCATCAATAGGAATGAGCCCTCATCAAGCGTGGGCATGAACTCCTGACCGAGACCCGGAAAACGATCGTCAATCGAACTCCAGAGACGTGTCTCTTCGATGTCCCATCCAACAGAGTTAAACCCTGAGGAGACGTAGCTGAAGGTGGTTCCAAAACCACGCCAGCTCATCAGCCCGATCAGTAAAATAATTGCCGGCACTGCCAGGAAGAGTACCTTGTTTTGAAGCACCCATCCCAGAATTTGCTGGTAGTACTTGATGTAGAGCCAGAACAATCCAAAGAGAACCCCAGCCAACAGCAGGATGAAAAGAAAACTGAGTGTGACCGGGTTCTGCGGTCCGAGCGGCAGCCAGTTACCCGCAAGCAGCCACGCCACGGCGATAATGATAATTGCGTTGTTCACCCACGGCGACCACTCCCCGTACTCTTCATAATAGAGCGAAACCAGATTATTTATGCCGAGAGCGATCAGAATAAAGCCGGCCCACGCCATCCATGAGATCGCCACATAAAGTCCGAACAGGATCAGTGCTCCATTCCAGAAGAGCCTGGCGCGATCACTGCCGATCTTCCGGGAGAAGAGCCAGTGGGCAAAAGCGGGGATCAGCGTAAGCACGATGATCAGCGCCGCAATCAGAATAAAGGTTTTGGTGAAGGCAAGCGGGCCAAACAGCTTCCCTTCCTGCGCTTCGAGCATAAATACCGGCAGGAAACTGACAATGGTTGTGGTGAGGGCGGTTACTACGGCCGGACTCACTTCTGCAGTCGCTTCATAGATCACATCTAAAAGATTTTCGCCCTTCCGCTCCTTCATGTGCTGCAGCATATTTTCGGTGAGCACAATTCCCATATCCACCACGGTGCCGATCGAGATGGCGATACCGGCAAGAGCCACTACATTCGCATCTACACCCACGTAGCGCATCAAAATGAAGCTCATCAGCACGGCAAGCGGCAGCAGGGCCGCGATGATAAAGGATGTGCGAAGGTGCATCACCATAACGATGATGACAAGAATAGTGATCAGAATCTGCAGCGACAGTGCCTCTTCGAGTGTACCGAGTGTTTCGTAGATCAGTCCACTTCGATCATAAAATGGTACGATTTTTATTTTTGAAACGGTGCCGTCGGCCAGTTCTTTTGAGGGGAGTCCTGAAGAGATCCGCTCAATCTCCTCTTTTACATTATTGATTACCTCCAGCGGATTCTCCCCATAGCGCGATACCACCACGCCTCCAACCGCCTCTGCGCCGGCTTTGTCCAGAATACCGCGACGCTGAGCAGGTCCAAACCCAACGCGGGCCACATCCTTAATCCGAACCGGCGTATTGTCCACCACTTTGATCACGCTCTCTTCGAGATCTTCGAGCGATTCCACATAACCCAGTCCGCGCACGATATATTCGGCACGGTTCATCTCAATGGTTCGGGCGCCAACATCAAGATTGCTATTGCGGACGGCGTCGGCGATCTGTACCACATCCACTCCCGATTCGCGCATCAGCACGGGGTCAATATCGACCTGGTACTCCTTAACATGACCTCCAATACTGGCCACCTCAGCCACTCCGCTCACGCCTGATAGTGCCAGACGAACCTGGTAATCCTGGATCGTTCGAAGTTCATGCAGGTCCCATCCACCAGTGGGATTACCTTCAGAGTCGTACCCCTCGAGGGTGTACCAGAAGATCTGCCCGAGTCCGGTGGCATCGGGGCCAAGTGACGGCTGAACACCTTCCGGCAGGGTTCCTCCTGGCAACGCGTTCAGCTTTTCGAGAATACGAGACCGGCTCCAGTAGAACTCCACATCATCCTCGAAAATGACGTTGATGGTGGAGAACCCAAACATGGAGTTGCTGCGAACAGTACGCACACCGGGCAGGCCCAGGAGCTGCGTGGTGAGCGGATAGGTGATCTGATCCTCAATATCCTGCGGCGAACGACCCGCCCATTCGGTAAAAACGATCTGCTGATTGTCACCGATATCGGGTATCGCATCCACCGGCACGGGATCGCGCGGCAGAAAATCGATATCCCAATCGAAAGGTGCCGTAGCAATACCCCAGCCTGCCAGAGCTAAAAATAGCAGCAGGGCTATGAGTTTGTTTTCGAGGAAGAAGCGGATTATGGAATTAGTCATGAGATTTGAGTCATGAGTCTTGAGAATCAGACCTGACAGCGTGCGATCCCGAAAACCTTCGGGTGAGCTCCTGTCAGCGTCGCATATAACTATTGAGTTTTGGGTTTAAAGGCATTGGTTTGGGAAGGAGTCAGGAAGTCCCCTCTCGAGAGGGGATATGCGCAAGAAAAAAGGCGGCAGCCTGTTTTTCTAAGCGAGGGGTGTGTTTGCGGGGGTGATGCGTTCGATGCTGGAGTCATTTCCAGATCAACGCTCCTAAACACCCCTCGTCCACGCGAACTACACGCGTGGCCACTCTCCGTCGGCTGACGGAGAGAGTTTTTCCCTTCCCAATAAATTAGATAAGGCTAGGTCAAAAACGTATCATACACGAGCCATAGGGGTGGGTCGTGCTGGGTGAGCTGTTTGTTTTGGGAGGTGGATATCTGCTCGGAGGAGGTGATGAACGTGGTGAGATTCCCTGTTTCAGCAAGCATAATGGCGGCATCCGTGGATGATACGATCCAGTCGGCATCACTCAGGGCGCTTTCGCCAATGTTGCAGGCGCAGATGAAACCCCAGTCGCAGTCGTGGTGATCTTGAGTATCTGCTTTTTTATCTTCTGGTTCCGACTCACAGCAGCTGTGATCATGCGCCATCTCGGTGACGGCACCTTCCCGGTCAGTCAAACAGAATTCAACCAGATCTTTGGCATGAAGACCTGAAGGAAGCAGGAAGGCCACTAACAACAATAATGCAGTAGATTTTGTAAACCGGTGATATGCTTTTTGAGAATTTTTCACAAACTAAGAATAGCTTTTCAAACGGAGAAACTCACGAAATCCAAAAATATTACACAACTGGATTGATATTTTGCTAACAAACCTGATCCGAAATCAAAAGTAAGCCGTATCAGTCGGGCTGAATTACATAAATAGTCACAACTCATTCAAATCTTCATATCAGGCATCAATAAAAAAAATTCAAATTTTGCGCTCAGTAAAGTATATTCGATTGCTACCAAATCTGATTGTCTTGCTTTTATAAGTATGTAAATTTTTGATGTCATCATGATCCACTCCTGATTTTATGGATAACCGGATACTTGCAAATAATATGGCAGACCTGTATCGCGAAGCTGCCCGGCGTTACAAATCGCTGCCTGCCTTTGCTACCAGGAGAAAGAAACTGGAATGGGATCCGGTCTCATTCGAAGAGCTCTATGAACGCGGTCTGAATCTCGCTACCGGGCTGATTGAAATGGGGGTGGATGCACGTGAGCATGTGGGTTTATTTGCCGATAACCGGTTTGAATGGATTCTTGCCGACTGTGCCGTACAGCTCTGCGGTGCGGTAGATGTACCCCGAGGCCGGGATATAACCGATGGTGAATTGATTTACATCATAAACCATGCAGAAATCAGAGTTACGTTTGTAGAAAACGAAACTCTGCTGGAACGAATTGAAAGCCTGAGACCTGAACTGCCGGAACTTCAACAGATCATCCTGCTGGAATCAACGGGCGACACTTCTGAAGGAGTACATAAGCATGAAGATGTAATCAAACTCGGTCAATCACTCCGAAAACAAGGTGATACAAGGGCGGAAGAGCGTATAGCCGGAATTCAGCCCGATGATCTTTTTACCCTGATATACACTTCAGGTACAACCGGCAAACCAAAAGGTGTGATGCTTACGCACGCCAACATGATGTCGCAGGTGAAAGTAATTCCTATTGAACTCAACTGTACCGACCGCGTTCTCTCCATTTTGCCTATTTGGCATATCTTTGAGCGGGTTTTTGAAGTATTTACCATATCCTGTGGTGTATGTACCTACTACTCCAATATCAGATTCCTTGCCGACGATCTGAAAAATGTAGAACCAACGTTTATGGGTTCGGCACCCCGGTTGTGGGAAAGCCTCTATCATAAAATTCGTAAAAGAGTTGGAGAATCGCACTGGATGAGGCAGCTTCTGTTCCATACCGCTTACTTTTTGAGCCGGCAATATATGAACTCGCTCTATTTCCTTTTGGGAAGCGATTTGAAACTAAAGGAAGTATCAAAATTAAAACGAACGCTGCTTTTGCCTTTACACGCACTACGATGGATTTTGGTGCTTCCTGTCTACGGTTTTTTCAACGTGGCTGTGCTTGAACCGGTTCGCCTGAGTGCAGGCGGCTCGCTGAAGGCAACCATTTCGGGCGGTGGCGCTCTTCCGGTTGAGATCGACCGGTTCTTCAATTACATCGGCATACCGGTTCTTGAGGGCTACGGAATGACCGAAACCTCGCCTGTTATTGCTGTACGTGAAGAGGACGATATTGTCATCGGTACAGTTGGCCCGCTGGTGGATCACACCGAAGTAAGAATAGTGGATCTGGAATCGGGTAAAACGCTCTATCCAAACCCTGAACTGCCGGATAATGGCAGAGGTCTTCGCGGTGAAATTTATGTGAAAGGCCCACAAGTAATGAAAGGATACTACAAAGATGACGAACAAACCGCTAAAACCATTCAGGGGAGCTGGCTGCGAACGGGCGATCTTGGTATGATCACCTTCAACGACTGCCTGAAAATTCTCGGCCGCTCAAAATCTACAGTTGTTTTGCTGAGCGGTGAAAATCTCGAACCTGAGCCGATTGAAATGAGACTCACTCAGAGCGTTTATATCGATCACTGCATTCTTGTAGGACAGGATAAAAAACATGTGGGTGCTCTCATCGTGCCAAGCCTGGAAGGGTTTAAAGATAATGGCTTGCATGTACCCACTCTCGAAGAACTTTCAAAAAATGAAAATGCACAGAAAGTGATTCGTACTGAAATCAAAAAAATGATTTCAATTTCTAACGGATTTAAGAGTTTTGAACTTGTGAAAGATTTCAGGCTTCTTTCCGAAGATTTTACAGTCGGGGATGAACTTACCAGCCTGTTCAAGATGAAGCGCCATATTATTCATGACAAATACTCCGGCCTGATTGAAGAAATGTATCAACAAGAATCTGCGGAGGTGACCTGATCATGGAATTTCCAACACAACTTCTCTACCCGATCGATCAGGTTTTGCTTGCCCTGATGATCTTTTCGATTATGTTTGGAATGGGTTCCAGCCTAACTGTCGATGATTTTAAAACTGTGGCCCGATATCCACGGGGTATTTTAATCGGATTTTTATCACAGTTTGGCCTGATGCCACTGTTCGCACTCGGGCTGGCTGTAGTTCTTGAATTACCTCCGGCCTATGCCATTGCGCTCATTTTGATCGGTTGTTTGCCCGGAGGAACCACATCCAACATGTTTGCCTATTTCGCACGCGGATCCGTTGCGCTGAGTATTGCCATGACAACTGCATCCACCGTAATGGCCCTGATGATGATGCCTCTGTTGCTGGAACTATATACCGCCGGTTTCACCGAAGCTGTATCAGAGGAGATGACAGCGGCAGGGGCCGATGCGGAATTTGTGATTCCAACAGGAAATATCATCACATCGCTGTTTCTGGTTTTAGTGCCTGTGGCCATGGGAATGTTTCTGCGGGCTAAATCGAGGGTTTGGGCTAAAACAGCGGAAGATACGGCTGGTTTCATGGGCATAATCGTGATCATTTATCTGATTGGGACCGCATTTGCCCGCCACAGCGGCCTGATGCTTCAGACACCGGGATCCATCTATATCGCCGCTATCTGTGTAGGCTTGCTTGGTTTTCTGTTCGGTTACTGGATGTCGTGGCTGTTCAGACTTTCTCCCATCTTTCAGCGTGCCATTTCGCTGGAAACAGGTATCCAGAACGGGCCTATTGCCTTTGCAATAATTCTGCTCAGTTTCGCTGAACCGGTTCAGAGTCAGATGCTCTGGCTGGCCATTCTCTACTCCACTTTTATTGTCATCACATCTTCGTTTATTACGCTCTATTATCGCAGGGTAGGTAAACTCGATTACGAGGTTTACAAAAACACATCAATCCATAACCGGCTTTTTGGTGAGGATTATGTGACCGGGTATCCGGAAGGATTTCTGCCAAAGCGAATCAAGAATGATCCTAGCCAGGGTTCAACACCTTCCCAGAAAAGAGATTGATTTTTTTGATCAGTCTTATTCCGGTTTCAGAAACAGCTCTTTCACATAAATCCAATCGCCAAAGGCAGAGTCGTCGTCATTCCCCGCATTTGCAGCTATATTGATGATAATGTCTTCATCAGAACATTCCGGAGCCTGCCAGTTAAAGCTCCAGCTCACTTTTCGATCACCGGTGGGCAGAGTGCCTTCCCTTGTGTGCTGAAGATATTTGATCTTGTCTGAAACGTTAGGAGTGTACTTCAGACGATCACCATCCCAGGAAAAAGAGCCAGCTTGCGATCCGCCCTCAAACCTGGATGTTAGCTGGAAACCACCATTTTCAAGATGTTCACTCTGAACGGTTACCGTTATATTGTACTCTCTGCCCGGTTTATAAGCAACGGGCAGCCCATCAACCGATAAACTGCCTCCTTCCATATTCAGGTCGTAATCGAAATGACAGGAGTGGCAGGTTTGCTCTCCGAAACCTCCTGTAAAAGGCCCGTCGAGACGTTCTGGATTGAACTCATTCCATTCCCGGTATTCTGAATCACTACTGCCATCAGTCATTAAGAAGCCCACAAGAAATGGAAAGATAATAAGGGTAATCAGTTTTAAATGAGTTTTCATCCGACAAATAAAAAAGGGAGCCGGTTAAAGCTCCCAGAATATTTTGATAATATTTGACTTAATTGATCACTAGTCTTCCGATATGGCCAGTATCTGTGCCGAACCAGATGGCCCTGGTTCTCTGATCAAAATCTATATGTCTTATAGAACCGCTGGCTGTTGGAACTTCCACTGAGGCAACAAACTCCTCAGCACGGGTATCAAATGCCACCATTTTATTGGGTTCAAGTCCGCTGGCCGAAAACCAAACCCGGTCATGGTCATCTTTCAGGACCGCGTATGGCCGGGAAGCATTCCCATCGGGCATCTCCCACTCTGTTACATCACCCGTTTCGGGATTATACCGGCCTATCATTCCTGATGCATAATCGCCGTACCACACATTTCCATCTGAGGTAACATCAAGCCGCCGCGCCCGAATATCTTCACGGGGCAGTTCAATCTCTTCGAGGACCATCGTTTCCGGATCAACGGTTGCAATTTTATTGGTTCCAAAAAGAGCAATCCACGGACGTTCACCATCCGGAGCCATACGAATTCCGTAAGGGCGCGCACGTTCGGTCGGGACCGGAATTACGTTTGCTTCGCCGGTCGTTACATTAAAATAGCCCACACCATTTCCTCCCTGGGCAGTAAACCAGATGTTTCCATCATTGTCAAAAGCGAATGTATGGGGATCACGGGCGTAGTCGTCTTCCATCATATATTTTGTGACCTCACCGGTTTCCGGGTTCATCTTGCCGATATGTTGTGCACGGTTTCCGGCATACCAAACCGTACCGTCATCGGCTACTACCACGGTGTGCGGGCCGGCACCATCTTCAAGCGGCAGGTGACGAAACTCACCGGTTTCGGGATTGAAATGTCCCACATAATGATCGCGCTGTCCGGCAAAATATACGGTTCCATCAGGAGCCACATAAGGATCGCGGGAGCGGGTGTCGTCAAAAGGAACATTCCATTCATCTAAAGAAACGACGATTTCTGATGTACGATCAGTGAACGAAACTGAAGGATCATAGTCATTCTGGCCAGATACAACAATCAGTACGGATATCAGGAAAATGGAAAAAAGTGTTTTCATAGCTGTTACAGGTTACATTTATGATGTGTTGTGTCAAAGAAAAGACGACGGGTAAGTTATCGGACAATTTTTAAAAATAAACCTATTGAGGTGATTGGGATATTCCATACCGACTCGTCTGATGACTCTCCCACACTTTTACATCTGACACGACAGCAGTAAGTTATGGAAATCCTATAATTGATTTAAAACTACAAAGAATCAATAATTGGTATAATGATTTTTGTAAAAACTTATTCTGAAGAAATTTGGTTACAAAGAGTAATGTTATTTACGAAATTGATTTTAACATTCGAACTTTGGCGGCTTAAAGTATCCGCTCCTTACAAAATTGATACTGATCAATTAAGAATGAACAACCCTTACTCATACAATAATAGACAAATCCTGTTTCTTCTTTACCTTTTCTTTTTTACAGGGTCATTTTTATTTCTCAAACCTGATCTGCTGAAAAGTCAGGATATATCTTTTGAAGTGGAAGCTGGCGGGCTTTGGTTTAGCCAAAATGATGTTCGAATTCCCAATAACGGCGGCACTGACTTCGATATGCTTGAACTCATCGGCAGAGATGCCATCCCTTTTTATCGCTTACGGCTGAACCTTACCTATGGAGAACGGCACACGATACGAGCACTCTTTGCTCCGATCAGCAAGATCGGAACCGGAGTTTTCAATGACGATATCTTTTTTGAAGAAACAACTTTTGAAGGAGATGTACCTATCGATGGTATCTATCGCTTTAACACCTATCGGTTCACCTATCGTTACACATTTTACAACCGTAATAACTGGAAGTTTGGCGCGGGTGCAGCCGGCTTGATCCGCGATGCTAAAGTTGAACTGACTCAGCCCGACCGTTCCGACTCCAATACCGATCTTGGATTTGTGCCTCTGATTCATATCTATGCAGAGAGATATTTCGGAAGTGGTGTTTCATTGGTTTTGGACGGAGAGACACTTGCCAGTCCGCAGGGACGTGCAACAGATGCCTCTCTCACACTCAACTTCCACCTGTCTGATAACTGGAGCCTCAATGCCGGGTATCGTGTTCTCGAAGGGGGAGCAGATGTTGATGAGGTTTATAACTTTGCATGGATCAACTTTGCCCGGATTGGTGCAAAGATACATTTCCGGTAATGATTGCTTTTATTCACAAATTTCTGAACCGGCATTAAGCATTCTAACCCGGATTTCACACCAAGAGATTTTTTCCTCAGCAAGGCGAAGATAAAAAGGCAGCGGAAACGTACCTGAGTACGTTGAGCATGCTATTTTAGATTCTGCCACGGGCATGCCTTTGGCGAACGCAGGTGAGGGTGAAATGTCGCAGAAAAACAGGGTGTTATTTCCACAGATCCAAATTTTGGATTATAAAGCATGATATATCTACAATTTAGACTTTATTTAGCATATTTACTGTGAGATATCCGGGCTAAAACTAAAGTGCGAGATTTACCCGTTATTAATAATCAAGCAACGGGTATGATGATTCTAAAAACCTTTTAAATTCAGATACTGTTTGCCGGTTCATCATCTTTCTAAGAATCATTGTGGTATAGTTTTACATGATTGGTTTTTAATACCCAAAATTTTAACGATATTATTTAAAAGTACTTTTTTACAATTTATATGTTGAAGTCAATAAACAAGCGTCCCTTTCATAAGAACGGGTTATCCTTTTTAAGGATTTTAGGTCGTTATTTACTTTCTTGCTGCACATTCTTTGGAAGCGCCTCCAGCGGGATCTTATCCAGACCAGGTAAAGCCCATTCTCTCTATCTGACTACTT
Source organism: Balneolaceae bacterium (assembly GCA_020832285.1). Lineage (GTDB taxonomy): Bacteria > Bacteroidota > Rhodothermia > Balneolales > Balneolaceae > Rhodohalobacter. Next base: position 14,035 of record JAFIFB010000036.1, read on the forward strand.
ACATTTAAAATGGTTGAGATTTAATTATGAATAATACTGAAGATGAGCACGCGAGTGCAGGGCGAATCTCTTCAAAATAAATGGGTACAGACCGGATGGAGTCGCTTGAAAAGCATTTTGTTATTATAAACCAACAAGTATTTAATATTCTCAATTAAAGAAATCAACCTACAGCCAAAACATAATACGATATGAAAAAATCAGACAAACCGCTGCGTAGTGGATTAACCAGGAGACAATTTTTTAAAAATGCCACATATGCTACCGGAGGCGGCTTGCTTTTGGGCTCTCTTCCGGTAGGAGCCAGTGCCTATGCGTCAGGCAGTGATACCCTGCGTGTTGGCGTGGTTGGCTGCGGCGGACGCGGCACCGGAGCGGCCAACCAGGCC
>JAFIFB010000080.1 GCA_020832285.1 Balneolaceae bacterium
GAAGGTGAGCCGGGAGGTCCAAGCGTGGCAGGAAGACCGAAACGCAAAGGATACAAGTGTGGACTGGAGATTTACCACAAAGGATGCCCGAATCAAACTAAAGCGGTTATACCCGAAACTTTAGACTTGACATGACACTAGAGGTTTCAGTTTATTCAGCTCATCAGCAAACGGGCTGTAAATTTTATCCAGATTTTGGTGTATTTCCTCAGAGAGTACGAGATCAACAGACTCTCTTTTTTTCTTTTGTGGAAAATAATCCTGGGCAAAGTTGGGCATATCCATAAATTCAAAGAGAAAATCCAGGTGGTTAAATAAGGTTTCGTATCGGAGAAACAAAACGGGATTTTGAAGATCAGCTCTGTACCAGTTGAAGAAATGCTCTCTGAAATTAAATAAATCAACTCGTTTTGCTGCATATTCTTCTATCGTCAACTCTTTTGCTATAGGAGACTGCTTTTTCCCGAGTCCGTTTAATAATTTGTGGGAGTGGGTTTCTTGGAAATTACGCCTGAAAAGAGAAATAACTGCAAGCTTCGGATCTCCGTAGATATAGATCACTTTTACTCCGGAAGGTAAATCATCGGGCGGTTTTGCCAGGTGTTTTAGAGAATCTCTGTCATACGGATCGTTCGTTTTCTTATAGTTAAAGAAAAACCGCAACATAAATGATGTGCCAACTCCTCCGTAAGAAACGAATAAATACTCAATATCATCGGGAAATGAATTCATAGTATATTGGTCCACTAACTCAGAACAACTCTTTCGTTAGTAATTTCAACACAAACCATAAGAGTAATGTTGAATTAACTATTTATTTCAGTCATTCATATAGACTTTTTGGCCCGTTTCAGCTGATTTTCGTGCTGCATCCAGGATTTTTGTGACGGTGATGTTATTTTGAAGTGATGAGAGATCGGTATCTTCCACAATGATCTCCCCCCGGACGACAGCAGCAAAATAACTGAACGGGTCGTTTTTTGGGTACTCCTTTTCATCCAGTGTAATTTCACGGATGGATTCACCTTCCTGTTCAAGCATCCGAATATTAACATCATCAAGAGCATACACATAGCCCGATTCACCATAGACGTGCATATCTTTCCGGTTGTAGGGCCAGTTCCAGGAGGCCTGAATCACTCCCTGTGCTCCTTCATATTCAACGATAATGGTGGCTTCATCATCCACATCAGCATAAATATGCGGTTTATGGGTTTGAGTGACAGCCACCACAGAAACAGGTTCTTCACCATCCATCATCCAGGTCATCAGGTTGGCACCATAACAGCCGAAATCCATCAGAGCTCCGCCGCCGTTCAGGACTGGATCAGTCAGCCACTCTAAAAACTCAGAGCTCACACCGATCTCTTTAGGTCCCTGATGCCCGTCGTGAACTACCATTTTTCGGACCCTGCCAAATGTTTCGGACTCTTCTTTAAATTTTCGATAGACTTCCTGGTTACTGGCATACCAGGTAGTTTCGTAGTTTGTTATCAGATGGATATTGTATTCTTCTGCCAGCTGTTTCATCTGTGATGCATGATCCATGTTCACAGCCAGAGGTTTTTCAACCATTACGTCAATACTTCTGGGAGCACTGGCTTCAACAAGCCTCAAATGGTCGTAGGTTGAACCGAATGCTGTAACAGCCTCCGGGGCTGCACCATCCAGCATAGCTTCAAGGTTCGTGTAATGAAGAGCATCGTCGAGGTCGTACCAGTTTTTGTATCTCTCCCAAAGATCCTGGTTGGGTTCATAGATCCCCACTATTTCGATATCTCCGATGTTATCGCGCCCGAAAATCCAATGGACGTGATCGTGAGTGAGGCCGGCAACGGCTATCTGAACGGGTTCATCAGAGATAGAATTTTGATGATTTTGTACAGCTGCAAGAGAGAGCAGAAAACTTAGCAATAAGGAGATCATAAGATTCTTGAAAAGTTACTATTAGAAACAGGTGCAGTCGGAAAACCTGCACCTGTTTTATCGTCGTTTTTAGCCTGGAATATTCACCAGGGAATTTTTTGTGTGAAAGTTTAATGTCTTTCAATATAAATTATTTGAATAATTCAGGATAGCTCTACCCAGCTTCTGTTTTCATGAGCATCGTAAATCTCAGTAACTACACGGTTTACAGCAGCGGTCTCATCTGCTGTGATCAGTGGCAAATCCTGTGCACCGGCAACGGCATCAAAAAAGAGTTCGAGAGGATGGCTCCAGTTTTCAGGCAGGTCTTCATCAGGTTGTGAGGCATCTGTGTCTAGGTCGGGAATTTGCAGGAAGAGTTCTCCGTTAGTCACCCTCAGATGTCCATTTGTGCCGGACACTTCAATCTGGTTGGGATTGGCGTGATCTACCCATCCGCCGGCAACAATGGCAACTGCACCTGAGTCGAAAGTTACCATACCTTCACCGTACTCATCACAGCCGGGGTATCGCTCCAGCACTTTGTCGATATAACCGGTGCAGGCTTTGGGTGCGTCGCCTTCCATAAACCAGAGTAGCAGATCAAATGCATGGGAACCCAAATCACCAAACGCACCGACACCGGCCTGATCGAGATCGGCCATCCACCGCCATTCATCATCAAACCAGCCACCGATAGCACCACTGTGGACATTACTGAGGCGCAAGCGTGTAATGTCTCCGAGGGTACCGTCTTGAATAAGTGAACGAATTTTTTGATTGACTCCGCTGCTACGCATAAAATATCCGGTTTGAAATATCACTCCTGCGTCATTTACTGCATCGGCGATCTGTGCTGCTTCCGACCCATTCATTCCAACCGGTTTTTCTATAAACATATGTTTACCGGCTTCTGCAGCGGGAATTGCCAGTTCTGTGTGCAGATTTGTCTGGGAGCAGATAACAATTCCATCCACTTCGGGATCATTAAAAATCACAGAGGGATCATCTACAATCTCTCCGCCTGTAACATTCTGTCGTGCCGATGCAGTTTCACTGCTCGGATCCCAGACATATTTGGTTACAACATGATCTGCATTTGCCATTCGGTCGACAAAGTTGGGAGCATGAATATGAGCACCGCCAACCAATGCCAGTGTAATTGTATTTCGCATGGTATTGTTAGATGTATTTTCTGCAGTACAAGCTTTCAGAGCCAATGGTGAAACGGCCAGGGCCGCAGCTCCTGCAGCAATGTGCTGAAGGGCTTTTCTTCGGGAGATAGAAAATTTAATTTCAGTTTTTTTTTCGCTTGTACCGGGAAAAGAGTTAGAACTGTGGGCAGGCTTTTTCATATAAGAAACAAGATTTAAGTTTTTTGCGATGGAGGGAGTATGCTTTTTCACGTAGCAAGAACTAATAGAGCATTAGAAAACTCTCTGTCGCATAAATAATTCAGAATAGAAAATCAGTAATATGAAGATATTATCAAAAATTTTATCATTCAGATACAGGATTTAACAGTCTGAAATATAGAGGAAGAATTGTAGAATAATGGGAAAAAGGTTTTTAACGATCAGAGAAAAGATCCTGATAAAAATCGTAAAGCACGGAACCGGACTGAATGATAAACTGGGACAAAAGTTTAAATTCTTTGGTAGTAAATACCCGGTTCCTTTTGATGATAATAAATCCAAAAATAGGTGTGCCGGACGGAATTTGCATTTTATTGTTCACCAGTTCTTCTTTCGTAATTTTGAAAAGTGGCACCCCGATTTCTGAGCTTAAACCGAGTTTTAAGGCTTTATCAGCGAACATACCTTTTTGCTCGGAAGTTGGATTATTTGTTAAATATGGCCGTTTTACTGCAGCAAACTCTTTAAAAGCATCTTCCGACAGGAGTTCTTCCGGGCCGAAATCTTCGGGCTGATCATCACCCAGTGAGACAATCAGGTTCATTTTTTTATTCTTTACCGTCCACAAAGAGAAATAATGGATATTGAAAGTTTTAATCAGCCCTGTTCCAAGTTTTCTTCCTGCAGTGATTAAATCTCCGGATAATTTATCCCGTAATATCGTTTTAATTATTTGGTTAAGATGGGGTTTGTAATCTTTAAATGGCTCCGGTTTTTTAACATTGGGAGAGATATTTTTTTTAATTGCATTCAGGATAATTTTTTTCTCTGAAAGGAGTACAGCCTTATTAAAAAAATCAGTAGCACCAAGTTCTCTTGCTTTATTTTCAATGTAATCAGTTGCTTTCCCTGTCATAACAATCGTAGGTATACTCCTGAGCGATGCATCAATCATAATTGATTCAAGAAGCTCAATACCTGAGAGTTTGGGCATTTGAATATCTAACATGATCAGGTTTACAGTATGCTCTGCCAATAAATCGATACCCTCCTGGGCACTCATGGCAATAAGAAGATTGTACTGATCACCCAACAAGGCCTTAAAAACAACATGCATCATCTTTTCATCGTCGATGACCAGTACGGTTAGTTTCGCCATTCTATTACTTAATTATTTATTTGTGATAAGAAGAAGACATGGAAACTCTAAAAAATGAAAATGCCCTGAATATCTTTCGGAAAATAAGCAGAAATCGTATAATTCTCAGGATTCAGATAAAATTGATATCTGAAAAAAGGTTTTGACAAGCCGCCTTTGAATATGTATTGCAAAAATATTCAAGAATTTTTGTAAGGAAACTGAAAAATTCGGTTCATACTATTAAAAAGGAAAAATTATGAACCGATCATTAATTCTTTCTAACCTTCGAATAGAAATTCGCCGTAAACAATCTGGTTATTCAACTGAGCGGATGATGCTGAACTGGGTGAATAGATTTCTTGAGGAAATGTCGATTGCACACGCATCACAAATCAGAGAGTGGCAAAAAGACCTGTTTCTTAAAAAACTTCAGGGTAAAGGTGATGTTTCTTACGAAGAGCAACTTCAGGCAAAATCTTCTCTTCTTTTTCTGTTTGAAAAAGTACTGAAACCATCATCCGGCTATATGCATTCCAGTGAGAAAAATGATACAGAGCCGGGTATATTCAGAATAACCGCATGATTATTCACGCTTTTTAATAATGGCAATTGTACATCTCGAAATGCACACAAGTTTTCCGGTGTCCGTTTCAATGCGGGATTCCCAGATTTGTGTTTGAGCGCCTCGATGTAAAGGAATGGCCCGTCCGATAACAATTTTGCCGGCGGAAACAGATCTCACATGATTTGCATTGATCTCAAGCCCTACAGCGAGCTGTGAATCATCTGTCAGATTGATCCAGGCCCCGACTGAAGACAACGTTTCTGCCAATGCCACGGATGCACCACCGTGTAAAATTCCGAATGGCTGAACTGTATTTTCATTTACGGGCATCTCTGCGATCATCTCATCTTTTGAAACCTGTCTGTATTTTATCCCCAACAGATCTCCCATGTTTTTTTGCCCGGATGAAATCAGTTGCTGGAACTTCACTTTGATACTTTCTTCTATTTGCATTGTAAACAAGATTTTTAAATTGATTTTGAGAGATTTTTATAAAAGATCCTGCCAAAAAGGTATTCCAATTGTAGGCGTAAAATTATTCACATTATTTATAAATAATCCGGGTTAGCTGAGCAAGACAAAATTCTAAAACAGATTTTTACGTTATTATGAATATAAGAAAGATGTTATTGTGCAGGACTGTTTTTTAAAATGGCCGGTTTTAGAATTAGAAATTTTCTAAACACATTTTTAAAACTCAACGCAAAGTGTAATTTAAACGTAGCAGTGTTTACCTTATTCTGAAAGCTAAAAAAGCGCTTTTACTATGAAAAACTCCAAATCAACACTTCCCGATCTGGTATTCAAAGGCATCGAAAATCATCCTGGCGGCCTGTTTTTGTCAACTAAGCGAAACGGCGCATGGCACGATATGAGTCTGGACGATTTCAAAAACAAGGCCAAATACCTGGCTTTGGGCTTATATGAGCTTGGAGTAAGGCCGGGGGATAAGGTTTCCATTCATTCCGAAAATTCAACCGAATGGATGTTGAGTGATCTGGCAATTCTTTCAATTGGCGCCGCAAATGTACCCATATATACAACTCAGCCCGGTGAGCAGATCAAATATATTCTGGAGAACTCGGATACTGTCGTTCATATCGTTTCAAGTGATGAACTGTTTTCAGAAACCAAACCCCTGATCAAAAGTGTGAAATCTGTTAAAGCGGTTATCTCTATCCACGGTTCAAAACATAAAAAACTCAGGAAATTTCAGGATGTCATTGAAAATGGTAAAAAACTGAATGAAAAGGAGCCAAACCTGTTTGAAGAGTTGCGAGAAAAAGTAGATCCCGAGGATCTTGCGACACTGATCTATACCTCGGGCACCACTGGATTACCGAAAGGCGTGATGCTGACTCACAATAATATAGCCACTAATGTAGAAGCTTCTTTTGATAAACTTCCATTCAATCTTGAAGATGCGAGGGGCGAAAACATTCTGTCATTCCTGCCCATGTCACATATATTTGAGCGGATGATTGAGTATATCTATATCAAAATGGGGTGCCGGATTTACTATATCGAAACAGTGGATGAAATCCGAGATGACATGCAGTATATCAAGCCTTACTTTTTTGCATCAGTACCCCGCCTGCTTGAGAAAATTCACACAGGAGTGAAGGTGAAGGGGCAAGAGATGTCAGGGCTTAAAAAAAACCTCTATTACTGGGCAATTTACCTTACCGAAGAGTATGATCCGGAGCATCCTCCTTCTGGTATATCTGCAATAAAACATAAGATCGCAGATAAACTGATCTACAGTAAAATCCGTGAGCTTTTCGGAGGGAATTTGTTTGGAATTGTAAGTGGAGGTGCTGCACTTTCGCCAGAGGTATTCAGATTTTTAAACGCTATCGGCCTGATATGCATTCAGGGTTATGGGCTTACAGAAACATCGCCTGTAATCACCGTTCAGACAAAAGGAGCCATGCGTATCGGTAGCTCAGGGAAGCCGATTCGGGATGTAGAGGTTAAAATTGCTGATGATGGCGAAATTTTGACCCGCGGTCCCCACATTATGAAAGGATATTATAAAAATGCGGAACAGACCAAAGAGGTTATGACTGAAGATGGCTGGTTCAAAACTGGTGATATCGGAAAGATTGATGAAGATGGTTACCTGTTTATCACAGACCGCAAGAAGTCGATGTTTAAACTTTCTACTGGAAAGTATGTGTCACCGCAGAATGTAGAAAATCAGATTGCAGGTTCCGGATTTGTCGAACAGGTAGTGGTAATTGGTTATCAGAAGAAGTTCTGTTCAGCGCTGATCGTACCTGCATACGATAATGTTTTGAAGCGCCTCAAGCGCGAAGGTTTTGAGCCGGAAAAACCATATTCCAGGGATGAAAGAATTCGCAAACTGATACAGCAAGAGGTGGATAAAGCAAACAAGCATCTTTCTCCGTGGGAAACGGTTAAAAAGTTTGTACTTCTTGAGGAACCATTTACAATTGATAATGGTGAATTAACGCCAACGATGAAAGTGAAACGCTCTGTTGTGCTGGAAAAATTTAAAGAGGAGATTGATTCGATGTATGGGGAGGAGTAGTGAGTATCGGAAAGAAAGTGTTAGTTTGTAAAGTGATAAAGTATGAATTCCCCTCTTGAGAGGGGACAGAGATGAAGAAGAGCGCAAAGCGCGGCTCCTGAATCTCAGGGGTGTGTTGGGTTTGGCTTGGAATAAGACAGTGTATTTGTCCTGATTCGCATACGGTTAAAATCCACTCGGTACGATGAATTGCACTTTCATGCTGCCATTACTTCTCTTGATAGGGGGTTTTTTTAGTTGTCGATTTGAATGTAAATCTGATATAAAATCACAAGAAAATGCAAGAAAAAAAGTTCAATATCCAAAACGTTCTCATCCTCGGTTCAGGTGTAATGGGCAGCCAGATTGCCGCGCATTGCGTGAATACCGGATTGAAGGTGAAACTTCTCGATCTGAAATCGAACGACCCTAAACGTCCTAATAAAACAGTTGAGGAAAATATTCAGAAACTAACCAAAATGAATCCGGCGCCGCTGGCACTACCTGAGATGGCTGAAAGAATCATTCCGGGCAATTTTGAAGATCATTTGGAGTGGATTGAAGATGCCGACTGGATCTGTGAGGTGATTGTTGAAAGGATGGGTATCAAAAAAGAGATGATGGCCAGAATTGAGAAGGTGCGGAAGCCCGGAACGATTGTCAGTACCAATACCTCCGGCCTGCCTATATCTGAAATAAGTGTTGATGTCTCTGATGAGTTTAAAACCCATTTCCTGGGTACTCACTTCTTCAATCCGCCCAGATATATGAAGCTGTTGGAGATCATTCCGACAGAGAGTACCGATGGTGCGGTGACAGAATATATGACCGGCTTCTGCGAGAAGATTCTCGGAAAGGGAGTGGTTCATTGCAAAGATACCCCCAACTTTATAGCAAACCGGATCGGTGTTTTTTCAATGGCATCGATGATGCCGTGGTTTTTTGAAGGAAAGTTCCGTGCCGAAGAGATAGACTTCCTCACCGGTACACTCACCGGCTACTCCAAAGCGGCTGCTTTCCGAACCGCTGATATGGCCGGTCTGGATGTAATTAATCATGTAGCTGAAAATCTCTATCCCGCCATACCTGATGATGAAAGGAGGGAGGCATTCAAGCTGCCGGTGGGATTCAAAAAGATGGTGGAAAAAGGCGCTCACGGCAATAAGAAAGGGCATGGATTCTATAAAAAAGTGAAAGGTGAAAAGGGTAACGAATATCATGTAGTGGATCCCGAAACACTGGATTATGAACCTCAGCAGGATGTTTCTTTTAAGTCGGCTGATAAAGCCAAAAAAGAGTATAAAACAGCTGGGGAACGCCTGAAATATCTTGTGAATCAGAATGACAAGGCCGGAAGGTTTTTATGGGAAATACATTGTGATCTGCTGCTCTATTCAGCGAACCGTATTCCCGAAATAACCGATTCTGTGGAGGCAATCGACCGCGCCATGCAGTGGGGTTTCAACTGGGAGCTGGGGCCATTCCAGCGGTGGGATGCAATCGGTCTGGAAGAGTCCGTGAAACGGATGGAAGAGGAGGGACGCAGCGTACCCGATTCCGTGAAACAAATGCTGCAGAGTGGACGGGAATCATTCTACAAGGATGATGGCACGGTGTACAATCTTGCCTCCGGTAAAGCGGAACTGCTGACACCTCCGGCGAAAGGTTCTCTGATGGTTGCCGCACTGAAGCGAGACGACAGGGAAGTTTGGGGCAACAAAAGTGCCGGACTGTATGATATGGGCGACGGCGTTGCTCTTTTTGAATTTCGCACCAAGCAGCAGACCCTTGGGTTTGAACTGGTCCAGTCGGTGGATAAAGCTGCAGAGATTGTGAAGAAGCAGTTTGATGCGATGGTGATAGGCCACGACAACGAAAATTTCAGTTATGGAGCGAACCTGGCTGAAGCGGGTGTGGCATTGCAGAGCGGGGATTTTGGGAAAATCAAAGAGGCCGTGGAGAATTTCCAGCGGGTGGCTGTGGGTCTGAGATATCAGCCATTTCCGGTTGTCGCTGCTGTATCGGGGCGATGTTTTGGAGGCGGTGTGGAATTTATGATGCATTGCGACAAGGTGGTGGCTCACCACGAGCTCTATTGCGGGCTTGTAGAATTGGGTGTGGGACTGATTCCCGCTGGTGGAGGCACCAAGGAATTGTTACTCCGCGCAATGGAGAAGGTAAAAGAGGAAGAGGATGCGGATCCGCTTCCGTACCTGAAAGATGCTTTCAAAACGATTGGAATGGCAAAGGTTTCTGATGGTGCACCAAAAGCGAAAAGCCTCGGCTACCTTCGTGATACCGATCTGGTTGTGATGCATCGCGATCTGCTTCTTGCATCAGCCAAACAGCAGGCTCGTGCGATGGCTGATGCGGGATATCGTCCGCCTGCTGAGCCGAAAATCAAACTGTTGGGACAAACGGGAAAAAGTGTGCTGGATGTAACTGTCTATATTATGACCGAAGCAAAATGGGCCTCACCCTACGACAAAGTGCTGGCCGAAAAAGTGGCCAAAATTATGACTGGAGGTGATCTGAGTGAAGCCCAGGAAGTACCTGAATCCTATGTGCTCAAACTGGAACGTGAAGCAATTCTGGAGTGCTTCCGGGATGAACGAACGCATAAACGAATGGAGCACATGCTGAAGTCGGGAAAGCCCCTGAGGAATTGATCATATAATCTGTTCTGATTTATCAAAATCTTTTTACAGATTGTTCCAATATGGAAGTCAGGGGAGAAACTGAGCTGGTTAAAGGTTTTTGCAAAAACAGACTCCTTTAGAGTATAATAACTGAGAAAATGTTCTTTGTAGTTGTATTTGATAAAAATCCGGATAAGATAGTTTAACCTGAATTCGATATAAGAATTTGAAAAAAAGAGCCTCCCCTCCTTGCCCCGAAGGGGTCACTATGTGGAAAAGGAGGGGACTTTCTTGTTGTCAAATTCAAAGAATTTATATCGAACTCACGTTAGATTAGTAAAAAAAATACCAAAACAGATGTCTGATTTCGTAAAATCACAATCTTTCCAAATGCTCCTGGTCATTATTTGTATTGGCCTTATTCTAAGCTGTTCAAGTGATAAATCTGACCAAAATCCCAACCCTGATACTAAAGAAGTAAAACTGATTCCGGTGGCAAAAGGTTATGCAAGCACATCGGTAAATGCGACGATCTTCCGTCGTAATTCTGTTTTTACCCATGAGCAGACTCAATATATTGCTTTTTATGATCCTGAAGCCAGGGTGGTACTGGCCAAACGTCAACTGGATGATACCGAATGGAAAATTCATACAACTCAATATGAAGGAGATGTTCGTGATGCACATAATGGAATCAGCATTATTGTAGATGGTGCAGGCTATTTGCATGTTTCCTGGGATCACCATAATCACCCTCTTCGTTATGCCCGGAGCATAGAGCCGGGATCCCTCGAACTTGGTGATAAAGAACAGTTGGGAGAGGAGTCGGCCCGGCACCGGGTTACGTACCCTGAATTTTATAGGATGCCAGATGGTGACCTCTTATTCATGTACCGTCATGGCAGTTCAGGTGATGGTGCTCAAGTGCTGCATCACTACAACGTTCAAAGTGGTACCTGGAGCTTACTTCATGAACAACTCATCGATGGCCAGGGAAAGGTAAATCCTTATTGGCAGACCACAATAGATGATGAAGGTACTTTACATCTCTCCTGGAACTGGCGCAGACATGGTGGAGTGGAAACCAACCACGATCTTGCCTATGCCCGATCCAGGGATGGCGGACAAACCTGGGTAAAGACCAATGGCGAGAAGTATGAGCTGCCAATAACTCCGGAAACCGCTGAATATGCATTGCGTATACCTGAAAACTCTGCCATGATGAATCAAACGTCCATGGCGGCTGATTCACAGGGCAGGCCTTACATCGTCAATTACTGGCGACCAGAAAACAGCAGTATTCCTCAGTATCACCTCGTCCATTATGATGGTGAGGACTGGCAGGTTTCCCAAATAAGCAATCTTACCCAGGAATTTGATTTGAGGGGCGGCGGAACAATGGCTCCTCCAATCTCAAGGCCACAGATCGCAATTGATACATCCGGAGAAGATATAAAGGCTTATGTGATATTTCGTGCTGAAGAGCGTGGCAATAAAGTATCAGTAGCTATTAATGAAGACCTTGAAAGCGGCGGGGATTGGTCGATTCGTGATTTAACTGATCTTTCTGTGGAAAAATGGGAGCCCAGTTTTGATACTGAATTATGGCAGCGTGAAAAAAAGCTGCATATATATGTTCAGAAAATTGGCCAGCTCGACCATGAACAAGCCGATGATGAAATAGGGCCGCAAATGGTTTATTTACTCGAGTGGAATATGTGAAAGTCGCTATTAACCTTTTATTACGCCGGTTTGTCAAGTGACTATATCAATGCCCTTCAATTAACAACCCTCATAGAAGGATGAGTTCAGAATAAATGAATGCAATAAATATTATACCTTGCAAATAGTTTAATGTTGAACTATATTTGCAAGGATAAAATTTTATTAGCTCATATAAAGTATGGAACTCGGACTTTACACATTTGTTGAAAACACACCTCATCCTGAACAGGACGGGAAACTTCACCCTGCTGAGCGGCTTCAGAATTTACTGGAGGAGGCAGAACTTGCCGATCATGCGGGACTGGACGTATTTGGTATCGGAGAGCATCACAGGGAAGAGTACATTTCATCGGCACCTTCGGTTATACTTGCTGCTATTGCCGCTCGCACGAAATCGATCCGTCTGACCAGTGCTGTTACTGTTTTGGGGTCGGAAGATCCGGTTCGTGTTTATCAGCAATACTCTACACTTGACCTTCTTTCGGAGGGACGAGCGGAAATCATGGTTGGGCGGGGTTCATTCATAGAATCTTTTCCTCTTTTCGGGTATGAGCTGAATGATTATGATGAACTTTTTGCCGAGAATCTTGACCTTCTTTTAGCCCTCAGAGAAAAGGAAATGGTAACCTGGAAAGGAAAGCACCGTGCTTCGATTGAAGGTAGGGGAGTTTATCCGCAGCCTTATCAGAAACCGCTGCCTGTCTGGATTGCTGTTGGAGGTACTCCGCAGTCAGCTTACAGGGCTGGAGCTCTTGGCATCCCGATGGCGCTGGCAATCATAGGGGGGTACCCGGACCAGTTTAAATCATTTGCCGGACTGCACAAAAGAGGTGCCAGAGAGAACAATCAGTCTGTTCCCGCACTAAGTATCAATTCACATGGATTTATTGCGGATCATTCGCAGGATGCACTGGACACCGCTTTTCCGGCATTTAAAGTTACTATGGATAAGATTGGCCGGGAACGCGGCTGGCCCCCAATGAGCCGTCAGCAGTTTGAAGCTTCCTGTACACTTCGCGGTGCCAATGTAGTGGGGAGCCCTCAGCAGGTAATCGACAAAATTCTATACCAGCATGAAATATTCGGTCATGATCGTTTCCTGTTACAGATGAGCGTGGGAAGCGTTCCGCATAAAAAGCTGATGCGTTCTATCGAACTTTTTGCAACTGAAGTGGCTCCGGTAATACGGAAAGAGTTGAGGCCAAAACAGTAAAAAAAAGGTTGAGTAGCACAGTTATTTATTATTTAAACTGACCAGATAGCTCATTTAGGGAAAGGCAAATCCACAAACCGTATCACGCATTACGAAACCCGCAGACACTCATAAATAACAATGATTATGCATTTTCGGATTATCAGAATGGGCGGCTGAAGTATGTTTTAACCGTATCAGAAGCCAGGGATCCGAACACCCCGATACCTCCGTCTACATTAAAAATTACATTCGGGATTTCACCGGGTGAAAGGGTGGTGCCACCTCCAAGCTGAACTTGTTGGGAACGAACAAGGTCGTGCAGGTTTTTGTCGATGGAATTGGCCACTACAAAATTATCTTCGAAAAATGCGACTCCAATCCATGGAAATTGAAGGGTAATGGTTCCATCAGGATTCATATCAAAATTACCTTCATTGATAAGTCCGGATGAATTTACCAGAAAGTTTGCAATCTCGGCATCATCGTTATCCACAAGTGCTCTGTAGAACGGTGTAAGTGTTTCAAGTGTGGGTTCCAAAGCAATAGCGCTGAACACAAATACGTTCTGGCCATCGGTTTTTTCAGTAGCAGAGATTGTAATCTCAAGGCGATCTTCAGACTGGTAAACCAGCGTTTCCGGCACTTCATTCAGAATCTCAAAATCATCGGGTACAGTCGTCTTGGCGTGAAGAACTTCAGGACGGGAGTCGAAATCTATATCCAGTCTGTAGGTACGCCTTGGAAGGGCTCGATGTGTGTTTGATTCTGGAACGTATATACCGGGCTGGCCTGAACTGGTGTAACTGAATACCTCTTCATCATTACCGTTCTCATCCAAAAGAATAACCTGAACATTTGCCCCGGTTAATGCAGCATCCGAAAAACGATATACATCCTGAACGGGTTTTGTTGTGCTGATACGAATTTCCGGTAGAGCACGGTTGGCAACTACATAGCTTTCCACATAAACATACTCATTGTAATCATCCTGGCTGAGGGTTTCACAGCCCATGAAAATGAGAATCAGCAGAGATGGTAATAAAAATTTTCTGAATGCCATCATTAAAAATTTACAGTGTATGAAATGGATGGAATGACCGGCAGCAGCGTAACATCCTGGCGCTCAACCGGGTTTTCGTCGAAATCGTAGTTATAAAACCAGATATTTCGGCGGGAGTAAGCATTAATCACCTGAAATTGCCATTCGGCTTCACCGAGATTAAAAAAGCTTCCTCTTCTGCTTATAGCAAGATCCAGCCGGTGATAGGATGGAAGCCGGGATGCATTGAGGTTTTCGATCACAAACAGATCACGTATGCCGCTGTCCCAGGGAAGGTGAGTGATTTGTGTTCGTCCCTGTGGCTCGGTGTATGCCTGTCCGGTGGCGTAATTAAATACCGCATTGGCACTCCATCGCCTGGTAATCTGGTAGGATGTTACTACGTTTACGTCATGGCGGCGGTCGTACTTTGGCGGATAGAATCTTGCCTGGCCCGGATTATCAAGCACAGGCTCATTAAATCCGGGAAATTTGCGCTGGGTAATGCCAAAAGTGTATCCGATGAAGCCGGTGAGCTTTCCGGTCTGTTTCTCAAAAAAGAGTTCTGCTCCGTAAGCATATCCTTCACCAAACCGGAAAAGTTCTTCATAGTCGAGGCCTGCTGCATCTCCGATGAATGGATTCAGCTCGAAAAGATCGCGCATGGTTCTGTAATAGATTTCCACATCAAAACCATATCCTTCGAATGGAACGGTTTTAGCACCCGCTACAAACTGATCGCCATAGGCCGGAGGGACTCCCTTATTGGTTGTCAGCCAGACATCAAATCCGGAAAAGGCTTCGTTTGTGATGAGTGTGAGAAATTGATTGTATCGTCCGTAGGCTGCCTGCAGACGAATTCTCGAGTTAGGTCGGAATTCGGCAGAAAGACGCGGTTCAAGCCGAACAAAGCTGCCTTCACTGAAAGTATTTAATCGCAGGCCTCCCTGAAATACCCATTGTCTGTGCGGTTTCCATTCCTCCTGGAGATATGCTGAGAGATACTGGGACTGAATACGGCTGGTTAGTGTGCTTTGATTATCAAACCGGTCCTGAAGGCGCAGTGTAAGATTGCCGCCCCAAAAACCTGCCGAAAGGGTATGCCTCTCATTGGGCAGGTACTCCAGGTCGCCTTTAAAGGAGAAATCATAAATATCGTTGTTGCGCTGGAATGGGGTTCCGGCAATTTCGAACCGGGGTTCATTAAAATAGCGCGAACCGGTGAAGGTGAAGGAGCCGAAAATATCATCGGAGAAGATTCGCCTCCACTGTGCACTCATAGTCTGGTTACCGTATTGAAGCCCGATCTTGGCATCATCCTGAAAGGGGATGGAAACATTATCGTTACCGGAATAAAAGGCCAGTGAAAACCGATTGTTTTCCGAACCGTCGAAGTTCAGTTTCCCATTAATATCGTAGAAATAGAAACGGTCGGGCACGTTATCAACCGACTGCCTCAGTACCGCAAGAACCGGCTCAAGTGTAGACCTTCTAACAGCCAGCATCCAGGAACCGCGGCTGTAAGGCCCCTCAATAGAAGCGCGTGATGCCAGTAAACCCAGGCTCACCGATCCGCGGGTTTCAACCCGGTTACCGTCTTTATTATAAACCGTTAAAACGGAGCCGATCCTGCCGCCATACTGAGCAGGATAACCTCCTTTATAAAGGCGCACATCCTTTACTGCATCGGGGTTGAAGGTAGAGAAGAAACCAAAAAAGTGGGTGGGATTGTAAACAGTCGTTTCATCGAGCATGATGAGAGTCTGATCGGGACTCCCTCCCCGAACGTAGAGCCCGCTTGAAAAGTCGGATGCTGCTTTTACCCCGGGAAGAAGCTGGACGGAACGAAATACATCGGGTTCAATTACCGATGGTAGATCTTTGATAAGTTGAGTACCCACCTGCATGGTACCTATGTTCCGCTGCTCTTCACGATCACGATCTGCCTCCACGACCAGTGCATCCATCTCAACACCTTCCGGAATCAGTTCAATATTCAGCCGAAGATTCTGCCCCGATTCCAGGTTGATTTCAGTTTCATACCTCCGGTAGCCAATGTAACTCGCTGCCAGTGTATAGGTGCCCGGTTCGATATTGGTGATGGTGTAATAGCCGGATGTATTTGAAGAGGTGCCCCGGTTGATATCCATCAATGCAATATTGGCCATCAGCAGGGTTTCGCCGGTTCGGCTGTCGGTAATGTAGCCGTTTACCGAGGCCGTTTGCTGAGCCTGGACCGAAAAGCATCCACAACCAAAGAAAATGATGAATAGCGCTATTTGATTTTTCAACGAATAAAAATGATTTCGGGCATCTGTTTTATATTTCTCTGTACACGAAATTAATCCAGAAAAGTTGCCTTATTAATTTTTCCGGGAGAATTTTAGTCTACATTCCAACCAATTTTTCTAAAAAAACCTTCCATCGGGTTTAAATTGTTTTACAACATTATCCATTCATCTCGAAACAAAATAAATAAGAAGCGTTTAACTTAAAATGTTATAAAAATTTTATTGTATTCGGTTTAACAGATAAATATGAACGAACGCAAACAAATATTTCCAGGGCGGGAGACTCTGAAAGAAGTGTATGATGATCCCGTAAAAAGAAAAAAAATGTGGTACATTCTGGCAATTTTGCTGGCGATAGTGATTGTTTTTCCAAAGCTGGTACCTGTTTTGAGCAGTATGGAGATTTTTACTCCCGAAGAAGAAGTGGTGGTGATGCAGGCAGATGCAGTTGTTCTTCAGGGTGAACTACTGGATAATAAAATCTCTTCAACAGGTAATGTGAGGGCTATTCAGGAGGTGGAACTGAGTACCGAAGTTTCCGGAAAAGTGATAGGCCTTCATATCAATGAAGGATCTGAAGTTGAGCGGGGGGAGCTTCTTGTGAAAGTAAATGATAATGATTTACAGGCAGAAAAAACACGCCTGGAATCAAACATCGAAATGATGGAGGAAACACAGGCCCGCCAGCAACAACTGTTTGAAAGAGGAGGCGTAACACAGGAAGATTATGATAATACCCTGATGCAGCTGAACAATCTGCAGGCAGAACTTGCATCGGTCGAAGCTCAAATCGAACGCACAGAGGTTCGAGCACCATTCAACGGAATAGTCGGGCTTACCTATATTAGTGATGGCGCATACGTTACCCCTTCAACCCGAATAGCTTCTTTGCAGGATATGAATTCGGTTCGTATTGATTTTTCAATACCCGAACGATACTCAGCGAGTGTTATGTCAGGAAACGAAATCCGTTTTGAAGTGCAGGGAGTGGATTCGGTGTTTACAGGTGAGGTTATTGCAAGTGAACCGCAGATTGATCCCCGTACCCGAACTCTTCAGGTACGTGCCTTAGCCGGTAATGAAGAAGGGCTGTTAAACCCCGGTTCATTTGCTAATGTTGAATTGATTCTCACAACATATGAGGATGCTATTATGGTGCCTTCAGTATCTTTGATACCAGATGCAGGAACTTACAAAGTACTGATTGTTGAAAACGGCACTGCCAGGGAACAGATTGTTGATACAGGAATGCGTACACGCAACCACGTTCAGATTCTGAATGGCTTGGCACCTGGTGATACGGTTCTCGTGAGCGGGCTGCTTCAGGTGAATGATGGCGAAAAAGTGGAAATAAGAAACTTCCAAAATCAATAATCATGAGCCGTATCTCAAGTCTGAGTATCCGCCGACCGGTGTTTGCGTCGGTGATGTCGATCGTGATCGTTATTTTCGGAATAATCGGCTATAATGAACTTGGAGTGCGTGAGTATCCGGTGGTGGACCCGCCAATAATTACAGTAACTACCAGCTACACGGGTGCCAGTTCAGACGTGGTTGAGCGCGAGATAACCGAACCGCTGGAAGACCAGATCAACGCTGTGTCGGGTATACGAACGCTGACTTCCGTCAGTATGGAGGGACGCGGCGAAATACGTATCGAATTTGATATTAATATTGACATTGAAGTTGCTGCAAACGATGTCCGTGACAGGGTGTCGAGGGCCCTTGGTGACCTGCCTGATGATGCAAATCCGCCGAGTGTTAGAAAAGAGGATGTAGACAGCGACCCTATTCTCCTCGTGAACCTCTCAAGTGATATCCGTGATCGGATGGAACTCACACAATATGCCAGAAATGTGCTGAGAGATCAGCTCAGAACTGTCGATGGTGTAAGTATTGTGAGTGTCTATGGCCAGCAGAGATATACCATCCGCTTATGGATGGATCCCGATAAAATGGCAGCATATGATATCACACCTGCAGACATTCGCAGTGCAATCGATTCGGATAATATTGAACTGCCATCAGGTGTGATTGAGGGGGATGATACCGAACTTACCATTCGTACGATGGGACGTATGACCGAGATTGAAGAGTTTGATAACCTGATTATTCGTGAGGAGGATGGTAATATTATTCGTTTTCAGGACATTGGGCGGACTGAAATGGGGACAAGAGACGACCGAACTGTATTAAAAAGAAACGGTGAACCAATGCTTGCACTGGCAGTAATTCCACAGCCGGGTTCCAACCAGATTGCCACCGTTGATGAAGTTTTCAGGCGAATTGATCTCATCAGTCAGGATTTGCCCGAGGATATCAAAATTGAAGTTGGGTTTGATTCAACCGAATATGTCCGCGAGTCGATAACGGAAGTTCAGAAAACACTAATATTTGCATTTTTTCTGGTTGTCATCATTATATTTTTGTTTTTGAGAGATACCAGGACAACGATCATCCCGGTGATTGTAGTTCCTATTACTTTGGTAGGATGTTTTTTTGTGATGTACATGTCGGGTTTCACGATCAATACACTTACGATGCTGGCTATGATTTTGGCTATCGGGCTGGTGGTAGATGATGCCATTATTGTGTTAGAAAATATCTATGCAAAGATGGAGGAGGGGCTGAGCGCCACCGAAGCAGGGATTCTCGGTACCAGGGAAATCTTTTTTGCTATTGTAGCCACATCAATGGCCCTGATTTCGGTATTTACGCCCATTTTATTTATGGAAGGGGTAACCGGATCTCTCTTCCGGGAGTTTGGAGTTGTAATGATTGGTGCCGTGTTAATCTCTTCTTTTGTGGCTCTGACATTAACACCCATGCTTTCTACAAAGTTTTTGAAACTTGAGAGTACCAGCAGCAAATTTTATGACAAAACCGAACCCTTTTTTCAGGGGATGATAGATTGGTACAGGAAAACATTGACAAGGTTTATGAAGAACCGGCACTATGCCTTTTGGATATTAGGAGCTACAGGTGTGCTGATAGTAGGTTTGTTTATGATTCTTTCTGAAGAAGTTGCCCCGCTTGAGGACCGCAGTATGATCAGTGTTTCGGCAACGGCTCCGGAAGGTTCTACTTTCTTCTATACAGACAGGGTCATGGATCAGGTAATCGGGCTTTTAATGGATCAGGCTCCGGAAATTGAAGTTCTCAACACAATAACGGCCCGGCGTGCTTCAAATGTTGCAGATGGCTTTATTTCTCTCTCCGATCCGGGCAAGAGAGATCGGACGCAGGAACAGATTGCCGCGGAATTGGGTGCTGAGCTGAGCAGTGTACCTGGTGCTTCTGTATACCTTTCACAACCGCAGACACTTCAAACAGGTGCGACCGGCCTTCCTGTACAGTTCGTGATTCAGGCAGCCGATCTTGATCAGCTTGAAGAGGTGATCGATCCATTTCTAAATGAAGTGAGAAATGATCCGATTTTTACGTTTGCAGATGTAAATCTGAAGTTCAATCGTCCCGAGATGCTTGTGGAAATTGACAGAAACCGTACCCGGACACTGGGAGTATCGATCCGGGAAATTGCACAAACTCTTCAGCTTTCGTATGCCGGTTCACGTTACGGCTATTTCACAATGGATGGACGGCAGTATTGGGTTCAGGGTTTGATTGAGGATGAGATGCGCCGCGAACCTTCCGATTTACTAAACCTTCGGGTTCGAAGCAATAATGGTGAACTTGTCCGGATGGATAATCTTGTGGAACTGGTTGAAAGCAGTGGTCCTCCGGAACTTTACCGGTTTAACAGGCATTCTTCAGCAACGGTATCCGCTGCCCTTGCCGAAGGAAGAACCATAGGCGACGGGATTACTGCCATGCGTTCGATTGCAGAAAGGGTACTCGATGAACGTTTTTCAACAGATCTGAGCGGTACATCAAGAGATTTCGAAGAAAGCGTGGATAGTCTGAACTTTATTTTTATCATGGCGCTGATATTTATATATCTGGTGCTTGCAGCTCAGTTCGAAAGTTTTCGGGATCCGTTTATTATTCTGCTGACTGTTCCGCTTGCATTATTCGGAGCTCTTTTGGCTTTATGGTATTTTGGAGAAACTCTGAATATCTTCAGTAAAATTGCAATGATAATGCTCATTGGCCTGGTGACCAAAAACGGGATTTTAATTGTGGAATTTGCCAATCAACGCCAGTATCAGGGGCTTTCACTGATGGACTCGATTCTGGATGCATCTGTAGCAAGATTCCGGCCAATTCTGATGACTTCCTGCTCTACACTTTTGGGAATTATGCCGCTTGTATTTGCTTTTGGTGCAGGTGCAGAAAGCCGTTTCTCAATGGGTGTATCAGTCATTGGAGGGCTGGTAGTTGGTACATTTTTGTCGCTTTTTGTGGTACCTGCAATCTATTCCTATCTGGCTACCGAAAAAACGGTGAGTGAAGCGGAACTGTTTCTTGGAGAGGAATCCAACCCACCAAAATGATAAAGAATGAAAAAACTATTTTTACTTGGTGTTTTATTGACGGTTTTGAGTATCAGACCGGCAATCTCACAGGAGTTTCTTACTCTTGAAGATGCCCTTCAGATCGGACTTGAGCAAAATTTCGGTATTTTGGTTGCCGAAAATGAAGCTGAAATTGACCGTCTGAACCGATCACTCGGCAATGCCGGGTTTTTGCCTTCGCTGGAGGTAAGAGGAAGCCGGGAAGAGATTTTCGAATCTGAAACATCCACCGTTGAGGGTGAAAACAGTATTACCGAAGATGTTGAAGTTTCCCTGCTTTCGGGTGATGTAGAACTTGGCTGGACCCTTTTCGACGGTTCAAGTATGTTTGTAAGATACAGAAAACTGGGCGAACTGAGAGACCTTGGTGAAACGCTTGCACGCATTCAGGTAGAAAATACGATTAAAGATATCACAGAAGCGTACTACGAAATTGTTCGACAGGAAAAAGTCCTGGATGTGCTTGAAAACAGCGTGGAAATTTCTGAAGAACGTTACGACATCGCCCAAACCAAACGGGAATTGGGCTCAGGTACTGAATTTGAACTACTTTTGGCCCGGGCAGACCTGAATACCGACCGTGCTGCTGTTGTGCGGCAGGAAGTAATCGTAAACGATGCAAAAACCAGTTTAATTCGCCTGCTCGATCTTGATACAGATGTTGAATTTGATGTATCGGAAACCATTTCTGTAGCCGAAGAACTTTTAATTGATGATCTTTATCCGCTTTTTCTTGAAAATAACCGGCAACTGGAAGCTGCACGTCTTCGTACGGATATTTCACAGCTTGAAGTGCGGGAGCTCAGACGGAAACGCTTACCCCAATTGGATCTTAGTGCGGGTTATACCTATAATCGCGAAGAAGTGCGGAACAGTCTGCTGCTTCATGAACGTACAGACGGATTTTATGTGGGACTTACAGCAAGGATAAACCTTTTTGACGGATTTAACACCAATCGTCAGGTACAGACAGCTAAAATACGCCACAGAAATGAAAGTATAAGAAGTGAAGAGGAGAAAAAATTTCTGGAAACGGCCCTTTTTGCAGAATATAAAAACTATACCAGTGCTCTTGAGCTGGTAGACCTGGAAAATGAAAATCTTGAACTTGCTCAGGAAGCAGTTGAAATTGCACTGGAACAGTTTCGCCTGGCTACAATTACATCAGTTGAGATGAGAGAAACACAGAATATTTTATTCAATACCGAAAACCGCCTTATTGATGCACAGTTTGAAGCTAAACTCTCTGAGACTGAATTGCTACTTTTAAGCGGCACACTTAATAGCGTTCTGGGCCAGTAAATGGCTTGAGTAAGAAGGTACGATATTCCATGTAAATTCGTTATATTTGTGAATGGTTAATATTGTATTGATTACTGTTCACTGATTTACTGTAAAACAATTTTGGGGGTGTACCGGATTCGACGGGTTGCGTACATTCACAGGTTGCATGCCGAGCTTGACCGATGAATCTCGTTAAAAATTCATCATGGACTTAAATGTAATTGACAACAATTACTCATACCGACTCGCAGCTTAAACTGCTGAGTCCGTTCCAATGGGCGCTTGCCTGTTAGTACCATCCGGAGCGTCGACTAAAACAGGATTTTCCGAAGCGCGTGTCTGTCGCGCGGCTGGAGAACATAATGCAGAATAGGGTGGTGTTGCTTTGCTGTTGAGCATTGCATTACCCGAAACCTTAATCAGCAGCTAAGCATGTAGACGCTTGATGGGTTACCATCTCGGACGCGGGTTCGACTCCCGCCACCTCCACAACAATATAAGCCCTGCAAGGATAAATACTTTGCAGGGCTTTTTTTTAGATGATATTGAGGCTGTTGCTGGGTTGTTCATTTGTGAAGCAGTGCTTCACGGTTCGACTCCCGCCACCTCCACAACAATATAAGCCCTGCAAGGATAAATACTTTGCAGGGCTTTTCTTTAGATGATATTGAGGCTGTTGCTGGGTTGTTCATTTGCGAAGCAGTGCTTCACGGTTCGACTCCCGCCACCTCCACAACAATATAAGCCCTGCAAGGATAAATACTTTGCAGGGCTTTTTTTTAGATGCTACTGAGGAAGTTACTGGGTTGTTCACTTGAGGCTGTCCAAAATGTCTTATTTAAGTTTATTTAGTTAAGGTTTCTATCTGATATTTGGCGAACCCTCCAAGAGTTTTGAACTCTTGGAGGGTTTTACCAAAATAATTTAGATGCATTTTACATGCATATGTCTTTTTGGACAGCCTCGGATCGGCTTGTAATTTCCACTAAATTCATTTTTTCGCATGGTTCATCACTCTGACAGGGATTTTATTTCCAGATCGTATCCTTTCATTTTAAATCTTTGGTGAACCATGTGGTGACCTGTTCAAGCCACGACAGAATTAGGTCACCAGAATAATAAAGGGATCGGTATGCGGGTTACCCGGGTTATTATTTCGGCCAACCACAAATCGGATTAGAATTTTTTATGTAAACCTGGTCATCGAATGGAATATGATTAAACATATTGCTGACATGAATATCAGGTGTATGAGGATGATAAACCGGTTTTTTGTTGCCTTTTGAGGCCGGCTCACAAATAGGCAATGCTGCAGGCTAAATAATAATCGACAGAAAAATTACGAAAACCTGTAAAATCTGTAACACTTTCTTATAATCATGTAAGGGTCAGTCACTTTTTCCTCTATATAGTTAAAAAAAATTAATATTAATACATTTGAACTAATATGACTGCTCAACACTCCATACTCATTGTTGAAGTTGATTACTTCCAATCTCATGTAATGAACATTATGTTAAACAAACTTAACTATAATGTTGTTGGAATGGCAACATCAGGGGAAAGTGCCATTGTAAAGGCAATTGATTTAAAACCTGATCTTGTTATAATGGATTTTGCTTTAGATGGTGAAATGGATGGTATAGAAGCAGGAATACAAATTAATAAAAAAGCAGAAGATACAATACTCATTTACGTCTCTGGCTGTACTGATGAATCTCACATAAAGAGGATGGAGCAAACAGAATATCATTCGTTTCTATCAAAGCCGATTGATCGTGAAATTCTGACGGAGACTCTCAAGAGTTGTTTTTCAAATAAAGCTCAAGTTATGCATAATCAATATCAATGACTTGATTATCCTTAGAGGAGTTGCCTTATTGTCCATATCATTTCCCTAACAGTTGATCTGTTTTTCTGTCTTGTTTCAAACAGAGTATTGAGTATCAAGTATTGAGAAACAAATGGCACAAGCGAGGCGCTTGCGCCAAGCCAGATATTTTTTTGGTATTTAAAAATTAATTTGGACCAAAGAAAAATGTAACAAACCTTTACCCGCATCCCGCATCCAGCAAAGAGGATATAGTCTGAAGGCATAGCTAATTTTAAATATTTCATATTTGTTATATTTAAAAAATA
>JAFIFB010000005.1 GCA_020832285.1 Balneolaceae bacterium
AGATCAATAATCTGGCGGATTACCGGCTTTTTGTTATTTTTAGTTCTTTGGAACAGGCCCATATGAGTAGGTTTAGGTTAATCGCTAATCTAAAGTATGGGTTCTGTTCCTCTTTTTTTTATAGTTTCGGATAGTTGTGAAATACTATAAAAGGATTGAAACGAAAGGTGAATTGAAATTTCAATGAGATTGGTGAATGCCTTATTTTAGGGGAAAGAAAAATCCACATCAGAAAAACTTCCATTGACGAAGGGTAGCAGAGCCAATCGAAAACATATTCAGCGCCGGAATGAACTCACCAATACTCTCCGGGAGAAGGGAATCCGGGATCAGCGCATTTTGATGGCAATTCAGGCCATTCCGCGCCACACTTTTGTAGATACCGCCCTCGAAAACCGGGCTTATGAAGATACAGCACTTCCGATTGGCTGTGGACAGACCATTTCACAGCCCTATACTGTTGCGGCACAGACTGAGCTTCTGCAGGTTGAAAAAGGAGATAAGGTCCTGGAGATAGGTACAGGATCGGGGTACCAGGCCGCGGTTTTGTGCCATATGGGTGCAAAGGTTTACAGTGTGGAGAGACATGAAGAATTGTACCACAAAGCCAAAAAAATGCTGCATGAACTGGGTTACCGGGCAAATCTTAAACTGGGAGACGGTACGCTGGGTTGGAGTGCATACGCTCCTTATGATGGGATTGTAGTAACGGCTGGCGCACCCGTGGTGCCGGAGGACCTGATTTACCAATTGAATGTCGGAGGCCGGCTGGTTGTACCCATTGGCAGCCAGAAAAGCCAGGTAATGGTGCGGATTACACGTATTTCTGAAGACAGCTACGAAGAGGAGCAGTTACAGAGCTTTAAATTTGTGCCGCTTATCGGAGAGAAGGGATGGGATTGAATTTGGTTGAGCTTTTAAGAGTAACAGAAGCTTGATTTTGAGAGGAGTTACCCATTGTTAAAACTACGGAGTTCAGGATTTGAGGTTAAAGGTGGGATGAATCTGTAGTTAGAAAATGGGCTTCATTTAATAAATCCGGCCAAATTTAGAAGCTTTTTTGAGGTCCTCATTTTGTAATGCTTCGCGTACTGCATCCAGTTTTTTTGCATCCTCAACACCATTCAATATTTCTGATACGCTCAGGTTGTCGTTTGCCAGCTCATCATATCCGTGTTCTGAAATCTTAACAGAGCCGGCTTGTAATAAATTGTGAACAATAATTAAAAAATCGCTCAAAACAGAGTTCTTGTGCTGATAATTTCAATCAGATATTAATCAAATTTTTTAACTACATGGGATAATTTAATGAAATTCTCGCTTCTATTTTTTTCGGCAATATATACTTGTTTTCTTTGATCTGAAGTTGAGGTTTCTTTACAAGGTTTATCTGACATGAGGATTGTGGGTGGCACAAGAAGCCATCAATCACCATTTATCGGATGAGATTATTCAGGAATGGATAGGGTTTTGACTGAGGGCAGGCCCCGCGTCACACGATGCTATGAGGGGCAGGCCCTTCTTCGCCAAGGTTTTTGCTTCGAAGCCTTGTGCTTGTGCCGTGAAGTTTGAGAACGTCGACGTTCTTTGACATGCTGTAATAAAGATGATGCAACCGGTCGGTTGACTGGCGGAGCATCGGTAACGCCCTGCAGGGGGAGTTACCAAACCACTCCATGCTGCAAACGCCGTAAGGCTGCTGTGGTGAACGTTTGGAGAAAAGGTGGCTACGAGCCATCAGGTATGACCTTTCAAGACCAATGCCCCGCAAGGGATCCCTTTGGGACAAATGAATCGCTGACGAAGCAACGAAATATCGTAAGTTGTCGGGCAAAATCACATTGTGCCAAGGATGTAGAGAACAGCACAGCGGAAACCTGTTTACTGGCTGTGTGCCCACCGTTGTACAGGCGAGGTGAGGGGAGGTTGGGCTTTATTACAGAACTCGGGATCTCCGTTTGAGGGATGCGCTGGAACGACCGGTGCACAGACGGAAGTCGGACCAGACCATAGTAGTGCCGATCGCCCTGGAAACGGGGAGGGAGCGAAGGGTCTGGGTTATTCAGTGCATGTTCACTACAACAACTTTGCGCTGACCGCAAGGTCAGCACAGAGGAGGATTAACAAATGAAGATACACGTAAACAAAACAGTACCCATTGAGTTTTCACAGGTGGTCAAAGCCTACCAAAAGGTAAGGCGTGGCGGCAAAGCGGCCGGGATCGACCAAGAGAGCTGGACGGAGTTTGACAAGAAACTCCAGGACAATCTCTACGTGATCTGGAACCGGATGGCTTCCGGCTCGTACCACCCCCAGGCTGTCCGCGAGGTAGAAATACCGAAGAAGGACGGCAAGAAGCGCAAACTGGGAATACCAACACTACGCGATCGCATCGCACAACAAGTAGTGAAGGATTACATGGAAAAGAAGGTAGACCGGCTTTTCCACGAGCACTCCTATGGATACCGGCCTTTGAAAAGCGCCCATGATGCCCTTGAACAAGTCCGCCAGAACTGCTATAAGCAGGATTGGGTGATTGATATGGACATTGCCGGGTTCTTTGACGAGATCGACCATCAGGTGATGCTCAAAGCTGTAGAGCATGTGATGGAAGAGAAGTGGGTGAAAATGTATGTCAGCAGATGGCTGGAAATGCCAATTCAGACAGCTGATGGCAGCCTGCGTCTCAAGCAAGGCAAAGGAACTCCGCAGGGAGGGGTGATCAGCCCGATTCTTGCGAACCTGTACTTGCACTTCACACTGGATTTGTGGTTGGCCAGGAACTATCCGGACGTCCGGTTTGTAAGGTATGCCGACGACGTGGTAGTACACTGTCACACGAAAGAACAAGCCGAAGCGGTTCTGGAAGCCATCCGGGATCGGCTGGGGCAGGTGAAGCTACAGATCAAAGAGGCTAAAACGCGCATTGCCTATTGTAAGGACTACAAGCGGAAACAGGCACATGAAAACGTCAAGTTTGAATTTCTGGGCTTTAGTTATCAGCCCCGGAAGAGAATCAGCAAGTATGACGGCAAACCCTTCATGGCCTTTACCGCTGAAATCAGTCCATCCAATCAGAAGAAAATCCGTCAGGTCATTCGGGAGCTGAAAGCCTGGGATAATACCCGGATTGACGTTACCGATCTGGCGAATTTACTGAACAGCAGACTAAGAGGTTGGATCAACTACTACGGCAAATACAGCAACCGTACCCTAGAGCGCAATCTGGCAAAGATAGACCAACGGTTAATCAAATGGATTAGCAAAAAGCATAAACTTGGTTACCGTGCCTCATACCGGAAACTCCAGGTGATTAGGCAGGAGAACCCAACCCTGTTTTACCACTGACAGATGAAATACTGACATTGTTTATATTGAATAACAAGAGCCGTATGACGGGAGACTGTCACGTACGGTTCTGTGAGAGCCTTAGGGGTGAAACTCCCCTTTGCCTACTCGGCGTAGTAGTACTTAGGAGGGCAGGGGATCTGGCGGCTTATTTGATAAGGGAGTAACGGCAAAGATGAATTTAAGTGCAATTCAAATTGGTTTTCAGGTTAAATAAACCATGGTGATATCAGTTTAAACTTTTGATATTTTCATCAGGAATTATTGACTACCATGAAATCATGTGTATTTTCTCTGTAGAACGTTAACGTAAGTTTATGATAAATGAGTAATGGCAATTAAATGCACTTTTTTTACCTTTACCAGGCATGCCGTTATGCAAATGTTTGAGCGGGAAATTTCTGTTGATGATGTTAAAAAAGTAGTAACTGAAGGTGAAATTATTCAATCATATCCCAATGACAAGCCGTATCCGAGTGTTTTAATTCTGGGATTTATCAATAAAAGGCCCATACATACCGTTGTTGCGAGTGAACAAACACTCGGAGAATGTATTATTGTTACAGCATATCAGCCTTCGGCCAAAGTTTGGGAAGATGATTTTAAAAAAAGGATTAAATACGAGTAAGCTATGGAATGTGTTATTTGCAAAAACGGAACGATGACCGATGGCTTTGTGACAGTGACACTGCAGCGTGGGGGAAGTGTGATTGTGATTAAAAATGTACCTGCCTTTGTGTGTGAAAATTGTGGCGAATATAAGCTGAGTGAAACCACAGCTGCTAAAGTGATGCAGATTGCCGGGGATTCTGCAACCAGGCATGTTGAAATCGAAGTGTTGCAATTTGCAGCATAGAAAGGCTGGTAATTAGGATGCGAATGAGGCCCTTATGTGATGAGGGGAGTAGCAGCGCAACACGGTTTTTGCTCCCCGGTTACTCAGGTGGAGGCGGGCTGTAGTCAAGAACCGTAGACGTCGTTGTGCCATCAGCACGATCAATGCTCACAGGGTACTTGCCAGAAAGCGGATCCCGCGAATACAACAAATGAAGCGCGTCCAAACCAAACGAAGTAATCTCACGAGCAGTAAGATTTACCGTAAGAGATTCTTGTCCTGTTGTTGACAAACTCATATTCTCAATACCATCAGCAAGCGCACCAGCAACAGTAGTGCTTGCCGGAGGATCAGTCCGCTGAAACGCAAGAGCACGCGTAAGCGTACCGTCAGAACGAGCAGTATGTGCTTGAGTAATTACATAAGGAGCATCAGAACTTCCTGCAACGTAAATAGCGCTTTCTTGATCACCATATTTTTCTGGAAACGGCTCGTCAGACTCCGACTCATAAACAATATTTAACGTAATATTAGGAATGACCTCGTCTAAGCGGCTATACGCCACCTCACTATTGTTTAAATACTTCTCAGAAGCAATCAAGTTCGGATCATCAGAAGAAACCCTACAAAATGCAGTGTTATCCTCACACACCTTAAAATAGCTCTCATCGTACATTAACACATCAACAACCTCTCCGTCAGCCCAGCGGTTACTACGCAAAGCACCCGACGTCCGGTCCTCATACAAATGATCAAGATACGTATTATACGACCACACACTCCCATCAGAGGAATCAGCGCCAAGAGGAGTCTTCGTAACATCCTCAAGCAAACCGTCATCAGCCAAAGAAAGCGTTAGTCCACGAGAAGCATATCCTTCTTTCTCCAACAAAGCCTCATACAAACCACCCGCCAGGCTATTAGCGTCTACTTCGTGCTCGCGACCAAAAGAAAAGCGTCCATCAGAGTCCGACTCGACACTACGATGACCCTTGATAGTCACAGAAACCCCCTCCAACGACTCCCCAGAGAACACGTCTCGAACAACGCCACTAACAGGAGTAAACCGAGAAGGAAGAATAGCCGAGCTGTACTCACCAGAACGAGTCTGCTGTTCTCCCGGGAAGTCATCTGTCAGCTCATAGGTAAGCCAAGACTCTCCCCGCGAGCCAAGCGGGGCATCATCAGAAAAAGGCGAAGGAGTCCAGGTGGTATCCCAGCTTGCAGCAGAGAACGAGGAAAAATCCTTTTCCCAGACAAGCTCAGGCTCTCCGGATTCTTTTTGCACGTAAAAACGCACAAAGCCCTCGCTAAAGCCATCCTCATCAGCAGCAGAAAACGAGTGCCTGGCAGGCTCATCCCATCGGTACTCGCCGGGGATATCCGCAGAAACCTCCATGGGCGTGTTCTCGGGTTCGGGCTCCGGGTCGGGCTCGGGATCGGCGGGGGTATCCGAGCAGGCGGCAGCCAGTGCCAACCCGGTAGTCAGCAGAATCAACAGGATATAGGCGGTTAGGCGGTTCATGCAGGGAGTTTAGGGCAGACAGGGGAAAAAGGCAACCCTCCTACGCCAAGGCTATTTTGAATAACCGGGGAAAGGAATTCGCAAAGCGTTGGCACAGCCTGCCGGATAAGGTATTTTTATGTAAATAAATAAACAGTTAATTAATAATATAATATGAATTGCCGAAAGAGAGTTTATCTCTTAGAGAATATTGGGAAAATAGCAAAATGCAGCAGCCTGTTACCATTTCTGGCTTTTTTGTTGATCTTTTTGGGCACCACAAATACACCGGTCCAGAGTCAGGGCATGTGGTATAGTGAGCCGGCATCGGAATGGCTGAATGCTTTACCGGTAGGCAACGGTCGAATGGGGGCGATGGTTTTTGGAAATCCCGCAAATGAACGCATTCAACTGAATGAAGACAGCTTGTGGCCGAGTGGCCCGGAATGGGCAAACCAGAATAGAGGCAATCCGGATGATTTGCATGCTATCAGGAAATTATTAAGAGAAGGAGATCATCAGTCGGCCGACAGCCTTCTGGTAAATAAATTCTCGAATTTAACGATTACCCTGTCTCACCAAACACTTGGAGATCTTCATATTCGCCATAAAAATCACGACTCAATCCAAAACTACCGCCGGTCGCTCAGTCTCGACTCAGCCATGGTAAAAACCTCGTTCGACATCGAAGGCGGACAGTTCACTCAAAGGGTCTTTAACTCAAACCCCGACCAGGTACTGGTTATTGACTTACAGAGCGATGCATCAGAAGGAATCAACAGTGAAATTCGGCTGACCCGGCCCGATGATGAAGGACATTCAACGGTTAATATCACCTCCTTTGAAAATGGATTGACAATGGATGGAATGGTTACCCAGATGGGCGGTAGGTTTCAATCTGAACCGAACCCTGTGGATCATGGTGTATCTTTCCAGGTGCAGCTAAAGGCGTTGGCTGATGATGGCCGTATTACTTCTGAAAATGGTGTTATACAGCTTGAAAATGTAACCCGGGCAACTTTGTACCTTATTGTGAACACCTCATTTTATCATGAGGATTATAAGAGCGTAAACAGAAACCAATGGGAGAATCTTTCCGGTAAAACATTTGATGATATTCTGGATTCTCATCTGCAAGATTACCAGGCTTTATACAATCGGGTGGAATTGAACACAGGAGGGGAGGAATTACAGAGTATGCCCACAGACGAACGAATTCAGCGTGTTCGGGATGGCGGTACGGATACTGATTTGGATGCTCTGCTGTTCCAATTCGGGCGGTATCTCTTGATAAGCTCCTCACGGCCGGGCAGCAATCCTGCCAATCTGCAGGGTTTGTGGAATGACCAAATTGCCGCAATGTGGAATGCGGATTACCATCTAAACGTCAATTTACCGATGAATTACTGGCCTGCTGAGGCCACCAACCTGAGTGAAACCCACGAACCCCTTTTCGATTTTATAGACCGGCTGGTGGAAAATGGTAAGACAACAGCACACAGCCAATACGGTATGCGGGGTTCGGTAGCCCACCACGCAACTGATTTGTGGGCACCGGCATGGATGAGAGCTCCCCAGGCATATTGGGGCGCATGGATTCACGGCGGCGGCTGGCTGGCACAGCACTTATGGACGCGTTACGAATATAGCCTGGATGAAGTATTCCTGAGAGAACGGGTGTATCCGGTTCTTTATGAACTGGCACTGTTCTATTCCGACTGGCTCGAGGAAGATCCCAATGGCAGCAGCCTCATCTCATCTCCTATCCATCAACATCTCCGGAAAATTCATTCCTGACCCCGGAAGGCCAACCCGCCGCAAGTACAATGGGTACCGCCATGTCTCATCAGATTATTGCCGAGGTTTTCGATAATTTGATTCAAAGTGCTGAAATTTTGGATATTGATAACAACACGATTCAGTACATAACAGAACAACGGGGAAGGCTTCAGTCCGGAACCGCGATTGGGCCAGACGGCAGGCTGCTGGAGTGGACCCGGTCTTACGAAGAACCGGAGCCCGGCCACCGCCACCTTTCACACCTCTATGCTTTTCACCCATCAGATCAGATTACCACTGAGCACACACCCGAATTGGTTGAAGCAGTAAAAAAATCTGGTTCTACTGGAAACCTTTTGGGTAAATAGATGAGGTAGTACTTTTGAGGAAAAATCCAATGAGTGAAATCTCTAAGTTATTTAAGCATCTGTTGAATTTTGGTGATGAGTGGGAAGTAACCAAAATTGATGTAGACGACC
>JAFIFB010000106.1 GCA_020832285.1 Balneolaceae bacterium
AGCGTTTTAAGTTGCACTGAAACAGGTCTTAATTCCATATAGGTACGATTGAGAGGAATCTGAAATAGAAGACAGGGTAATTAAAAAAATCGTCTTAATTCCATATAGGTACGATTGAGAGAAGAGCATTCGGAAGCATAAAAAACGGGGCGTTCTAGTCTTAATTCCATATAGGTACGATTGAGAGAGTGAACTTTGAAGCGTGACTGTGGTACAGGCATTCCAGTCTTAATTCCATATAGGTACGATTGAGAGATTGACATGCTTGACTATAATATCTCAGAGCTATTCGTCTTAATTCCATATAGGTACGATTGAGAGACAAAATAGAAACCATTATAAAAAACCTTTCTACAGGTCTTAATTCCATATAGGTACGATTGAGAGCCATTTAGAAACCTCACACACGTTCACAGCCCGGCGTCTTAATTCCATATAGGTACGATTGAGAGAAACAATATAAAATGATAATAGTAACCAAAAACAGAGTCTTAATTCCATATAGGTACGATTGAGAGAGGTAGTATGCAGGGCAACAGGAAAAAGAATTGGTGGTCTTAATTCCATATAGGTACGATTGAGAGACTGGTTGACTGCACACAATAAACGGCTTTTAATGACAGCAGGCAAGGATTTTACCCGATTTTCTGTTGTACAAAATCTGTCAATCTTTGACTGCATTAAGGCAAAGCAGATTTTTAACCCCATAACTCACTACTTATTTTGCACTTATGCCATAGATTATCAATAAGAGGTTGACAGATCCGAAAATCACCCTTTACAGGCTTTAAATGAATGATTTTGGGAATTGAGCTGTCTTCTGACCAAAAAATTATTTATAAGTCAGGGGGTTGACAGGCGAACCTCTCCCCAGTGCCTGTAAACACCAATTTCTATTTCGGCTATCTGAGTGAATGATGAATTTTTAAAGTTGTTCAATTAACCGGCTACTTATCCTTTTCTTAATTCATTCGGTGTTCAATGTTCAGGAGTTACTGCATATTTATAATAGAAGTCCCTTTCGAGTTTGTTTTCATCTTTAGTTTGTAGACACTAAATGGACATTTTACAAAATATGAGATATGCATGTTAATGTGAGAACCTGTCAGCGACCGCGGTGTCCCGAACCCTCGTGGCACCCACCGGATCTGACAGCGTTCGTCTTTATTCCACCCCGATTGGCAGAGCCCTCCAAGGGTTCGAAACCCTTGGAGGGCTTTCCTTTTCATACCACGTTGATACGATTGAGATACAGGTTGACTACACACAATAAACAGCTCGAAACACCAATTTCTATTTTGGTAAACTAACCTGCATTATTCTCTGAAACCTTGCAAATATTTCCAACCTCTAAGCAATTTAATTAATGGCTTATTATTTTGCTCTCTTCACAACCAAATCACACTCCGAAATCCCATAAAAACCTGTACCTTTCAGTCACAACAGAACCGGAACGAAGAATGTAAAACCAGTGAAGAAGATTGAAGAAACCCCTGAACTCCAGCTCCAATTTGAAAAACGCGGAGGTGTGCTCCCGGTGGTGGTGCAGGAAAGCTCAACCGGTGAAATTCTGATGATCGCATCGGTCAATGAAGACGCACTCAAAAAAAGTATTGAAGAAAAACTGGCAGCTTTCTGGAGCACCAGCCGGAAGGAACTCTGGATCAAAGGATTGACATCCGGCAATAAACTGCACCTGGACGAAATTCTTGTGGATTGTGACCAGGATGCGCTTATTTATAAGGTAACTCTTGACGGAACCGGCGCCTGCCACACCAAGGCGAAGAACGGAAAACACCGAAAATCCTGTTTCTACAGAAAGCTGGACATGGAAACCCAACAACTTACCTTTTCTGAGGAATGAATATCATGAAACAACACGCATCAAAAAATGTATTCGGCGAGCCTATTGAAACATGCAGTGAAGATCCACTTACCGGTTTTTATCGTACCGGCTGCTGCGATTCCGGATCTGAAGACCAGGGCAAACACATGCTCTGTGCGGTTATGACAGATGAATTCCTGACCTTCTCCAAAGAGATGGGAAATGATCTTTCTACACCAGTTCCGCAATTTCGCTTCCCGGGGTTAAAAGAGGGAGACTGCTGGTGCCTTTGTGCCCTGCGATGGAAGGAAGCGTACGAGGCAGGCAAAGCTCCCGAGGTGGTGCTGGAAGCCACAAATGAAATGGTGCTGGAGTATGTGCCGATGGAGGCTCTTCTTGAACACGCCTATAAACGTGCAGAAGCTGAGTAGCTGTAAACCTGTGTTTGTAAGAAATATCAGATCAAAACATATCACTCCAAAACGTTATTTAGAATAGAAAGATCTGGACTCTTGCAAGTTGCAAGGTATGCGATAAAACTGAAAATTTTAAATGATTTATATGGAAATTAGGTTGTCATTCTATTCTTGATTCAAATACCTCAGATGAGACCATAAAAAAAGCCCGGCAAAATTAATCTGCCAGGCTTTATTTAACAATGGTAATCTAACCCGGATTATTCTACCGGCTCAATCATATAAAGTGCTCCGGGATTTTCACCTGTTAGAACGTAAATAAATCCATCGGGGCCTTGACGTACATCGCGAATACGGCCTACTTCTCCCAGTAAGAGTTCTTCATCATGAATAACAGTGTACTCGCCTTCATAATCCTGTATGAGGAGTCGTCTGATTCTTTCTGAAGCCAAACCACCAGCTAGTAAATTGCCTTCCCAGGCCGGAAATTGATCAGAGGTAACCAGCGCAAGACCTGAAGGTGCAAGAGTAGGAAGGAATTCATAGATCGGGTCTTCCATACCTTCAACATGCCGTGCTTCAGTACCGGAATGGAATTCTCGTTCGTTACCGTAATTCATTCCAAGACTTGCTGTTGGCCAGCCATAATTCACAGTAGCTTCGATCAGGTTCAGCTCATCGCCGCCCCGGGGACCGTGTTCAGTTCCCCAGATCTGATTGTTTTCCTGATTAATAACCAGCCCCTGGATGTTTCTGTGACCGTAAGAGAAAATTTCATCAGCTACATCCGGATCATCCATAAATGGATTGTCATCAGGAACAGAGCCGTCATCATTGAGCCTCAGAAGTGTACCAGCGTGATCCTGTGTGTCCTGTGCACGCGGCGGGTCTGCACCTCTGTCACCAATACTTACGTACATGTACCCTTCATTATCAAAAGCAATTCGGGAACCGTAGTGACGTCCGGGTGAGGAGTAACGGTTCTGAACAAAGATTTCCTCAACATTTATAAACTGGTTCTCTTCAAGCTGTCCGCGAACCACAGCAGTGGCTGTATCATCACCATCATTTGGTTTTGAAAATGTGAGGTATATCCAGCCTGTTTCATCGTAATTCGGATGCAGAACAACGTCCATCATACCACCCTGGTTGGTTGCTTGTACTTCAGGAACACCCTCTACCTCAGTTAGCTGATCCCCATCAGCAATTTGCAGCCTTCCGGGACGCTCTGTAATCAATTTACGCCCATCGGGTAAAAAAGCAACTGCCCAGGGGTTTTCGAGTCCGCTTACTACCTGGGATACCCGAATTTCCTGGTATTGTGTTCGATATTCACGGGGTTCCCACCCGTCATCGGAAGCCACCTCCGCATCGTTACCAGCCTGTTCTACCTCGCAAGCAGCAAAGGTAATCAATAACAGGATAGTGACACTATATGTAATGTATTTCATTTTTATATTGGTTTGTTATGTTATTTTTTAGAGTTCTCTATTTTAGCAAAACATTGGCATAATTGCAGTTAATCAGTGTAAATAACAGGATTTTCTTCAATCAGCGTTCAATCCGGGACTCTTTTCTCATTTTTTGTATAAATTTTTTAAAATAAGCTACATTTAAAAACTTATAAATACTTAAGCTACGATGAAGTGAAGAATCATTTAGTTTCTTAAAGGTAAATGAAACGTTCTATTCAACTGAAATAATATCACCCCTTTTTTCAGGTCTGATTCTTTCAGCTTGTGAGATACTGTTCTTATTCAGGTATCAGCGGTTAATCTTGTAAGCCATGTTGTTCCGCTTTTTGGAAAGCCGCAGATTATAATACGGTTTTTGGTTCCCACTACATTTTGTCGGGCTTATTTAAACGCTTTTCCTTTTCCTGCGTATCTTTTTCCCGCTTCCAGTGTCTCATAATTGAAATACTGAACCCTATCATGAGCAAAAAAGTGCCCAGCCAAACCACGGACACAAAAGGCTTTTTCTCGGCAACAACAAGAATCCAGTCCTCTTCAAAATTCTCATCCATTCCGTGGATGGTCAGTTCAATGGAGTCAGTTTCAGGGTGGATTCGGCTGAACATCACATTCATATCCCACCGGTCGATATCGAGTGGTGGTGAGTAGGTATAACTTCGGCCTTCTTCGGTGTAAACTGCGAAAAGCGGCTCAATTTCATAAGCATTACCACTTGGTTCATGTTCCACCATAATGAGTGCCCGGATGCCGATCTGTGTATTATCGGGCAGTGCTTCTTCACTTGCCGGTACAAAATTCTGGAAGGTAAAATTAAATGACCCGGCTGATACGGTATCACCCATTCTTATTTCGATCGTCTGTACCTCGTTTTCTTCCTGATCACCTTCGTCTGATGCCGGAACCATCTGCCTGTTTCTTCGCTCCAGCTCCTGATTTCTGCGTTCCACATATTTACTCCCTGCAACATACAGATAAATATCGCTGAACCATCCGGTTCGAACATGCGGGTCAACCGACCATTCGATGTTATCCTGTGTAGAAGAAGTAAGCATAGGATACACTTCCGGCGACATATAGAATGAATCGCTGCCATCAATCGGTTCAAACTTCAGAATATAATTCTGTTGCCCCGGCC
The DNA here is from genome assembly GCA_020832285.1 of Balneolaceae bacterium. GTDB lineage: Bacteria > Bacteroidota > Rhodothermia > Balneolales > Balneolaceae > Rhodohalobacter. The sequence continues at coordinate 4,852 of JAFIFB010000106.1, forward strand.
TTGGAGAATCGGTCAGTTCATATCCTTTATATGTAACCATGTACTTATTATTGATAAGTGTGGGCTGATCAATCTCAAGCTCGAACATCTCCACTTTCTGAGTAACTGGGAAACCCTCCTCATCAAATACATCGCCTGCGACAATACGGGCATTGTAGTTTGCCGTTCGCTGATCCAGCAGCGGCTCGGTATAGACCGAAGAAGCAATGATACCTAACAAAAGTGCACCAAATCCGATGTGAGTTACGGTCCCGCCCACAAGCTTTGGGTTTTTACGGAGCAGACTCAGCATCACTGAGGCGTTCCCCATCACGGTAAACCATGCGGCAAAAATATAGATCATGTAGTATAGGTTGCGCACATCACCGAGAATGATGGAAAGCACCGTTGCAACGGATGTGAACAGAAGCGGCCAGACCAATACACCGGCAAGGCTCTCCCAGGTATGTTTCTGCCAAAACAAATGCTGCCCGATTACCGTAGCAATCGCCATAACAATCGCAATGGGCATACTCCAGTCGTTATAAAACTGAATTTCGGGAGGTGTAGGGTGTTCAACAAAGAGTTTCCCGATAATGGGTGAGCTGGTTCCGATAATAATCACAAAACCCAGAATAAAGAGCAGCATTGAACCGGTAAAGGTCATAAATTCTTTACTTAAGAATTTTGACTCATCTGCGGGACTGGGAAGCTCCGGGTACCGGTAGAGATAAAAACCAATCCCCATCACCGCCATTACTAAAATAAAGGTAAGAAGCTGCCCATACAGGCCAAGATCTACAAAGCTGTGTACCGACTGATCGGCCAGCACACCCGACCGAGTTAAAAAGGTTTGATAGATAATGGCCACGTATGCAAGGATTGCAAAAAAGAGCGATGCTTTATGCGCACGGCTGCTCTTTCGCTGAATGATCATCGCATGAATACCGGCCGTTCCGATGAGCCAGGGAACCAGCGACGCGTTTTCAACCGGATCCCACGCCCAGTAGCCACCAAAAGAGAGCGTTTCATATGCCCAGTAACCACCAAGAAAAATCGCAGTAAGCAGCGACAGGTTGGCAGCCAGTGTCCAGGGAAGTGCCGGACGGATCCACTCGTGGTAGGTTTTGGTCCAGAGGGAAGCGATCGCAAATGCGAACGGTACAGTCATCATCGCAAAACCCACAAAAATAATGGGGGGATGTATCATCATCCATGGACTTTTGAGTAAGTCATTCAACCCGGTTCCGTCGGATGGAACAAAATCGGGATTGGCCTGGATAAAGGGAGCATTGGGCATTTCCTGAGCAATAGTCCGGAAGGGCGTGGCTCCGATCTGGGTAAAATTAAGATCCCACCCTACAACCATCGAGAGCAGAAAAAACTGGGTAAGCGCCATTACAAACATCACGGGGGCTTTATAGGGCTTGCGCGTCCACTTAATCAAACCAAGACCTACGATAAACCCACAGAAAATCCACAGCATAAAACTGCCTTCCTGCCCGCCGTAAAATGATGAGAAAAGATATTTGGTTTCGAGATCCAGGCTGGTGTAGTTCCATACATAATAATACTGGAACTGGTGAGTCATAATCAGCCAGATCAGCGCGGCTGATGAGGCAAACACAAGCAAGCCTTTAAGGCCCCATACCCAATTCGAGATTCTTTCGACCTTTTTGTTGTCTTTCGTAGCGGCATAAGCGTAAAGAACCATCGCTGCGAGAGATGCAACAAAGGCACCACTGAGAAGCAAGTGACCGATTGTAGCTATCATATATACTTAGCTGTCCCGGCTGTTTACAAGTTCAAGCTCGCTGGGATCGTTGTACTTCGACGGACACTTCATCAGCATTTCGTTGGCGTGAAATACATTGTTTCTCATTTCACCAACCACCACAAGCTGAGTTGCCTGTTCAAAATTGTTGGGTTTCGGCCGGGGATAGACTACCCGGCGTACATTTCCGTCCTGATCTTTCATGTGAAAGGAAAACTGCATGGTTTCGCGGGAAAAGCCATAATGTTCTGCACTTTCCCAAGTGCCGATCACATGTGAATTGGCACGATCATTGGCCTGTTCAAAATTTACATAAGAGTCGATGCTGTTGCCGAAATTGTACATCAACAGAGATGTGAAAAGAACAATGGATACTACACCTATGATAATTTTAGGCTTCATTAATTTCTTCTTTTAAAGATTCTTCGAGTTTAGAGACATTTCTGTCCACTTTTATAAGATAAAAAAGGAGAACGAACCAGATAATAAGGCTTACACCTAAAACTACAAAAATCAAGTCGTTTGAGGCCATCATTTGAATGAAGGCAGAGGATTCTTCAACACCCCCTACCCCTTCCCATTGGTCGGAGTAGCTTTGCGTCAGGGTATCAACGCGGGTTGAAGTAGATTCTTGTATAAAATCGGTTGTCATAATTTACCTGATGTTTGCAGCTGTAACCGCTTGTATCGTTTAACGATATCCATTATCCAGAAAGCCAGTCCGATAAATCCGATTACTGCAGGATAGAAAATAATGCGCAGCTCGGGAGCCGTGAGGTCACTGAAGGCCGGGTTGCCCTCCGCACCGGGATGCAGGCTCGGCAGCTGCCTGGGTATGATGTAGAGTAAAAACGGGATAGTTGTAATTCCAAAAATATTATATACCGCTGAAATCTTTGCCCGCTTTTCAGGATCGTTAAAAGCTGACCTGAGAATAAAGTAAGCCACAAATATCAGCATAGCAAGTGCTGAAAGATTCATCCGCGGCTCGGAGAATGTCCACCAGGTTCCCCAGGTGAAACGCGCCCAGAGTGCACCGGTGAGCAGTCCGCAGATACCGAAAACCAGGCCCACAGCCGTTGCCGTTTCCGCTTTCATGTCCCAGTCGAGTGTTTCGTCGTTCAGGTAGCGGATGCTGTAATAAAAGGCCATCACAAAAGCTACCATCATCGTAAACCACATGGGTACATGCAGAAACAGATTCCGGGCCGATTGCTCAAGAATGGGTATTTCGGGTATCTGGATCAAAAAGCCGACAGTGATGACAATTGTCATCCATACAGCGATAATGTACTTCCATGTTTTCAAGATCGGAGCGTATTTTGAATTTATTCTCAGCTTCTAAAGATAGAAATAATGAATGACTTTTTTATGAATTGATTATGAAATGGAGCAGGATATCTGAAATGTTCCGGATGCCAATGCTGAATATGATTTTTCTGAATGGCAAGTTTCTGTGATTCGTTATATTTACCAACGAATCACATAAGCATTAACTATTTTTACTTTATGTCTGAAAAATCAATTCAGCTGGAACCAGATCCGAAAGTCCATTTTTGGTGGTTTCTCGCTGGTATTTTGCTGATACCCCTTTTTGGAATAGGTTTATACATCATATACAAGAAGAAAAAAGAGCTTTCCGAAACCCGCTATAAGGTAACCAACCTGACGATCACTGCGGTTAATACTGAATATACTGAATCGGTTGATTTGATGAATATCCGTTCGATAGATATTCATCAGCGGTGGATCGATAAAAAATTCGGTCTCGGACAACTCCAGATTCGGACAGACAACCGAACACTTACCCTGTCTGGCATGAATAATCCCGAAAAACTGTCTGAAATGATTCTGACAGCAGCTGAAGCCGAACGCATGCGGCTGCAGAAAATGAAGGAGAATAAAACCAAAGAACCGGAATCGAAACCCGGCACCAAAGACCGCATGGATTACCTTACCGGCCTTTGGCAGCAAGGACTGATATCCGAAGAGGACTTTGAAAAAGAACGAAAACATTTTGAATCTTAACCGCTAACCTGCAAAATTCACCATAACCGATCCCATGAAAATTCTTACGCCTCCTTTTTTAATCCTGCTGAGCTTTACCTTTCTTTTTTACTGTGAAACGGAAAGCGCGCTTAACCTCGAAAACTCCCCTGTTAAAAGTGAAATTATTCTCCAAACCACCAGTACCTGGGATGGAACCGCACTGCAATACCCTGAAGGGGAAGCTGAAGTTACTGCGTTGCGTATTGAAATAGAGCCGGGCGGAGAAACAGGATGGCACCACCACCCGGTACCTTCATTTGCATACATTTTGCAAGGTACACTTGAAGTTACACTTGAAAGCGGTGAAACGGAGCGTATTTCCGAGGGACAGGCCGTAGCCGAAGTCGTTGGCACAATTCATAACGGACGAAATGTGGGAGACGAACCAGTTAAACTTGTTGTATTCTACACAGGAGCTGTTGGAAAAAATTTGACAGTGATGGAGGATTGAGGTTTTTGCTGATTTGGTTTTTACCCACAACCTGCATGCAGTGTCCCGAAACCTAAACGAAAACTGAAAATGTTGACAGTTGGCATGAAATCACAAATCACAATTTTCAAATAACAAACCAGTGCTACGTTTCCTGTGTCTCGAATCCCGCATCCAGTGGACAATTGGCAATTACAAAGTTTTAAGATATATAATATCTTGTACTTATGAATTCATATGAACATGGAAATCCAACCCTGTAGGGGCGCCATATCACAGCCCCGGGTAGAGCGCTTTTTGCGGAACCCGGGGTATGAGTGATCTAACAACCCCAAAAACCTCCGGATGGATTTGTGAAAAATATCGATAGGAATCGGAGGTTTGGCAATCATATCTATGTGAGGCTTGGCACATTTGAGATTATTGACGGAAGTGCTTCTCAAAATAAAAATCAGATGCAGGACAACATTTCGGGCAGGGGGGTAACCGCAAAGGGCGCTTACTATTAGCTTGTGAGTTGATTCAGGGAGATCTGTCCACGCGTTCGCTCCGCTCACTTGGTCGAGATGACAATGCTTACTATTTATTAAGGTAAGCGGCGTTTCAGTATCCCAAACTTGCACAATCCAGATTTACACCGCTGCATAATAATGTAGCTCGGGATGAAAAAAATTTTGGATTTATGGATTGAAAGCATCTAGCATCCCGTACCCCTAAACCATTTCTCAAAGATGCGGCCCCATGGCCTGGGTAATCCAACCGACAAATTTACGCCAGGCTGAACGGTTCTGAAAATCTTCGAGGGTGTATAGTCGTGACTGTTTCAGGTCTTTTTCGAAGTGGCGGATTCGTTCGCTGGCAAATTCGCGATCCAGTATATTGAGGTTCGTTTCATCATTAATCCTGAAGGAGCGGTTGTCGAAATTGGCCGAGCCAATACTCACAAAGGCATCATCCACAATCAGCAGTTTCGAGTGGTACATAGCGGGCTGATATTCATAAATTTCCACGCCAGCCTCTAAAAGTTTTCCCCAGCGGTTCTTGGAGGCAAAGCGGAAATAAGCCTGATCGATATTAGGCCCCGGAATAATCATCTGCACTCTAACACCGCGGCTCGATGCATCAGCAAGAATATCCAGAAAATCGTGATCGGGAAAAAAATAGGCAGTATTAATTCGGATCGACTCCCTCGCTGCTGCAATCGCATAAATATACATTTTGCGAATCATCTTCTGTCCTTCCCTGGGATGACTGGTGGTTACCTGCATTCTTTTATCTCCGCTGGCCTCCAGTTCGGGATAGTATGCGGAATTTGTCAGAAGTCTGCCAGTTGCAGCCACCCAGTTTTCCGAAAAAGCACGCTGAAGTTCATTTACGGCAGGACCGGTTATTTTGTAGTGATAATCCCGGAATCCACCCTCCTCAACTGGTATACGCCAGTTATCACCGATATTGACTCCCCCTGTAAACGCGGTTTTGCCATCAACCACGAAGAGCTTTCTGTGTGTGCGGTGGTTAAAACGGGATAGATGATACCAGGAAGGCTGCCGCCACCTTATCACCTCCACACCGGCTTCCTCCATCATTCTTATCTGTTCCCGTGTCGCTTTCCGGGACCCGACATAATCCATCAAAAAGTGAACATTTACACCTCTTTCTGCAGCTTTTGCGAGTTCTTCGGCGAAAGGTGTGCCGGCCTGTTCACCCCAGAAATTGTAGGTTTCTTTTGTGATGCTGTACTCGGCATTACGAATCTCTTCGAGCATCGTGTTAAAAATGGTTTCAGCGTCATCCAATATCTCGATGCTGTTTCCCCCTATCCAGTTTCGTCCAATCAGCAGCCCCGATTCGTTAAGAAACCCTCTCTCATCAACCGAGTAATCGGCGAAGACAGGCTCCGTAACCCGTTTGTCTTTAGGCGTTGCATTGAAGTATAAAATACCGCCAGCTATATAGAGAATAAAAAGCAGAATGACAGCGAGCGGAATGAACCAAATGTTCAGTCTAAGTTTCATCAAAAATAGATACCCTTCAAAATCAGAATGACCAGTCAAATATAGCCTGCAATATCCAAAAAAACAGGTGATTGGTGAATATTGTAAAATAGGACTACCTGTGCCGGACAGGCAATTGAACCTGATTACTCAACGAACAAAAGAAGGTATATCGTCTGAACTTTTTGGTTTTAAGGGAATTTTTGTGGGTAAATTGATATTATTGCGCATGCAGCATTCAGTACTCTCTTGCATCAACCTCTCCACGGTTTTCTTTTCCGGACTCCAATGATAACCCCTCGAAATTGTGTACTGCTTTTCCAAAACTACTCGCTTCGGGGTCTTTTTGGGTTCCATTTTAACCCAGGGCTTCGTTCGCCCCGAATCGATCAGGGCCGGAAAATACGCCGGCGTTGCTCACTTTGCCCTGGGCTGTGTTATCGCGCCCCTTCAGGGCTTGGTAAACACACCCCTCATCAGTCAATAAATCAGGACAAGTCTTGTTTTTGACTGACTTTTCCCCACTCCTGTAGAGAGTATTTTCGGAATACCGACTTGGGTAGGGGATTTGAGTTATCACAAAAATTACCCACAACAACTCTCGCAGAATCGCTTAAAAATAGCTCAATCAACAATTAACTGAGTGACAAAAACGGCTCTTGGCACGACCAGTTCTATTCCGGCCGGTTCCAGCATTCCGGTTTCTGAATCTCTGAAAAACATGACCACATTGTCGTCATCACGATTAGCTACCAGCAAAAATTCACCATTTTGGTCGATCATAAAATTCCGCGGATGTCCTCCCCGTGTAGATTCATGCCCAACCACACTCAGCTCACCGCTGTTTTCATCAATCGAAAAAATCGTGAGAATATTCGGACCCCTTGTAGTTGCATAGAGGTGATTTCCATCGGGAGAGATGTGAATGTCGGCTGCACTCATACCTTCGTCGCCTTCTACATCATCCGGCAGCAGGCTCAGCCGCTGAACCGGCTGAAGTGCACCGGTTTGGGTCTCCATTGAGTAAACGGCTACAGTCAGGCTCAGCTCTTCCACTGAATAGGCAAACTCTCCATCCGGATGGATTGTAAAATGTCGTGGTCCTGCACCGGGCTCACTCTCTGCGTAGGGCGTTTCTGCGGGAGTCAGTTCGCCGGAATCACTTACCTGATAAATTTTAATTTTGTCGATCCCAAGATCGGAAACATATAGAAACCTACCGTCGGGCGATGGGTCCGCGGCATGTACATGGGCTGCCCTCTGCCTTCGCTCGTTCACACTTCTGCCCTCATGCTGTGCGATATCTGTGACCTCCGACAGGCTTCCATCCTCCTGAACTGCAAATACACTCAAATTCCCGCTGCTGTAATTCGATGCATACACAAAGCGGCCGAGCGGGTCTGCACTCACATGAGCCGGACCTTGCCCTTCAGTGGATCGTTCATTCAGCAATTCAAGCTCTCCGGTTTCCCGGTCAATTTTATAAGCTGATACGGTTCCGTGGTTGGAATCTTCCGAAAATCGCTGACCGCTGACTGCGTATAGAAAATTTCCGCTGGGGTGAATGGCCAGAAAATTTGGTTCGGTTCGGTCCATAACTGAACCGATGTTTGAAAATGTACTGCCTGAACGGTCGAAACCAAAAATATTGATGCCCTCACTGTCGCTGAAGGTGCCGGTATAGATAAATTCGCCGGACTGAATCCTTTCCGGCCTGTCAGTTTCTTCGCCGCAAGCTGTCATTCCGAAAATAATCATAAGCAGAAATAGAAAAAGAAGTTGAGAATAAGGAATCATATTTAACTCTGTTGATCGATTTACATTTACATCCTCTTAATATACAATTCTGTAAGAGTATAATTCGATGCTTTTTTTAAAAAGGAATTAATATGAGTTTGATTCATAGAAAAATTATCTGTCAACCAATAATTTGAAACTTAGTTGACCAAACCTTTTTGGGAAAGCCCCTAATCAAAATAGAGTGATGACATCGGAAATCGTCATACTAAAAACGGTTATTTTATTTTTAGAAAACAAAAAATCCCGAACCTGAACCCTGACTGACAGAGTTCAAAATCCGGGATTTAAAAGCTTCTTTTTATTAATGAATGATTGATGCTAAGGAGTTATCTGTTCGCAATTTTATAATCAACGGAAAAGCGTCCGCTGCCCAGTAAAAACAGAGCAAGATTGGTTAACAGAAGCATCAGATCCAGGCGTGCAGCCGGAAACTCCCCGCCCAGCTTTGTGGTGAATAGTGCAACCAGCATAATAATCGCCAGCAACAGGTATGGAATTTTGGCATAAGCCCCAAAAAGTACCATAATACCTCCAAAAAATTCAACTATGGCAACGACCCATGCCATAATTCCGGCCATTGGTATTCCAATATTCCCAAAAAACTCCTGGGTCCCTTCAATACCCGTCAATTTTCCCCAACCGGCATATATAAATATGATTCCTACACCTACTCTCAATAGCAGCAGAGCAAGATCACTGTGTTTACTTTCTAATTGTGACATAAAATCTGGATTTAGTTTCAATTATAGTGTTAGTTATTCATTTTGAACACCAATAATTTAAACCCATCACATTAAATTGCAAATTATTTGATTTCTTCTTTTTTAGCTTGCTCAATACAAAACAAATATTAATATCCACTCTTATTTGTACCGAATGTAACAGTCTCCCTTTCATGAGAAAACAGAAATGGAAAGACTTTCAAAAAATGGATTCAAAAAAAATTTATTTAACTTATAGAACAGAAAGACCATCTAACAACTTGTAAACGATCACTAAACCTGACACAATAATGATGTCCCGATTTCTGACACTTTTTTTCTCTTTTCTAATCTTTTTCTCTTTTAATCACGTAACCACACACGCTCAATCGAACGAGGATACCTATTATCTGAAGGTAGATTACTTCAAAGCCCAACCTGACCAAATCACGGAATATCTCCACGTTGAACAAGAGCTGTGGAAACCGATTCATCAGGCACGTGTGGATAATGGAATCATCCTGGGCTGGACTTTTTACGGAGTGTTTGCAGGAGAACCGGATGTGCCTTACAACTATATTGCTGTGAATGTTTTTGATGAATTTGAGCTGGTTGATTACTACCAGCTTGGAGAATTGGTAGCCGAAGTCTATCCTGATAAAGATCTCGGTGATTTTTTTGAACAGACCCGTGCATCCAGAGAAGTTGTTCGCACCGAAATCTGGAAAGTAGACGAGATGGCATCCCAGCCCGGAGAAGCCCTGCCCTTTGGAAATTATGCCGTTGCGCAGTTTTATGACGATCGCGAAGGATCGGGAGATGTCTCCGCGCTGGAACTCGATTTCTGGAAAAACATTCATGAAACACGTATCACTAATGACGAACTCGACGGTTGGGCCAGGTACACCCTCCTCTACCCTGAAGGCCAAGTACGCCATTACACCTACAGCACTTTCGAATTTCATAACAACCTGGGCAACCTGATTGTTGATCCCGGCCTGGACACCGCACAATCGGCCTTTCCCGGACTTTCCGGTGATGAGATCATCCGCTACTTCTCAAAAACCAAAAAAGCACGTACACTCTACAAAGCTGAAATCTGGAATTTGCTTGATTCCGTCGGCTACGACTGATGGTTTTTGACTGACTGAATGTGCTGAATAATCCAGGTACCCGACGGTTCAATACTTGACAATGAGAACCGTAAAGCGCCTGAAAATAACCCATGTTTCACCAAGTGCTATCTGCTTGAGAAACCCGGCATGTTTTCACACAATCGAAAGGAATAATATTTACATTAGGTTTTTTCTGAAAGGGAACAATATGGATTTTAAACCGGGAAGAATCATCAAACAAAGTACATATAAACATTTTTTTAACACAACCATAACTGAAACCGAAAAGAAGTATGAAAACACTGAAACTTGGATACGTTGGATCCGGATTTATCGCCAAATTTCTGGCCATTGCCATGAAACAGGTACGCCACTGCGAACTCTCTGCCATTTATGAGCGTAGCGGGGCGGCCGAACTGGCCAAATATGCCAAAGAAAATCGTCTGGGCGAACCTAAGCTTTACGACAGCATCACCGAGATCTGCAATCATTGTGATGCCATCGTCATTTTTTCACCCAACTATACACGCCTGGCGATCATGGAAGAGATTGCCGATGCAGTGAAAGCCGGTGCCCCGCTGAAAGGTGTGATCTGCGAGAAACCGCTGGGACGAACTGTTGAGGAAGCTGAAAAAATGGTGGAACTTGCCCGCGGTGCCGATCTGCTCACCTGCTATTTTGAAAACCAGCTCCACATGAACGCCATCAATAACGCGCTGGCTCAACTCAGGCCGCAACAGAAGGTTATGGGCGACTTTACACTTGCCCGCAGCACCGAAGAACATGCCGGACCACACAGCGCCTGGTTTTGGGATCCCACCCGGCAGGGCGGAGGAGTTCTCTCCGATATGGGCTGCCACAGTATCGCGGTTTGCCGCCATATTCTCACCCCGGAGGGCAAACCCAACACATTTCTGAAACCGGTAGCTATGCAGTGCGACACCTCCCTTCTGAAATGGGGACAGCCCAAATACCGTGATCAGCTTAAAGAAAAGTTTGGCGTGGATTACAGCAAAACACCCGCCGAGGACTTTGTGACCGGAATTATCACATTCAAAAATCCCGAAACGGGACAACTGGTGAAGGGACAATTTACCAACTCCTGGATGTACGACAAACAAGGTCTGCGCCTCTGGATGGATGCAATCGGCCCCGGCTATGCAATGGAGGTGAACTCTCTAATCTCCCCAGCTGAAATTTTTGTGGGTGATGAAGCCGCCGAAGGCGTTGCCGACGCTGAAACAGCACTCGAAAAGTCTACTGCATCAAGAGGACTTCTCGCCTTGCATAACAACGAAGCCGATTTTTACGGCTACACCACCGAAACACAAGATGCGGTGGATTCTTTCCTCCGTGGTGAAGATGCCTTCCTCGATTTCGAATATGGGCTGGAAACCACCCGCCTGGTTCAGGCCGCTTACATGGCCGCTGAAAAAGGACAGACAATTGATCTGACCGATGCTTCTGTGCAGAAAGAGCTGAAAACCTATCGCTCTCTTATCTCCCAGGGTAAAGGAGCAGATATTCTTTTTTCCTGACTATAATTATCAAGCTCTTCTTTAAAAAAGAAAACCCGGCAAAGAGTAATTCGCCGGGTTTTTTAATTTTCACTGCCACAAGTTTACTTCACAAAAAGCATCTCACGGTAGATTGGAAGCGGCCAGTAATCATCGGCGGTGTACCGCTCCAGGAAGTCCACGGCATCGCGAACTTCTGTCAAAGCAGGCAGCACTTTCTGCTGGTAATCCGAACACTTCTCGAGAATCGTTTCATTCTCAAGAGAATCCTGAACATTCCTCAGCTTTTCGAGCGCCTTTCCGAGATTATTCAGAGCTTCAGTCATAATTTTCAGCATGTTCGCTGAACCGCTGTTATCCAGGCCCAGCTCTTTGGTCTCTTTGGCCGCCTGGGTGAGCTCTGTAATGTAGCGAACAGCCGCGGGATAAACCATCGTACGGGCCATCGCTTCGGTGGTGTCCACTTCGATGGTGAGGGTGGTTACGTATTGTTCAGCCCATATTTCGAGCCGGGAATGGACTTCCGCTTCACTCAAAACACGATACTTGCTGAACAGATTAATGTTCTTTTCGCTGACGAGATAAGGCAGTGCATCTGCTGTTGTCACGAGGTTTAAAAGTCCGCGCCGTTCTGCTTCTACTACCCAATCTTCAGAATAGCCGTCTCCGTTAAAAACAATATCGCGGGTTTCTTTTAGGCTTTCAACAAGCAAATCTTTAAGCGCACCTTCCAGGCCTTTCTCTTCTACTGTCTCTTCCAGCCTGGTGCAAAATTCATCAATCGCCTCTGCAACAATGGTGTTCAGTACCACTGTAGGGAAAGAGATCGACTGGCTGGAGCCGACGGCACGGAATTCAAATTTATTGCCCGTAAATGCAAAGGGCGATGTCCGGTTTCTGTCTCCTGCGTGCTTTGGCAGATTAGGCAGTACCGGTGTTCCCAAGCCCAGAAGGCCCGATTTGATCGAAGTTTTCAGCCCGCCGTTCAGAAGCTGATCGATGATATCCTCAAGCTGTTCACCTATGTAAGCTGAAATAATGGCCGGCGGTGCCTCATTCGCTCCGAGGCGATGATCGTTGGCAGCGTGCGCGATGGAAATCCGCAACAGATCCTGATGCTTGTATACCGCCCTCAACACAGCCGAAAAAAAGAAGAGAAAGATCATATTTTTATGAGGGCTTTCACCCGGTTCAAGAAGGTTCATTCCCTCCTTCGTGCTAATGGACCAATTGAGGTGCTTTCCGCTTCCGTTCAGCCCATCGAACGGTTTTTCATGGAGCAGACATTCGAAACCGTAGCGCTTGGCTACTTTTTTCAGAATGATCATTACAAGCTGCTGATGATCGGCTGCAATATTGCAGTTTTCAAACATAGGAGCGACTTCGAACTGCCCGGGTGCCACTTCGTTGTGTCGTGTTTTTACGGGAACACCCAGTTTATAGAGCTCTTTTTCAGCATCGAGCATAAATGTAAGAACCCTGTCGGGGATTGAACCAAAATAGTGATCGTCCAGCTCCTGGCCTCTCGGCGGTTTGGCTCCCACAAGTGTTCGTCCGGCTGTCATCAGGTCAGGTCGGCGATAGAAAAATTCCTGGTCTATCAGGAAATACTCCTGCTCGGCTCCTACTGTGGAGGTTACCCGCTTGGTTTCGATCCCAAATAGTTTAAGTGCACGCCTTGACTGTTTATTGAGTGTTTCGTTGGAACGCAAAAGCGGCGTTTTGTGATCGAGTGCTTCTCCTTTCCAGGAAGCAAAAGCCGTGGGGATACACAGATATTTTCCGTTTTGGTTTTCAATCAGAAAAACCGGTGAGGTTGGGTCCCAGGCGGTATAACCCCGGGCTTCAAATGTAGGCCGAAGTCCTCCGCTCGGAAAACTGGAGGCATCTGATTCGCCCTGGATCAGCTCCTTGCCCGAAAACTCTGAAACCACTCCGCCTCCCTGGTTGGGTGTAATAAAACTGTCGTGTTTTTCGGCAGTGGCACCGGTAAGTGGCTGGAACCAGTGGGTATAGTGTGTGGCTCCTTTTTCTGTAGCCCACTCCTTCATGGCGATGGCAACCACATCGGCAACCTTTGAGTTCAGAGCCTGTCCTTCAACGATGGTTTTTTTCAGTTCAGCCCAAACGCTTTTGGGCAGGCGGGCTTTTAACCCGGCAAATGTTAATGTGTTTTCTCCAAATATTTCGGTGATCTGCATGCCGCGATCACCTTTTTTAGACGGCGACCAGCCTTTGGCCGCAGCCAGTGCGTCGTACCTTCTAACTGTATGTGGCATATATTTTTTTCATGTTATGGTTTGAGAGGGCTAAGTTTATGAAATTTTGAGGGAAAATCTCAGTAAATCATTGCATCACTTTACTGAAGGGAAATTCAGCTTCCTGATTACAAGCTGGTTTTCACCATGATTTATGTGAAATATCATAATATAGGTATTCGCTATGAGATGAGAACCCCAAATAATGGAATAGGTTTACGTAAATAACTTATTATATTTACTTAGTTTTCAAAATACCATAACTCTTTTATCAGCAAGTCTTTTGCCGTTTCTCACAAAATCGCAGACAACGAAATGAAAACCTATAGTCCATTCAATATTATCAATGACTGAAATTGAAACAGGTCTATTTACTGAATTACGCAACAAAGAAGCCGGCGTGGTACAAGCTGCTGTTTCTTATTCATCTGGTTCAAATCATTTTGAAATCGGTTATATTAATACAGAGGCCAGAAGAATCCTTCGTTTAACGGAGGATAAAGCTTACAACACCGGATCCGAAAACCCGCTTTCCGATCCTTTTTTCCGTGATTTAAATGATCACTGGGCTAAAGCAGATTCGATATTGCTTGACAGCTCCGTTCAGGATGTACTGTGTGTGGGTAATGGGAATCAAACAAGTACCTTTATCATCCAGTCTGCAAAAACGGATTCGGGCATCCTGTCGGTATTGTTTGATATTGCTCCTGAACGGGAACCCGAACTGGCCTCGAAAAAAACATCTGACAGCCACCACTCTGTTCTCAATTATATCAAAGATGTTTATTACCGAACCGATCTGGATGGCACGATCCTGGATGTATCTGAATCTGTACGGCACTATACCGGATTTGAAAGGAAAGAACTGATCGGAACTTCGGTCTTTCAGTTTTATGCAAGTAAAGATATCCGTGAATTGTTTCTCACGAAGCTGCTGGAAAAAGGAACCGTCCATGGTTTTGAAAGCCGGTTTGTGACCAAATCGAACCGGCATTTTTATGCCTCCAATAACGCACATCTGATCAGAGACAGTAAAGGCCGGCCTATTGGTATTGAAGGTATTTTAAGGGACATCACTGAGAGAAAAGAGGCCGAAGAGAAGCTGAAAGCAATCAATGATAAACTAATCAAGCTCAACACTCAAAAAGACAAACTTTTTTCTGTTATCAGCCATGACCTGAAGAATGCCCTATCCGGCCCTGTGGGACTTTACGAATTAATCCTGGATGATTTCGATAATCTTTCCCGCGAAGAACTTCGCAATTACCTGACAGAACTGGAAAAAAGTACTGAAAATGCGATGGATCTCTTGCTTGATCTGCTTGAATGGTCAAAAAATCAGTTCACAGGAACTAAGGCTGATAAAAAGAAACTGAACCTTTACTCTGCTGCGGAAAAATCCTGTACCGGACTTGAAAGTAAAGCTGACAAAAAAAATATATCACTAAAAAACCGGATTACCCCGGAACTGCATGTACATGCCGATGAAATCATGCTGAACTCTATATTTCGTAACCTATTAATTAACGCAATAAAGTTCTCCCATGAAGGAACCAGGATTGATATAGAAGCCGAAAGTGAAGAAGATGGTTTTGTGAAAATTACTGTTCGTGATTACGGTATTGGCATGGATTCCTACACTCTCGGTATTATTTTTAACAGGTCTATTCAGTTTACCCGAAATGGAACTGACGGTGAAAAAGGCTCTGGCCTGGGCCTTGACCTTTGTGTGGATTTTATTGATAAACTCGGCGGAACCATCCGCGCCGAAAGTAAAGAAGGTGAAGGAACCGTTTTTTACTTCACCCTGCCTGAAGCCCGTTAACCCACAATTCAATCCACCGGGTTTTGAATAATTACTTTGCCACTGAACTTTCTGCTGATTGCATAGCGAAGGCCTTTTAAAAACAATTTTGTTCTTTGAATATAAACAGGCATTGATCGTGCACTGACATATCTGAGATACTTTACAGATAAAACAACCGGCCAAACTACAGCGGGTTTGGTTTTTAAACTAAAATAGAGATCGTTTTCATAAAAGCTGAGTGAATCTCTTTGAGGTTTATGTATTCTGCATCCTCCTGACGGCGCCCAAAGATGATATAACGTAGCTTTAGGTTCATACCAGATTTTATAACCTTCCTTTCTGATTCTGAAAGCAAAATCACTCTCCTCCCGGAGTGAGCTTTTTGTGTAATTTGTATCAAATCCTGATAATTTTTCTGCGATCTCTTTTTTTACAGAAAAATTACAACCCTGAAATGCCGTCGCTTCCTGCGGTTCAGGGAAATTGAAAGAATGATTTTCAAAACCGAACCAATCGAAGTGAAATAGCTTCTCAGAAGGTTCTGATCCTTCATGTGTTATTCTCCCTGCAACGGCTTTAATATCATTTCGGGATGTATGCAAATGATAATGCTGCCCGATAAAATTCTTTTCCAGAATAACATCATCATCAATAAAAATAATAATATCTGACTTCGACTTTGAAATTGCAAAATTACGGGCTGCAGGAAGGGAAGGTGGCGTTACCGCAAAATACCTGATTCGGCCGTCGTCTGTTTGCCGGAGAAATGGATCTATCTCTTTGGTTTTGCCTTTTGTTTGATCAACTACAATTACCTCAAAATCTTCAAATTCCTGTTTTAAAACACTTTTTAATGTATCAATTAAAACCGCACCTCTCTGATACGTTGGAATAGCAACGGTAACTTTTGGTGATGTCATTTTCTTACAGAATAAAAATGGTTTCTTATTTTAATGCAAAATAACAAGATTATCCCGCCAGGTTTCTTGATCACCATCATTTTCTCGCAGAATTACACCGATTCATCCGCTGAGGCTTACAAGTATCCGGGTCAGATCTCCCTTCGGATCATCTCAATCAGCTGCTCTACCTGCGGATTGCCGGGAAACAGACGCTGTAACTCTTCGGCATGTTCCATTGCCTCACCGTACTCTTCCTGCTGCATATAGAGAGTGATGATTCCATAGCGATAATCCCCGTTGTACGGTGCCAGCTCCAGGGCCTTTTTGTAGGCCGCTTTGGACTTCTCCGGGCGACCGATGGTTTGGTTGGCTATTGCCAGGTTATAGAACACGCGTGCGTTGTCCGGCATCAGCCCGGCGGCTTGTTCAAAATGTTCAGTCGCTTCCTCCATCCGCTGCTCTTCGGCAAGCAGAAGCCCCAGTGAGTACCAGGCATCCCCAAACTCCGGCTCCTGCTCTACCACTGTCAGTAAAAGTTCCTCTGCCCGATCGTTTTGTCCGAGGCTGTTGTGCAGGTAGGCCAGGTTGATCCGTGCGGGATTAAAATATGGATCGCGATCCAGGGCGGTCCGGTAGGCCTGCATCGCCTGTTCCGTTTGCCCCTGCTGCTCAAAGAAACGACCCCGGTTCATCTGTCCCTGGGGGAAGTAGGCATTCACATCAAGATAATCCCGGTATTCCTGCATCGCTTGATCAAAATGGTTGCGATGAGCGCTGCTGATCTCATGAGGAGCCATATCCGCAAGGTTACGTACAGCCATAATCCGAACTGCCCGGAGGCTATCGGCCAGAGCCTCTTCCAGTAATGGCTTTCTTTGCTCCGGTGACAGGTTTTCCATCGCTTTGGCTGCACTGCTGCGTACCATCGGGGAGTCGGATCTGATCGCCCCGGCCAAAATCTCTTCGGCATCTTCGCCGGGAAACCGCCCCACGTACCATACGCCGGTTGCCCGGATGATCTCTGGCTGGGATGGGTCTTCAATCAACTCTCTGAGGCCAATGCCCCGGCTCGTCTGCTGAGCGTCGGCCTGAAGGAGCACATCGGAAAAATGGACCGGTCTCTCCTGCCCGTACCACTCCTGCACCGCATCCGCTGCCCATTCGGCTGACCGATCCGTGTGGCAATCATTACAGGCATTGGGAGTGCCGAACTGCGCTGATTGATCAGGCCTCGGAATACGGAAACTGTGATCACGACGATGGTCGATACCCATATAATAACGCCCGGTCATGTGACAGTTCACACACTGGGAGGCTTCGGTATTGGGCTCATGGAAGTGGTGTTCCTGAGCGTCGTACTGGGGCTCATGGCAACTCATGCAGAGCTGGTTCTCAGTCAGCGGCTGGCGAAGCTGCAAGCTGTGGGGGTCGTGACAATCGGTACATTGCACCCCGTGGGCAAACATCTTGCTTTGCAGGAATGAAGCGTACACATAGACCTCCTCCAATATCTGTCCATCTGCAAAATAGTTATCCGGATGGGGAAGCTGCGGATCGAAATGGTCCATGTAGGGTTCCCCATGGATGTACGTATCGGTGAGCTTCTCCCGCAATGAGTGGCACGGGACGCAGGTATTGATTTCTTCGATCTGCGAGGTGAACCGGGTCAGGTTTAAATCCTGGCGAATGCGCTCGCGTGAGGCCTGTTCTCCCTGCGGTGTGCTGACAAACTCCACATGATCCCCGCCGGGTCCGTGGCACGCCTCACAACTTACGTTGATCACATCCCAGGTTGTGTGGAACGAATCAGCCTCAGCGATGTAGTTCTCCCGGAGATTGGTCGAGTGGCAGTCGGCGCACATCGTGTTCCAGTTCATCGCCCCGCCGCGCCAGTGCAGCCAGTCATCATCTGAAAAAGTATCATCGGGATAGAGCGAATACCAGCGCTCCCGCTCGGTATCCCAGGCGGCGTGCAGAGCCTGGAGCTTGCCCCGGCCGATATCCACGAGGTACTGCTGAAGAGGCTCCCAGCCAAATGTGAATTCGACACGAAGGGTCTCTGTTTGCCCGTCTGCCCCAGTATAGTCGACCATAAAGTCCTCCCCATCGCGGTAAAACCGGTAGTTCTCTTCCCTGTCGGTAAATTCGACATTTTCAAAATCGCCCAGCACCACATCCTCCCCCGCCTCGGCAATAGCGTAGTCGTGGTGAGAGCCTTTCCAGGCCTCCCATTCGGCTTCGTGGCACGACTGACAAGTCTGATCACCAACAAAAGTGTGGGATCTTATCAGAGAGGATTCACCGGTCATGGGATCAGTGTCTTCAGACTGGCTGCAACTGTATGTAATGGCGAACAGAGTGAATAAGAAAAGAATCGCCAGGATTTTATAGCCTGTATTATTCACAAATAAAAGTTGATTGGTTTTATCGCTATGTTCATCAGTAAGATACATCAATCTAAGATTACAATTTTATTCAACGTATTGTCACGTTCTGCGAAATTTGGTGAATAATGCAGGATAAGTTACTGCTGCGTCCAAAAAATCGTTCATCATCTCCTCGTATTCAATTGCCAACCTTTTTTCAAAACGTGAAATTCTATTTCATCAATATTGCCCGTTAACGGTGAACAGAAATTCAGATTTTTATTTCAACTTTCTTTAAAAAATCATTAAAGCCTAAAATACATTTCAGGCCGGGAAAATCCAGCTTTTTCTGCAGTTAAATTCACCGGTTTATACTAATGTCGTGTCAACTGTAAAAGTGTGAGAGAGTCATCAGACGATTCGATCCGGGATCATCCCAATCATCTACATTGGTATATTTTTTGAAAAACTCGTCAGATGACTTAACCCGACGTTTTATCTTTGACATAACACTAATGTCATTTCAAGCAATTAATTTTCGATCTCAATATGTTCATACCAGGGGTCACCGGGATGAATGTGGGGCCAGGTATCATCCTCGTAGTAGTCCTGTAGCTCATAGAGCTTTTCCTTTAAGTAATCCTGGATATCCGCATATTCTGAATTCCCGTAAACACTGGTCAATTGGTCCGGGTCCGCTTCCAGATCAAACAGCTCCCATTCCTCATGGTCGGGAAAGTGGGCAAGAGTGTAGCGGTCGGTGCGAATACCATAATGGCGGGCTACTGCGTGCCAGCTACCCGGCAGTTCCGGGCCTTCGTAATACTGGTAATAGACCGCGTCGCGCCAGTCAGTCGGATTCTCTCCCCGCAGTAACGGCACCATCGAACGCCCCTGCATGCGGTCCGGCACCTCTGCGCCGGCAAGCTCCAGGATGGTTGGGGCTAAATCCAGATTTTGTACCAGGTGCTCACTAACTGTGCCTGGATCGATACCTTCCGGCCAGTGTACGATCAAGGGCATGCGCAGCGACTCTTCATAAATCCAGCGCTTGTCGAACCATCCTTTTTCCCCCAGGAAAAAACCCTGATCACCCGCGTAGATCACAATGGTATTGTCCTTCAGATTTTCACGCTCCAGGTACGCCATCACCCGGCCTACTTCATCGTCCACCTCGCGGACCACCCGCAGATAATCCTTCACATAGCGCTGGTATCTCCACCGGGTGATCTCTTCGTCTGTCATGGTGGCGTAGTTATCATACAGGTACTGATTATCGGCTGCGTAAGCCGCTTTGATCCGTTCAAGCTGCTCGTCGGTCAGTCTGTTTCCATTGATCAGAGAATCCCAGTCCGGGTTTCGCTCTCCGGTTTCAGGATTGTTGGGAACTTTCAGGTCACGGCCCCAGATCAGCGATTGCGGGCCGGATTCACGGATTTCCATATCCTGCTCATAGGCGGCTGAGGTAAGACCCGAATAGTCATAAAACAGCGTGGACGGTTCGGGCAGGTCCCGGTCCTGGTAATCGTTCAGTGCCGGGCCGGGCAGCCACTCGCGGTGAGGGGCTTTGTGATTGTAGATCATCATAAACGGCTTGTCGCGATCCCTCTCCAGCCGCAGCCACTCCAGGGCAATATCAGTAATGATCCCGGTGGTGTGGCCGTGGTAATCCACATCTCCGTCGAAGGTACGCATGGTGGGGTTGTAGTACGGGCCCTGGCCATATAAAACGTTGTAGTAATCAAACCCCTGGGGATCATCTTCATTGCCAAGGTGCCATTTGCCGATCATCGCTGTTTGATAGCCGGCCTGCTGAAGCAAAGCCGGGAAATTTTCAAGCTCAATGGGGATATCCTCCGCATTGGTCATGACCCCGTTTTTGTGGCTGTGCATTCCGCTCAGTTTTACAGCCCGGGAAGGCTTACAAATCGAATTGGTTACAAAGGCGTTATCAAAACGGATACCATTTTCAGCCAGACGGTCAATGTTTGGCGTTGGGGTATGGTCTAATTGCAAACCGTAGTTTAACACTCCCTGGTAAGCCCCAACCGCCTGCGCGGTGTGGTCATCGGAATACATTACAATGATATTGGGAGGATCTGTTGCAGCCTCTTCTTTATTTATTTCAGGTAAATACAAAAAACCCGCTATAAACAAAAAAACAACTACAGCTAAAAAACCAATTCGGTAAACGGATAAAGAATTAAGCATGGTCGGCGATTTATATTTTAATATTGGCAACTGGATAAACCCTATCGAAAACGGTAAAAGGTTAAATAATGTCTATCAGCAGCTTGTTAAATCTTAGGTTCCGGATAATTTGCAGCCAGGCTGCCTTCATTCAGAAACATGCGAATTGGCTGACTTCCATCCGAAACAAGCTTCTATACTCTGAAAAAAATTGCGAAGAACCGTTTCCAACTCAAAACCTGAATTCGATTTTAAATTATAGTGAATAATGCTCGAGGCTGTCCAAAAAGACAAAACTATTTAAAATCTGCCTAAATTATTTAGGAATTAATAAGTTCCGATCTTTTCTGACCCACCCCCGTCCCCTACCTCAGGCGAAAAACACCCCGCAAGAAAGTGTTTTACAAATCCCGACTATTCGGGGGAGGGGTGCTCCTTTTCAATACCTTGATAAACTTAAAAATTTTAGGTTTTAAAATCCCTAAAATCCGCAGGCAATAAATAAAAAGAGCCAAAAAAGTGGCTGAATTTGTTGTATTCAGGCTTTTTTGGCTCGGTATTTTTCACTTATTTAGGTGAGTCCATTCACTATAAATAAGCTGATATGCATATTACAAA
>JAFIFB010000110.1 GCA_020832285.1 Balneolaceae bacterium
TAGCAGTTAATAAGTCCGATCTGTGTTCGATCTGGAAGATTTAAGGTAAGCAGATGAGTCGTGTTGGGGTTCTTTACACGTGTATTTGGGTATTTCAGTTATCAGTATGTTAAATCGCAAAAGGGCGCGAAGACGCAAAGGGGGTAAGAGTTGAGATATCTATACTATAGAAACCGAATGGAGTTGTTAAACCGAAGAACAGATAAATTGAAAAATGCCATACCTATAAAGTGACTTCCTAATCAGCCTCTTTGTTCAAGCTAAATTTTTTACTTTTTTGTTTCTCGGTTTCTCGGTTTCTCGGTTTCCTGGCTCTCTTTCACAGTGAGACCGGTATATTTGAATTCTAAATTTGAAAATGAATTAAATTCTCTATTCTAATCATTATAAGCCTCTCATCAAACCGCGCTCGGTGAATTGCCACTCTTCGATGGGTTCATTGATCTGTCGTTCACTCCAGGTGATTTCGGTTTTGCGGTCTTCACGGAGGTCGTACATGGTCATTTTACGGGGGCTCCAGAGCCGGTCGGTAATCTGCTCAAAATCTTCCGCTTCGAGCCGTTTGATCATACTGTCTGAGTCATTGAAATAGCGGATAGTCTTGAGGGCAAAAGTCTCTTTGTTGACCTCAAATTCGAGGTATGTGTACTGATCCGAATCAGGTTTTGATGCACGGATGGTGTAGCTGGACTCATCGGTTTCGAGCCATTCAAATTCGTAGTCATCGGGGTTCTGGTCACCCAAATCTTC
Organism: Balneolaceae bacterium; assembly: GCA_020832285.1. Lineage (GTDB taxonomy): Bacteria > Bacteroidota > Rhodothermia > Balneolales > Balneolaceae > Rhodohalobacter. The sequence goes on from JAFIFB010000110.1 coordinate 751, forward strand.
ATAGGTGAAATCACTGCCCATGAAACGGTCGCCCCGTTCAGCTGAACTGATTGTCTGGATGCGGCCGACAGATGGCAGGTAGAGCCGCTGGGACTGGCTGCCTTCTTCATTGAGGGAAAGAAATGCTGTTCCGCGTACATTTCCCGGATCGGAAAAGATGATGAGGTTTTTGGAATCATCGCCTGAATGCTGAATCCATGACTGAAGCGTGCGGCTGCGTGTGCGTCCGCGTGTATCGGTGATAACCATTGTCATAACAGCCGTTTCCGTCTCGATGGAGTTTCGCCGGTCATCCACTTCTTCAAAAATGGCTCTGGCTTCTCCTTCATCGCTGATGCGCTCCTGTGCGTTCAGGGAGAATGTGAATAAAAGCAGATAAGCAGATATAAAAAACAGATTTTTCTTCTTCATAGGCATTCATTTTATAGTTCTGATGAAAACGAAGCAGAGGGGTGAAACGTTCACTTGGTTCCATTTGCAGATCAGTTTTTAAGAATGGAATCTGCCGGAAACTTGATGGGTAAAATGATGAGGTTGTTTATTTCATAGTGTTAAACAGTGAGACCACTGCGCAGTGACCATGGGCTACGGACATGTCGCACCTCTGGTGCTGTCATGGGGCCTAAAGGACAGTATAAGTAATGCCGGTATATTTGGTTTCTAAATCAAAAAATGAGGTGACTCTTGGTTACCTCCAGACATCAATCTTCCGTCATTGATGTTCAGCTTCTTCCAAATAATCTTCGAAATGGGTCGAAAATACGGTCTAATCGTTTCAAAAAAGAGATTGTACGTGTAAACCGCGGATGTCGAGTGGGTGAGGCCATGATAAGACGAGAGAGTACGGCAGCCTGGTCGTCAAGGGCTTTTCGAAGAATATTTTGTTCGATTTGATTGGCCGCCCTTGTTAATGCAATTGCGAACGACCACGCATGCTCCCTTGCTTTGGGAATACTGAAGTTGGTGATGTCGTCACTGATGAAACCGGTTTTGCGATCCAGTCTCTTCAGGATGGGGGCATATTTCTGCGAAACCTCTTTTTTGAGTGCATCGGTGGACTCTTCTAAAACATTGTTGATAATGCAATGGTCAGCGTATTTATCCGCTCGGTCCGGATCGATTTTTACATCATACAGAGCAATAGCCAGGTCGTGATTGATGTGAGCATTGATGCCCAGCAGCAGATGCTGAGTGATCAGTGCTTCTTTTTTCCGGGCAGAGTCGAAGGAAAAGTGCCAGGATTTAGGAACAGGGTTTCCGTTTGATGTTTCATCATTCAGAACCGCTTCGCGATAGAGGTTGCCGAAGCGGACCAGGTAGGCCTGTGTCCAGCTTTTGTCATGAAACGTGTCTTCTGAAAAGCGGCTGCCATCGGGTTTATCTTTTCATTTTAGCGCCTTCGCGCGACCAGTTTACTTTTTTCCAGAGCAGCCATACGCCGATCAGTACAAATGGCACGCTGAGGAGCTGTCCCATATCCAGGGTAGCTCCAATCAAAAAGTCGGCCTGTGTTTCTTTGGTGAACTCAATGAGAAATCGTCCGGTAAAAAGCATTACCAAAAAGATGCCGAACTGTGATCCTTCGGGAGGTTTACTGTTGTATTTGTAGTAGATCCAGCCGAGTACTGCAAGTACAAGAATACATAGTACAGCTTCGTAAAGCATGGATGGGTGGCGGGGCATCATGTCTACATTGGCAAAAACAATGGCCCAGGATACATCGGTGGGCATTCCCAATATTTCGGAGTTAAAAAAGTTTCCAAACCGTATAAACATCCCGCCGATGGCCACACCGGGGACCACGCGATCGGCCACCCACATAAAGGTGGTGTTGGGTGTTCGTTTGGCGTACAGATACATCGCGATGATAATTCCGATAGCGGCACCGTGGCTTGCCAGTCCGCCGGTCCAGACCTGGGGAATGAGATGAATATTCCGGAGATAAAATTCCGCTTCGTAGAAAAATACATGCCCCAGCCGTGCTCCGATAATCGTGGCAACGAGTACATAAATCAGCAAACGGTCGAGCTCTTCCTGCGACCGGCCGGCGTCTTTAAACTCTTTGAACCCGATCAGGTAACCGAAAATAAATGCAGAAGCAAACATAAGTCCGTACCAGCGGGGTTCTATCGGACCGATTGAAGAAATTGAAGGAGAATCAATAAAAAGAAACGGAAGCTGCCCGATTATAATGGAGCCGAGAATGACTCCCCAAAATTGCCAGGCGGGAGGCTCAGCGGCATTTTTGGATTTTGGGTCAGGTTTAATTTTTTGATATCCGAAGTAGATGAGTACCGCTGCAAGCAGCAATCCCCAAATGGAAACCTGAAATGGCAGGTTCAATTCCGGTATTGAAAACATTACAGGGTCTGTTTCCCAGACAAAATAATTACTTGAATCCATGAAATGATTTGAGAAGGTTCTGATGAGCAGGGAAAATACGAAAGGAGAGAAGCAAAAACAGAGAAATGAACTGCCGAAATCTGATAGTTATTTTTTTAAGAAACTGGATGGTTTATAATCCCGGTTTACTCTTCATTAAACATACATATTTCAGCCTGATTTGTAGGTTTCAGGGCCGGTCAGAATGTTTATTTGTCAGACTCACCTTTACCAGAGCTGCTTTTGCCAGAGTTTGAGCCTCCATTATTATTTTTAACTATGTAAGTATGCTCTGGCATACCGTAAGTTAATTTTGTTTTCTTAATGGGTTTAGGGGCTACAGGTTCGTCATCTGGTGGTGGAGGTGTGGCTGAAGCAGCTTTTGCTGCGCCTCCCTGGGGAGATGTTGGAGCAGGAGTGAACAAATATTTTGCGAGGAAGTAGAGTCCACCGGCAGTGAGAGCGATAATGGCCAGGATAAACCACCAGGCGCCTCCTGTTTCGGTTTCAGCTTCAGCTTCATCATACTCCGGGTCCGGTAATGGTTCTTCGGGTACATCATCAGGAACGAGTTCTTCATCATCGGGTTCATCCGCTGCTACAGGAGGTTCTTCTTCCCGGATCGGAACTTCAGGTTCAGGTACTTCTTCTTCATCCGGGTCTGCAGGTTCCTCGGTGACAGTAAGATCTTCGGGGTCTGTTTCCGGTTCAATATCTTTAATTCCCTGGAGTTCAGGCTGCATTCTGGCTGCATCATCCGGTTCCGGAACGTCTCTTTCATCAATGTGCTCTTCAACTTCTTCACGAGGCTCTTCCTCACGGATAATTACTTCGCCAACATCTTGTTCGGCTTGCTCAATAGTCTCCTGCATTTGCTGCTGGAGGTCTTCAATTCGTGCCTGGAGCTCTTCAACAAGCCCGGTATAATACTCTTCCTGGGTTTGTTTGGTTTCCTCTGCTTCGGCAAGTTGTTGTTCAACGGCTCTGAGCTCTGCCGTTAAAGTTTCCATTTGAGTTTCATTATACTCCGAGCGCTCTCTTTCCTGGGCAATCGTGTGCTCAAGTGAATCGATACGACTCTGAAACTCATTGATGGTATCTGCATAGTAATCAGCAAACGCTTCCTGGGCTTCCTGTTCTGTCATCAGATTGGCCTGAAGAGAGTCGATGAGGCCTCTGAGCGCTTCAATCTCCTCGCGGTAAATTGCTTCCTGCCGGGCAATAAGCTCTTCTTCAAGTTCGCGGAATAAATCACGGTCTCCAAGCGCTGGATAAGCCGGGGTACGTGCAGCCGAAGGCCAGTCTGCATCGCGGCTGCCAGAGCCAAATTTAAACTGAATACCAACTGTAATGGCACTCCATGAACTTGATGTTTGAGCCGACCCGCCCAGATTGAGCAGTTCTCCTAAAAAATTTCCATCAACAATATCACGGCTGGATGATGTGTATTCGTACTGAGCGAATGAATCGATACGCTGGCCAAGATTGAAGCGGAGACCACCACCAAATGTTGTGAAAAACGTGGTGGAAGGATGGTCACTTGCACTGACTGCAGATTGGGTAACTTCCGGGTTGCTTGAATTGACGGTGACGCTGTTGAACATCAGGCCAGTTCCGAAACTTCCGTAAATATTGAAACTCCGGGGATTTACTCCTAATACACGCAAAAGGCTGAGCTGCGTGGTTATTGAGGTAGTCAGGTAATTATTGTCTAAAGAGAGGTCGTCATTGAAAGCATCGCTCAAAATTGTAAAACGCCCGTAAACTACATTCGACTGCAAAGCAATTTCGGGAGAGGCAACATATCGGATATTAAACCCAAGATTATTGTTATACTGTTCCTGAAATTCAAAATTGGCATTCACACCGGACTGAAAGGCAGAGCCAACACTCATATGGCCTTTCGTAAGTGTACCCATCACACCGATACTTAACCGATTGGGACGCTCATCGAAATCCTGATCCTGAGCCAAAACAACCCCGGACAGTAGAAGAAAAGAAATAAATAATAGAGAGAATTTTTTCCCCAAAAACATCATTAAAGAGCAATTAAGAGTAAAAAGAAGAAAGCAATCAAAGATTTAAACTGAATGAAGAATCCGTTTGTACGAAATTCTGCGGATATTTTGACCGGTCTGTAATCTATTCAATTTAAAATATATTATTTCTTTTTTTGGCTTTCTTTGTACAAGTTGTATCTGATACGTATCTAACCGGTATTATAAAAATTTGCTTGAAAGTGGTTTGAACGTTTTACAACCGGGCTGAACAAAACATTAGAAATTCTTCAAAAAAGCTATAGTGCTTAGAAAATACAATCAAAATGGGTTGTATTAAAAAACTTTTAAAGAATTTGTCAGCCCGAAAAATATCAATTCAGTTAAGACTGAATGATATAAAATATTACATGTTGTGAATGAACTATAAAAAGCTAATCAATAAAAAAATGACCCGGATTTCTCGTTTATGTAATATCTAAAATCAAAATCAGATTTGCTAATAAGAATTTGAAGTGCTCAGAATTGTTTAAAAATGCTCGTAAGTTTCAAAAGTTTCAGGTATGTGATTAGAATTTTTTTGAAAAATGGCAGCAAATGGCTGGTTCATCCCATTTAAATTTATGCGGTTAATTCAAGAATTCCGGGTTGTCATTGAAAGTTTTCCAGTATGGGAAAGAATATAGATGAAAACAAAACCTGCGGCATGATTTCTGAAAAGTATCAGTTTGAAATCAGAGGTGTTGCATGTGGTGTCATCAGTAGCCCCTAATCTTGCCCAAAAAGCCTGCTCTTCGAAGTTTTCCTGACCCTCGAAGTATCAACGTAGTGGGTAACGTAGTAGAGCGAGCAGCATTATTTCAGAAGTGACAGGCTCTATAATCCCCTCATCGAGAGGGGAAAGGCGTAAACGAAACGGCGAAGCCGGGTGAGTTTAGCGAGGGGTGTGTTCGATGGCTTTGATCGTGAACCGTAGACGTTTCAGGTTCCTTGCCCACGCAAACACACCCTCCGAAGGGTCGGAGTGCCGCAAAAGCCGTCACCTGTGCTTTTCGAAAGGCTCGCTTCGCGATCTTACTCAAATCTGTCCCCTCTCAAGAAGGGATTTACGGGTGTGTTTGTAAACGCAAAAATCGTTGTTTAAAGCCCAAATATACACTTTTTGTAAAACTGACAACCGTAGCCATTCTGATTAGTGCCGGATTAATATCATCAGTTAAATAACCTTCTGAGCAGATCTCTGGCACCATCTTCAACATAATCGCGGACAATCCGGTCGACGGTTTCGGTATCGGGCCGGATTTGAGGGTTGGCTGTTGTTCCTGTTATGCGGACCGGCACGGCCATCCGCCCATCATCTAATTGAAGTGCATCTGCAGCCCGGCTCGATATAACCGTTGCAATACCCCGTTTGAACTGTTCCGGAAGCAGCATGGTAGCCCTGTAGTTGATCTGGTCAGATACCATGTTCAGTGTACCCTCAAGTTCAAATCCAAGGTTGCCGCTGGTGAGCCGGAAATTGCGCAGGGTCATCACCGTGTCCTGAATACTGAAACTGGCGTTCCATTCATCCAAAACGAGTGACTCGAACTCACTGGCATTCAGGAACCGGGAAACTCCCACCTGGATGGGGTGGTTTCTCATGCGGGCGGTGGTCATTCCAAATGTACCGCTGGCATTGGCCGTAGAAATGTTGGGTTCAAGATCAGGGTTTAGTTGCGAGGTGTAATTGATTTCGGAACTGAAGGAACCGCTTATGTATTGGTGCAGTGTACTGCCCTGTCCCAAAAAGTTGGTGTCCCGGAAAAAAGCCTGCGCCTGAAGGCCATCAAGATTTCCATTAAAGGTGATGCTGCTGTTGAGCGGGTCGGGGACATTCCAGACCATCTGTCCGGTGGCGGTGCCATCAAAGAGCCGCGCCCGGGCGTCGTTTATTTGAATAAGTTCGGGTGTAAGGCGGCCCTGGCCTTCAATGTCGGTGATCGACAAACCGAAGATAGTGAGCCGTTCGATATTTGCCGTAACCGAAGCTGTCAGGTTGGGCAGTTCTATCGGGATGGGCTCGTCGGATTCTTCATCCCAGTCAATCATTTCATCCATGTTGAGGTGGCGGCTGCGGTAACTTCCGGTTATGGAAGGTAAATTGGCTGCCGTATTGGTTTCATTGAGGAAGTTCATGTAATTTCGCAGTGTCCCTTCAAGCTGAATGTCAGACGAGCCGTAATTCATGGTGAATCGGTCAAGATTCATCGTTTGAGGAGTAATGCTCATGCGCCCGTTCAACTCTGTGACAGGAAGCGGAATGGAATCTCCGATGGCAGTTACATTGCTCACCTCCATTGATCCGTTCAGGGCAAGCCGCTGAATATCGTTCACAGGGCCTCTGACATTGAGATTCATGACTGCATCCCCAGTTAGTTCCTGTATCCAGGGTTCAAGGGAGATGTAGTTGGTGATACTTCCAAATACTGCGTTACCATCGAATGTAAGGTCAACTTCTGGATTATCGCTCAGGTAGTTGATGACCGTTCCTTGCAGGGCCAGGGCATTTTCTCCGCTGTTAAACCGTCCCTGGCTGATTGCAAGCCGCCGTCCGCTCGCTTCGGCCCGGAACATGATATCTTCAAGAGGAGTATTCATGCTTTGATGGAAAAAGTAACCATCGGTCAGTTGGATCGTGCTCTGCTGCAGCAGGGTTTCGATCTGATCGGGATCGGGCCGGCCCCGTAGTGCGATTTCAGCAATTAGCTGTCCCCGCATCGATAGGGTGTCCTCATCTATTGGATAGAAATCTTTGATGGTGGCCAGATCAAAGTTGATGTTGGAGCGCACATCTACGGTTCGCTGATTTTCATCCAGCGGACGTAAAATATCTCCGGCTAACTGAAAGCGGTTATTAGCAGCGGTAAATCCCGATTCATCGATGCGAATGAGATCCTGGTTGGCATCAATCCGCGCGTTGATCTGTTCGATGGGTCGGGGTACATCGGCATATTTCAGAAGGCCGTTTGTGAGGTGAAACCTTCCGCTGAAGGTGGCTTCTTCAGGTTGATCGAGGCGTCCTGTTGCAGTAGCTGTGGTTTTGAGCATTCCGGCGAGATCCTCTATACCGAGTTCATCAATCGGGTAGAAACTGCTGACAGTGGCCAGGTTGATATCTCCGTCAAGGTCCAGCGAAAAGATACCGTCATCATCCAGCGGGCGTTCGATGGTTCCCGAACCGGTAACGCTGTTTACACCTGCTCTCGCCCGAAAATCGTTGATGGTAGCCAGTTCGTTGTTGAAGAGAATCTGAAAATGGATATCTTCGATCGCTTCGGGAAGATCAGGGTTTTGTAAAAAACCGTCAGTTACTTCAATTACCAGATCAAAACGGGGCAGGGTTCCTTCAGCGAAAGTGCCGTCAACAGAGCCTTCAAACACAAGGCTGCCCCGTGTTACGAGTCCGGTGAGATATTCTTCGAAATTGGGTGGAGCAAGCCGGAGCAGTTCCCCGAAATTTTCGGATGTGGAGGCAAACTGAAGCGATACGGCAGGTTCCTCACTGCTCCAGTTGGAAAAGGAGCCCGTCAGATTCAAAGCCAGTCCGCGGATAGAAAAAGTTCCTTCAGTGAAATTCAATATTTCATTTTCAAGGTCGAGGGTGGAGATCTGATTCAGGCTGAGTGACAGATTACTGATGTACTGTGTTCCGTCCATCATCACATTGAGTGAACCGAGATCTGCATTTACCCGGCTTTCGATCAGATCGGCAAAAAAGAGAGAGATGTCGGCATCCAGATCTTCCATTGATATGGTGGTGTTGGTGGTTTCATCGCGGTAGAAGGCGGAACCATCTGTAAGTTTGAAACCGGGAATAGAGATTGTATATGAACTCTCTTCAGCCGGTTCCTCTTCAGTTTCGAGTAGAAAGTCGATGTTGGTGGTAGAATCGGCAAATACCGTGTAATAGACAACAGGCCGGGTGATCGAAAGTCGTGAAATGGAGATCTCATCTCTGAACAGAGGATAGAGTTCGAGTGAGAGAAGAAGCTCGTCGATGGAAGCAACAGGCTCACCCTGGGGATCGGGCACGAGAACACCGTCTAAATCAAGTCCGAAACGTGGAAAAGTTTTAAAAAAGGTGAGGGACATCCGATCGACTTGCACTTCACTTCCTACCGCTTGCTGAACATGCGGGAGAATCATGTTTTTCAGTCTCTCATCGGTCAGATAGAGGTTTAAGCCAATTAAAGCCACAATAAACAGTACAAATAGAGCGGCAACAATTTTTAAAAATAATTTCATAGGGCATCAATAAATTAATCTCTTGTATAAACGCTTATCACATCAAATTGTTTCTGACTCACAGGTCTGGAAAAGAAAGATAATCAGAGGCCGAATTATAGTCATTACATCGAAATCATCAATCTTTACAGATATGCTTTCCCATTGATTTTTAACCCGCATTTCTCACAGAAAAAATTATGAATAAGTCTATCAATTTGATTATTAATGCCTTAGCCTGTAATTTCGTCGATTGTCTCGAAAACACCCTGTCAGATGCTGCGCTCCGAGCGTAAGCGATTCCCACGAAGTGAAATTGCCAGTGGGCTGTGTTGTCTCGGAAATGGCTTGCTCAACGTCCGACAGCGATCGGACTGTTTCCGCCACCATTTTCTCCCGACTGCCGTCGGGATTGCCCACAACCAAATTTCTTGGTGTGAAATGCGGGTTAATAATGTACTACCTGCTTTGCCCAAAAAGCCAATCCAGTACAAACCGGTCGTTATATGCGGGAATCCAGGAGGCGTGATTCACATCCGGATATTCGGTGTAGCCCGGTTTTCCGCCTGCATTCCAAATGGCCTGGATCATCTCTCTTGAAAGTTCTGGTGAAACTATGTTGTCGAGTGCTCCGTGAAAGTTCCAGATGGGGATTTCAGTGAGACGGTACGCTTTTGCGGGATCCCCTCCGCCGCAAATGGGCATTGCTGCGGCAAACATGTCCGGGTAACGTGCGATGAGATCCCATGTTCCGAACCCTCCCATTGAAAGCCCGGTGATGTAGAGGCGGTTTGAATCTACCGGATATTCTTCGGTCATTTTCAGTACCAGTTCGTGAGCCAGCTTAAGGGGCAGCGAGGGTTCATCCATAAGGCCTGCTCCCTCTTCCCGCCAGTTCAGGTTGGCCCAGAACGTATCTACAGGGGCCTGAGGTGCAATTACGATGGCGGGATGGTCATTTCTGAAATCTTCGTTGGCAAAGGCATCTGCTCCCCAGGTAAGCTGAGCGGTATTATCGTTTCCGCGCTCACCGGCTCCGTGCAGGAACAGCACCAGCGGATAAATTTCGCCTTCAATAAATTCTTCCGGGAACATAACCCGGTATCGCAGGGTGTCGCCTTCATCCGAGATATATACACGGGGTTCGTAAATTTCTTCGAGGTCGGTTTGGGCATGGGAAAGCAGGGGGATGAACATCACAGAAAATATGAGCAGGGAGGCGGAGAGCTGTTTCATGGTGGTGAGTTTGTAATGGATTTGCTGGAATATAATCATTTGGTTGGGGGAAAAGTCAAAAGTGAAAAGGAAAAGAGATTAAATATGTCAACCCAGTTCAGGTATCTGAATTTTCTCTTTTCATTTTTTCCCTTTTCCCTTTTCACTCATAAAAATCACAAAAACTTACTCGCCAGATTCGCCAGCTCCGAGCGTTCCCCTTTTTCGAGGTTGATGTGGGCATACACATCGTTGTTGTGCATGCGGTCTACCAGGTAGGAGAGGCCGTTGCTTTGGGCATCGAGATAGGGGGTGTCGATCTGGAATATATCCCCCGTAAAAATAATCTTGGTGTTTTCACCCGCCCGGGTTATGATCGTTTTGATTTCATGCGGGGTGAGATTTTGCGCTTCATCAATAATAAAAATCACGTTGTTGAGGCTGCGTCCGCGGATGTAGGCGAGCGGCACAATCGACAGCTTTTCGGTCTGAACCAGCTCATCCACCTTTTTGTACTGCTTGCTCGATTCGCTGTATTGATTTTTAATGATGTTCAGGTTATCCCAAAGCGGCTGCATGTAGGGGTCGATTTTTGATTTGACGTCGCCGGGAAGGTAACCTAAATCACGGTTGCTGAGCGGAACGATGGGACGGGCAAGATAGATCTGCCGATACTGGCGCCTCTGTTCCAGTGCACAGGCGAGGGCAATCAGTGTTTTTCCGGTTCCGGCCGCACCAGTTACTGTGGCCAGCAAAATCTTGGGATTCATCAATGCGTGCATGGCAAATGTCTGTTCGGCATTTCGCGGTGTGATTCCGTACGCATTCTTTGAACTGACCAGTTCTACATTTTTATTCCCGGGATTGTAATAGCCCAGTGCCGAACCGGAATGATTTTTCAGAATGTAATAGTGGTTGCTGACCGGGTTGGATGACTCAATGTCACTATGTTTGACTTTTCCGTTTTTGTAGAGCTCATTAATAGGGCTGTTGTCATCAAAATACAGATCTGTTTTTCCTTTGTAGAGATGATCGATGTCTTTGATGCGGATCGTTTCGTAATCTTCGGCATCAAGATTAAGTGCACGGGCTTTCAGCCGCAGGTTGATATCTTTGGTGACGAGCGTAATTTTTTTACTTGGTTCATCTTCCTTTAGTTTCATGGCTGCGTTGAGGATGCGGTGGTCGTTCTTTACTGATCCAAACACCTGGTTAGCGTCCTTCGCACTTCCTTCATCACTCACCACCTTGATTTTACCGCGAGTGCGGCCGTTCAGAGGAATCCATTGCTGGATCATATTGGCATCAGTAATTTTATCAAGGAAGCGGATAAACTCACGTGCGTGAAAGCTGGTAACGGAGTTGCCTTTTTTAAACGAGTCAATCTCTTCGATGACAGTAATGGGAATGGCGATATTATGTTTTTCAAAATTCTTTACAGCATCAGAATCATATAGAAGAACGGAAGTGTCAAGAACGAAAATCTTTTTCACCTTTTTTTGTCCGGGCATAGGCCAAACTTCATTAAATTAAGGGGAAGGGTAAATGGCTGTAGATACTTTAGTTTAACAATAGCTAAAGTATCAGAGATAGTCAATATTGAGAGAGTCAGGAGTTACTTCATTTTTTAAATCATATTCCTCACGAGTTTCTTTATTCTTTTCGTTCGGGGTTCATCTGTTTGGCTCCAGACCGGGGCAGATACCGTGTTATTGAATATTACAGGGTTTATGACCGAACGCTGTCAGGTCCTTTCGGACGCTTACAGATTCTTCAGTTAAGTGGCCTATAAATCAGTGAGTTCGTATAGTCCAATCCCCAGTGCGACAGCTACATTTAGGCTTTCCACCGAATCTGTGTGGCCTTTAATGCGGACGGGCGTCCGGTTTGACCTGAATAGTTTCGGGCTGATGCCGTTTGCTTCATTTCCGGCAACGAGGATCGTTTTTCCCGGGGGGCTGACGGATTCTATTTCAACAGCAGATTCGGAGCCATCGAGCAGATAGATTTGCCAGTCCGGTGATTCAAACTGACTGAATAGGCTTTCCAGATCACCTTTCAAAAACGGAATGGCTCCTGTGGCACCGGCCGTGCTTCGCACCACTTTGGGATGGAACGGATCCACACATCCGCTGCCAAAGAGAATGGCAGTTACTCCAAACCAGGCAGCCGTACGAATGATCGTGCCCAAATTACCGGGATCCTGAACAGCGTCGAGTGCAATGATCGGCCCGTTTGTAGATATAACTGAATCCATCGGTACTTCATCGGGTATCCGGCAGACGGCAATCACACCCTGCGGCGTTTCTGTATCCGAAACATCTGTAAAATCGCTATCAGAAAGCTGAAATACGGGAAGGCTATTCGTCAATGAAAGCTCATCAATCACACCAGAATTATCGGCCAGGATTTCTACGACATCCAGAAACCCATTGTCCAGAATCTGCTCCACACAGCGAAGTCCTTCTGCCAAAAAGAGGCCTTCCTTTTTTCGGTATTTGCCCATGAGCAGCTTGCGCCACTTTTTGATCTGGTTGTTTGAAGCGCTTGTTGGCATTTATCTTTTAAGTGAAAAGTGAAAAGTGAAAAGTGAAAAGTGAAAATGTCCACACACAATAAGTCAGAAACTACTCAATCAATACTTTTTTCTCCGTGGATTTGAGTTCTGCCGGAACGGCATCGCAGATCGATTTTTTGAATGCGGTGATGATCGTCTTTTTCAAGTGTTTTCGTCCGAAAACAAGCCGGACTTTGCGTGATGGTACCGGGTCTTCGAACTCTTTAATCACAGCATTGGCACAGTTACTGTCAAACTCCTGTACTGCAGTCCATGGAAGCAGGGTCATTCCGAAATTTTGTTCCACTAATTTTTTCAGGGTTTCCAGATTTCCGCTTTTGAATTCGATAGCAGACTGATTTTTTCTTTCCGCCTCCTTGCACAGTTTCACGGCTTGATCGCGGAAACAGTGGCCCTCATTCAGCAGCCAGATGTTGGTTCGGTCCAGGTCATCCACCGTCAGTTTATCCTTCTCGATTAGCGGATGATTGTGGGAAAGGTAGGCGACGAAAGGCTCAACGAAAAGGTCTTCAGTATAAATATAGCTCTGTTCTGTCGGTGTGGCAATGATCCCCGCATCAAGTTGATCGTTTCCAAGTTTTTCAAGCAGCTCTTTGGTCAGCAGCTCTTCGAAAACAAGTTCTACAAGTGGATTCTTTTGTACAAAAGATCGCAAAAACAGGGGCACGAGATATGGGGCAATCGTCGGGATAACCCCAACCCGGAAGGTTCCTTTCAGCTCGTTTTCTTTAAAGTTGGCAATATCGGATAATTGCTTCGACTCTTTAAGGATGGTTTTAGCCTGGGCAATGATCTTTTCTCCGATAGCCGTTGGAACCACAGGTGATTTGGATCGGTCGAAAATTGTGACTCCCAGCTCATCCTCCAGTTTGTGAATCTGCATACTGAGTGTAGGCTGAGTGACGAAGCTTTTTTCTGCCGCCGTGGCAAAATGTCGGTACTTGTCTACCGCGATGATGTAAGAGAGTTGTGTCAGGGTCATAAACCATCCGTTTTTTTGATAATCTCTGAAAACTATTGAATATTAAGAACCACAGAAAATACGGAAAAATGATAAAAATAAGTTTTAACAGATGGATGATCATTCTGAACTGAAATATCTGAAAATCAAAGGGCGGGTGCAGGGAGTCGGTTTCCGGTATTTTACCCGGCAGAATGCGTACGATCTGAACATCAAAGGCTGGGTAAAAAATATGCCCGATGGCACGGTGGAAACGTTGATTTCCGGCAATCGTGAAAACATCAGGGAGATGATAAAAAGACTGATGAAAGGTCCGCGCAGAGCACGGGTAACCGATATTGAAGAAATGAGCAGCAACAACATTGATGAAACCTTTCACGATTTTAGTGTCTGGCGATGAGGTTGTTTATTTCAATCGATTTTCCCAAAGAGATCTGCCAAAAGCTCAGTACACGGGTTCCAGAACTGGATGACTGGAGAAAAACAGCGGCTGATAAAATCCATCTGACTCTGTTTTTTATCGGTGATTGTACGGTGAGTGAGAATGCTCACCTATCGATGCAGTTGAGTGAAATCAGCTTTACCTCCTTTCAATTGAAAACCGGTCCGCTCGGAGTGTTCCCGAATCAGAATAATCCAAAGTTATTATGGTGCGGTCTTCAAGAAAGTGAACCGCTTCTGATGCTTCAGGAAAAGATTGCTGAACGTGCTGGTCGTTTCAGGAATAAGAAGGAAAGCAAACCGTTTAAACCGCACATTACGCTGGCACGCCGTAAATCGGGGCATGGAAAGGATGCAGCAATCCTAAGGCATCTGGATGAGACCTTCGATCCGCTGACCGTTCGTGTTGATTCTTTTCATCTCAAACAAAGTATTTTAAAACCGGAAGGGGCTGAGTATGTGAATCTGAAAACGTTCCGGGCTCAATAATAAACATTCATATTTCCATGAAAACAGTTAAAACTATGGGTACTTTTCTGATAACAATCGCGGGAATCTACCTGCTGATACTCGGTTTGATGTATACTTTTCAAAACCAGCTGCTTTTTATTCCTTCCTCAGATTTTATGCAGACACCCGCAGGTGCCGGTTTAACGGCCGAAGATGTCTGGGCCGAAACCGAAGACGGCGTTCGCATTCACGGATGGTACTTTCCGAATGAGGAGGCGGAATATGTTGTGGTGCTTTCTCATGGAAATGCGGGAAATATTGGCGGTCGAATCGATATCGCTTCAACACTGCTGAGCAGCGGAGCATCGGTTCTGATGTATGATTACCGGGGTTTCGGCCAGAGTGAAGGGAGTCCGTCTGAAAAAGGTTTGTACAAAGATATTGAAGCGATTGTGGAGTACCTTAAATCGGATTATGGATACACCGAACCGCAAATCGTGATGTACGGGCGATCCCTCGGAGGTGCGGTTGCAGCATACGCCGCAACAAGGTATGATTTAGGTGGACTTGTGCTCGATTCGGCATTTAAGAATTTGAGAGCGATGGTCCGGGAAGTGTACCCGTTTGTCCCGTCTCGTCTGGCAAAATACGATTTCCCAACCGATGAGTACATTCGCAGACTTGATGGAGTGCCAGTAATGATCATGCACAGCCCGAACGATGAAATTGTGAGGTACCACCACGGACAGATTTTATACGAACTTGCCGGAGATCCCAAAAGTTTTGTAGAACTGAGGGGCGGTCACAACGATAATTTTTTCCAGTCGCAGAGCCTGATCGAGCGAAGCTGGCGGGAATTTCTGGAGAGGAAGAGTGCGGCCAGCGATGTCGAAACACACGATGAAGATGGTTAACGCTTTTAAATAGTTCATGTCCAGGAACCTCCAAGGGTTTAGAACCCTTGGAGGTTTGCCCCTGTACTGGTTTCAAACCTTTGCCTGGCCACTCCAAATTTTCCTGATTTCAGGTTCTTTTTTCCTTCGCTACTTCTGTATATTTCCTCATCTGAAATCCCCAATTTCCAAATCAAGACACGCTCCATGTATCTCATTTTCGACACCGAAACCACCGGCCTTCCCCAGAATTATTCAGCCCCGCTGACCGATTTTGACAACTGGCCCCGGTGTGTTCAGCTTGCCTGGCAGGTGCATGACGAAACCGGGAAAAGGATCTCCAGCGGCGATTATATCGTGAAGCCCGACGGATTTACTATCCCCTTCAATTCCGAAAAAGTACACGGAATCTCAACTGAGCGTGCTCATAAAGAGGGTATTCCGCTCGAAGAAGTGATGGACTATTTCAGCCGCGATCTGGAAAAGTGCATCTTTGTTGCCGGCCACAACCTGGAATTCGATCTCAACATTATGGGATCTGAATATCTGCGTGTTGGGCGTGAGAATCCTCTCTCAGAAAAAAAGGCGATTGATACGAAAGATGAGTCGACCGAATACTGCGCCATTCCGGGCGGACGCGGGCGTTATAAATGGCCCACACTCGCCGAACTGCACGATAAACTTTTCCAGGTGGGATTCGAGGAAGCGCATAATGCCGCTGCCGATGTAGATGCCACGGCACGTGCATTCCTGGAGCTCGTTCGTATCGGGGTGATTCAGCCCCAGCATCATGCCGAACCCGGTGAAGTGCCCGCAAATCTCTCCGGGCTTATTGATACTTCACACTATATGCCGAAAGTGGAAGATCTGCGCCGAAGAGGTGTAACTGGTGAAGAAGATGAAAGTTCTGCCACTATCGACCTCCCGAAAGAGAGTGCAGGTAGAAAAGTGGATTCACCGTTTGTACACCTTCACAATCACTCCAAATTTTCGGTACTTCAGGCGGCATCGGGCGTGAAAGACCTTGTGAAAAAGGCGAAAGACGATGGCATGCCTGCCGTGGCCCTCACCGATCAGGGAAATATGTACGGCGCCTTCCATTTTGTGAAAGCAGCGAATGAGGCCGGCATTAAACCGATTATCGGGCTGGAGGCATACTTTGTTGAGGACCGCCATCAGAAACGGTTTACCCGCGATCACAAAGATAAGCGGTATCAACAGGTATTTTTGGCCAAAAATCGAAAAGGTTATGAAAATCTTGCTGAGATGTGTTCGCTTGGCTTTATCGAGGGATACTACTACAAATTCCCGCGAATTGATCGTGAACTTGTTAAAAAATATCGCGAAGGGCTTATTGCAACTACCGGCGGACTTTTGGGAGAAGTACCCGACCTGATTCTGAACCGGGGCGAAGAAATTGCAGAAGAAGCCCTGAAATGGTGGCACGACCTCTTCGGGGATGACCTGTACATCGAACTTATGCGTCACGGGCTTGAAGAGGAAGAACGTGTGAACAGTGTACTGCTGAAGTTTGCGGATAAGCACGGTGTCAAAGTAATAGCCACCAACAACACCTTTTACATGGAGAAGGAGGACGCCAAAGCGCATGATGCTCTTCTCTGTATCGACAACAATGAGCTGATTTCTACACCTATCGGAAGAGGGCGCGACAAGCGGTTCGGATTCCCGAATGACGAGTTTTACTTCAAAACGCAGGATGAGATGAAGTCGCTCTTTGCTGACCTGCCCGAAGCGATCTCGAACACGGCCGGAATTGTGGAGAAAATCGAAACGATCAAACTGAAACGGGATGTAATTCTGCCCCATTTCGAACTGCCCAAAGGTTTTAAAACCGAGGATGATTACCTCCGCCATCTTACGCTTGAAGGTGCCCGTGAGAAGTATGAGCGTGTAAGTGACGAAGTGATCGACCGGATCAACCATGAGCTGGGTATCATCAAAGAGATGGGATTTGCCGGTTATTTTTTGATTGTTCAGGATTTCATAATCGAAGCGAAAAGGATGGGTGTGTATGTGGGACCGGGGCGTGGTTCTGCAGCCGGGTCGGTGGTAGCCTACTGCACGGAAATCACCAATATCGATCCGCTCAAATACGATCTGCTTTTTGAACGGTTTCTGAATCCAGAGCGGGTATCCATGCCCGATATTGACATCGACTTTGATGATGACGGACGCCAGCGGGTGATCGATTATGTGGTTCAAAAATATGGAAAGGATCAGGTGGCTCATATCATAACCTTCGGCACGATGGCAGCCCGTTCGTCGGTGCGGGATGTAGCTCGTGTGCTGAACCTGCCGCTGCCTGATGCCGACCGGATCGCCAAACTGGTCCCCGAAACGATTGGAATTTCACTGGAAGATGCATTCAAAGAAGTAAAAGAGTTACGGGAACTCAAAGAGCAGGATGATAAGCTCGAAGGGCAAACCCTTCAAATGGCGGAAACACTGGAAGGCTCGGTCCGGAATACCGGCATTCACGCTGCCGGAGTGATCATAGCTCCGGATAAACTCACCAAATATATCCCTGTTTGTTCTGCCAAAGATGCCGATCTCTACGTTACCCAGTTCGACGGTAAAGTGATTGAAGATGCCGGAATGCTGAAGATGGATTTTCTCGGACTGAAGACTCTATCCATCCTGAAAACGGCTATTCATTATGTGAAGGAAAATCACGGTAAAGAGTACAATTTGGATGATATTCCGCTGGATGATGAACCCACGTTCGAGATGTATCAGAAAGGTGCTACGGTGGGAATTTTCCAGTTCGAATCGGACGGGATGCGCAAGTACCTGAAGCAGCTAAAACCGACCAGTATCAACGATCTGATCGCCATGAACGCACTTTACCGGCCCGGTCCGATGCAGTTTATCCCGGATTATATCCGCAGAAAACATGGCGAGGAGCAGGTGGAGTACGATCACGATGACTTGCTGGATATCCTGGAACCGACCTATGGTATTATGATCTACCAGGAGCAGATCATGATGGTGGCGCAGCGAATGGGCGGCTACTCACTCGGTGAAGCAGATGTACTCCGTCGGATCATGGGTAAAAAACAGCCTGAGCTGCTCCCGCCCGAAGAGGAGAAGTTCATCAAACAGGCGGTGGAAAAGGGATACGACAAAAAAACCGCCAAAGAAGTTTTCGATAAAATGGCGTTGTTTGCCGGGTACGGATTTAATAAATCACACTCGGCAGCATACTCGGTGGTAGCATACCAAACCATGTATTTCAAGGCGAATTATACAGCGGAATATATGGCCGCTGTGCTGAGCCACAACATGGGCGACATCAAGAAGGTGAGCTTTTTTATTGAGGAGTGCCAGCGCATCGGCATTCCGGTGGATCCGCCAAACATCAACTCGGCCGAAGGTAAATTTATTGCGAAATCCGGTCGCGTACAGTACGGTATGTCGGCTATTAAAGGCGTTGGATCTGCAGCGATTGAACAGATTGTGAAGGAGAGGAACGAAAAAGGAGAATTCCGGAGTATCTTCGATTTCTCTTCTCGCATTGATACACGAGTGTGCAACAAAAAAACGATTGAAAGTCTTGCACAGGCCGGTGCGTTTGATACGCTTCATCAAAACCGGGCTCAGCTTCTGGCCAGTATTGAAGATGTTTTGAGCTATGCACAGCGTAAACAGGAAGAGGAGCGGTTAAACCAGGCAAGCCTGTTCGGCGGCAGTGGCGGCAGCGGAATGCTAAGCGAACCGAAGCTGCGGGAATGCCCTCCGTGGACAAACATAGAACGCCTGAACAAAGAGCGGGAACTGATCGGTTTTTACCTGAGCGGGCACCCGCTGGACCGGCATAAAGAAGATGTGAGCCTGTTTGCAAGCCACGATCTGTCGGAGGATACACTCGGCACACTGAACGATCGCGAGTCGGTAAAAGTGATCGGTATTATCACGGCAGTAAAACGGGTAACTGACCGTAAAGGCCGGCCGATGGCATTTGCCCAGATTGAAGATTTAAAGGGAAGTACCGAAATGCTCATCTTCAGCGAAGTGTACGACCGCCATCAGGGGCTGATTGTTCCCGATACCGTTGTTCTGGCGGAAGGCAGTATATCGAAAAAAGATAATACGCCGAAAATCATAGCCAACAGTCTTGAAAGAGTGGAAAACCTGCGTGAAAAATTCCAGGGACAGCTCGAACTGAAAGTAAAATTGCGCACAAGCGAACTTTCAAAAGATGATCTCCTGCAGATGGCAACATTGTTCAGTACTCACAAAGGTGAGACGCCCATCCGGTTTGAGATTCGTTCGGATCATGCCAAAAAACCGATAAATATGAACGTGAGAAAGTTTGTAGTGGAACCGAGTAACGAGCTGCTTTTAGGACTTCGGGACCTGGTGGGCAGGAAGGCGGTACATCTGTCGAGGGGGAAGTAATCGACAGGTGTAGTGGGGACGGGGAGATTGGATGAGGGAGTGACTGAGTGACGGGGTGAATTCCAAGCGGCGCAGTGGTGAGCGTTGGCCTTGCTGTGATTGATGTGCGCCGTGCCTTCTCCCCAAAGGCCTTTGTCGTTTCGAGCGGAATGCGGTGCTTTTCCGCATGGAGTCGAGCACATCTTTTCCCCACGGAGCGAAGCGAAGTGAAATCTCCTTGTCATTGGAAGGAGTGTTGTAAGGCGTTGTTTACGTTAGTTCCCATCGCGGGGAGATCTCTCCACGCGTTCGCTCAGCTCACTTGGTCGAGATGACAAGGTTCACCATTCATTAAGGTAAGCGGCGTTTCAGTACCCCAATCATGCACCATCCTGATTGACACCGGTGATATGTTTTTCACCACAATTTACTTTCTGGCAGGTTGAGGCGTTTTCATCGAGCGGCGCAGCGGTGAGTGTTGGCATGCCTGAGAAAGATGTGCGCCGCTTCCTACAATAAAATCTCCCTGCTATTTTAAGGAGTTTGGTAAGACGTTGTTTAAGGTGGTCCCCATCGCGGGGAAATGTCTCGAATTCATTATGACTGAAATGCGTCGGGATTAGGTTACCGGTAACAATTTTGGTTTCTGTCACCTCCTCAATGGTGTTGCCAGCTATTCGGCAAGATCAGGAGCTAATGTTGACAGAATTCAATTGATCGAAGAGTATATAATTCGCTCAAACCGCTCATAAAAATCAGCCTGTGTGGGTGAAGGATATACCTGGGTGTACAACACAACGGTCATCTCATTAACAGGATCTATCCAGTAAGTGGTCTGAAAAATGCCGCCCCAGCTCAGGCTGCCGGGAGGTCGTTTTCCTTCATCCGCTCCTTCGGGAGTGGTGATGTGCAGGCCGTAACCAAACTTGTTGTCACCAAGCCTCAAGTCATCAATTTGATGTGTTGACATCAATTCCCAGGTTTCTTCTTCAAGAATCCGGCTGCCATTAAGTTCACCGCCGTTCAGCAGTGCTTGCAAAAACCGGGAATAATCGTAAACAGTTGAGGTTAAACCGGCACCTCCTGAATAGTAGCTCATGGCTCCCTGAACAGGGAAATTCGGGGTGATGATCTGATCATCGTTCGATGGAGCCGGTAAAAGTTCATCTTCCACCGTCGTGTAAAGGGTGACAAGGTCATCTTCGCGGCCAGGGAGGTAAAAGCCGGTGTTTTCCATGCCGAGCGGCCTGAAAATATGCTCTTCAAAATATTCTGCCAGTGTTTGTCCGGATACCACTTCAATCACACGTCCCAAAACATCGGTATTTAGGCCGTAAGTGTACTCTTCGCCGGGATCGTGAGCCAGGGGCAGTTCTCCAAGTGCAGCCATCGCTTCTTCGATTGTGAGGTCAGACTCGGTTCCGAGATCTGGAATACCTGCATTTTCGTATAAAATGCCGAAAGTTTCGTTATTGAATCCATAAGCGATGCCAGATGTGTGCGTAAGCAGATCATGAATGGTGATGCTTCGTGCGGCTGGTCGAGTTTCAAATTCTCCGGTCTCCTCGTCAAATTCAGTCAATACCTGTGGATCGGCGAACTCGGGGATGTAATTCATGAGCGGGTCATCCAAATCAAGGTCACCACGTTCATACAATTGAAGGATAGCTGTACTTGTGATCGCTTTGGTCATCGAAGCGATGCGAAAAAGGTGACCGGGTTCCAATGGTCGCTCTTCTTCGATATCCTGCCAGCCCCAGGCATCTTTCAGTGCAATTTCTCCGTGCCGTTTGATCAGAGCTGATGCTCCGGCGATTCGCCCTTCCTCAATTTCTGTCTCGAAAAGATGATCCAGTTCCGCAAGTTTTTCAATATCAAACCCGAGATCTTCAGGTGTGGATACGCGTTCAGCCTGCTCGGTTTCGGAGGGTGTGCAGGAGATAAAAAGGAAAAAGATGAGAAGCAGAATTGAACTCTTTTTCATAGGTAATAGAGATAAGGTAATGGATAGATTCAAAATAAAGATAAGTACCGGAACGACGGCTTCAAACCGTCATGCCGGAGTCATTACATGTCATGCAGAAATCTTCTCACCCAGATTTTGATTCTGGTGCACAATCGGTTTAATTGCCTTAAATGCTTCCAGGGTTTTTTCGATGTGTTCATCGGTATGAGAAGCCATAGGAATGAGGCGGATTAACACCATGCCTTTGGGAACAACCGGATAAGATACGCCACTTACAAAAACTCCGTGTTTTTCCCTCATTTCACGCATGATAGTTGTGCATAGTTTTGTACTTCCTTCGGTTAGTACCGGTGTAACAGGACTTTCGGATGGCAATACGTTATAACCGATTTTACTGAGTCCTTCCCGCAATTTGAGAGCGTTTTCCCATAACTTTTTTCTCCACTGGGGATTTTCCCGGATTAGCTTAATCCGTTCTCTTGCCGTGGCAACAATTGGAAGGGGCAGGCTTTTTGCAAAAATCTGACTGCGCGCATTGGCCTTTAGAAATTCTTTTACTCTTGGTTCAGTCGCAACAAATGCACCAATCAGAGCAACGGCTTTGGCGAAGGTGCCGAAGTAGATGTCAACACCATCCTGGCAGCCGAGAAGAGTGCCGGCACCGGAGCCATCTTCACCCAGCGTACCGAATCCGTGTGCGTCATCTACCAGGAGCCGGAAGTTATATTTCTCTTTAAGAGCTACAATTTCTTTCAGCTTGCCCAGGTCTCCGGTCATTCCGAAAACGCCTTCGGTTACAACCAATATAGAAGAGTTTGGTTTACTTCGGGCTGTGGCTCTAATTAGCTGCTTTTCCAGCCCTTCCATGTCATTGTGTTTATAGACGAATGATTCGCTCATGGCAAGCTGTTTGCCGTCTACAATACAGGCGTGGCTCAGTTCGTCATAGATCAGAAAATCGTTACGGTCAACCAGGCAGTGAATCACACTCATAATACCCTGGTAGCCGTAATTGAGAAGCAGGGCTTCGGGTTTGTGGACAAAATCAGCCAGTTCGCGTTCGAGAGCTTCGTGTTCATCGGAGTTTCCGGTCATAAGGCGTGCACCCATCGGCGCACTGAGGGAGTATTTTCGGGTCGCTTCTACATCAAACTGTTTGATATGTTCGTTCGCACCAATACCCAGGTAATCGTTGATACTCCAGACTATCACATCTTTACCGTTGAATTTCATGTCCGGTCCCAGGGGGCCTTCGAGTTTTGGGAATGTGTAGTAGCCATAGCCGTCTGAGGTAAACGAGCCGAGTGGAGAGTTCCTGTTTTCCAGTTTGTCAAAAAGATCCATAAAGAGAGAGTTTAGCAAAAAGTTGTTTTGAGCATTCCCGCCAGTAGTCCGCCTGCGAAAATGGAGTGGAATAGTTGATATTTTTTAAAAGTAAGGAAATTGCCAAGTATGTCAAAAAGCATCATTCAGGATTATCCCGGATATCTGACCAATATATCCGGGTTATGGAACCGGGTGGCCCTGTGATGCTTTGAGCAGCCTGAACCAATCCTGTCTTTCGAGCTGAATGTTCACGGCATTTGCAGCGCTTATCAAACGTTTCTTTTTTCCCGTTCCGATAACGGGCTGGGGTGACGAAGGAAGCCGAAGCAGCCAGGCAAGAGCAATTTGGTCGGAGGTGGCTTTGTATTTTTTTGCCAGTTCAGCGCATGTATTCTGAACCCGTTTGGAGCGTTCGTCATCTCCGGTAAAGAGGCGTCCGCCCGAAAAAGGGGACCAGACCATCGGAGAAGCTTCATACTGCTGCGCCTGATCGAAAGTGCCATCGTAGATCGGATCGAGGTGCATCAGGGAGCATTCCACCTGGTTGGTGACAAGGGGATGATCGAGTTTGCTTTGGAAAAGTTCATACTGCGGCGGAGTGAAATTGGAAACGCCCACATGGTTGATTTTTCCTTCACTGATCAGTTCGCTGAAGACTCCAGCCATTTCCGAAGTGTCCATAAGCGGATCGGGCCGGTGAATCAAAACCAGGTCAATGAAATCGACAGATAGATTTTTGAGCGATTGCTCAACAGAACTGCGAATGTGGCTGGCTGAAGTGTTATAGTGCTGAATGGTATGTCCCGGGCGGTTTTCTGTGGTGAGACAGATTCCGCATTTGGTTACCAGTTCCATGCGATCGCGAAGTGAAGGCTTCTCCTTCAGGGCTTTTCCGAAAATCGCCTCGTTTTGATAGCTGCCGTAAATATCGGCATGATCGAATGTGGTGATACCATGTTCAAGAGCCAGTTCAATAAATCCGATCAGGTCGGAAGTGCTGAAATCCCATTCATCAAGCCGCCAGAATCCGGCTGCAATTGTTGAAAATTCAGGTCCTTCGGGATGAAGTTTTAGTCTGTTTTTTGAGCTGTTTTTCATTGGTCAAATCGTAAAATAAAGAGTCCGTTGTACATATCACTTACCAGTACTTTATCACCCGACAGCCAGGGATATACCGACCACAATCCTCTGAAACTGAGAGAGTTATCATCGGGAGTTGTATCGAAATAACCCACGGTGGTTACGTTTTCCGGCAGCGGATTACTGACATCCAGAACTCTGAGACCGGCGGTATAATTGGCCTGGTACATAAAGTCATTTTTGATGTAGAGGTTATGGTCAATTGCAGGAGTATCGTGTTCATAAAAACCGATCATCTCCGGGTGATCAAGCTGTTCCACATTCCAGATGTAAGTTCGGGTATTGTGGCCAAATTCCCGTTCATCCCCTTCATCATTCATAAAAAAGAAGCGGTGATCTTCAGTCAGCCAGCCCTGATGAATATAGGCACTGCCCTCGTAGGTTTCTATGGAAATTGTGGAAGGAGATACTTTTTCGGTAACATCGGTGATAACAAAATGGGTTTCGGCCGAACTGAAGCATATTTCCCGGCTGTGGTAGGCTTGATCAGGGCCATTATAAATTACACATTGTGTGTCGTGAATATAGCCATTTCTGGTGCTTCCGGCTTTTTCTTCGTAGTAGCATCCGGCAAATTCAGGCTGCAGGGGAGAGGAGATATCAATCATATGAAGTCCGCCTCTTGATGCACAATTTCCTCCGGATATGGCACCCACCACGTATGCAAATCCGGTTTCGGTGTTGATTTCGATATTATGGGCATTGCCAAATTCCGTATATCGAACAAAATCTGTGAATTCAACCGGTGGGTTATTTATATGCCGGATTTGAGTCAGATCAAAAACCTGCAGCCCGTATTTTTGCTGTTCACTCACAATAAAGAGAGTATTCTGAAAAACTTTGAGGTCCCGCCACATAGATGAGCCCCCTTTTCCATCTTCATGATTCGGGAAAAAAATGTCCGATTGTTTAGCCTGAAAATCAGCCGGTTCTTTTACTTTGCCGATAAACAAGGGGTTCGACGGATTGGTGACTTCAACAATTGCCACACCATCGGAAAGCCCCACAAGTGCATACTCTTTCTGGGTTTCGGTGTCGGTCCATCCCCAGATATCATTTAATTGTGAAGCTTGCATTTCTTGGGGAGTGAGTTGTGCATACAGATCAACATTGTTGCATGGATAGATTCCTGCCATTCCATTTTGGCAAGGAGTGTAAGCGGGGATTTGTTCTGAATCAGTTCCACAAGAGATGAAAAACAGTGTAAGTGGAACAACAATAAACAGATAGCGAAACATTTTAGGCAATATATCCGTTATATATAATATGGGATCAGATTTTTGTTTGTAAAATAAGTTGAATTATTCAAATCATCTCCCATTTTAATAAGAAGAAACAGATTAATTAAATTGTAAGATACAGATAGATTGTTATGGCTGACGAAAAAAAATACGAAGAGATGATCGAAAACCCGACCAAGCACCAGTTAAAAGCAATTCGCCATGCACGTGAACGGGCCTGCATTGATGCAATGAAATCATCCAGCTCTAAAAATCCGCACAATAAAGGTTCCGATCTGGCAGGACTGTGGAGGTATGTTTATGAAGAGTACTATCAGTTTCAGTAATTGTGTGGCGTTACCACCGGCAGTACTTTTTCCCTGATGGTGAGAGTCAGGTGGTGAATGGCTGTTCCGAGTTGCTCACCGTCCGTGTGGACAGCTACAGGTTTATCCGAGGTTATTTCCAGTCGCTTGCACTGTCGTGTGCGTACACCAGACATATACGGTGACGGACCCCATCTGAAACGGGGAAGGTAGGCCAGTACTTTTGACAGCGGAATTTCATCTATCGTTAAAAGATCAATCAAACCATCCTGCATATCTGCTTCCGGCGCAATAAAAAAGCTTCCTCCTTCCCATTTTCCATTACAGGCAGTAACCATGATGTAACTCTCTTCCGTTATCTCACCATCGAGATTCAGCTTCATTTTTGAGCCGCGAAATTCAAACGCTGCTTTGAGTGCCCCCATTACATAAACAGCGTGTCCTCTCAATTTTTTATAGTTTTTTGCATGAAAGTTGGCAAGGCCGTCCAGCCCGATACCGGTAGTATTTGCACACCAGCCTT
The DNA here is from genome assembly GCA_020832285.1 of Balneolaceae bacterium. Taxonomy (GTDB): domain Bacteria; phylum Bacteroidota; class Rhodothermia; order Balneolales; family Balneolaceae; genus Rhodohalobacter. The sequence continues at coordinate 26,833 of JAFIFB010000110.1, forward strand.
CGGCATCTCCTTCAATGCGGATCAGATCAACCAGTATCGTGTGTTCATTGTAGAGAATATCCATGCATTCGGGCAGGGTGTTGTTCAGTCCCAGTGTTTTAACAAAATCGTTGCCGGAACCGATGGGCAACACACCGAGTTTTGCATCAGAACCAACCAGTCCGCTCACCACATGGTTAATCGTTCCGTCTCCGCCGCATGCCACAACGAGATCAAACAGTTTAGCTTTCCGGCGGGCCAGCTCTTTTACACTCTGGTCTGCACGGGTGATATTTATTTCAAACTCATCCCATCGCTGTTTGGCTTCACGGTTCAGCCAGTCGATATGACGGGTAGCCCGGTTGCGGTCTGCCGTAGGATTGAAGATAAAACAGGTTCGTGTGCTCCTTTTTTGCATGGAAGGATACTACTGCAAATCGGGTAAATAAAAAAATTCTTTTATAGAGTGTAGAATTAGCTTTTTTAATTTAAAAAATAAGCTTTAGCGCTTCAGTTTCAGATCTTTGTATTGACGTTGAACTTTTGATTCTTCATTAAATAACTCGTGAGTTCTCACAATGATGAAAATTCGAAATGCCAATATATTGGGGTTTAAATCTGGTTTACTTTTATATTTTTGGTAGATTTTATGAATAAATTTTGGCGTGATGTAGAGAAGTAAACTGCTGACCTTGATTTTTTTTGATTTTACCTTTTTGGCAGGTACCGCCTTTTTTCTTTGTTTTACTTTTGAAAGAACTTGGTCTATGAATACTGAACCGAGAAGATGCCTCGAATATGAATCATTTAATTTATTGGTGATCACATGCAGAAAATCAGGAGTGCTTATGACATCCTGCTTAGACAGAGAAGGAGCGGATGTGTAGGGGACATCTGGACTCAATGATTCTACAATATCTTTGAATATTGATTTGTCCTTTCTGAAAGAATCGGGCATTGAGTTCACCTGTTTAACTACCCTTTTAGATAAAAGCGGATTTATCATTTCTACGTATGATAGTTTAATGCTGGATAGAGCTGAATGGATGGTTGGAACCCTGAACCTCTGATAGATTTTTTCTCTCCAGTCGGTGACAGATTCATTTTTATTTTTTCGAAGTGATACAGGTAAAACCTGATCAGGTAGATTGAAATCATTCGCTAATTTATTCAGATTAGAGAAGTCTGAACAAAGTAGCAAACCAACCATTTTTCTTGCTTGCAGAGGGGTTTTGATTTTTTGGGGATGAAAAACGACATCACCCCGAATAATTCCAAAGAACTTTTCCTTTTCAACAAAATTTTTCCACATGTCCATACCATCCATATAAGCTGTTATATGGTCTGTGGTGCCATCACTCTGCTTAATAAATCGATCGATTACTTTTTTTATTGAAATCGATGTTTTTTCAATTTTATGAAACTTGTGTTGGATGTTTAATTTTTCGGTCAGTTGTCGGGCAATATTAGCATCACTACCGATTGTATCAAGAGACCCCTCCGAGCCGTGTGTAAGAGCAATGAATTGATTATTCGGGCCTAATTGTTTTAATTTGCATAATATAGCTCGACTGTCATAACCTCCTGAAAGTGTGATTGGCCAACGACTAAAGTCCAGATTTAGCAGAGAACGAAGAGTATTCTGAATGGCATTTAATAAATCTTTTTTATGCTTTTCATAAGATAGCTGCTTTGATTCGATTTTAAATGAATTTTCATTAATGATGAGAGACCAATTCTCTTTATCGAGCTGAACAGAAGAATCGGGTGTAAGTTTTTTTATTCGTTTATCCCATGAAAAATCAGGTCCGATAGTTCCGGTGGAGAGCATCCAGGAAACAATCCGGTCATCAAACTCAAAACTGCCCAAATACATTACAATGGCACGCTGCGATGTGGAAGCAATAAATTGTTCTTCATCATGGTAGTACCAAATGGTGCGGGTAGCGAGTATATCACTTACTGCCTCAAATGAAGATTCACTATTCCGGAACATAGCATACGATCCATCAGGGAAGTCAGAGCCGATTTCATCCCAGCTTTCTCGCTCTTCATACATAAAACCTAAAAGCACACTTTGGTTTTTAATCTGAATGGAAGGCACAAAATTCATAATGCCAAAGGAAGATACTCCGTCAGAAAACACCTTATGATTTGCTGTTTCTAAATTATCCGGCTGAATCGCATTACAAATTTCAGATATATTTTTTTCTTCGACATGTGACTGCTCCGAATGCCTTTTACACACATAGATGCATTTTGCCATAACGTACTCTGAATTTGTATAGTTTTGCCCTAAAGTTGTCTTGTAGCGACACTAATTAGTTATATAATCACCAATCTTTCAGAATTACAATTTTTTTAATCGAACAGTTCATCTGTAAAAAATTTTTTATAAGCTATTGGTTTTATAAATTGCCAGCCCAAAATAGGACCCATTTAAACTGGGCTGATTTATTTTCTTCAATCGGTTTTACAGTCTTTATTCAGGAATTAACCTTTATCAGATTTTTATGGAAAACAGCTACACTCTAAATCAGAACATTAAAAGCCGTATTGAAGGAAAGTTTTTTTTGTGCCTGATTTTTTTTCTTGCTCCGCTTGCCTTATTCGCCCAAACCACACCTGTGGATGGCATGAAGGACAACACCCCGGCCGTTCACGCCTTCACAAATGCAACTATTGTCTCCCAGCCGGGTAATGTTCTCACCGGCGCTGTACTTGTTATCAGAAATGGAGTGATTGAGTCGGTTGGTACAAACGTGCAGCCCCCGCCCGATGCCCGTATTTGGGATATGGATGGAAAAACGATATATCCCGGTTTTATTGACGCATATTCCGATGCGGGCATGAAAGATCCGCGTGTGGAACTGGACCGGGGCAATCTCTCCTGGAACCCGCAGCTTCGTGCCCAGCTTCAGGCAGAAAATGAATTTGACCCTGAAGATGACGGCAGTGAGCAGCTCCTTTCACAGGGATTCACAACAGCACTTTCTGTTCCGCCTTTGGGTATTTTTAAAGGTGAAGCTGCCGTAATGAGCCTCGGAAATGGTTCTGTCTCTGATCGAGTGGTAAGAACGGGTGCAGCCCAGGCGATCTCTCTGACCCGAAGCACCGAGTTTGGATTCGGTTATCCCACCTCTGCTATCGGGGCGATCGCATTTATCCGGCAGACACTCTACGACGCCGACTGGTACGATCGGGCCCACCAGGCATACAACAACAATCCTTCAGGTTTACAGCGACCGGAATCGAACGCGGCACTGGCCGCTCTTCGGGATGCGGTGCAGAGTGAGCAGCCCATGTTATTTGCAGCCAACAGCGATGAAGAGATCCAGCGTGCACTTCGTTTTACTGAAGAGTTTTCTATTACACCGTGGATTCGCGGAAACGGTCACGAGTATAAATTGCTGGACCTGCTTGCCGAGCAAAATGTTCCGTTGATTTTGCCAGTCAACTTCCCTGAAGCCCCTGACATCAACACACCGGAGGATGCTCTGAACGTGAATCTTTCTGCCTTGCGCCACTGGTATCTTGCACCCGAAAATCCGGCACGGCTGGAGGAGACTGGTATAACTTTTTCGTTCACAACTGACGGACTGGAAAGCCCATCGCAATTTCTCGAAAACCTTCGGGAAGCTGTTCATGCAGGTCTCACTCCCGAAACAGCACTTGCCGCCCTCACTTCCAATCCGGCTGCTCTGCTGGGCATTGAATCCACCCATGGTACTCTTGAGGCTGGAAAAACAGCAAACTTTGTGATTACTAACGGTGATATTTTTGAGAATGGGTCGCGCATCCTTGATGTATGGACAGACGGGCACCGCCATCTGATCAATAAAGAAGGTGAAACGGACCCCCGGGGTGAATGGCAGATTACATCGGCAGATGGCAACACAGAAGGTTTGCTGAACATACGTGAATCCCGTCCCGGGCAGTTTGGCGGCAGTGTTACCATCAACCAAAATGAAATTGAACTGGCATCGGTATCGGTTCACGATGCATCCCGCCGGTTGAGGATCGATTTCCCCGGCGATGATCTGGATCTGAACGGCACCGTCCGGCTGACAGCCTCCGTTGCAGGCGAATATCTTTTCGGTTGGGCAGAAGTGCCGGGCCTTGAGCGTATTGAGTGGAGCGGTCAGCGAACTACTCCCGGTGAAAGGGAAGAACGTGATCCGGAGGAACGGACTGCCCGGGATCTGGAGCTGGCAGATATTCGCCCGGCGATGGAATATGGTCGTGAATCCGCACCGGAGCAGCCGCAGCATATACTGGTTCGGAATGCCACTCTCTGGACGATGGGGCCTGACGGTATCATCGAAAATGGGGATCTTTTGATTTCTAACGGACAGGTGGCCGAAGCAGGCCAAAATCTGAATGCACCGGGGAATGCGATTGAAATTGACGCCACGGGCAAACACGTAACACCAGGACTTGTGGATGCTCACCTTCATTCCGGTGTGGACGGAGTGAACGAGATCGGGAATGCGATCGTGCCGGAAGTGAGAATGGGAGATGTGCTCAACATCAACAACATCTGGATGTACCGGCAGATTGCAGGCGGACTGACCACCGCTCACGTAATGCACGGTTCAGCCAACCCTATCGGGGGACAAAATGTACATATCAAAATGAAATGGGGTGCACTTTCTGAAGATCTGAAAATTGACGGCGCTCCGCGTACAGTGAAGTTTGCACTGGGTGAAAATCCCAAGCGTGTGGGCAGCGACCGATATCCTGAAACCCGGATGGGCGTGGAGCAGATTATTGCCGATCGATTCCGGATGGCCCGCGATTATGAAGCGCGATGGAACGAGTGGGAAGAAAACGGAGAAGGAGTGCCGCCTCGCCGTGACCTGCGTCTCGATGCCATTGTAGATATTCTGAACGAAGATATTCGGGTGCAATCGCACAGTTACCGGCAGGATGAAATTCTGATGCTGATGCGCCTGGCCGAAGAGTTCGATTTTACGATTAAGGCGTTTCATCACGGTGTGGAAGCATACAAAGTGGCTCCCGAACTGAAGGAGCACGGAGCAGGAGCGGTTGTTTGGACCGACTGGACTTCCTTCAAAATTGAAGCGTACGATGCCACGAATTACAATGCACGTCTGCTTCATGAAGCCGGGGTACTGACATCGCTGCACTCTGACAACAGTCAGCTCGCTTCGCGGATGAACTGGGAGTCAGCCAAGATGGTGCGGGCGGGGATGGATCCCGAAGATGCACTCGCACTGATCACCATCAACACAGCAAAACTGCTTGGGATTGATGACAAGGTTGGTTCGCTGGAACCCGGGAAAGATGCCGATTTTGTAATCTGGAATGGCGATCCGCTGTCAACGTTCACCAAAGCTGAGCAGACCTGGATCGATGGCAGAAAATATTTCGATCTCGAAGAGGATGCCGAAATCCGCCGCGCCATCGAACTGGAACGCGCCATGCTGATTGAACGAGTTCTGGAGGTTCAAAATGACTGATAAAATCTATCAAACCGCACCAGGAATGAATGTATCTATGAATTTCAAAACTGCAGCTTTTATGAAAAGTTTAATCCTGTCAATATCAGCCTGTATAATCTGCCTCATGTTTTCAACTCAACTGGATGCACAGGTACCCGCTGCACCACAAACAGAACCGGTTGCGCTGACCGGCGGAACGATCCATACTATCTCAAACGGAGTGATTGAAAACGGGACTATTTTGTTTAAAGATGGTGTGATTACGGCCATTGGAACCGAAGTGGAACTGCCACCGGGAACCCGGACAGAAGATGTTTCTGGCAAACATATTTATCCCGGACTGATTGATGCCTGGAGTCAGATGGGGATTTACGAAATTGGTGCGGTGGATATGACGCTCGACATCAATGAACAGGGGCCGGTCAATCCAAATGTGATGGTGGAGCGTGCGTTTGATCCGGAAAGCCGCCATATCGGTATTGCCAGATCAGCCGGAATCCTTACGTCTGTCACCACACCCGGGGGAGGATTGATTTCAGGGCAGTCGGCCGCGATGAAAATGGACGGCTGGAGCTGGGATGAAATGACATTGAAGTCTGGTGTTGGGCTGATTGTGAACTGGCCGGGTACCGGAGATGCCGATGATTACGAAGAGAACCTGGACGAACTTCGTGATGCATTCGCAAATGCGCGTGCATACCGAACAGCCCGGCGCGCGATGGAGCAGGGAGAAGCATCCCGCCACGATCTCGACACCCGCTGGGAATCGATGATTCCGGTATTTGACGGCGATCGGCCGGTCGTGGTAAATGCAAATGAGGTGCGGCAGATCCAGGATGCCATCACATGGGCAGAAGAAGAGGATGTCCGATTGATTATTTTGGGTGGCCGTGATGCGCATCTGGTTGCCGGACATCTGAAAACGAAGGAAATTCCTGTCATTGTCACAGAGGTGCTGGCTTCGCCGAACCGTGCATGGGAGGGGTATGACTCACGATACAGTCTGCCAGCAAAACTTTATGAGGCGGGGGTTCAATTTGCAATAGCCGGCGGATACACTGCGGCCAATGCCAATCGTCTGCCCCTGGAAGCGGGTGCGGCTTCGGCTTATGGCTTGACCGCCGATGAGGCCGTAAAAGCTTTGACACTCTATCCCGCGCAAATTCTTGGACTGAATGACAGGATCGGTGCACTCGAAGAAGGGCTTGACGCAACACTGCTCATCAGCGACGGAACACCTGTGGAATATGCCACTCAGATCGAGCAGGTATATGTGCAGGGCCGAAAAAGCGATATGAAGGATATGCACCGGCAGCTCTACGAAAAATACCGGGAGAAAGTAGAGCAGGTGAAGTCCGGGAATTGATTCTTTCAAGACACCTAAATAACAGCACTATGAAATCCTGTATCTCTAAAAATTCTTGGATTATTTTTTTTACGATACTGTTCACAATCTCCGGCTGTTCGGAGGAAGAAACAGGTGGAATTCAGGGTGAGTTGCAGGTAACCGAGAGTGATATTCAGGCTGATGATGGGTATGTATTGCTTCAGATTAATGATCTGCCGGGAGATATTACTGTAGATGAGGAGAACCAGTTTGGTGCGGCTACCCATTTTACCGGTGCGGCACTATCACCGGCCGGAGCCTGGCTTGCAATTACAACAGCCGGAACTTCACATGGAGCCGGTTGGCTTTATAATTTTGAAACGGAAAAAATTGTCCCGGCAGCATTTCAGTACGGTGGAACCTTGGAAACCGGCCCATGGGACAGCAGCGGACGTTACATGATTTTCATTGAAAAAAATCCGGCTTCAGGACAAACACTATCCATTTCCGATATCCATTTGGCTGGAAACAGTGTATCAGAAACATCCATATCGATTCGGCTATTACAACATGAAGAGAGTGGTTCTGGTGAAGCTGTCTATAAGCCCCTCGAATGGGATGGTGAGGAATTTATATTTGAAGTGGAAGGTGAGAGGTATCGATATCATCCTGATATCGAAGAAATTACTGAAGATTGAGGAATTTAAAGAGATCATTCTTACCGTAATATTATATTGCTGATTTAATGTAAGTTGTCAGCATTCTGTTTGAAAATTAAAGTCGGGCATTATTAATGAAATTCAATGTACGTTTAAAAACCATCCTTTTATCAATATTTGGGCTGTTCATTTTATTTCTGATTGGTACGGTGCTTTTTTTTAATGCACAGCCTGTGGATAAACGAGTCACAACTCCCGTTGAGAGTGACTACTCTGTGCGAGATGATGGTTTCAAGCTGGAAAGTGGGATTGTATCGGGAAGAAATTGGGTAGATGGTAACAATATCGAGGTGCTTACCCGTGGTAAAGATATTTTCGAAGCGATGCATGAAGATATATCTGCATCTCAAAAAAGTATCACCAAAGAGACGTTTAATTTTTTTGGGGATGATGTGGGAATGCCGATGGCCGAAGCCTTGGCCGGAGCAGCAGAGCGCGGTTTGAATGTTCATTTTCTAATGGATTATATCGGATCAGTTCCGGCAGGACAAGAGAAATTTGACCGCATGGAAAATTCCGGGGTGGAGGTTGTGAGGTGGCGAAAGCCTGCCTGGTATCAGCTTTCAAGATTCAATCACAGAACACACCGGAAATTGTTGGTTGTCGATGGGAAAGTGGCCTATACTGGCGGTGCAAATACAGCTGACAACTGGCTGCCCGATATCGATGATGGCGGATATAAAGATTATCATTTCAGAATTACAGGTCCTGTCGTCAGCGAAATTCAAGGGGCTTTTATAGAAAACTGGATCTTGTCGGAGGGTACTCTTTTGTTGGGGGAAGGATATTTCAGCAGGCAGGATACGACCGGAACACTGAGTATGCAGGTATCTTCCGGACATCCAAGAGAAGGAGAAGTGAAGCTTCGCAAGATGCTGTTGCATGCATTGGCTTCTGCCCGTGAAACGGTAAGGATTGGTTCGGCTTATTTTTTCCCGGATGAGGGATTTTTGGAGGCACTCGCCAGAACTTCCGGGCGTGGTGTTCAAGTACAGATACTGGTACCCGGTGAAAAGATTGATCAAAACTATGTCCGGCTTGCATCCCAAAGCCAGTGGGGGACACTTTTAGAGGCCGGTATCGAAATCTATGAATATCAGCCAGCCATGTATCATGCTAAATTGATGATAATTGACGATTATTTTGTTACGGTGGGCTCAACCAATTTCGATAATCGATCCTTTCGCCTGAATGACGAGACCAATGTAAACATACTTGGAAGTGAATTTGGTGAAAAAATGACGGAGTTTTTTGAAGAAGATCTCAGAGATTCAAAACTGATAACGTATGAAGATTGGGCCGATCGGTCATTTCTGGATATAGCTGCAGGATGGGTTATTGCCCGGGTAATCGGTTCTTATTTATGAGCCGGAATTCTCATTATTCTCGGTTTTCTGATGATTTTAGGTAAAAACATCTCTTTTTCGATCAATCTTAACCGGACAACATCTGAATCTGAAGCTGCCGAAGCGTTTATTTTTGGAATTGCTTATGCTATTGGTGCACTGGGATGCCTGTTTCCACTCTTTCTGATTGTGGCAACTCAGGCAATGGCCGCACCTACAGCAACGGAAGGGGCTACTTATATTCTGGCCTATTTCCTGGGAATCAGCGGAATGATGACAGGCACAATTTTACTTATCAACTTATGCGAAAGATTTTTTGATGAAATATCTGCGAAAAATTCTCCCGCACATTGAAACGGTAACGGGGTGGCTTTTGATAGCAACAGGAATCTATGTGATTTATTATCAGAAATTTCTTCTTTAACATTAGATTACTCAGTATTTATACCCTTTTATCTCCTCTTCGGTAAATTCCACTCCGAGACCCAAAACCAGTCGGTTCACATAGTTAAAATAGGCAATTACCTGTACGGCATCATGAATGGCACGGTCGCTCAACCCTGCCTCTTTGAGAGATTCGATATCAGCGTTGTAATTCTTATTTTGATTCAAAGTAAGCTTTTCGGCAAGAGTGCAGAGAAACCGGTCGGTTTCCGAAAGGTCCATTTTTTCGCGGCCTGAAATGAGCAGTTTTGTTTTCTGTTCATCCTTCCAGTAAGCCAGTAGTGCCTGTTCGTGGTGGCTGATGCAGTAATGGCACTTGTTTGCAGCCGATACTACGACCCCAAGCATCTCCCTCTGATACCGTTTTAGTGGTGATTTACCGAACATTACAGTCATGTAAAGTTCCATGTGATCAGCCAGTGCAGCGGGATTCAGGCTCTGTATTTTGTGAACTTCTGCAATTTTACCACGAGATTTTTTCAGTCCGTCGTAAATATTTTTAAGACGGCCTTTGGCAAGTTCTGGAGAGATGGTTTTGATGAATGGCATAAGTGTATTTATAAACAAGATTTTTTTGAAGAACCTTTAATTAAATGTTCACAACTGTGAAAGTTAGGTCCGAAATTTCACAGTCATCTAAATGCGAATCTTTTGTAGTTCAAACCTAAAATCAACACTGACTCCAATAAGCATAACCAGAGATCATTTTTTAGAGATTAGGAGTGCCTGATTTGTTGACCTTACAATCGATGACCGGCAGCTCTATTCCGAATGGGGATGAAGTGATCACCTTATGGTGGCAGGTAGCTATGAACTATCGAATTTACAACAATAAGGTATAGATGCTAAACTACAAGCGGACTATTTTCAGGAATTATGGGAAGAATCCCTGAAAAATCCTAAGTTACTGCCCTCAAAAGAAGATTGCCAGGCACACAGTTTGAGCTACTAACCATGAAGATACAATTGTTAATATTTCTATTCTTATTCATTATTTCAGGATCTGTTGAAATTGATAGTGATAATCAAAATTACAACAGATACCTTTTACTTGATGATAGAATCATACATTCTGTGGAAAATGTAAGCCTTCAACTTGGTTCAGTGACAAAAGATCTAAATAATCCACTATTCGGTGAAGATTTCTGGGAAGACCCGCCAAGACCTTGGGAAGCTCGATTTGATAACATGTATCCTAATGTGATTTATGATAAAGAAGATGGCCTTTATAAAATATGGTATAAATCATTTGTGAGAGATTTTTCATCTGAAAATGTACCCATAGAAGAGCGCCCATTTAATGAATATATTATCACTCCCGGTGGAAGACAGAGAGGCATACTTTATGCATATTCAGAAGATGGTATTCATTGGATTAAACCTGAATTAGGTTTGGTTGATTTTAATGGTAGCCGGGAAAATAATATTGTAATTCTAAACTTTGAAGGTAGTGTATTTAAAGATAATCGTGAAAACAACAGTGAACGACGATTCAAGATGTTTGGTCGGGTAGATAATCAAAGTCAAATGTCAGTTGTTTTTTCAGAGAATGGAATTGATTGGCAAGAGCCAATGCCCTGGCCAAAATATAATACGCAAGGAGATGCTCATAATAATGCAATTTGGGCACCTGATATTCAGAAATATGTAGGAATTACACGTGGCAGGGATGGGGTAAGAACCGTAGAAAGAACTGTAAGTGAAGATTTCATAAATTGGAGTGAACCAGTTGAAGTGTTGCGGGGTGATAGTGAAGATGCACAGATTTATTCATTGCCCATTTTTTATTATGCAAACCTTTATATAGGACTTCCATCTGTAATTAGCGGTGAAAGGCCATTTGATCCGGTTGATACAGAACTTGCATGGAGTCCCGATACAGAAAACTGGTTTCGTATTTCTCCGGGAGAAGCTATCATACCTCGTGGAGAAAATATTGATGATTATCCTGACAGTGACTATGATGCCGGCTGTATATTTGCCTCTGTTCCTGTTATCACTGATAGTGAAATCTTAATTTATTACGGTGGCAGTAATTTTTATCACAATAATTGGAGAGAGACTTCTTTAAATTTAGCCAGAATGAGATTGGATGGATTTGCCGGCTATGAAAGTAACGATTTAGAAATGGGTACGGTTCAGACAAATTATTTTACTGTTACAGGAAATGATTTAAAAATCAATGCCGATGTAAAAGAAGGTGGTTCAGTGCGGGTTGCTGTTTTAAATGAATCCGGACAGACCATTGCCGGTTATACACTGGATGATAGTCAAGAGATAACCAGTAATGTCACTGATGAACAAGTTAACTGGAATGGCAGCAATCTGTTGAATTTGATAGGCAAAAAAGTAGCTTTCAAATTTGAACTTGATAATGCAAAATTATTCTCACTTGTTGGCCATTTGGAGTTTGATTAAATTATTTAAGGCGATGAACTTTTTAATGATCAAGAAGGGTATTGTTTGGGACACCATAATCAATTTACCCACAACAATTCCCATAGAAACAAAAATGTATAGTTGTGGAATACAATTATTTTATACACCTGTTTTCCCGTCAATAAGATAAAACCGGCTTTCAAATGGAATGTTTTCGGTTGAGCCGGTCAGGTTAAGATCAATTCTGCCTACACGAACTCCACTGTGCCCCATTTGCGTGATGATGGTTTGTTTACCGGCTGGATTTTCAACAAGTACCGGTTCGTCAAGAAAGGTGTGGGTGTGGCCGCCGATAATCAGGTCGATGCCTTCTACAGACTGTGCAAGAGTAATGTCATCCGTCTGCCCATTTTCGTATCGGTAGCCAAGATGGCTCAGGCAGATCACATAATCACAGTCATGAAAATTCCGCAGGCTGTCAACACCCCGTTTTGAAACCGCAATGGGATCTTGAGAGCGCACATTACCAAACAGTTCACGTTCTACCACGCCATGCAGTTGAATACCCAATCCGAATATTCCTACACGGAATCCCTCCATTTCTTTGATTATCTGCCGCCGAACGAAGGGGTTCATAGGTGTATTTCGTGTAATGTAGTTTGATGCCAGCATTGGGAATCCCGCTTTTTTGGCGGCTTCGGCAAATCCGTCGAGGCCGCGGTCAAATTCGTGGTTGCCAATGGCCATTGCATCGTACTTCATCTCGCTCATCAGTTTCATATCTACTTTCCCGCCATATACATCAAACCAGGGGGTTCCCTGGAATACATCTCCGGCATCCAGCAGAAGCAGATGTTTTTCTTGTGCACGCACTTTTTTTACCAGTGATGCCCGGCGTGCAATGCCTCCCAGTCCGGCAAACTGCCTGGAGTTTTCGGGAAATGGATCGAGGCGTGCGTGTGTGTCGTTCGTATAAAGGATAGTGAGTTTAGGGCCGCTGAATTCGTGCAGAAGCCGTTCTCCGGCATGAAGGGGTAAAAGTGTGCCTGCAGTGAGTGCAGCAGCCTGTTTTATAAAAGATTTTCTGTTGATCATCGGCGAATTCTTCCGTCGGTTAAATCGAACAATTCAGATTTTATTCTGAAATAATCAGCAAAAACTGTACGTACCGAAATATTCACATCTTTCTTATCAGAAGCTTCCCAAAGTGCCGGGAATACGTCTCCGCCATTAGCTGTCCAGCTGCTCGTTGCCACGCGGTACTTTCTTTCGGGGTCAAGAACCTGAGAGTTGACTAATATACCCCGCGCTTTGTCTTCTTCATCAATCTGAAAGCGGACACCACTCACGGGTGCCCCGCCGATTGCAGCAACCTGGTTTATCAGTTCGGATAGCTGTTCTCCGGTTAGAGTGAGAACTACCAAATGATTATCGTAGGGCATAAATTCGTAGATCAGGCCCAGGGTCAGATCGCCCGGTTCAAAATAAAGGTTAAAAGAGCTTTCCCCGATGATCCCTACATGTACAAATTGCCGTAATTCATGTGCAGCCCTGTCCCGAAGGGCATCTGCTACCATATTCCCGAGTGCACCTTCTGGTTTCTCGAAGCGAATGGTATCGTTCACTGTGGCAATCTTTCGGTTCATTCGGCGTTCCATGGCCGGCCGGTAAGAATTGAGCATGGCAGCCATGGTTGAATCAGCAGCGGGATAGGCAAAAACAGGCTCTTTTTCGGGTACCGTTCGTTCGAAAAATGCACAGCCCCCAAGCATCAGAATAAAAAGAAAACCCGGAAGTAAACGCCTGATGGTCATGAATATTTTTTATCGTTGCTGCCTGAAGAAGTTCATCATCAGGTCGGCAAGGCCGAGGAGCTTAAGGTTTGATGAAAGTTCGGTTTTTGACCGGTCGAAATGACTGCTGTTAACAGAAGTGGCTTGTGCTCTGAATACCACTTCGTTATCCTTTTGTGCCTCTACAAGAAGCGGAAAACTATGGCTGTTCATCACCATTTCTATAGGTATTTCATGATCAAACTGCGTAGTACCGGTACTGTACCAGGCATCAAGGAGCAGCCCCCAGTTCACTTTTATTCTGTCAGTGAGCCAAACCGAGATCTGTTCACCGTCGTTGTCTCCTATCAGTATGAACTCATGAGCCTCTTTACCCTGTATTGTACGGGTATTTCCGGTTTCATATACCTTGTTTTCCCAGTCGAATACAGGCCGCTGCGATACGTCGGGCTTGCCCTGGACACGATTCATGATAGTAACAAGGTTTTCCAGTTCGTGCTTGGCCACTTTCAGGCCTTCGTTGTCGGTAGTAATCACCACAAAATCATCCTGATCATTTCTGACAAGGATCCCGCGAGCCTGCAAACCGGCCATCACATTCATGGCTATATTGGAATCCACAAATATTCGATCTTTGGTGAATGTAAGGTTCAGGTGGCCTTCTTCACCCATTCCGCTGTTCGGATTATAGATCTGGTAGTTGATCTCTCCTTCGTATTGTGCGGATGCAGTGGACGCCATCAGCAGCAAAAGAAGCGCAATCAGGGAAGAGAGGGTCGTTTTCATGAGGTATCAGAGAAATAGTTGATAATTGATGTGGATATAACGATTGGGAAAAGTATCTATTTTTATACCGGCACAAAAACCTATTTCAGGCTTCCAGTTCAAGTTCCCGGCCCATGTTTACATTAACTTTGTGTATCCAGCCTCCGGCTACTACATCATCACCTTCATAGCATACCACGGCCTGACCAGGTGTAATCGCTTCTCGCCCGGCAGGAAAGTGTACTATAATTTCGTCATCCGAGAGCTGTTTGATGCTTCCAATCGCACCTTCGTCGTTGTACCGGATCTTCCCGGTAATTTCCATTTCACCTTCGGGAATGGAGTCATACTTCACCATATTTATCTCTTTAGCCCGGCAGGTGGTGCTGATGAGATCCTCTTTTTCACCTACGGTGATCACATTATTTTCTGCATCAATGTGGGTTACATACACCGGCTTGCCCATCGGCAGGTGAAGCCCGCGCCGCTGACCGATGGTGTAGAACGGAAATCCTTTGTGTTTACCAAGAACGTTGCCATCCTTATCAACAAAAACACCTCCGCTTACTTTCTCTTCGAGATCGTTTACGCGCTCTTTCAGAAAGCGGTGATAGTTGTTATCTGGAATAAAGCAGATTTCATAGGAATCGGGTTTATTGGCCACATTCAGCAGGCCGTAATCTTCGGCAAATTGCCTGATTTCAGTTTTCCGATATTTTCCGAGCGGGAAGATGGTTCGCTCCAGATGTTTTTGCTCCACACCCCAGAGTGCGTAGGATTGGTCTTTTTTATGATCTTTTCCTTTGGAAATGACATAGCGCCCGTTCTCTTTGCGAACATTGGCATAATGACCTGTGGCGATGAAGTCGCAGCCGAGGTTGTCTGCCCGGCGTAAAAGTGCTGCCCACTTGATGTGAGTGTTACAGAGAACACAGGGATTGGGCGTGCGTCCGCTGGTGTAATCTTCCACAAACCGGTCGATGACCCAGTTTCCGAATTCATCGCGGATATCCACTATAAAATGCTTGAAACCGTGTCGGACAGCGATATGACGGGCATCATTCATCGATTCTACCGTACAGCATCCCGTTTCTTTCCCGTCATTACCACCACTCCGGTGATAATCCCAGGTTTTCATCGTAATTCCAATCACTTCGTATCCCTGTTCATGAAGCATTACGGCCGAAACCGAAGAGTCAACGCCGCCGCTCATGGCAACAAGAACACGCCCTTTTTTACTCATTATTATTAAATTTGTTTAATCCTCAAAAAATAACACTTTTTTAAGGCATTTGCATCTTACGTGATTGCGTTAACGAAGCAGGACAGCCTTTCGTTTATCCGGAAAGATTATAGTGTCGGATGATGGCAGTGTAATACTCTTCAAAATCTCTCAGGTTGTTTTTTAGAATCGATTTCAGAATGTCGGGATTGATCGATTCATATTCATGTACGGCAATATTACGGAACCCTACCATTTTGCGTAACCGTAAGGTAAGATCTTTGGGCAGAATATCGTTTTTAAGAAGGATATCAAAGTTCTCCCGAAGCTCTTGAGGTAAACCAAGTCCTTCATCTGCAACAATGTGAGATGCCAAATCTATGGAGCTCTGAACTGCGCGCTGAAGGTTCAGAATCATGATTTCCTGAACATCAAGGTCATTCAGAGATTCAGGGTCAAGCTGTGTTATGTCGCTGATTCTTTTAAGGCAACGCTGAATGGAAGAGATTTTTGCAAATGCTACGTCCCTGTCAACCATAAATTTTACCCTTCAGGATATTTTTTTCAATTACAGAGCGCACTCTCTTCAGGTCGTCATATTCGTTGATCGTGCGAACAAAAAAGTCGGAATATAATCTATTGTCACGCTGTAAGATTTTTTCACCTTTTTTGAGCACCTGCATACAAATAATGGGGTTGGCCCGGTTCAGTACAACAAGATCAATCTCTTTTTTGAGTAGGGCTGTCAGTTCATCCTGAATATCCGGAAGCCGTTCTACAGAAGGTACTTTATCCGGGTAGAACAAAAAGGCAAGGTCCACATCGCTTCCGGGCAGTGATCGTCCCGAAGCTTCCGAGCCAAACAGAAACGCAACCGCTACATCAGGCTGCCGGGTGAGATAGTTCAATAAGATCTCTTTTTTGGTACTCATTGTAGAAAAATATCAAAAGAAGTCGAATTATCTCAATTTCTGTAGTTATTCAGTCGGAATAGAATCTCTTTTCAATAAGCCTGAATAATTCAAAAAAATAGTTGGTTGGATGTACCACATTCTCCATCAGCAAGTTACATCTTAAAAGAGTAATTGTTGTTCTATCAACCTTCCGAAATTACATATACAAATACGGCTTCCAGTGTTCCTGAATACCATTCAGAAGATTTTGGAAAAAGGTAATGTGTACAGGTCGGTAGGGTTTGATATTGAGCGGCATTCCGGCTTCTTCGGGTGTGCGGTTTCCTTTTTTAACATTGCAGGTGTTGCAGGCTGTAACCAGGTTCTCCCAGCTGTCGGCCCCGCCGCGGCTTTTGGGCAGAACATGATCGAGAGTGAGGTCTGATCGGGTTCCGCAGTACTGACAAGTACTCCGGTCTCGTTTCATTATGTTTCTGCGGGAAAGCACAATTTTAGCATACGGCAGGCGAATGTACCTCCGCAGACGGATGACAGAAGGGTAGGAATACTCTTCGTTTACGGTCCGTATAACTTTATCCGGATCATCATGGAGCAATTCAGCTTTGTCCAGAAATACGAGCTTAACGGATCGCTGAACAGAACAGACGGTAATGGGCTGATAATCTTGATTCAGAACTAATACTTCGGAATTCATGACTTTTTTAATTTAATCTGCCTATCTGAAGTAATGATATATTTTTTAATACGAAATATAAGCCTATCCATTATGGCGTATTTTAAATAAAAATTCAACCCGAATATGAAACGAGAAGTTTCTCAATTTTCAGAAACATTTCCTAAACGAGCAACTTTATATATTTAACCCTACGTCGCAAAGGTTTTCAAGAGCAGGTATGGTGTCTATAAAGACAAAATAAAATAGCGGGTGAAAAGGTAATTTTTATGAATAGAGTATAAACCTCAGTTCGATTCATAATCAGTTTTGTTTATTCAGTATAAAGTCTTCCACCGGCTGGCAGAGAGATATAGAGGGGTGTCCATCCATTTTTTATATTTTGATGAACATTCCCCTTAATCCTCCTTTTCCTAAGGAGGGCTTTTAAAGTCATCATTTAAGAATCGAACTAAGGTTATTACTTCAGAGCAAGGGGCCTTAAAATTATTTGGAGCTTACCTTTCGATTTAATATTCTACAAGTGTAGAAATAAGTATACATCTGTAGAACTATGAAACTTTCAAAATCCGAAGAGCAATTGATGCAGTATATCTGGAAGCTGGGGAATGCTTTCATGAATGAATTATTGGATCAATATCCTGAGCCCAAACCTGCATCCTCCACAGTGGCAACCTTACTGAAGAGGATGCAGGATAAAGGTTGCGTTGGCTATAAAAAAATGGGCAGGTCGCGGCAGTATTATCCCCTGGTCAAAAAATCGCACTATTTTTCAAAGCACATCAACAGCATCATCGAGAAGTATTTTGATGACTCCCCTGCTTCCTTTGCATCCTTTTTTACCAGGGAAACCAACCTTACAGACGAACAGCTTTTAGAGCTGCAAAAGATTGTTGAAAAGGAACTTAAAAACCGAAAGCAATGATTTTCTACCTAATCACATCCACCCTGTGTATGGGTCTGCTGTTGCTGTTCTATCGCCTTGTGCTGGAAAAAGAGAAGATGCTCCACATTAACCGGGGTTTTCTTTTGTTTAGCCTCCTTTTCTCCCTCATTATACCCATTGTGCCGGTGGGTATTGCAGACCAGGTTCCCGGCTGGATTCAGCAGCAATTTGACGTTCAGAATTCAATAACACAGCCCCATTCCACGGGTGTTGAGTATTTGCCTCCCGGAGCCGAATATGTTACCCCAACAGAGGCTGAGGGGTTGAACAGATCTTCATCTTTTTCCTGGCCCATGCTGCTTCTGGCTGTTTATGTGATGATTTCAACCTTGCTGGCAGCCAGGCTTTTACGGGTCATTCACATGATTCAACCTAAATCCCGTACACGATCTATATTGAAAACTGTCTGCCTGATCCCGCTCTTCACTGCTTTTGCAATTCTGTTTGGATGTGAGGCTACCACACCCGATATGCAAACCAATGATAATGAAATACATATCGCTTTTACAGATTCTGAGTTGATTGTGGTTAATGATGAATCGATGGCTGTGTCAGAGTTTGAAGCAATGCTAAACTCACTCCCCGAAGGCCCCGATTACCAGTTTGTGATTGAACAACACCCCGATATGCTCACTGGTCCGGTTATGAATGTAAATCGTATCATTCACAACTTTCAACTGGAGGATGGATATCAACCAAACTACATTGCAGTCATTGAAATAGATGATGCTGGTAATATCCGTCTGGATGGTGAGGAAGTGCTGAAGGATGATTTGGAAAGGGCGCTAATTGAGATCACCGCTGATCACCAACCCATCATTAACTTTCGGGTTCACCGTGGTTCAGACTTTCAACTCATAAGGGATGTACAAGACCTGCTTCGCAAAAGCGGAGCGTTACGGATTAACTATTTTTCTATCAGATCTCAGTCTCATTAGACAGATCTTCGACTGCCGACTTTATTGAACATCACACTATCAAATTGACTCAAAACCAGTCGGCTGTCGAATTTCCCGCCACCAAGAAACGATTCGTCAGACGACTTGAATGTCAGCAGGCCTTACATCAATTTGGGCAAAAGTCGTCAGACGAACGAACTCAACAAACGTGTTCAGGCATATTTAGAACTTAAAAATGGAGATTTTACCCAGGCAGAACTTCAAGAGGAGTATAATAATGTGATGGAGCTTCACGACGAAGTTACCAAAGCCCAAATCGAACTCTACAGAGACAGCCTGTTGACACCGCCTGCACCCCCTGTTCCGCCGGCACCTTAAATCCTGGCAAGCAACTAACCACACTTATTAATCAAACAATAATAATATGGGGATTAAATTAAGCAAGCGGCTTCAAATGATATTCATTGTTACCTTATTGATTGGTTGTCAGCAGAAGCAAAAGGCTGCCTCAGACCAGAACGGAACCATTCTTAGTGAGTACATTACTTTCGTTTCAAATGATGATTTTTTGATTGGTGTACCATCCATAATCAGATTTGTTGGTTCCGAGTCATTTTTGATTTATGACTCTTCAACCCGGTTAGTGTACAATCTCGATCTAAGAAACAAGAGCAAACAAGCAATAGGCAGAGAGGGACGCGGGCCGGGAGAGTATATGCGGGTCCAGAATTTTTTCTTCGAAAATGACAGGATTTATATCACGGACAATAGCCAGCAACTTATCCACAAATACAATGCAGGAGTAAACAGTGAGTTTATTTCATCATTCGACTACAGGCCCAGTCAGGCTCCAAGTGCGCCACCACCTCCTCCGCTGCCCCCACTTGACCTGCCCTACATGGATACGGGGCCAATTGGCAGTTTTAATAATCAGCCACACATTACTTCTGATGGAAAGGTCTTAATTTATGAAATCCAGCCAGGTCAGGCCCTGTATCGGCTTTATGATTGGGATGGAAACGAGATTATATCACTTGGAGAAGAGCCTGTAGGCAGCAATCTTGAAATAGATTACACTCAATTCAGAACAGAAATAGAAAAGAGGAGGGTACCCTCTTTTTTTGAATCAAATACATTCGTTGTAAATGATCGATCAAAACCTGACGAGTATTTCCTGATTCACAGTGCCATTCCCCGAATTGTAAAGTATAACTCTTCTGGAAATAGACTATGGGAATTTGATATAACAGAAATTCCGGAAATTGATCAGATATCTGATGATTATTTCGAGGCCATGGAAGAGATCCTCAATATTGCAGATACTGTGCTTCGTTTAAAGAAATATACATCTGGTGTTAGTGTAAAGAATGGGGATCTGTTTTTGTCAACATATACCTATCCGGGAGTACCACTCTGGATTCATCATTTTGATAACAGTGGAATAATGCAAAATCGTTTTAAAATTGAATCTGAGGTTGAGTTATATCCGGTATTTGAAGTAGACTTCAGAAACAGGAATTTTCTTATTCCAACAGAAGAAGGTGAAGTAAGAGCATATTCATTCTAAAACCTGAGTTTGATTAAAAATGCCCTCAAGTAAAGATTCGTCAGACGAACGAATTCTTCGACTGCCGACTTTATTAAACATCACACTATCAAATTGACTCCGAACCAGTCGGCTGTCGAATTTCCTGCCATCAAATAAAGATTCGTCAGACGACTTGAATGTCAGCAGGCCTTACATCAATTTGGGCATAAGTCGTCAGACGAACGAACTCAACAAACGTGTTCAGGCATACTTTGATCTGAAAGATGGAGAGTTCACCCAGGCAGAACTTCAAGAGGAGTATGAAAAAGTGATGGAGTTTCATAATGAAGTTACCAAAGTCCAAATCGAACTCTACAGAGACAGCCTGATGACACCGCCTGCACCCGAATCCCAATTTGAATCAAATAGTGAATCCACTTCATATAAATCTGACTCAGAAAACAATTCACATACACTAACCAATGAACAACAAGCTGAAATTCGTATAGTTTAATTTTAACTATTCTTATAGAGTTTATTTTATTAAAATTTTGGAGTCACTGCTCAAATGAGAATCTAATCGTTCTTAGTTATTTTTTGAAACCGGGCTGAGGGAATTTTCGTAAATAAGATTAAAAGAAAATCATCGAACAGAAACGAATGAAGGTAATTCCGGATTTATCATTCATACAGTAACACCAAGAGCACTTCTGTATTGATGAATACAGGATTAGCCGTTGCACTGATACTCATACAATGTTTATGGTGTTAGTGAAGAATTTAAGACAACTTTGCGGCAGGTTTTTTATGTTTATGCCTTTAACGAGGTGACAGATGCTTGAAAATGGCTCGTATTTGCGCATAAATATTATCCAAACAGACGATATGGCGGACAAGGTTTTTCGGCTCTTACTGAATTCGACTTACGAGGAGTCGGAAAAAGTGCCTGATTTCACATCAGATATTCAAAAAAAAAGCAATCTTACAGATGAGACAACCGGCAATCTGATGCTACTGCTCAGTGAGGCCGTTACCAATGCCATAGTGCACGGCAATAAACTGGATGCTTCAAAGCAGGTTATTGCAGAAGTACAAATTGAGCCAGAAAAAGTGATTTCTACAGTGAAAGATCACGGTGAAGGTTTTGATCCGGCTGCTACAAAAGATCCTCTTGCTGAAGAAAACCTTTTAAAGGAAGGAGGACGTGGTGTTTTTCTGATCCACGAGATCGCCGATTCTGTAGAGTACCTTGAGAATGGCACAAAAATCAGGTTTGTTATTAAACGAAAGGCCTGATTACTTCGGTCAGTTCAATAAATTGCCCAGCTCACCGCTTAATTGAAGCAGCTCTGTTTCGGCTACTTTGGCTTCATAAAGGGCATTAATCAGCCGGTTTTCGGCTTCCAGGAGAGTTCGTTGTGCTTCACGGAATTCAAGAGAACTGATGGTTCCGATTCTGAAGCGTTCCAGAGCAATTTCCAGGGTCTGCTCGGCATTTTGAAAATTATCCTGTTCCAGATCAACCAGCTCGAGTGTGTTTTCGTAAGATCTGAAAAGAGCAGAAAATTGGGATTCCAATTGAAGTTTTCTCATTTCGTAAGAGATCTCAGCATTTTTTTCATTGATGCGGGCATTCTCCATACGCCGGTTTTGGTTGAATCCATCGAAAATATTTACTCTTGCCGTGATGCCAATGGAAAAACCGGTTGTTTCATTAAATCGAATGAATCCGCCATCATTCTGGCTGCGGTTAAAACTATACCCCGAGTTTAATGATATTTCAGGAAAGCGTTCACCCCGAAGTTCACGAATTTCCAGTCGTGACAAGTCTTTTTCCATCCGGGCTATGGTCAGTTCGGTATTTTCCACCAGCAGTTTTTGGTAGAGATCTTCTCTAATCAGGTTTCTGTTTATATTAATTTCTTCGGTTACTTCAAACTCTTCTTCAGGAGAGCGGGATAAAAGTTCATTCAAGATGATTTTGGCCTCTGTTAGCAGGTATTGTTCTCGCAGGAGGGCTGCACGATCGGCATTCAGGTCAGACTTTGCCTGGAGAAGCTGGTATTGAGAACCGGAGCCCAAATCCACTTTCGTTTCTTCAATTTCGATGCGCTCCTGGGAAACATCAAGATTATCTTGCAGGATTATCAACTGTTCATGAATCCGGATGACATTGAAATAGGCCAGCGATATTCTTGCCACGAGTGATTCCATATCGAGGCGAAGTTCACGGTCACTAACCTCACGGAGAGTTCCCAGACGATCATAGGATGTGAACATTCTGAAGCCATCGAACAGGGTCCAGCCCAAGCTTAAAGCAGCATTGGTAGTACTGCTGCGGGCGCCTGTGGTTGTTTGCCTTTCACCACCGGCTTCAAATTCACTGTCTTCCACACGTTCAGTGTGAGAGGATGTCAAATCGAGTACCGGTAAAAACCCGGCATTACCGATGGAGTAATTATTATCGGCCTGTTCAAACAGATTTCGGGATATCTGCACACCGTAATTATTTTCCAGGCCGATGCTGATCGCATCTTCAAGTGTGAGCAGATCCTGCGCTTTTGAGGGCGTAAACAGGGATAAAGATATTATGAGAATAGCAGAGAGACTGGTAACAGATTTTTTTTTCATTATACGGAAGCCGCTTCAAGTTCTTTATCAGCTTTTATAGCACGTTCAACCAGTTCTTTTTTGGCAACTTTGTCGGAAGCGAGGTAACTGTAAATCGCAGGGATTACATAGAGTGTAAAAATGCTTCCGATCAGCAGCCCGCCGATTACGGCGATACCCATAGAAGTACGGCTTTCTGCACCAGCCCCAAGGGCAAGTGCAATCGGTAAAATACCAAGGATGGTGGAAATCGAAGTCATCAGGATGGGCCGAAAACGAACAGCAGCTGCATCCATGATGGAATCCATCACGCTCATTCCCTGTTCCTGGCGCTGATTGGCAAATTCTATAATCAAAATTCCGTTTTTTGCAATCAGGCCAATTAACATAATGGCCCCAATCTGGCTGAATATGTTGAGTGTCTGATCGAAGTACCAAAGCGAAAGCAGGGTACCGAAAAGGGCAAGAGGTACTGTGAAAAGGATGATAAACGGATCGCGGAAACTTTCAAATTGCGCAGCCAGAACGAGGTAAATAAGTACGATGGCCAGGATGAAGATAAACATCAGACTGGCGGCACTTTCTGCGAAATCGCGCGAAGGACCGGCAAGATCAGTGAAAATAGTGGGAGGTAAAAGCTGCTCAGCAATTTCATTCATGGCGTCAATACCATCGCCGATGGTGTAACCGGGGGCAAGGCCTGCAGAAATGGTAGCCGAATTGAACCGGTTAAATCGATACAGCTGAGGCGGAGAACTGGATTCGGTAATGGTTACCAGATTATCGATCTGGATGAGGCTGCCGTTGTTATTGCGAACGGAAATTGTGCGAAGATCCACCGGCTCGTTTCTGAACTGACGTTCCATCTGGCCGATCACATCATACTGCTTCCCGTCCATAATGAACATACCAAACCGGTTACCCGAGAGTGATAGCTGAAGGGTTTCTGCGATATCCCGAATCGAAACACCCAAAGCACGGGCACGGTCGCGGTCGATATTAACCTGCAGTTCGGGTTGATTGAATTTCAGGTCGATATCTGCTACACTAAACGCTGGATGATTGTTGGCAGCATCAAGAAATTCGGGCACAATCTCTTCCAGTTCTTCGAGAGTTTGCGTCTGAAGAACAAATTGAACCGGAAGGCCGCCGCGCCTGCTTCCGATCGATTGTGGCTGGGTAACAAAAGTTTGTGCACCGGAAAGGCCCCTGAGGATACCGGTTAGCTCATCAGCTATTTCCTGCTGGGAACGTTCCCGCTCACGCTGGGGAACAAGTGTCAGGAATCCAAATGCTGAGTTTACGGAGCCCGCTGCTCCAAAACCCGGTGAGGTTACGGTGTTTATCGCATACAGTTCGGGTACATTTTCCCGGATTGTAGAAATCATCTGGTCTACGTAACTGTCCATATATTCGAATGTGGCACCTTCGGGAGCACTGGCTGCAATTCGCATTTGTCCACGGTCTTCGAGCGGAGCGAGTTCCTGCGGAAGATTTGCATATAGCAGGGCAATAAATCCAACAGCGGCAGCCATGATCACAAAGGCCATCCAGCGGACTTTCATAAATGATTCAAGGCTGTTTTTGTAGACATCATTCAGCCAAATGAAAAAAGGTTCGGTCATGGTGTAGAACCGATTTTTCTCAGCGCCTTTGGAAAGTATTTTTGTGGCAAGCATCGGAGTAAGCGTCAATGCCACAAATGAGGAGATAATGACCGCCCCGGCAATCACGACCCCGAACTCCCGGAACAGCCGGCCGGTTTGCCCTCCCAGGAAAAGAATGGGCATAAATACGGAAACAAGTGCAAGGGATGTGGCAACAACAGCAAAGAAAATTTCTTTCGCCCCGAGTATTCCCGCTTCAACAGCGGGCAGACCGGATTCCATTTTGGCATATATATTTTCAAGCACCACAATGGCATCATCCACAACCAGGCCAATGGCAAGAACAATAGCCAGCATGGTGAGGACATTGATCGAAAACCCGGCTACGTACATAATGAAAAATGCCCCGATCAGTGCGATGGGAATCACAATAATGGGAATGAGAGTGGTTCGCCAGTCTCTCAAAAACAGGAATATTACAAGAATAACAAGTGTCAGCGCAATGAAAATCGTCTGCTGTACCTCGTTGACGGAATCCTGAATGTAATCGGTGGTATTAAAACCAACTGCGATCTCAATATCATCGGGAAGGTTTTGTTCAATCCGTTCTATCCGTGTAAAAAATTCTTCTGCAATATCTAACTGATTAGAACCTGGCTGCGGAATTGCAACCACACCTACCATAGGAATGCCGTTTCTTTTCAGTACTGTTCGCATATTCTGCGCTTCCAGTTCGGCATATCCGATATCCTGAAAACGAACAATCCGGCCTCCCTCTTCGCGAATGATAAGATTATTAAACTCTTCGGGTGTGGTTAAACGGCCCATTGTGCGTACTGAAAGTTCGGTAACCATACCTTCTATCCGGCCGGATGGCAGTTCCACGTTTTCCCTGTTCAATGCCTGCTGAACATCAAGCGGAGTGACCCGGTAAGCGGTCAGTTTCAGGGGGTCCATCCATAAGCGCATGGAATATTGTTTGGCCCCCCAGATGCGAATTTCACTGACTCCGGCAATGGTCTGAAGCTGTTCTTTAAACGTATTTTCAGCGATGGCGGTAAGATCAAGAAGATCTCTGCGATCGCTGTTTACATTCAGGAAGATAATCGGGCTGGCATCGGCATCCGCCTTTCGGATGGTAGGCGGATCGGCATCCGGCGGCAGGTTCCGCTGTGCTCTCGAAACCTGGTCGCGTACGTCATTGGCTCCAGTATCAAGATCAATATCAAGGTCAAATTCAACGGTAATGGTACTTTGTCCTTCACGGCTCACAGAAGTAAGTGTACGAATGCCGGGAACACTGTTGATTGCCTCTTCAAGCGGCTCGGTGATTTGTGATTCAATGACATCGGCATTGGCACCCACATAAGGGGTAGTGACCGTAACAATTGGGGGATCAACAGATGGGTATTCACGAACCCCGAGATAAAAAAATGAGATCACACCAAAGAGCACAATTACGATAGACATGACCGATGCAAGAACCGGCCGGCGAATACTCAGGGAGGATAATCGACTCATATTTCAGAAGATTTTTGCAGTTCGGTGATTTCTACATCCATACCGGGCCTTGCCTGAAGCAGACCGGTGGTCAGTACCCGGTCACCGGGTTCAAGGCCTCCGATCACCTGTACTTTGTTCGTGGTGCGGATTCCGGTTTGAACGGTAATCTGCTCAATTTTACCGTCGCGCTCTATAAAAACACGCTGCGAATTCAGTTCGGGTATAATAGCGATTGCAGGAACCATCAGCGCATCATCAATCTGGTCCATAATCAGTGTGATATTAGCAAATGCTCCGGGAAAGATAATGTGATCGGGGTTGTCACTGATGGCGCGTACCTGAAGAGTTCGGGTATCTGTATCGATTCTCGGCTCAATGGCGTAAACCTCACCGGTGAATGTTGAATCTACCCCCTGTACGTTAAATGTGATTTTGTCTCCGACAGATACCCTGGCAAGATATCGTTCAGGAACAGAGAAGTCGATTTTAACCGGATCTATCTCCTGAAGCGAAGCGATGCGGGAATTGGAGTCTATGTAGGCACCCGGGCTTACATACTTAAGGCCGATACGGCCGGAGAAAGGTGCCTTGATTTCGGTCTTGTCGATTTGAGCTTCTATGAGCCGGGATTCTGCACGCAGTACATTCACTTCATTGAGAGTTGCGTCATAATCATCCTGGCTGATTCCTCCGCGTTCCAGCAGCCGGGCCTGGCGTTCTTCACGAGCTTCGGCAAGATTCAGACGGAAGAGGGCGCGCTGTTTCTGTGCCTGCAGTTCACTGTCGTTAATTTTTATAAGCAAGGCTCCTTGTTGAACCTCTCGTCCTTCCTCAAAATAAATATCTGTGATGATTCCCGATGTTTCAGTGCTTAGTTCTACCGTTTCATTGGCTTCAACCGTGCCGCTTGCAAAAATACGGTCTTCAATGGTTTCATACTCCATTTCAACTGCTTCAACTCGGAGGATATTACTGCTGTTTTGTGATTCAGCTGTTCCACCATCAGAAGAAGGCGAGCTGAAAAGCGGTTTGACTTTCGGATAAGCGAGCCCCCCGAAAATAATCAGAATGACGGTAATGGTAACTATTCGTTTCGTAACTTTGCTCATCTATATTGAACGTTTGGAGATAACTTCTGGTGCCTGACGGTGGAATTTACGAGT
Organism: Balneolaceae bacterium; assembly: GCA_020832285.1. GTDB lineage: Bacteria > Bacteroidota > Rhodothermia > Balneolales > Balneolaceae > Rhodohalobacter. The sequence continues at coordinate 54,115 of JAFIFB010000110.1, forward strand.
TCGTTTTCTTTTAACTAACTGCGCATTGTAAAATTATGTTGTTTGGCTCTTTATTTCTATATGCTTGCACCTGCATTAGACGTGCTTTTGATGCGGAGGTTTGAAATAAATCCAAAAAAAAAGCGATGTTTCCATCGCCTTTTATGAATTACAAAGATTTGATTATGTGCCATTTAACTGTAGTGAATAATTTATGAGCTTCACAGTATATTTTAGGCTAAACAAGTATTGCAACAGTTATGCCAGTTGGGCATCCAGTTTTTTCTTCAGATGTGTTTTAGGGACTGCGCCTACAACAGTGTCTACAACTTCACCGTTTTTAAATATCATCAATGCCGGAATACTGCGTATTCCGTATTTAACGGAAACTTCCGGATTGTGATCCACATTTACTTTTCCGACTTTTGCTTTCCCTTCATATTCATCGGCAAGTTCATCAACAATCGGGCCAACCATACGGCACGGGCCGCACCATTCTGCCCAAAAGTCAACCAGTACGGGTGAATCAGAATTTTCCACTTCTTCAGAAAAATTGCTGTCAGTTAATTCAATTGGTTTACTCATGGTATTAAGATTTATTTTTTTATTTGATCTGTAACAAGATCCAAAATTTAAACTGAAGAAACATATATCAAATAGCTATCAATATCATCACATTTCTTTATGATTTTATTGGTAAGAAGTTGCTCCTGTGATTTTGTGGTGAACCTTCGGAACAGGTTTCTTGTTTTAATCTATACATTTACTGCCCATATATTTACTTGCGATATCGGGTTACCCGATTTCAGGTGAGTTCAGGTTCAATGAAATCAGCTATGTTCAATGCTATAAAAAAGTTTGTTCTAAAAGATATCGTTCTTCATGTGAAGGACATCCGCAGTTTGCAGCTTTTGAGAAATGTTCACTCCGACTATGTACCCTGGACCGGGGCTTCAATCCATCCTACAGCTCTTCTCTACCTTCTGAATGACATAACCATCCACCGCCGGAAGCACATTGTTGAGTGTGGTGCCGGAATTTCAACCATCTATATTTGCAGCCTTTTAAGATCCCTTCAGCAGGAGGCCAAATTCCACTCAGTTGATCATGATGAAAAATGGCTTTCTCTGATACGCAACTACCTCGAAGAGCGTGATCTGCTGGATTATGCAGAACTTGTTCACGCACCGCTTACCGTTCACAAGGAGTGTTTTAACGGAAAATGTACGTGGTACGATACAGTTGAACTTGAAAGTAAAATCAGCGGTCCGCCGATTGATCTTCTATTTATTGACGGTCCTCCTGCTAAAGATGATAATTCAGAGTATGCCCGCTATCCTGCGTTACCTTACTTTAAACCGAAATTAAGCGATGATTTTTCGGTGGTTTTGGATGATGCCTCTCGAAGGGGTGAACGCCTAATCACCCGCAAATGGCAGGAAGTATGCGGTATTACCTTCAAGCAGAGTATTTTGAAAGGAGATATTTCCGTAGCCAGTCACGGGAATAAATATAACGTGCTGTAAAAAATGCACCTATATCTTTGCTTATAAAAGATTTTATTCCACAGACCAGCTTTTGATCTCTTCGCGTATTACATCAGTGACCTTATCTGCTGAAATGCGGTCCTGCTTCATATCATCGCGGTAGCGGATCGTAACAGTATTATCGTCAAGCCCGTCAAAATCGACAGTTACACAGAACGGGGTCCCTGCCTCATCCTGCCGGCGATATCGCTTGCCGATAGAACCGGATTCGTCGTAAAGAACCGTATACTCTTCTTTGAGGTCTGTTTCAATTTTACGGGCCAGTTCCTGCAGCGGCTCTTTCTTGATCAGCGGGAAGATCCCGACTTTGGTAGGAGCAAGTTTTGGGTGAAGTTTAAGAACGGTGCGGCTGTCACCATCTACTTCTTCTTCGCGGTATGCATCACAGAGAACCATCAATACGGTTCGGTCCAGCCCGACGGAGGTTTCCACTACGTACGGAATGTATCGTTTTTGTAGTTTCTGATCGAAATATTCCATCTTTTTGCCGGAATATTCCTGGTGCTGAGAGAGGTCAAAATCAGACCGGTTATGGATACCTTCCACTTCCTGCCAGCCGATGGGATATTTGTATTGTATATCGGCTGCAGCCCGGGCATAGTGCGCAAGTTTATCTTCGGGATGTGGCGCAATCCGGAGATTTTCCGGCCGGATTCCCATGCTTTTGTGCCAGTTCAGCCGGGCCTGAAGCCATTTGTCATATTCTTCTTCATCGGTACCAGGTTCCACGAAATATTGCATCTCCATCTGCTCAAATTCTCTCATCCGGAACACAAACTGGCGGGCCACAACCTCATTTCGGAACGCTTTCCCGATTTGTGCAATCCCAAACGGAACCTGAACACGAGCGGTATCGAGCACGTTTTTATAGTTTACAAAAATTCCCTGGGCGGTTTCCGGGCGCAGGTAGATCACATCATCCTCATCTTTTGCAACCGCACCGTAATGTGTTTTGAACATCAGGTTAAACTGGCGAACTTCGGTCCAGTCGAATGCACCGGAATCGGGTGAGCGGATCTCCTCAGTCATAATAATATCGTAGAGATCCTCGCACAGGCCTTTACGCGTGCCGGTGGTGTTAAGCTGCTGCTGAAGTTCATCAGCTTTTTCATCGTCTCCTTTATCACGCAGTTTCAGTATGTGCTGTTCAATCAGCATATCAGCTCTGTACCGTTTTTTTGATTGCTTGTCATCAATCATCGGGTCGTTGAAGCCTTCTACATGTCCGCTGGCTTCCCAGACTTTCGGGTGCATAAAAATAGCCGCATCCACACCCACAATATTGTCATGAACCTGTGTCATCGCTTTCCACCAGGCGCTTTGGATGTTTCGCTTTAGTTCTACTCCCAGCGGGCCATAGTCATAAACGGCACTGAGGCCGCCATACACTTCGGATGACTGAAAAATGAATCCTCTTGATTTCGAGAGAGAAACGATTTTATCGAGGCTGTCTAAATGGGTAACGGGCATGGCAGATTTTCTGATTTATTTTTTGGGTGTTTCTAATGACAAATATGAAATGTTGGTTGAAACCTGAAAGGTTTATGCTGACACAACACTAATTTCTTTTTGGATTAGTAGCACCCTGCTTAATTGCAACAGGCTGATACTAATCCGGGGAAAAAGCACGAAGAATTCATGCAAGCCACAAAGATAAAGAATTTTCTTCTCTTTGATGAACCGATTGTCTGAATGATTCCTTATTTTTAAAGTCTTTTGAAAAACCGAAGTGATGTTCTCAAATCCGGATTTAACCGTAGAAGATTTTTTTAATCATTCAACAACAGATAAAAAACCATAACAGACAAAAAAACACAGATGCCACAATTTAATGTTGGAATTCTTGGTGCAACCGGTGCGGTTGGCCAGAAATTCATTCGACTTCTTCAGGATCATCCCTGGTTCACCATTCAGGCGCTGGGAGCTTCCGGCCGTTCTGCTGGAAAAACCTATAAAGATGCCGCCAACTGGATAGAAAGTATTCCTCTGCCCCAGTCCGTAGCGGATATCAAGGTGAAAAACTGTAAGGCTTCTGAATTTGATGGTATCGACTTTGTGTTTTCCGGACTGGATTCTTCCGTAGCCACAGAAATTGAACGAGATTTTGCCGAAAACGGAATCCCTGTGATCAGCAATGCCAAAAATTACCGGACCGATCCAACTGTACCGCTTCTGGTTCCTGAAGTGAACCCGGATCATATCGATCTGATCAGCACACAATCATTTACTGAGGATCAATCGGGCTGGATCGTTACCAATCCGAACTGTGTGGTAATTCCACTTGTGATGAGCCTGAAACCATTTAACGACCATTATGGAATTGAATCGGTGGTGCTTACATCACTCCAGGCTATTTCCGGCGCGGGATATCCCGGTGTGCCAAGCCTCGATATTCTGGGTAATGTCATTCCCCTGATCGGAGGCGAAGAGCCGAAAATAAGTGAAGAACCTCTCAAGCTTCTGGGTAAGCTCAACGAGGGATCAATTGAACACGCTGATTTCCCGATTCAGGCCACGGCCACACGCGTACCGGTTATCAACGGACACCTGCTTTCTGTTACAGTAAAGCTGAAAAATGCACCGGCTGATGTAGAAGAGGCCAAACAAGCTCTCAAAAACTGGAAAAGTCCCATTGCCGGCCTTGATCTTCCATCGGCACCAGAATTTCCGCTGAATGTGTTTGACGATGAGCGATATCCGCAGCCGCGTCTTCATGCCGACAGTGAGAAAGGAATGCAGACGGCGATCGGTCGGGTCCGTTCCTGCAATGTGTTTGACCTGAGCTACATTGCAATGGCGCACAATACCATCCGCGGGGCAGCGGGCGGCGCCATTCTGAATGCGGAGCTGCTGGTGAGGAAAGGTTTTTTGAGTTGACAATTTGAAACAATTCAACAAAACTCAGGCCTTCGCGGAATAATAATCCCGGAGGCCTTTTTTTCATTCAGTATTAAGACGCGTATCAGGTTTATCGGCTTTTTTTTGGTATATGCCACTGAGCAGCACAAAGAGCGTCATACAGAAGAGCAGTGCAACGTCGTAACTCATTCAGGAATAACCCTGGAAAAGCAATTAACACGCTTCAATGATTAAAGGTCTGGCTACTCTTCCAGTTCCTCCAGGCGGTGTTCCGAGATTAGTACGCGGGTAGTACTGACCGCATGTTCGGCTTCTTTGCGATGCTTTCGTTTGATTTTCAGTTCACAGCGCCCCTGTTCGGCACCGGGAACACTGTTCAAGAGGCGCATTGAGCGAGCTTCAATTTCTATAACAGCTCCAATCCACTTTTTTCTGAACTGAACAGATTCAATCTCGCCGATCGGAAGAGAAATTTCCTGTACACCGGAAGTCGATCCTTCCGTGAACTGGCTGTTCTGTTCAAATTCAAGAACCAGCTCCTCTTTTTTAACATGAAACAGGCCGACAACTTCAGAATAGCCGTGATCGAGATATGAAATTTTAAACGGTACACGGTGATTTTTCACCATAATGGGACTCTTTTCAAATTTTTTATCAAAAAAAGCATTTTTTTAAAAAAAAACTGTAAGTAAATCAGTTTTTTTGGTTCATACGTATGAGAACACGAACACAAAGAGAAAAATTGAGAAGTGATTGAGCACACTTCTCAAGTCCTTACGGGAGTTGCGGCGGATACCTGCAACTCCCGATTTTTTACAACTGCCTGAGTATTCCTCTTTGAGTCACTTTTACCATTTATAGTATGTTACTGGAGACTAACCACTATAAAAAACTTTTTTTCAAGATGAGTGTCGCTGCTATTCAAAAGCAATTTCTGTTATTTGTTACAATTCTCATGCTAACCGCTCCGCCCCTGTTCGCCCAGCAGGTGGTATTCCAGGAAAGTTTTGAGGAGTATGAAGATGATACCGACTTCATAGAAAATTCTTCGTGGTCGGGTGATTTGGAGGATTTTACTATCGTTGAAGACGATAATAATCAATTGTTGAGGTTAAATGCTGAGTCAGCTGGATTATCTCAATTAATCACTGAATCAAGTACAGCATACGGTACATGGGAGTTTTATTACCGTCCCGATGTTGACCCCAGTAATAATAATCGCACACACTTTTTCTTGGCGGTTGATAGTAATGATTTCAATATCATAGGCGGTGGAGCAACAAGTCAAGCGAATGGATATGTTTTGAGAGCAGGTGATAATACAGGTAATCGTGTATTCAAATTAGGAAAAGTAGTAAATGGTAATTTTGAAACGGATAATATATTTCTTGAAACTGAAACAGTAATCGAAGGAGGTGTCGGGTATTTTGTACGAATTACCCGTTCTGAAGATAGTGACTGGCAAATATTTTTGACAGATGATACTGAAAGTGGGAATGAAGAAAGTACCGAAATCGTAAGAGATAGTTTTGAATTTACCCCTGTATATTCTGGATTTGCAGTTACTTATAGTGGATTAAATACAGATAATTTCTTTTATGACAACATCATCATCTCTGAAGAAACCGAAGAACTCACTGTAGAAAATGTCGAACTCATCCGCGCTGATCAAGTAAATGTTACCTTCAACAATCCCATTGACGCAACTGCACTGGAAACGGATAATTTTTTCGTGAATCAGGGTGTGGGAAATCCACAGAGTGCCCTGCCGGATGGGGAAAACGCGGTACTACTCACCTTCAGTGAACCGTTTGAAGACGGAAACTATACACTCACTATCAACAATGTGCAGGATACTGCGGGCGAAGCCATCGAACCGGAGACCGAAGTGCAATTCACCGCCGAAAACCCGTTTGAAGTGGAATCCGTAAATATCATTAATTCGGCACGTATTGATGTGGAATTTACCTCGGTACCCGATGAGGCTGACCTTCAGTCCGAAAATTTTGTAATTAATGAACAGGGCGAAACAGCGTTTATCACTCCCGAAAGCATCGGTTACGATGAAACTGAAGACCCCAATACCATTTTTCTGAATTTCGAACCAGCTTTGCCCATCGGCGATTATCAGCTCACCATCAGCGATTTGAACAGCGATAATGGTTGGCCGCTTCGAGATGAAAATCTGTTCGATTTCACTGTGTCGAATCCATTTGTCATTACCGATTTTACTCCGGTCAACCGCACCACTTTCGACATTATTTTCTCTCAGGATATTCTGTCTGGAGGGGAGGAGGAAGACAACTATCTTCTCGAAAATGTCGGTTTACCAGAAAGCGCCGTCGTTACCGAAGAAAATGAGGTCCGCCTTCAGTTCGCTGCACGGCTGGAAGAAGGTGCCCACAAGCTGATCATCAACAATCTCCAGAGCGTGGAAAACTGGCAGATTGAGACAGATACCGAACAGGAATTTACCTTCGAAAATCAGTTTGATGTGATTTCTGCTGAGCTGGGCGCCTCTGATGAAGTGGAGGTAATATTCACCGAAGCCCCCGAAGAGTCAGATCTTTCAGACACAAATTTTGAAGTGGCCGGGATTGGCAATCCTCAAAACGTGGTGTACGATGCTTCCGGTCAGCCCGGCCTGGTTATTCTTGAATTTGCCTCTGCATTTCCGGAGGGAAACTATACGCTTACCATCAGCGATGTGAACACCCCGTTCGGCTGGCCGCTTTCGGATGAAACCGAATTTAACTTCGAAGTGGAAAATCCGTTTTTTGTTACCGAATTTGAAGCGGAAAGCCGCACCGAATTCCTTATCACCTTTTCCCGGGATGTGGCTATGTTCGACATGTCGGATTTTGAAATCACCGGCTTCGGTTCACCAGATGATGCCGAACCTGAGGAGTCTGATGCCATCCGCCTGATTTACTCCGAGCCGGTGGATATAGGTGAGCAGGAGCTGATTGTCAAAAATCTGCAAAGTACAGAGGGCTGGTTGATTGAAGAGGATACCACCATTCCCTTTTTTCTGTTTGATACCTACGCGGAGGGCGACCTGGTGATGAGCGAGTTTTATTACCGTACACCTGTTAGCTGGCGCACCGATGAAGTTGACCGCCCCCGTTATGTGGAAATCTACAACCGTTCTGATAAATTGCTGAACCTGCACGGGTTTACGATGACCGGAGTGGTATTCAGTGAAGATGACATGCCAATTTCGCCGGGCGAATACCTGGTTCTGACAGTGGGCAGTGAAATTTTTGAAGAACAGTTCGGCAACCGGAATTTTGTGGAGGTGGATGATTTTCCAACGATGAGCCTTACAACTTCCGGCACTCTTTTGTTTGAGACAAATCAGGGAGAAAAGATTGAGGAGTTGACCTACCAGGCAAGCACCTGGGGTGGCAACGAAGTGGCTCTGGAGCGCTTCTCGTTCGAAACACCTGCTCGTTTCCGTGATAACTGGGCCGAATCGGAAGATGTACTAACAGGTTCGCCCGGTCTGCCCAATACGGTTACCACGCCCGGTGATTCGCCCGAAGCCGTTGCGGCTGAATTCCCCGCACCGGGAACCTTTCACATCACATTTTCAAGAACACTTTCCGAAGCTGCCGTTGACGAACTTACCAATTTCAGCCTCGATAATGATGGGGTGATCACCTCAGCGGAGTTTACAACAGACGAAAGAACACTCGAATTTACCACCGAAGATAATCTCGAAGACCTGTCCGGATACACGTTCACCTATCAAAACGTGGAGGATATTTTTGGTAATGAAGTGGCAGGTGCACTGGAATTCGGATTCACATTCGAAAATCCCTTCCGCATTCTTTCGGCCGAACTTGAAGACGAAAACAGGTTGATTGTGCGGTTTACTCTGCCGATGCAGACGTCCACAATAACTGCATCTGATTTTGAACTGGGAGACGGCACTCAGCCGGTATCAGCCGAAATATTAAATTCAGAAACGGCAAGATTGGTTTTTGATGAGGGGTTTGAGGTAGGCAGTTATCAGATCATAGTGAACGACATTGCCAGCACCGAACCCAATGTAAACAATCCATGGGAACTGGAGGTAAACAGCAGTGCCGACTTTTACCGGTTTGATGAGTACCAGCCCGGAGATATTGTGCTGAACGAGTTTATGTACCGTCCCCCCGATGGCTACCCTCGATATGTTGAAGTCCACAACTCTTCCGGGCGATTTCTGAACCTGCGTGACTGGGAACTGCGCCGGGCCGAGGGGGCTTCGAACAATGGCGGCGTTATCAGCGAGTTCGATCTGCCGATTGAGCCCGGAAGCTTTTTGGTGATTACCAGCGATGAATCGGCATTGGAAGAAATTTTTAACGAGGGCCCCTGGCTTCAGATGAGCAACTACCCCGGCCTGACACAAACCGTACCCGATCGTATTCGCCTGATCGATAATGATGGCGGGCTGGTAGAATTTATTGACTACGATCCCTCAACATGGGGCGGGAATGGTGTTTCGCTTGAGCGGCGCAGTACTGGCATTTCGGCGAACGATATCAACAACTGGGGTGAATCGGAGGCCGAACTGCTTGGAACGCCCGGTGAACCCAATTCTATCGGGCCGCTTGAGGAAGGCCCTCAGCTTACAGATGCTACCATCATCTCAGCCGATACGCTCTCCGTTACTTTTTCCGGTGCTTTGGACCAGGATGCGATTACAACAGGCAATTTCAGCCTCAGCGGAGGGCTTTCAGTGGATGAAATTGAGTTTGTAAACTCGGTTAATCTGCGGCTTCAGCTCAGCAATTCCATGAGTTCAGGTACAAACTATACGCTAACTGTTTCCGATATTCCCGATATTTTTGGCAACGTGCTGGCTGAAGCAAACACATCGTTCACTTATTACGAAATTGAGGAAGCTGAACCGGGTGATGTGGTGATTAACGAATTTATGTATAACGAACCGGACGGCTATACCCGCTATATCGAACTCTATAATGCGAGTAACCGTACGTTCGATCTTGCCGGATGGCAGCAGGCCAACGACACGGGAACTCGCCGAACACTCACCAACACACCGACGGTGTTCCCGCCCGATTCCTATATGGTGATTCTTCCAAACGAAAACCTGCTCGACATTTTTCCTGGTATCTCCCATGTCAACGCAGGCGGCACTTTTTCTGCTCTGAAAAACGGGGGCGACAATATCGTCATTACCAATGCCGATGGTGTGGTGATCGATTCGCTCCGTTACAGTCCGGACTGGGGCGGGGAGGGTGTAGCCCTGGAGCGTCGTCGTGTTGACCGGCCTTCCACCTCTGCTGAAAACTGGGCGGAATCACCCAATGAACTCCTCGGAACGCCCGGAGCTCCGAATGAGGTGTCGGCAGATTTTGTCCTCACTGTAACAAAAGTACGTGCCCTATCGCAAACACTGGTACAGGTGGTATTCAATACGGCGATTCGTTCCGGAGATACTGCCACCGGCAATTTTTCGGTGAATGGCACCAGCCCGAATTCGGTGTCACTGGAAGGTGAAAACGAATTGATACTCGAGTTTGAAAGTGCGATGCCAACCGGAGAACGAACCCTCACCATCAGCAATGTTCGGACCAAGGGTGGCTTTCATATTGGGGATGGTTCGGAATTTTCCTTCATGGTGTTTGATGAATTTGAGGATGGTGATATCGTGATCAATGAATTTATGTACCGTCCGCCACAAGGCTATGCGCGATATGTGGAGCTTTTCAACAACTCAGGAAAATTGCTGAATTTGCGGAACTGGCGCTTGCAGCGGAGGCAGGTTTCCACCGAAAGCCCTCGAATCATATCATCCGATGATCTGCTGTTTCACCCCGGTGATTATATTGTATTGACCGATAACGAAGAAATAATGGCCGATATTTACGGAGAGCGTAACTACCTTAAAATGTCAAATTTCCCAAGCTATACGGTAACTGTGGCTGATCAGATTCGTCTCTTCACTGCTGAAGACGTATTGGCCGATTCACTGGAGTACAATCCATCGGAATGGGGCGGGGATGGTGTGGCGCTGGAACGGCTTAGCACCGATGTTCCCGCCACTCTGCGCCAAAACTGGGAGGAGTCACCCAACGATATGCTGGGAACACCCGGTTTTCCGAATGATGCAACTCCGGATACCGATCCACCCGTTCTGCTGAGCGGAGTCCAATTCGAAGATCAGGGGTTTCATCTGGTATTCGATCGCCAGCTCGATATTGATACGGTAACTGATCTCTCGAACTATACGATTTCTCCTGCGGTCCCGATTTCGATAGCAGAGGCGGACGGAAATGAAGTGATACTTTTTACAGGGAATGACCTGGTGAACGATCAGGTATACGAAATTACCGTAAATGGTATTACCGGTATTTTTGGCAATGAGATTGAGGAAACCACAGTTTCAGTGCATTATCTCGATTTTGCAGAGGCTCAGCCGCAGCAGATTGTCATTAACGAAATTTTGTATCGACGTTTGCAGGCGGACAGTCCCGAGTTTGTGGAAATTTTCAACCGCAGTGATCAGAATTTCGACCTGGGTGGATGGAGTCTCTCCGATGCAGGCGGCAGTGCTGTGATTCCAACGGGTACGACCATCCGTGAAAACGATTACCTGGTGTTAACTGATACCGAATCGTTTGCGGCTGAATCGGGCCAGATTATCTACCTCCCCGGTTTTCGTTCACTGAGCAACACTTCGGATGCTGTCGTGCTGCACGACGGAAATGATGTTGCGATCGACAGTGTCTATTACCGCGCATCGTGGTACAACAACCCGGCCGGAGTTTCCCTGGAGCGTAAAGATCCGTCCGCCATTTCTATTGATCCTGCCAACTGGGGAATGAGCACCGATGATCGCGGCTCCACACCCGCGGAAAAGAATAGCCGGCTTGAAATGGATGAGACTCCCCCGGAAATTCTTTTTGCCAATATGATTCATCCCGATTCAGTAGAAGTGGTTTTCAGCAAGTTTGTGGAGATCGGCGGAACCGGAAATGCGGAGTTTGAACTTGCCGATATTACCGGCCCGGATATGCAGTTTGGTTCACAACAAAGGTCAGCCCGGTTTTCATTAAACGGCGTGGAAGCGGATCTGATCTGGTATGATCCGATGCAGGGCGACAGAATTGTACTGGATGGTTCCGGAGTGAGCCCCGGTGAAGAGATTACACTTGTGGCTGAAAATCTTGGGGATTTCCAGGGGAATATTTCTGCACAAACGAATCACCCAGTAGCTCAGCCGGTATCGGAGGGCGATCTGGTGTTCAACGAAATTATGTTTAACCCGATTGCCGATAATCGCGACGGATTGCCTGAGCAGTCTGAGTATATCGAAATTTACAATCGCAGGCCTTACGCCATTTCAATGGTAGGGTTGTTTATGCACGATGAACCCGATGATCACGGCGAAATCACAAGAATTGAGCCGGTCAGCTCTGATACACGCTGGATCCCTGCGAACGGGTACGCCCTGTTTTACCCGGAATCGCAGCATGAGCCGTTCACCGAAAGCCGAACGGCACGGTTTTTTGATATATCAGAAGAGTTTGAATGCTTTGCATTGCGCGCGAATCGCTCCACCCTCAGTTTGAGTAATTCGGGACGGAAAGTGTACCTGGCCGACAGCACTCTCACCACCATCGACATGGTGGAGTACAATCCCGACTGGCATAATCCCAATATCGTCGATACACGCGGTATTGCACTGGAGCGAATCAATCCCGATTTCGATACAAATGATCCTTCTAATTGGGGATCAAATGCAACGGTTCTTGGTGGAACGCCGGGCGGTGAAAACTCAATCTATCAGGATTCAGGAGTTACCATTTCAAATTCCGGAGTTGAGCTTACTCCCAACCCATTCTCCCCCGATGGAAGCGGCCATGAAGACCATCTGTTCATCAATTATATATTTGAAGAGCCGGATTACCTGTTGCGAATCCGAATTTACGACCGGTACGGGCGCCTGGTGAGAAATCTCACAGAAGGAGAAGCGGCCGGATTTGAAGGGTCTGTAATCTGGGACGGTCGAACCGATGACGGGCGAGAGAACCGCATCGGTATTTATATCGTTTTTGTGGAAGCCTACAACAGCACCAACGGAGAAAACCGCTCCTTCAGGGAAACTGCTGTAATTGCAAGACAGTTTTGACCTGAGTCCGGAGCGGAAATTGGATCTTTTTTTGCTTGTCAATCAAGCGTCATCAAAAATTCTACCAGGTCGCGCAGTTCGCTTCGGGTGAGAACTTCACCCATAGCAAACATTCCGGAAGGTGAGTTTATGCGTTCAGTGATATTATCTTTGTCCACTACCCACTCATCATCTCCGCTGGTAACGGTAATTTGCGTTGCTGTTTCTGCGGTTAACTGTCCGCGGATCACTTCTCCGCCTTCGAGGGTGATGGTGACCGAACCGTAACCGGGAGCAATCCGTGCATTTGGGTTTACCATAGTCTGAAGCAGTTCGCTTCTGTTCAGGCGGTTGGCTACACCGGTGAGGTCGGGACCCACATCACTGCCTTCGCCATCCACAACATGGCAGCGGATGCATTGAGCCGCTGCATCCTGGTAAAATATCTGCCGGCCTTGTTCGGCATCTCCTCCATAAAGAGATTCGCGGTAGACACCCACGGAATCATCACGGGATTTTGCGAGATCATATTCACGCTGTAATTCCAGAAGCTCATCCGATTCGGCCGATTCTACTGCCATTACAAGTTCCAGTTCGGTTTCAGCAGGAAGGTCTCCTGCCATCAAGTGTTCAAAAAGCCTCTGCAGAACATTATAAGCTGCAGGGTGCTGAATCGTTCCGAGGGTGGAAAATGCAGCCTGACGTTCAGGGATGGTTCCGTTTTCAGCCACGGGCTCAATCAGTTCCACTATATTTTCTTCGGGCAGGTTAAGGTTCGGAATTTCCCGAAGAGCATTCATCCGTACCGTTGACTCCTGATCTTCGAGAGCGGTGAAGACGGCATCTTCAATTCCGTCATATTCCATTTCAATCAGTGCATTGAGCGATGCGATACGAACATCAGCAGAAGGGTCTTCCTGCACCAGTCTCTCTATAGCCGGTACCGTTTCTTCGGCACGCAATGCTCCGGCCGCTTCAAGCAGGGCGATTTTCATTTCGTTGCTGCCGGAACCAAAAATCTCATCAAAAACAGGAGCCAGTGCGATGACCGCATCTTCACGTTCATTTTCTGCACTGCCCCGGGGATCACCCGTTACACGGTCGAGTACAGAAGATTCTTCCCAAACAGAAAGTGTTTTCAGGGCTTCGATTCGGAGAGACTCAGGTATTTCATCTCTGAGCGTAAATGCAGAGAGCCTTTCCGCATCTGTGGAAGTTCCGTTATAAAGAGCAGCGTTTATCGCTCTTCTCAGGAGTGGTTCGTTCAGAAAGCGATCCTGTTTCAGCATGGCCGAAAGCTCGGGCAGAGCTTCCCGGATCATTGTATCGTCGTTAATGGCACGGGCCGCATTGGTGGCGATAAATTCATCTTCATCATTCAAAAATGGAGCCACCGCCGGGCTTTCAAGCCGGTAAAGGGCAGCAACTGCTGCAATGCGTACGGCGCGGGATGGATGATCTTTCAGATTTCCGAGGGCGTCTTCATCTCCTATTCGCTCCAGTGCGATTGCTGCACCGTGCCGGAGGTAGACATCCTCATCGTCGTTTGCCTCAACCATTTCCACAATCGGGTCGAAAGCTTGCTGGTAACTGATCCGCCCGAGGGCTTCTGTTGCAAAAAACTGAACACGCGGCTGATCATCATATAATCGTTCAATAAGGGCATCAGCAGCCGGTTCGTAACGAACATCACCCAGCATTTTAGCAGCCTGAGCACGGATTTCAGAATCTGAATCTTCCAGGAAACCGGTCAGAGGTTCAACAGCATCCAGGTTCCGGCGCCCGATTTGTGCAAGCCCCCAGATTCCGTGAACCCGTTTGAGCTGATGGTCTGTCTGTGACAGGGCCTGAGTCAGGGATTCAGTATCATCCCGCGAAACCAGTTCAAATTGTGCTTTTTGGCGAACCCGCATATCGTCATGAGTGAGGAGCTCCACCAGATCGGCGGAAGAGTTCTCACTGAAATCTTCAGCCAGGCGCTGCTGTGTGTCCTGGCGAATAGAAGATCCGGCATCTTCGGGAGTGTCGAGTTTCCAGATTCGTCCTGCATCTTTCAGCGCCCAGCCTTGAAGCCAGTCGGCGAAGTAGAGGGCTCCATCAGGGCCGAAATCCAGTCCGGTAGCCAGAATTCCCCTGAGCACCTCCACATCTTGCTCCAGTTCAAACGAAGCGCCGCTTTCTCTCAGTGTAAATGCATTGATGCCGGAGCCAGAGGGGGTTCCAACAAATTGCGCCACAAAAAAGTGATCGTTCCACTCCTCACCCAATGCTGTTCCGGGATTGTAAACCATTCCTGCAGGTCCGCTGTGGTAGCGGGAAAGCGGGGGAAGAATATGAGCAGCCTGGCCTTCAAAACGGGGTTTATAGTAATCTTCTTCCATCAGTACTTTGTACTCGTTGTTTTTCGGGTCGTCATATTTTCCGAACTGCCAGTTCAGGCGCCAGCCGCTGTCTGACCCATCCACAAGATAGACCAGCCGCTCAAATTCACCAGCATGGTCTCCGTCGTTGTCTACGGTAATGAGATTTCCGTATTTGTCGAATGAAAATTCGTGGGTATTGCGAAGACCGTGAGCGAAAACTTCGAAGTTACTGCCATCTGGCTCCGACCGAACGATAACACCATGCCGCGGGTAGTGCCATGTTTTCCCGTCTTCATCGGTAACACTCATTCCCACGTCACCGATTGACCAGTAGAGGCGGCCATCAGGGCCAACCGTAAGTCCCGACATTCCGTGTCCGCCATATCCGAAATTCACACCAAACCCGTAGCTAATTGATTCTTTTTCGTTTCCGTAGCCATCGCCCGTGGTATCACGGATACGCCATACATCCGGAGAAACACCCAGGAAAACATCCCCTTCGTGATAAAGAACAGCTCCGGCTACATCGGACAGCATGTCGTTAAAATCGCGGATAAAAATGGTGGATTTATTGGCAAAGCCGTTTCCGCTGGTATCCTCCAGCATGCGGATAGATTCTTTCTGTACGGTTAGATCTTGCCAATCGATAATCCCGTCTTCGTTATAGTCTTCAAGCCAGGTGTTGTATTCACTTCGTTCGGGGTCCAGTTCCGAGCGTACAAAATCGCGCCGTTCTTCAACCGTTTCCATCATTATTGACGGAATCATCCAATGGCGGATTCCGCGTATATCCAGTTCGGCATTTCGGCGTCGTTCAGTAATACTCACCCACATTCGTCCATAATCATCCATGTGGATGGCGACGGGATCGCTCAATAGCTCTTCCGAAGCCCAAAGAGTCAGGTCAAGGCCCTCAGCCATCGAGAAAGTGATATCTTCCAGGGCTTCAGTATGTTTGGTTTCGGCCTGTTCGTCGTCAAGGCTAAATTGAACTATTTCGGGCGGTTCTTCCCTTGGAGAACAGGCATAAATTCCTGCCAGGGAGATCAATATAATTAGGGGAAGGGTAAATCTGGTATTTTGAAACATCGATTGTAATAATTGTTATTTTTAAAGTTGTTCTACCGCCCAAAGTAAACCGTTGGTAACTTTGGTGTGAAATTCCTCTCTTTCGAACATTTCGTTATTGTGGACGATAACGTCGAAACCATCGGTCCAGTTCTCCTCTTGCATGAGCGATACATGATGGTCGGGTTCTCCGTCGCCTTCATGAATCACCGTCCATTCGATGGAAACCGGAGATCGTTCATTTATACCGTCAATGAGCAGTTGTTCCTGGGCTTCGTAGTCGTGCCAGCCGCCACCGGTAATCAGCAGGGCTTGTATTGGCGGGTTATCGGAAGCGGGGGAGAAGGCGAGGGTAGGCAAAAGGATAATGGCTAACCATTTGAAAAATAAGATCATGAAATATGAAATGTTATGACATTGTGTATAGTTTTAAGAAACAATCCTATATATTATTGACTCCTGAGCGGAAAGTCCAGTTTAAATAAGGTTTTGATAAAGGGACAGATACCCCAGAAGGATTCATCCGAATATTTAGATGTGTTGGATATCTAACTTCTGAAATAGTGAAATTTTTTGAACGCGGTGGCGACCCGACTGCGTGCCCCTGTGGGTCGGGACGCCGCGGTCGCTGTCAGGTTGTGCTTCGAACCGCTAAACAGGTACGAAAACCTTGGAGGTCTGAGTTTGGAGATTAGATTGTTAATCTCATAGCCTGAATGATTTTGGTGTTAGCCCAAGTTCCGAAAGGTAGCGATGTAGAGGCTACAAAAATAAAATGAAATGTTGCTCCGCTATTTTAGATTTTAACTAAATAAAATTATTAAAAATAATAATTTATGGATTACAATACTTCTAAATCGTTTGAGTTATACTTTAACCGGCCTTGAATCGGTTGGCGGGAACAGGGTGTTTTCATCGACGCTTTGGCAGCATTTTTATACCGGCCGGATCTTAGATTATAAGCAATGAGTGTGATGGACCATTACCCGGGGATCCCTAGGGAAAAGGGTGCCGCGTTGATGAAAAGCCCGCCGCCAACCCCGACCGCCGTCGGGGCTTGACTTTTTGGTCCTTTTGGGTCAAGCCAAAAGGACAGTATAAGTGAAGCCGATAAAATTGATTTCTATATCTAAAAATGGGTCAACTTCTCAAAAATAAAATTTAATAAAATATTAAATATTATGGGTGTAGCACTACAAATCGTTCTTTACGAGCTATTGAAGCCGATTTTTAAGATTTTCCGGAAGTTGTGTTAGAGCCTCGTTTGTACCTGATGAAAAGGGAGGCGCTAAATGCGTTAGGTTGCTTTTACTGGGTTGGTCAGTAACGGGTCAGCGACCCGTTGTACAGGGTTAAATCTCGATCTCTTTCAAATGTACCAGGTAAGGCTTTACCACTGGTTTTGTAAGCGCAATGATATGCCTGGTATCGGCTGCTTTGGAGAACTCAATCGCTCTACCGTCTTCCAGAATCCAGATGCTTTCACTTTCGTACTTATAGGCTTCACTGTAACTTTCGTTCAGGTCGTAATAGAACGACGCAGAATGATCATCGGATGGAAGGCCTTTTTTATTGAGGAATTCTTTTGTTCGCGAATGCACCACTTCACGCAGAACTCCCCGTTCTTTTTTATTGGCAAAGCGGGTTCGGAATAGAGTACGGTTCAAAAACCGGGTGGAGAGGTCGGCCAGGATCGGGTCGCTGCTTTTTGCCCATCCTTTGATGCAGATAAATACATCATGGTCATCCAGGGCCAGGTAGTTTTCGAGCATTGGCCGGGTTATTTTCTTTCGGGATGAGGGATTTTTGTAGAGAAAATATTTGAGCGGCTGCGATGCGATATGCAGCGTTTCTCCGGATTTGAGGAGGAACTGAATCCGCTGAAAAATTTTCCGCAGAAGGGCATCTGCACTGAGTACGGTTTTATGCAGATAGACTTGCATGTACATCAGCCTGCGGGAGAGAATGTAGTTTTCAACAGCGTAAATTCCCTTTTTTTCGATCACCACGTTACCATTAAAAACGCGCATTGTCTTCAGAATTCGATTGATACCGACTGACCCTTCTGAGACTCCCGTGAAAAAACTGTCGCGCTTGAGATAATCGAGCCGGTCCATATCAAGCTGGGAAGAGATAAGCTGATGCAAAAACTTTTTGGGATACTGATCAGTAAAAATATCGATTGCGGTTTGCAGTTCGCCTTCAAATTCGCGGTTCAGAGTTTCCATCACTTTCAGGCTCATCATTTCGTGGTTGAAATCGTCGATGAGCGTGTGTTCGAGGGTGTGGGACAGAGGGCCGTGACCCACGTCGTGCAGTAAAATGGCGATCAGGGTTCCGGTTACCTCCGCGTCGCTGATGGTGGTATCTTTTTCACGCAGATTTTTCAATACCCGCTGGCCCAGCTCCATCGCCCCGATTGCGTGAGAAAACCGGGAGTGTTCGGCCGCAGGAAATACAAGGTGTCCCAGCCCGAGCTGACGGATTCTTCGCAGGCGCTGCACCCAGGAGTGGTCGATCAGCTTCAGGATAATTCCCTTTGGAATGGTGATGAATCCATGCACAGGATCACTGAAAATTTTGTACTGTGTGCTTTTATCCATTCGATTGGGCTTTATACAGATACCTGTCTTTGTTGCGGATATCGGGCAGGCGGACCGGCCGCTGACTTTCCAGGTCAAACCAGACCCCGGTGGTTTTAGCAACGGCTTTTAACTCATGAGTACCCTTCGAGTAGATTGCCTGAAATCCTTTGATGCTGGTGTTGCCGTACGATTCAATAGAAGTGCCAACGAGGATGGTGTCATCAAGATAAATAGGTTGCAGATAATCCAGTTCAATGTGGACTAACACAAAACTTCGCCCCTCATCCATCGACTGCTTGAACTCGGGTATCTGCTGAATGAACCGAACCCGCGCCTCTTCGAGGTACGTATTGAACACAGCGTTATTTACATGATTCAGCGGATCGAGATCCCGGAATCGGATGTTGATTTCCGTCCAGTGATAAAATGTATCAGGGTGATAGGGTGGTTTTTGCATGGAAGATTTTCGGAGTTCCTGTCTGTATAAATGGAAGGAATCAGGTTGAAGTCATATGAATGAATATACCAAACTCAGCCAGATCTTTACAAAGGAAGGTACGACTGGATATACTCTGCTGATTTTACAACGTATTGATCAATTCTGATTGTTATATTCAACCGATCAGAAATTTTAAAAAACAGAAAGCATGTTTGATAAAGAAGCAAAGTCGTTTTTGGAAGAGTTAATCATCACGCCAAGTCCTACAGGATATGAATGGCCGGGGCAGAAAGTCTGGAAGGAATACATCTCCCGTTATAGCGACAAAGTGGAAACCGGGGTGTATGGCTCGGCGATGGCTCGGCTTCAGATCAATGCCGATCTGCCTACGATTATGCTGGAAGCCCATGCGGATGAAATTGGCATGGTTGTTCAGCATATTTCTGATAACGGATTCATCACTCTGAACAAATTGGGTGGAAGCGACTCAACCATCGCCCGGGGCAAACGCATCTATATTCACAGTAAAAAAGGACGTGTCACAGGTGTGGTGGGCAATACGGCGATTCATCTTCAGGACAGTAAAAACGGCGGTGGGAAACAGCCGGCATGGAAAGATATTTTTGTGGACATCGGGGTTTCGAGTAAAGAAGAAGCCCTGGAGATGATCCAGGTAGGTGACCCGGTGACTTTTACCGATGAGCTCGATTATCTGAATGATGAGATTATCACCGGAAGGGCGCTGGACAATCGGATCGGCGGATTTGCGATTGCACAGGTAGTGAAACGGCTCAAGAAACAGAAAAAGGATCTGAAGGTGAATGTCATTGCGCTCAACTCCGTGCAGGAAGAGGTTGGAGGATTCGGTGCTCGTATGATGAGTTTCCGCCACATGCCCCATGCCGCACTGGTAACCGATGTAACGCACGCCACGGACACACCCGGTATCAACAATAAGGAGCATGGATCAGTGAAACTTGGCGGTGGTCCGACGGTTCAGCACGGGGGAGCCAATCATCCTGCGGTAGTGGATCTGATCGAACAAACTGCTGCAGACAAAAAGATTGAGATTCAGCACGAAGCAACCAGCATCCGAACCGGAACTGATACCGACAGTATTTTTTACCAACAGACCGGCATTCCCAGTGCACTTATCTCCCTGCCGCTGCGCTATATGCATTCACCCGTAGAAACCGTCTCGCTGAAAGATCTCGAAAACCTGATCACCCTGATGGCCGAAACTGTGATGGCGATGAAGGAAGATCAGGATTTTGTGATTGAGGGGTGAAAATAAAGGTTGCTTTTACAGAGGCGTTAGTTTCTCGCAGATTATTTGTAACATCCGTTTGATTTCAAATTGGGATGATTATATTTCCATCGGTTTTTTTAAGGATAAATTGAGTTTACACGAAGTTCCAATATTTCAATCGAATAAATGATGAAAATGAGTAAAAAAATCCTACTGACTCTTCTTTTTTCGTTTGCGGTACTATCTTTCATGTTGAGCTGCAATGGTGATGCCGAAACGGCCGGAGATCCTGTTGACCGGGAAGTGTATGTCTGGTCTCATAATGATTATGAGCAGGATCGGCCGCTCTATAAAGCTTTGGAACTCGGGTTTCAGATGATTGAGGCGGACATTCATCTGATTGACGGAAAATTATATGTTTCACATGATCATCCCGAAAATCTCGATGAAACTCAAGAGCTCGAAGAGATGTACCTGGAACCACTTTCGGTGATTATTGAGGAAAACAACGGTGTGGTACTGCCAGAAAGCGAACTGCCCTTCTACCTGGTTATCGATGTAAAAACCGAAGCCGAATCGACTTTTGAAGTGCTGTCGGAAGTCATCGAGCCATACCACCAATATTTTACCCGCCTTGAAAATGGGGAATGGATAGAAGGCCCCATGCGACTGCTTATCTCTGGGAATCGTCCGTCTCTCGATGCAGATTCACCTGATCGTGTTGCTTTTATTGACGGACGAATACCGGATATCGGGGCCGGGTATCCTGAGGAACTGTATCCTGTCATAAGTGATAACTGGAACAACTATTTTTCGTGGGACGGTACCGGTCAAATTCCCGAAGAAGAGTGGGAGCAGCTGACGATGTTTGTGAATCAGGTCCATGCTGAAGGAAAAATCATCCGTTTCTGGGCAACACCTGATAAAGAATCTGTTTGGGAAGTTTTGCTTGAAGCCGGAGTAGATATTGTAAATGTGGATGATCTGGAAGGAAAACGGAATTTTCTGGATGAATATGTTAAACCATCATAGAGTTGTGTCAAATATAAAACAACGGGTAAGTAATCGGACGAGATTTTGTAAAAAATAAACCCCTTAAGATGATTGGGGTCGAGACATCTCCTAGTTATGGTTGGTATATTTTAAATAGGAAAACTCTTTGTGTTATGTTTGTAGGTTGAACCAAGGAGGTCTCTCGACTTCGGTACCTCCGCTACCGCTCTGGCGCCTTCGCTCGAGAAGACAAGAGTGTTCTTATCAATAGACGGCGTATCGGGCTTCGGGGTATGCAGGTTTGGAGTGACGCCGCCGGGGCAGGTCTTTCCCTTTCGGCGGGTGGGAAAACTGTGGTTCTGAGGAAAGGTGAAGCGCCCGCCAGTGCTCCAGAATAGGCCCTGTCATCCCGACCGCAGCGCAAGCGGAGTGGAGGGATCTCCTATTGAAGGGCAATGTGTCAGACAAGGAGTTTTCGTTGCTTATGCCTGCGGGTTAAACCAGGGAAATGGAGCCAAATCTTGCTCAAATCTGATTGACGACGGATGATGTAGAAATCAGGATTGAAAATCTATTTGCAAGTAATTTTTTGTATTCTTATTTACAGTTGGATTATGTAGGGAACCTGCCTGAAATGTGAGGACGTATTTTAGCAAAGACCGGGAAAGTAAGTATCAGTTCTTCTAATAAGGAATTTGTTTGTAAAATCAATTTATTTAACACAAAACAACAATTTCAAAAAGTATCTTGGTAACGCTTTTTTACAGAACAGGGCCACAAATTCTGTTGAAATTCTCCTGCTGGTGTATTATGCTCTGTCAATTCACTTTTTTTTATTCAGCTGCTTTACCTAAAGAAAACTACTAACCACACCAAAACACCTTAACATTATGGACAATACCACACATAGCAGTCAAACTGTTAACCGGAAAAGGTTGTTTGCGGGGATTTGCCTTGCATTGCTGCCCACAGCTTTTTCGTTTGTACTCGTCAGTAATATTCTTCAGCAACTTAAAACCGAATTTATTCTGACCAATGCTAACGTCGGGGCCATTGGAGGAGCCGCTCTTTGGGGTATGGCTATTTCATTACTTGTGATTGGCCCCACACTTGAAAAAATTGGCTTTCGGAAAGCGATTATAGGAGCATTTATAAGCCATCTTGCTGGTGTAACGTTATTTTTGGCAGCAGCACCATTTGCAGGAGAAACTTTTGCATTTTGGGTGCTTTTCATGGGAGCTGTTGGGTTTGGTATTGGAAACGGAATGGTTGAGGTGGCCGGTAACCCACTTACAGCGGCACTTTATCCCGATAATAAAGTTACAAAGCTCAACCATTTTCATGCATTTTTCCCTGGCGGAATGGTTGTAGGCGGCCTTCTTGGCTGGATTATGGTTCAGATTGGCTTTGTTGGTGCTTTCAATATCGGCCACTGGACTGTACAGATCGCCATCGTTTACATCCCAATATTGATCTATGGGTACCTTTTGATCCCACAAAAATTTCCAAAAACACTCACAGCAGAAGCGGGTGTTCCCATTCGCGAAATGTTCCGATATACTTTTACACATCCGCTGCTTTGGGGATTGATTATTTTAAAAATGATAAGTCTTTCACTTGAACTTGGCCCGATGCGCTGGATTCCTGAAGTGCTGCAGGCAGCCGGTGTTCACGGAATGCTGGTGTTTGTGTGGATCAGTGGATTAATGATGGTACTCCGATTTTTTGCGGGGCCATTTGTTGAAAAATTCGCCCCCACAGGAATGCTGCTTGGTGCCTCAGTTCTGACGGGAATTGGTTTGCTTCTTTTTGCTTTTATCGAAACAGGGATCGTGCCACTGATGATCGCTGCAACTGTCTTTGCGCTCGGCGTGACGTTTTACTTCCCGACAATGGTAGGTCTGATGAGCGAAAGATTTCCAAAGGCCGGTTCCCTTGGTATTGTATTGCTGATGGGAATGGGCTTTATCGGTGCAGGTGGCTCAAATGCATTGATGGGAGAAATAGCCGACCGTTATTTACCCGATGCACTTGATGAGCAGGAAACGGTAATTATTCTGGAAGAAATTGAAGAGCGTTTCCCTGAATATATAGCCGCAGCGGAAGCCGCAGGTGATGATCCGGACGAGTTACTTGCACTTGGGTATGCCCTTGCTGATGTGGAAAATATTCATAACCTTGCACAGCAGGCCCTTGCATACTACCGGGCCAATGATGAGTTTCATGGAAGATACACTGCCGATACCATGCGGGCACTGCTTGATGCAGGGCTCGGGCAGGAAGAAGCCCTTACCGAACGTGCATTTACCGTACTTCGCCCTGCCGACAATTACGGTGGACGAATGTCTTTCCTTTATGGAGTTCCTTTAGCCTTTCTGCTTGCCATCATTTTCTTTATAGTCTATCAGAGAGATAAGAAGAAGGGCGGGTATCAGATTGAAACTCTTTAATTAAAGCGAGAATATTTATAAAGAACAGATGTAAATCGTGATTTGAATCAATCAACCTTCTTTGCTGATGAAATTGGCAAGGGAGGTTGATTTTTTAATTTTAGTTCGGGCTGTTTAATAGAAGGTTTGAAACAGATCACCAACCCGGAAATGTGATAGCGAGAGAGATGAATAATAAAACAGGAATTATGTTTTTTTCGGTGAGCTGTAAAATAATCGCTTTTCCTTGCTGCACTATATAAACTTCAACAGAAATGATTTGTTCATGGAAAAAATATATTTAAAAATATCAGTTCTTTTATTCATCACTTTTTACCTGTTTATGACCGTAAGCTGTGATGATTCACCATCCTCAGAAGTAGTAGTTGAGCCGATGCGCGTGATGTCGTTTAATATACGGTTTGACAATCCCGACGACGGGCCCAATGCCTGGCCGCACCGTAAAGATTTTGTAGCGAGTATGTTCCGTTTTCATCAGAATGATCTGGTGGGTACGCAAGAGGGGCTGAACAATCAGCTTAAGGAACTGGATGAAATGCTGCCCGAATTCGACTGGGTTGGTATCGGCCGAGACGCGGGAGATGAAAGAGGGGAATTTTGCGCCATCTATTACCGAACCGAGCGTTTCGACCTGCTGGAAGATGGAACATTCTGGCTTTCCGAAACTCCGGATGAACCCGGCAGTCAGGGATGGGATGCCGCACTGCCGCGGATTGTTACCTGGGCAAGGCTTTTTGATAAGAAAAACGACCGCTCATTCATCGTTTTTAATACCCATTTCGATCACCGGGGTCAGGAAGCCCGGCGAAAAAGCTCCGAGCTGATTCTTGAAAAAGTGGCTGAACTTGCCGATGGTGATCCGGTGATAGTAATGGGTGATCTGAATGCCGTGGAAGACCAGGATCCATATCGAGTTCTTGCCGAACCTGATCTTGGACCAGTAGAAATAGAACTTTTTGATGGATATTACCACTCCCGTTTCGGTCACCACGGACCGACCTCAACCTGGAATGGATTCCGGGAAATTGTTCCGGATCGCCGGATCGACTATATCTTTACGGATGCCGGTTTTTCATTTGTCCAGCATGGGATACTTGCTGATATTCGCGACGGACATTTTCCATCGGACCACCTGCCTGTGGTTGCAGATGTGAAGTTTACTGAATAATCGGGATCATATATTTTGATTAGTATTTGGTTACCTGAATTTTTTTTCATATTTCAGGTTAGGAGCTACCTTTTATTGATACTGCTGATAAATCAGAAAAACGGAGCGGGGATACAGGATAGAACCCGATAGATGGGTTGCTTGCATCATTTCAAAGGTTCACTGAGCCGGTTAATGCTAAAAGATGTCGGAAAATTCAGCTGAGAATAATAACTATGATGATGAGGTTTGGATAGAACATATCCGGAATGGAGATGAGTACGCATTTGAGGTCTTATTCAAAAAATATTACTTGCCTTTAACCCGGTTTGCCTGGAGATATGTCAATTCCAAAGCCGTTGCGGAGGAGCTGGTTCAGGAGTTGTTTACGATTCTTTGGGAAAAAAGAGAGACCTGGAATGCCAGTGGATCCGTTCGTTCTTATCTGTACAAATCTGTCCGAAATCTTTCATTAAATCACCTGAAACACCAGGGAGTGAAACAGGAATTTGACCACCAATGGATGGAACAGAAAGAGATTCCTCAGATAGAATTTCGAGATGAGTACAGGGAGCAGCAGATACGTGAAGCAATAGCCAAAGCAATTGAGGAGCTGCCGGAACGCAGCAAGATGACCTATAAACTTCACAGATATGACGGCCTCACCTACCCGGAAATTGCAGATGTAATGGGTGTATCCGTTAAAACCGTTGAATCACAAATGACCCGTACCTTAAAAATACTCAGAGAAAGGCTGGCCTGGCTGCTCCCGTTTCTTGTTATTGCCTTGATGGTTAGTTAGGGGCGCCTTTTGAAATATGTGGAATTCCGGCTTACAAGATGTACGTACCTCCGGTACTCTCCTCAAAAAATTTCACTGGCTAATCCGACAAGGATTTCTCTTTTTGTAGCATCTTTCCAAATGTAAGAATCATTTTTGGTTTACAATCTAAACGTCACTTCGGTATTTTCTTTGCGGAGGATTTTATGGTAAACCTTTCTTCCAATCCGCTTTGCGGATGATCTATGTTGTAACCCGGAATTCATTCCGGGGCTACATACAGAACCCTACCTCAAAGCACCGTAGGTGCGGTTGATCTTTTGGGATCAGGTATGTGATAATGAACCGTGCCTAAGGCACTTTTTGCATACAGGTACCTCTTAATCCACCGGAATAAATTCCGGCTTACAATATTTGCGTGCCTCCGGCACTTTCTTCGTGAAACTTCCCCGGCAAACCTGCCAGCCAATCCGCTTTGCGGATGATCTATATTGTAACCCGGAATTCATTCCGGGCTACATACAGAACTCTACCTCAGAGCACCGTCGGTGCGACCCCATTTTTTATACAAGTCTTTGAAAGAGATATCTCTCATCAAAATCAATCTTAAACTTCTTAAGTAGTCGTTTATATTCATCCAAAAAATCTATTTTTTTGTGATGTTCTTCCTGGTTTCTAATATACCGGTATACATTTCCCAGTTGAGATTGACTGTACGAGAAACATCCGAATCCCGGCTGCCACTCAAATCGATGAGGTAAAAATCCGGTTTGGTTTATCCATTTTGAAGATTTTGCTTTGGTGGTTTTCATGACATCAGAAACTGAAAGTTTAGGAACTTGTGCAAACAGACAATGAACATGATCGTGGGTTCCGTTCACAATCAAAGTTTTGCATCCTGTTTTGTTAATCAGATTTCCAATAACGGCATAAAGTTCACTTTTCCACTCGGGCTGAATAAGGGCCTTTCGGAACTTGACGGGAAAAACGGTTTGGATATAGATTTTGTGATAAGTATTTGCCATAAGTCTATACGATTGGGTTCAGGTTCTTATTTTTCTATATGTATGAACCGAAATTATAGTCTTCCTTACATTTTTTTGATCTGTGCCTTCTGGCACTAACCGGGGCATTGTGCTATCAATCTACCTGAGAGAGCCATAGGTGCGGCCAAACTTTTTGGGCAGGCATGTGATAATGGGCCGTGCCTACGGCACTTTTTATATCCGGTCACCTCTTGAGCCACCGGAATAAATTCCGGCTTACAAGATGTACGTACCTCCGGTACTCTCTTCATAAAATTTCGCTGTCTAATCCGACAAGGATTTCTCTTATTGGTAGCATCTTTTCAAGTGCCGGTATCATTATTGGCTTACAATCTAAACGTTCCTTCGGTATTTTCTTTACGGAATATTTTTTGGTAAACCTCCCCGCTAATCCGCCTTGCGGATGATCTATATTGTAACCCGGAATTGATTCCGGGAACTGTGCGTAAATTCCAGCTCTGAAGCACCATCGGTGCGATTGATGTCCCCTCGACTGGAGGTTACAGTCCGTTTTATAGGGGATCTCAGAGAGAAGTACCCTTCTTGTAATCTTGTGAAAGCCTTCTTGTCTTCCGTTTCGGACTCGAATCAAAATCGACTTTATGGATGATTCATGTAATAACCGTTGAATTTATTCCGGGCTTTTGTGTGGATCATGATATTTAAAAGCACCGTAGGTGTGACCAATCTCAAAGCTGGTTTTCATTTTTTAAAATCTCTTCCAAAAAAACAATAAATATCTACAGGGTACCGGCATTTTGGATTGTCTGTATATGCAGAAGGTAATTGAAACTCTGTGTTAAGAATATTCTGTAGCTGGAATCCATATCTGTAAACATATCCAGATGTGAATCAAATCCCGGGTTTTGAGAAATCCGGGATTTTTTAAAAAAGTTTACGGGGTATTCGATATTTCAATTGTCTTCATTGCAGAACGTATAACAAAACCATATTTGAGTTGAATTTAGATAAAAAACAATGGCTGCTGATTCAGAGGTATGTAACCGGAAACATCGGGCCGATTGAGAAACGCGACCTGGAAAACTGGATGGCTGAATCCCTCGAAAACCGGCGGTTGGTTTTGGAAGTAAAAGAGATTTGGAACCAGGCTCCTCCCGAGGAATTTGAAGTCGACGTTCAGCACGCCTGGGAACAGTTCAGGTATCGCAACCAGAAGAATACCCGACATAAAGCACCGATCATCGGGTATGTACGAAAGAAACCAGGGGTAGGTGTATATCTCTTTCGGGCAGCAGCCGTATTGTTAGTGGCTCTTTTTTCCGGTCTGTTTGTCTATCATCAGATGAACCAGGCCGAGCAAAGAGAAGCAGAGCAAGCCTCTATATTTAATGTGCTCCAGGAGCTGGAAACGGATAAAGGTGAAAAAGCACGTGTGACCTTTTCCGACGGTACCCGAGTAACACTCAACTCAGCCAGCTCTGTACAATTCCCTCAGGAGTTTCGAGGGGATACCAGGGAGGTATTCCTGGAAGGCGAAGCTTACTTTGAAGTGGCTCACAATCCGGATAAGCCGTTCATCGTGCATTCACAAGATGCGGAAATTGAGGTGTTAGGTACCGAATTTAATGTTCGTGGCTGGAATGAAGATCCAAATGTTGAGGTGGTAGTGAGGGGAGGAAAGGTTTCTGTTCAGTCAACAATTCTTCAGCCGGATGAACGGACACCAGTTATTTTGACCGAAGGGTTGAAAACAGAACTTGAAAGGGGGCAAAACCCAATGGAGCCCGTACGGGTGGATCCCGTGCGCCATCTGCTTTGGACCAGTGGTGGTATGTATTTTGATAATGAACCATTGCACAGAGTTGTACAAGACTTGGAACGAAGGTTTAATGTGAATGTAACTGTGGAAGATCAATCCCTTCTGAATGTGCCCTATACCGGAACCTTTCAGTACGCCGAACTGGATGAAGTTTTGACTGTTATTGGCGCTTCTATGGAGGTTGGTTTCAGCCGGGAGGGGAGTGAGGTGAGATTTCATTAGAATTCGAATGAACCAGTGAAAATAGAACAGATAGATTTAATGCTAAGTGGTTTGGATAATAAAATCATTTAAATAGTGGAAAAGCGCTTTTAAAAAGAATTAGTACAAATGAAAATGAAGCAAAAGAATATGGATGAACAATTAATCGCAAACAAAAAAGGTGATGGTATGAGGATAGAAATACGTCGGATACTTTTGAATGCCCAGGCAATAGGATCCCTGGCCATTCTTATAGGCATAATTCCAGCAATGTCAAATGTCTTGCTTGCTCAGAGCTCGGAAGAAAACAGGAGCTCTACTGTACATTCAATGACATTTTCACAATTACAGGAAAAATTTTATAAAACAGAGATCCTGGAGGAGATCTCCCTGAATATTCAGGATCTGACTCTGCAAGAGGCTCTTAGAGAGATCGCCCGTGAAACAGGGTTGCGGCTATCCTACCGGGGTGATATTGTGGCGGATAAAAAAATATCACTGCAAGAGGAATCTGTGACGGTCAGTGAGGCTCTTAAGATCGTTTTGGATGGAACAGGGTTGGATTATAAGTTTTCGGAAGATGGGTATTTATTAATTGCAGATGCTGAAGAGATTCTTGATGAGGTTATGTTACAGGAAACTGTGAGAGGTACGGTTGTGGATACGCAAACTGGGGAAGCACTTCCGGGAGTGAATGTAGTTGTTGAGGGCACAACAATTGGTACGGCCACAAATATTGATGGAGAGTTTGAACTGGATGTGTCTAATCTCGATGAAGTTCTTGTTTTCTCATACATTGGATATGATACACAAGTAGTCGGCATCAATGGACGGACTGAGTTTGAAGTGTTTCTAAATATGGATATAATTTCAAGTGATGAAATTATGGTTGTAGGATATGGTTCAGTAAACAGAAGTGATTTGACTGGTTCGATAGTGCGAGTAAATAATCGTGATTTTGAAAATCATTCATCAACTGGTCTACAAGAGATTTTGAGTGGCACTGTTGCTGGGGTATTTTCAAATCAAGGTACTACAGCAGCTGGTGGAGGAAGTCTTGAGATCAGAGGTACAACTAGTCTAAAAGCAAGTAATTCTCCTTTGATAGTAGTAGATGGTGTTATATATAATGGGAGTCTCAATGATATAAATCCATCTGATATTGAATCTATTGACGTATTAAAGGATGCAAGTGCTGCAGCGGTATATGGTTCAAGATCTGCGTCTGGAGTAATAATTGTTTCTACAAAGAGTGGTGAAACAGGTGCACCAATAATTAATTTTACAACTAGGACAGGTATTGTTGGATTAACAAATCAGGACATGAGACCATTAGATCCGGATGAGTACATACAAGCTAGAATAGATAATCAAAGGCAGACATATTTAAACCAACCAGAACACTATTTTACAAATCCAAATAACCTGCCCTCTGGTGTCTCATTAGATGAATGGATGAATTATGATTCAACACCTTCTAATGACCCTATTGATATGTGGTTAAATCGATTAACACTTTCAGGTACTGAGAAGGCAAATTATATAGCCGGTAATACAGTAGATTGGTTAGATTTAGTAAGGCAAAATGGTATAAGACAAGATTATGATGTTAGTGTATCAGGTGGTACAGAAAACCTTAGATATTATTGGTCAGGTGGTTATACAAGAAATCAAGGATATATTATTGGTGATGAATTTAAAACTATACGTTCGAGGTTAAATATTGATACAGATATTAGTGATTTTTTAAAGATAAAAGTGAACACTCAATTTGCTGATCGTGATCAGGGCTTTGAAAGTGCTTCATTAAATGGTGCAATAACTGGAAGTCCATATGGACAGATTTATTCAGATAGTGGTGAAATGAATTGGTATACACATGAAGACATTGTATCAACAAATCCATTGATTTATCATACTTATAGAGATAGAGTCAACAGAACTCAATCACTATTTGCAAATATTTCAGCTGAAATAGCACTTCCATTTGACATACATTATTCAATATCATATGTAAATCGTTTTTCTTCAAATAGGAATTATTTATTTGATCCATTAGAGACTCCAAGAGGAGGGCAAAATAGTGGTTATGGAAGTCGAAGTAATACTTCAGTATATGAGTGGCAGGTAGATAATTTAATTAAATGGTATAATTCATTCTCTGATATACATGAATTTGATTTTACGTTTCTTTTAAATTTCGAAAAATATCAAGATTGGCAAGAGAGTTTGATTAATACTCAATTTGCACCAACTGATGCACTTTCATTTCATTCGATGGGTGCTGGGTCAAATCCTCAAATGAGTAGTAATGATGAATATAGTACTGGGAATGCGCTAATGGGTCGATTAAACTACTCATTAATGAATAGATATATTTTCACATTCTCATTGAGGCGGGATGGATATTCAGCTTTTGGAGAGGAAAACCCGTTTGCGATTTTTCCATCAACTGCATTTGCGTGGCGAATTTCTGAAGAAGGCTTCTTTAATATAAATTGGATTGATAATTTAAAAATTCGATCCTCTTGGGGGATTAATGGAAATAGGGATATAGGTAGGTATGAAGCCTTAGCGAGATTGACAACTGTTAATTATATCTATGGAAATTCACCAGCAACTGGTGTTTTTAGTAATACAATGGCAAATTCGAGTTTAAAATGGGAAAGAACGGAAGCTTTGAATTTGGGGTTTGATATAGGATTTTTTAATGATCAGTTAAACGCTACAATTGATCTATATCATATGAGGACAAGGGATCTGCTGATGGATAGAACATTGCCTAGCATCATGGGGTATTCAAGTGTTGCAGCAAATTTAGGGGAGATTCAAAACAGAGGTATTGAGATAACATTAAATGCAATTGCATTAAACATTCCCGGTAAATTTCAATGGAATTCAACTTTTAATTTATCCCTTAATCGGAATGAAATTATAAGCTTATTTGGTGATATGATTGATATTTATGATGATAGTGGGAATATAATAGGGCAGAGAGAGGTTGATGATCCAGATAACAATTGGTTTATCGGTGAAAGTATTTATAGAATTTGGGACTTTGAAAGACTTGGTGTTTGGCAACTGGATGAAGAGGAAGAAGCAGCTATTTACGGAAGAAGGCCCGGCGATATAAAATTGAGAGACGTTAATAATGATGGTGTTTTAAATCCTGCTGATGATAAGGTTTTTCAAGGATACAGGACTCCTCGTTATAGAATTGGATTCAGAAATGATTTCTCATATTCAAATTTTGAATTATCAATGTTTATTCGTGCAGATTTAGGATTTTATCGGGAAAATAGTATTGATGATGAGTCATCGTGGATTGATCGAAGGAATATATATTATGCTCCATATTGGACTCCTGAAAATCCAAGTAACGAATACGCTATGTTAAATACTGAAAAAGACGCGCCATATGGAGTGTGGAAAAACAGCTCTTTTCTTCGGCTTCAAGATGTGTCATTATCGTATACAATGCCAAGAGAACTTGTGTCAAGTATAGGCATGAGGAATTTAAGAGTGTTTCTAAATCTTCGTAATTATTATACAATTACAAATTGGGATAGTTGGGATCCTGAAAGTGGACGAACGCCTATGCCAAAATATGCAACTTTTGGAATTGATATTAGTTTATAATATCAGTATCTGAAATAGGTGAAAATCTAAATTATTTAATAACATTTTATTTTATAAAAAGATGAAAATTATAACGATATTTATTTGTACAATTATTTTTTTGACAGTTGTTTCTTGCGATGAAAACTTAATAAACCCTAAGCCTAATCCATTATCAATAAATACCCCTGAAAATATATATGTAGATAGAGATGGAATGGAGGGGGTACTACTAAGTCTTCGGCGGGATCTAAGATCGGATTTTTATGGTGGGAATCCGAGCCCATTAACTCTTGAATTGATTTCTTCTGATATTGGTGTAGCCGGTGAACAAAGACAAGATATGGTGATAAATCATGATCTTTTTTCAACTCCAACTAATGTAGGTGCCTGGCAAGAATACAGGAATTGGGATGTTGCATGGAAACCAATTCGTGATGCTAATGTTGTTATATCTCGAATTGATAATCCAGATTGGGTATCTGAAAGTGAAAAAAATCAAATATTAGCTGAAGCATTTTTTCATAGAGCTTATTGGTACTATAGATTAGTTCATCAATTTGGAGATGTGCCGTTCTTAAATAATGAATACACTGAGCCTAGAACAAATTTTTATAGCCATTCTAGAAGAACAATTTTGGAAAAAATTCAAGATGATCTTGAATTTGCGGTTCAACATTTACCTGTAAATGTTGAACCGGGTAAAGTAAGTCGTGGTGCTGGAAATCACTTGCTTACCAAAATTTACTTATCAAATAGTCAATTTGATGATGCTATAAATGCAGCTACCAGTGTGATTAATGGAAGTTATAGTTTAATGACAAATAGGTTTGGTGTAGTAGCCAGTGACGACCGTTTTAATGTTATTTGGGATTTACACCAAAAGGAGAATAAAAGTTCTAATGATGAAGGTATACTTGTTGTTCAAGATAAATTTGGATTCCCAGGTGCTCAAACGGGAGGTACTCAAACTATGAGAGTTTATACTCCTTGGTGGTCTCATGCAATTTGGCTAAAAGATCCAAATGGATTACGGTGTTGTGTAGATCCACAATGGGATCCACAAATACTTGCATTTGGAAGGGGTGTTGGTATGTTCAGGCCTGGGAATTATTACAATTTTGATATTTGGGAAGATGCAGGTGCTGACCTAAGAGTAGATCCTGATACAAATTGGGTATCTACAAATAAAATTTTAATAAATAATCCAGCTTCAGAATATTTTGGTCAGCCAGTTGATTTTTCACATAGCAATCCAATGGATTCGGTAAGAGCATGGTTTCCTTGGCCACAATATAAAGTTTATGTTGAAGATGAATACAGGCCACAAACACCAACTGGTGGAAGTAGTGATTGGTATGTATTTCGATTAGCGGAGACATATTTATTAAGAGCAGAGGCTTATTACTGGAAAGGTGAGTTGGCAAATGCAGCAGATGATATTAATAATATTAGAGAAAGAGCACTTGCTCCACCTATTTCAAGTAATGATGTTGATATAAATTACATTTTAGATGAACGTGCGCGTGAATTGTACCTAGAAGAACCAAGAAAAACCGAACTTACACGTATAGCTTTTATTAAGGCTGAAAATAACATCAATGGTTACTCTATTGATAATTTTCACGAAAATAATTATTGGTTTGATAGAATAATTGAAAGAAATACATTTTATAATAGAGGTATTGTTTGGGAACAGTTTGAATATAAAATCAGTCCTTATCATGTACTGTGGCCTATTCCACAAAGTGCAATAGATGCAAATACAACAGGTAGAATTAATCAAAATCTGGGCTATTTTGGTGCAGATAATAATGTTGCACCACTAACTGAAATATCAGAGGATGATTAAATTTAACCTTTTAAGTAAGCTATATATAATTTTTTTTATACTTAGTTTTCATTTTGCCTTAACTTCGTGTAAGAAATCTAATGATGTAAAAGAGGAGCAAGTTCAAGATAAGACATCTTTGCCCATGCAGAACTTGTCCTTGGTATCACTTGATGAGTTTCGATCACCTGGTGAGAATTGGTTTATCACTGGTGATGTTTATTCTGATTACCAAAAAGAAGGCTCTATGCAGCTGAGAGATGGCACAGGAGTTCTTGTAAATATACCTTCGGATGAAGCTCGTAATAATATATTTACAGTATTGGAACATGGTGATATTGAGTTAAAAGGTGAATTTCTTGTACCGAAGGGCTCCAATTCAGGAATCTATTTCCAGGGACGCTATGAATTTCAAATTTTGGATAGTTGGAAGGAAAGTAACCCCACGTTTTTCGATATGGGTGGAATATTCGAGCGTGGCGCAAGAGGAATGGCCGATACAATCCCAGAGTATAGGGGGCGTGCACCAGATGTAAATGCAAGTCTTGCTCCCGGTCTTTGGCAGAAGTTTCATATACTTTTTAGAGCTCCGCGCTTTGATGGTGAAGGAAATAAGGTTGAACATGCCCGATTTGAGTGGGTTGAACTCAATGGAGTACGAATCCACGAGAATGTGGAAGTAACCGGTCCTACACGTGCGGCTGCTTTTGAAGGAGAGACGATGCTTGCCCCTTTGATGATTCAAGGAGATCATGGACCAGTAGCATTTAGAAATATTAAGTTTAAAACCTATGATCCAAGTCGTCATCTTCGGCTCGAGGAGATGACATACACAGTATATGATTATACCGGTTATCATACTCCTGTTAACTTTGATACACTTGAAATACTTGATAGAGGCGCAACCAACTCGTTTAATGTTTCGGAATTAAGTCTTAGTAATCAAAATTATGCGATAAGATTCATTGCTAAAGTTGTTGTACCCATTTCTGGAGATTATCTATTTCAGACAGAGCTCAACCAGGGAGGTAATTTATATATAAACGAGGAGCTTGTTATTGAAAACAAGGGAGAAATTCCTGGCAGGCGGTTTGGCAATATCGTACATCTTGAAGTAGGAGTACATCATTTGGAATTAAGCTATTTTCGCATAAGAGGTGCGTTAGCTTCGGTCTTTTATGAGGGGCCGGAAATCGAATGGCGACAATTAGGTTCAACCACACCACCGGACTTTCAACCGTCCGAGGAACCACTCAGAGTAGAACCGAATGCAGGTCGTACTGAAATTATTGCGGGGTTTGCTAATTATGATGGGCAAAAGCGAACACATACCTTGTCTGTTGGTCATGCAGAAGGGATAAATTACACGTATGACCTTGGCAATGCATCGCTGCTAAAATTTTGGAGAACCCCGTTTGCTGATGTCCAACAAATGTGGCAAGGTAGAGGCAATGAGCAGTTAATAGTACCCTTAAATGCTGCTGTAGAAGCAAGGGAAGCAGTACCTATTGTCATTCAAAAAAATGAGGATTTAAATGGAAATGAATTAGCGAAACTGGAATTCGGTGTAAATAAAATAATGTATAATGAAGATGAGTATCCGGTATTTGAATTTAAAGTAGGGGATGTGAATGTAAGAGATTTAATTCAGCCATCTGATGAAGGAGATTTCTTAACGAGGCACCTAAAGTTTGAATCGCAAAATCTTCAAAACAATATTGCTGCCCGAATTGCACAGAGTGATGAGATCGAACTTCTCTCAAACGAACTCTATAGGATTAACGGGAAATACTATCTTAAAATTGAAAGTAATAATGGTGAGGATCCAATAATCTCAGAGCTAAATGGGGTGAAAACATTGTTAATTCCAATCCTTCATTCTTCAACCCACTCAGAAATTCGATACAACCTAATTTGGTAATAAGAAAACTAAATAAAGTAATTTCACCAAAAGAATGAAGAAACAAATTTATACACATATAAGATTTAGTTTGTTTTTTGGATTAGTAGTTTTGTCACAGTTCATTCAGACATCTTTTGTTTTTGGACAGTCAATTATCCTTGAAGAGTCTGATTACTATCAAATAACAAATGTTCATATTCCTGACTCCATTGTACTTGAGGTCGGAGGAATGGCTTTTAATGATGATGGTGAACTTGCAATCTCTACCAGAAGGGGAGAACTTTGGATATTGTCAGACCCTGAAAGTGATCATCCATCGTTTCAACGTTTTGGGCGAGGACTTCATGAGCCTATTGGTCTTGCATTTAGAGATGGTGCTTACTACATAGCACAGCGTGGGGAGCTCACAAAACTTGAAGACCAAATCGGTGATGGTCAAGCAGATGTATATACAACAATCTATAGATGGCCATTGAGTGGTAACTATCATGAATATTCTTATGGGCCTAAATTCTTGCCAAATGGTGAAATGATTGTAACGCTAAATGTATCATGGATTGGTCATGGCGCAAGTCTTGCAAAATGGCGTGGGTGGATGTTAAAAATTACCACAGATGGTAAAATAACTCCATATGCCACCGGAATGCGTTCTCCACTTGGTTTCGGATTTAATTCAGATGGTGATATATTTTATACTGAAAATGAAGGAGACTGGATCGGCTCCGGTTGGTTGACTCATGTTGAAAAGGGGGACTTCACAGGGCATCCGGCCGGGTTGGAGTGGTCGCACCGGTCTGAATCTCCGCTTAACCTTCGATTTGAGGATATAGATGATTCACAGGGGCTGACACTATATGAACAATCCAAAAATATTTCGGAATTGAAAAACCCATCAGTGTGGTTTCCACATGCTATCATGGGAATTTCAACTTCAGATGTATTACTAATCGATGATCAAAACAAGGTTGGTCCATTTGCAGGCCAATTCTTGGTAGGGGATCACGGCCATTCTAAAATTATGCGAGTTGCAATGGAAAAGATAAATGGTAAATATCAGGGTGCTGTATTTAATTTTAGAGAAGGATTCGCATCTGGTATTACCAGACTTAAGTGGGGACCGGACAACCAATTATATGTTGGAATGACTAGTCGCGGATGGTCTTCAATTGGTGAAGAGTCTTTTGGGATTGAAAGAATGAAATGGAATGGAAAGATCCCTTTTGTCATGCATAGTATTCGGGCCGAGTCAAATGGGTTTACTATCAAATTTACTAAACCAGTCGAAGAGCTCTCAGCAATTGCTCCGGATAATTATCAAATAACTGACTTTACTTATAATTATGATCGTCGCTATGGAAGCCCCGTAGTAGATCGTGAACAAAAACAGATAAGAAACATTGACCTCTCTGAAGATAAAAAATCAGTCAGGCTATATGTTGATGGGCTTAGGGAAGGGTTTATCAATGAAATTCAGTTGAATGGTATAGAATCATTGCATGAAGAGAGGCTACTGCATCCGAAAGCCTATTACACATTAAATCAGCTTCCGAGTGGCGATCGGTCTTCGCTAAGAGCTATTGACAGTACACCAACTGGCACTACAAATGAGCTTTTTGGGGCGGATTCGAAACGAATAATTAGTATGCCACCTGATTGGGAAGCAGATTCAGTTAAAAACTTCCAACTTGGTACTAGGCCAGGAAATATATTTGATCTGGATATATTCCGTGTTAGAACAGGAGAAAAGGTTGCGTTAACTTTTACTAATGACGACGATATGCCACATAATGTGGTTTTTACAGAACCCGGTATGGCCGATGCTGTTGGTGAATCTGCGATGAATCTTGGTTTAAATGGAGCAGCTCTAAATTATATACCTAATATGGATGAAGTACTTTTTCATTCTTCGCTTCTTGGCCCCGGAGAGAGTGAAACCATCTATTTTATAGCGCCTGATCAGCCTGGTGACTATGATTATGTATGTACATTTCCAGGGCACCACTTTACAATGCGAGGTATCTTACAAGTTGTTAACTCATAGATGATATCTAGCATATACAATAAATAGATCAGATTAATGGATCTTATTCCATTTATATTCGGATGGTTTTTGATTCATGAAAAGTCGAATAAAAGTAAAAGTATTAAAGAAAAGTTATGGTATATGGAATTCGTACAATAATAGTCGTTTTTGTTTTTCTGGTGTTCAACATTATTGTAATAGGGCACCAATTAGCAATAGCACAACAAGAAAACCAGATACTTAAATTTGATCCAAATGATGGTCCTGGAAATGGACTTCATATAATATTGATTACTGGAGAGTCAAAGTACCATACTGAGGAGGTTATGCCTATGTTGGCTAAAATACTTTCTTTTAATCATGGATTTAAAACAACTGTTCTGTTTCCTATTGATCCAGTGACTGGAGAAGTCAATACTAATTATAAGTACAATGTACCCGGATTGGAAAATCTAAAGGATGCAGATCTAATGATATTATCGACCAGATACCAAGAGTGGCCGGATGATCAAATGAAACATTTTGATGAATATATACAGAAAGGTAAGCCCATAATTGGGTTGAGGACAGCAACCCACGCATTTCGTTATCGAAAGAACCCAGATAGTCCTTATTCCAAATATGACTTCAGAAGCACGGTTTACGGTTGGGAAGAGGGATTTGGTAAAAAAATATTTGGTGAGACTTGGGTAGATCATCACGGAGAACATGGTTACGAAGGCACAAGGGGATTAATTAATGGGATAATGGAAAGAGATGATCATCCAATAATCCGTGGGATTACAGATATATGGGTCCCGAGTGATGTATATGGAATCAGGGAATTAGAAGATGATGTTGATGTATTAGTATGGGGTCAGTCGACAAGTGGAATGACACCTGAGGCGCCGGTAAACTGGAGAAAGTCTATCATGCCTGTTGCATGGACTAAAAAATATACGAGTCATAATGGAAATACAGGTAAGGTTTTTACATCTACGATGGGAGCTTCGATCGATATGCTGAATGAAGATTTGCGGCGACTTTTGATTAACGCCTGTTATTGGGCTTTAGAAATGAATGATAAAATTCCTGAAAAAAACAATGTCGATATTATAGGAGAATATATACCTACGATGTTTGATTTTTGAAAATCGTCTAAATTATGTCAAATTTTATATCTAATAATCATTTTTCTTATTTAGCTGATTCAGTACCTCATTATTTGATCAAACTGGAGCAACCTTTCTTATGAATAAGCATGAATAAGAAAGTAAATAGAGACGAAGATTCCAGACTTTTAGAAGAGATTCAATCTAAAGGTTTACTGATTAGAGTTAGAACGTATTTACGTTTATCCGGCCCTGGATTTTTGCAAAGTGCGATTTCGTTGGGTGGTGGATCGATGGCAAGCAGTTTGTATCTGGGGGTTTTAGCCGGTTATAGTATGCTATGGTTACAACCACTTGGGATGTTATTGGGTATCATCATGCTTAGTGCAATAGGATACATTACATTAGTTACCAGTGAGCGCCCTTTTCAAGCAATCAATAAACATGTCAATCCAGTTTTGGGTTGGGCATGGGCACTCGCATCTTTATTGGCCAGTATCGTATGGGCTATGCCGCAATTTGCTTTGGCATTTGGTGCCATAAAACAAAATTTGATGCCGGGTACGTTTGGTATTAATGGAGTATTTGGTGGGACCGGAGGAATGATATTGGTTTCAATAGGTTTACTTGCACTGACACTTGCTATTAGCTGGAATTATGATAGAGGTAGAACGGGTGTACGTGTTTACGAATGGATACTTAAAGGAGTAGTAGCGGTTATTATACTTAGTTTTGTAGGTGTTGTTATACGTCTTACTTTTGTCGCTGATATGATTGATTGGGGGGAAATAAGTCGAGGTTTTATCCCTAATTTTTCTTTATTTTTTCGTCCTGCAGAAGGATTTTTACCAATGCTGGAAAGCTTGTCTGAGACATCCCGGATGTATTGGACAGATGTAATTGTCTCTCGTCAACAGAATATAATGGCGGCAGCTATTTCTAATGCAGTTGGCATTAATATGACATTTCTTTTCGCTTATTCTATGTTACGACGTAACTGGGGTCGCGAATATCATGGGATGATGAGGTTTGATCTCGCTTTCGGTTTACTAATCCCTTTTATATTAGTTACAAGCTGTGTTATGATCGCTTCAACTAGTCAGTTTCACACCATCCCACAGCCTGGAATCATTGAAGAATATTCTGCAGACTGGGAACCTGCAGCTAATCAAATTGTCGAATATAATCAGCTTTTGGAGAATCGGATTTTGCATGAATCCATTGATGAAACATTGAGTCAGGAACAGCTATCAAGCCAAGTTGAAGCACTAAGCAGGGAAGATCATATTATGGCAGCCACACTTATTACACGAGATGCCTTTGATCTGTCATTTTCACTGGAACCGTTACTGGGTAGTGTATTTGGCCATTTAATTTTTGGAATAGGTGTATTGGGAATGGCACTATCAAGTATCACTTTGATGATGATAATTTCAGGAATGGTTGTATGTGAAGTGCTCGGTAAACCACGCAGCAAGTGGGCTTTTTGTTTAGGTACGTTATTACCTGGTTTTGGAGTACTTGGGCCTTTCTTTTGGAATTATGCATATTTTTGGTTGGCCATACCTGTTTCGGTCATTACTTTTTTTCTACTTCCAATCGCTTATGTTACATTTTTATTGATGATCAATAATAAAGCACTTATGGGAGAACACATGCCTAAAGGCAAATATAGGATAGTATGGAACACATTGATGATAGGGGCTGTAATTCTTATAACAACTGCCAGTTTTTACATGTTGTGGGTGCTTGGTGGTTATTGGGGTATTTTAGGTTTTTTGATATTTATATCTATTGTTGGAATTGCAGATTTTAAAAAAAGAAAAAACATAAAATAATTCAAGTTAAATTATGAATAAATAAAATTTTCTATCCTTACTAATTTATAATTAAATGGTATATATCATGTCTATGATACACACAGTAAAATGTATTTCATTGCTAGCAATATTAACTATGATAATATTGCATATGGATTCACAGAACGCATATTGTCAAGAAAAAATTCAAATTAATGAGTCTATTACCCCTACAGAAACAATTGAGTTGTTTAATAGAAAAGATTTGACTGGTTTTTATACCTGGCTGGTAGATTTTCAATTTGAAGATCCAACGAATGTTTTCTCTGTCGTTGATCAAATTGACGGTGCACCTGCAATTAGAATAAGTGGTGAACATTTTGGAGGTCTAATTACAGAAAAATCATATACTAATTATCATTTGATTGTTGAATTTCGATGGGGAGCTGTTACTTATGAACCTAGAATGAATAGATCTATGGATAGTGGAATTCTTTTACATGCACAAGGACCCGAAGGTAATTCCAGAGTAGATTTCAATGGTCCATGGATGCGATCTATTGAATACCAAATTATTGAGGGAGGGACTGGGGATTTCATATTAATAGGAGGGTACGAAGATAATAATCAGAATACTTTTATTAATTCTGAATTAACCTCACTAGTACGACAAAATTATAATCATCAGTATGTGTGGGATCCAAGAGGCGATGAAAAAAAATTTGAGGGAACAATCGATGATAATGGTCGAATTTTCTGGTTTGGCAGAGATCCTGAATGGAGTGGTGAGCTTGGGTTTAGGGGTTTGCAAGATATAGAGAATCCTTTAGGTAAATGGAATAGAATTGAAGCAATTTGTGAAGGGAATACATTTATATTCTTATTGAATGGAGTTATTGTCAATAAAGGATTTAATTCAAATCTGACTGAAGGGCAACTACTTTTTCAATCAGAAGGTGCAGAAATTTATTTTCGGCGTATAGAGCTTCGTCCACTTGAGTAAAAAATATTAATTAATAAAATGGGTTTTTGTGAAAAATTGCATATGTAATTTGTTAAGATGTGTAATGCTTTAAAAGAATATAAAAATTTGTCAAAATCACAGTTAAGAAAATTCATTCACTGACTAAGAATAGTTCATTTTAATAGTGGAGTTTCTAAGTTTGAACTATTGAATATCTATATATAAAAAAATGAAAATCAATAAAGATCTAAATATTGAAAACTTCAAACAAAAACTGGGCACTCTCTGGGAACATTCAGCGCGAAAAATTAAACTGATTCGCAAGGAGTACGATACCTCGAAAGGTTCGCCGGTGTTTACAGAAGCGGGCAAATACACCACCCGTGGGTGGACCGAATGGACTCAAGGGTTTCAGTTTGGTGGAGAAATTTTACATTTCGATGCCACCGGTGAGAAGGGGATTCTTGATTTGGGAAGAACTGCCACCCTGGAGTTAATGGCCCATCATATCACTCACATCGGTGTGCATGATCATGGCTTTAACAATGTGAGCACATACGGCTCGCTGCTGCGTTTGATGGAAGAGGGTAAAATTTTTCCAGATGAATGGGAGAAAAACTTTTATGAGCTTGCGCTGAAATCAACAGGAGCAATACAGGCTTCACGGTGGACCCAAACTGAAGATGGCACCGGGTTTATCCATTCCTTCAACGGCCCACACTCTCTTTTTGTGGATACGGTTCGAACCCTTCGGGCGCTTTCTCTGAGCCACAAACTCGGCCACATCCTCTACGGCGAACACGATGAGAAAATTTCTCTTCTTGGTCGGCTGATTGAACACGCTGATACAACCGCACGATATAACATCTATTATGGAGAAGGGCGTGATTCTTACGACCTTCGCGGACGAACTGCTCACGAAGCAGTCTTTAATGTGACCGATGGTCGATTCCGTTGTCCTAACTCCCAACAGGGTTTTTCTCCGTTTACGACTTGGACACGGGGCCTTTCCTGGGCGATGTGCGGCTACCCCGAACAGCTTGAATTTCTTGAAACCATCTCAGATGATGAACTTGAACCATTCGGCGGACGGAATAAGATTGAACAGATGATGCTTAAAGCCGCAGAAGCAACCTGTGATTTTTATATTGAATATACATCCTCCGACGGAATCCCCTATTGGGACACCGGTGCACCCAATCTTCACAAGCTTGGTCACTATACAGAAAAAATCGCTGATCCATACAATGAACATGAGCCCGTGGACAGCTCAGCTGCAGCAATCGGTGCCCAGGGACTGTTAAGGCTTGGGAACTACCTGTGCTCTAAAGGCCAGAAAGACAAAGGTGTACGATATTTCAAGGCCGGTCTAACTACTGCTGAAACGCTGTTGAGAGAGCCATATCTCAGTACAGATGATACTCACCAAGGTTTGTTACTGCACTCAGTTTACCATAATCCTAATGGTTGGGATTATGTTCCAGAAGGTCAATCAATACCCTGCAGAGAGTCGAGTATGTGGGGGGATTATCACATGCGAGAACTTGGTCTCTATCTGACCAGAATCAATAATAAAAATGAGGATTATTATACTTTTTTTAACCGTATTGGAAAAGAATAAAAAATTATTTCGTTTATGATCAATCTTAGGATAACTTAAAATTCTATTACTAAGAATATCAACAAACCGATGAATAATGCATCAATGACAAGATTGATCATCTCCACCAGGTAAACTATAACTTTCAGAGGGATTAGTTGAAGGAAGCTTGCTAGTAAAACAATCACAACAACTTCGGAGACTAAAATAAATACCATGTTTGCCCGTATGGATCTCTGGCACGTCGGTGCGGTGACAAAGAAAGCGTTTTGTACTGATTAATGGTACCAATCAATATCTTCAGCTACTAGACTAACAAACAACGGTAAGGTGGACACCTCTTCTACTAGATTTGCCTGCGTTGACGTATTCAAGGCAGAGCTGGACGGGCCTCTCCCCATTAACAACACCAGTGGATCACCATACCAAATCCCTATCTATTAGAACTTGCAGTAACTCAGTCATTTTTTGCCAAACATCCACCATAAAAAGAGAAAAACAGATAAAGGGAATCCAAGAGGCAACTTCAACACCGCTTTTCCGTACCCTGAACCAGGCCCCTGTTCAACGAGAGAAGATCTCACCTGATACCCGTGACCCTCGACATAAAATACTTGATTGCAAAAAAATCGATCTGGAGATGAAAATAATTGGCAAACCAACCACGATTCGGCTACTTTCCGCTAAGTGCACTAAAATAGTGTACAAATCGAAAGCCAATTCAATTTTTGACTACATACCATAACAACAGAAATAAAGATCAATGAACACTCTGAAAAATTACATCG
This sequence comes from Balneolaceae bacterium, assembly GCA_020832285.1. Classification (GTDB taxonomy): domain Bacteria; phylum Bacteroidota; class Rhodothermia; order Balneolales; family Balneolaceae; genus Rhodohalobacter. The sequence continues at coordinate 98,347 of JAFIFB010000110.1, forward strand.
GTGGAGAATGGCAGGCATCTACAACAGATCAGTTGCAGGATGTCATCAATCCGGCTACGGGCAAGGCGATTGCATCGGTTCCAATTTCGGCCAGAAATGATGTTGAAAAAGCTATTGAAATTGCGGATGAAGCTTTTGATGGCTGGAGACGAACGCCGGTTACAAAACGGATTCAGTATCTCTTTCATTTTAAAAATTTGCTGGAAGAACACATTGAAGAACTTGCAGAGATCATAACCAACGAATGCGGGAAGACTATTAAAGAGAGTGTGGGGGAAATCCGCCGGGGAATTGAGAATGTGGAAAACGCCTGCGGGATGCCCACACTCATGCAGGGCATAAATAACGAAGATATCGCCACGGGAGTTGACGAACACATGATCCGCCAGCCGCTGGGTGTGGTAACTGCCATCACTCCATTTAACTTTCCGGCCATGATTCCGCTCTGGTTTCTGCCCTACGCAATCGCCGCAGGAAACTGTTTTATTCTGAAACCAAGTGAAAAAGTGCCGATGTCTGCCGTTAAAATTTTTGAGCTTCTCGATCAGACTGGCCTTCCTTCCGGTGTGGTTCAGTTGGTAAATGGGGATAAATCGGCTGTTGACCTGCTCCTGGAACATCCTGCAGTGCGGGCGGTCAGTTTTGTAGGTTCTACGCCGGTAGCAAGGAAAATTTACAGTAAAGCAGCGGAGCACGGCAAGCGGGTGCAGGCACAGGGTGGGGCTAAAAATATGGTGATTGTGCTGCCCGATGCCGATATGAACATGACTACCCAAATTGTGGGAGACTCAGCCTTCGGTTGTGCAGGTCAGCGCTGCCTGGCCAACTCACTGGCCATTACCGTGGGTGATGCCCGGAAGCCGTTTACCGAAGCTATTTCAAAAAAAGCGGCCAGTTTAAAAGTGGGATACGGCCTTGAAAAAGAGACTGAAATGGGAGCTGTCATCTCGCCTCAGACACGAGAACGTGTAGAAAGTTTTGTCGAAACCGGAAAGAAGGAAGGTGCAAATGTTCTGGTAGACGGACGAGGCAAAACCGTTCCCTCTTTCGAAGATGGATACTGGAGTTTCCCCACGATCATGGATGACATTGCCCCCGACAGCTCCATCGCAAATACCGAGATTTTTGGCCCCCTATTTGGCCTGATGCATGTGGATACGGTGGATGATGCCATCGAACTGATCAACAGTCAGGCGTTCGGAAACATGGCCTGTCTATTTACCAGCAGCGGAGCCGCCGCGCGACAGTTCCGGTATGAAGCCAAAGCCGGGAATATCGGTATTAACATCGGGGTGGCAGCGCCAATGGCCTACTACCCGTTTAGCGGCTGGAAAGAGAGCTTTTTCGGGGATCTCCATGCCCAGGGCAACCATGCCGTGGAATTTTACACCCAAACCAAGGTTGTGGTGGAGAGGTGGATTCGGGACTGGGATCGTAAGTTTTAATAGTAATCAGCAGCATCATCATGTTGATTTCTCGCAGATTTGCGCAGATGAATCGCTGATTTTCGCTGAGGGTGGTAAATATGACACTCCATACCGAAATAATGTGCAGAGCATCAGATGGCACTTTTTAAATCTTTTCGAAGAAGTGATTCTTTATCGAATTCAGTACAAAAACATTTTGACTCTATGTTGATTTTTGTGGGTGATGAAAATAGCGCCAAAATTGTTGGTTCCTGTTTGATTTGTGTGCGCAGTACATGACAGACAGAACAAACGAAATTATTTTAACACCAATGAACTAATGAACTTGCTTGCCCCAAAGGGGCAAAGTCAATAACATAGTGCAGCGCGCTATGTCAAGTGCATCGGCTGCAAAAGTAAGCCCTGTAAGGGCGTAATCCAGACAAAACGTTGCCCATGCCACAATCACTTTCCAAAGTTTACACACATATCATATTCAGCACAAAGCACAGAAAAAATCTGATTGACGACCAGATCGAAAACGATCTTTACAATTATGCAGGGGGTATCTGCAAAGAGTTGGAATGTAATCCCGTTCAGGTAGGAGGACATAAAAATCACATTCACCTTTTATGCCTTCTTTCAAGAAAAGTTGCCCAGATGACATTGGTTCAGCAAGTCAAGCAGGGATCATCCAAATGGATCAAAACCATGGGTGAACCCTATGCTGATTTCTATTGGCAGGATGGATATGGGATTTTCTCTGTATCCCCAAAACGCGTGGATACTGTGATTGAATACATTAAAAATCAGCACATACACCATCAAAAGATGAGTTTTAAGGATGAGTACAGGAAGTTCTTAAAAAACTATGGCATTGATTTTGATGAACGATATGTGTGGGATTAATTTGTCAGGCTTTCGCCCGCGTTGGGGCTGCCGGATGGTTTGATTTGCTGTCATCGCGCGCTGCACGATGTTATTGACCGGCGCTCCTTTGGAGCTGAATCATGCAGAAACTCAGAACAATTATGAAGGTTCTATGTATCTATTGGCAGTTTAAACCTCCAGAGCTATTGCCTATTTATACAACGTGGAAATAAGTTACACCCGGTAATTCAAACTCGCACAAATCTACATAGAGTCAATATTTTTTATCAATACAACACTTAACTAACCTTTGACAATATGAAAACAGACAGAATAATGTTGGTGGTACTTCTGACTTCAATTTTTTTGGTATTGACAGGATGCGGGGAGGGATCAGGTGAAGAGTGGCGGGGAGTGAATGGGGTGGACTATGTAGTAGTCATAGGTGTGGATGCTCTCAGTCCGGATGGTATTCAGAACGCATCAACACCTTATTTAGATTACCTTGTAGAAAACGGAGCTTCTACATTAGCAGCCCGGGCAGTGATGCCAACCAACAGCAGTCCCAACTGGGCTTCGATGATTATGGGTGCCGGGCCTGAACAGCACGGGGTAACCTCAAACAGCTGGGAGCGTGATGATTTTGATTTGTCACCAACGGAAGTGGGGCCGGGCGGTTTTTTCCCTACAATCTTTTCTTTGTTTCCCGATCAGCGGCCTGATCTGGAAACTGTTGTTTTTTATGACTGGCCTGGATTCGGCCGCCTGTTTGAAGAGGATTTGGTGAATCTGAGCTACATGCCCGATCTCCCCCGTGACGAAACCGAAGACCGTGTAAGGTGGGCTGAAGATACGATGGAAAACGCAGTTGATTATGTGGCCGACATGCAGCCCGGCAGGGATCTTGGCCCGTTCATCAATACGTATGATACAGCTGCGACTATTGCCTGGATTTTTGGCCTTGAAATGCCTGAATCCTGGATCGCCAGACCGGCAAAAGCGGTATTTCAATAACAATCGAATATTCAACAGGTTCAGAAAATGAAAAAAATCATTCTTTTAATTCTGCTTCTCTCTATTTCAGTTGTGGTTTTCGGACAGGAGAGGCAAACCGAAAACGTGTTTCTTATCACCCTTGACGGACTGAGATGGCAGGAACTTTATACAGGGATTGATTCCGTTCTTGTACGGCATGAAGATTATGTGAGAAATATCGATCAATTGGTCGAAGATTTCTGGCATGATGATCCGGAAGTCCGCAGAGAACTGCTGCTGCCATTTTTCTGGAATACCATCGCTGCTGAAGGCCAATTGTACGGTAATCGAGCTTATGGAAACCATGTAGATGTATCAAATGGGCTGAATTTCTCTTATCCCGGCTATAGCGAGCTGCTGGTGGGATATGTGGATGAAAATATCAACAGTAATGCGAAGGAGTGGAATCCAAATCAAACCGTGCTGGAGTTTGTAAATAACCAGCCCGGTTTCGAAGGAAAAGTAGCAGCATTCGGGTCGTGGGATGTGTTTCCATACATCATCAACAGTCAACGAAGCGGAATTCCGGTCAATGCCGGGTTCAGTCAGGCGGAAGGAGAGAATTTATCGGGCAGAGAGGTCTTTCTGAATGTGCTCCAGGAGCAGATTCCAAGTCCCTGGGCTACCGTCCGGCTCGATGCATTCACTCATCATTATGCCCTTGAATATATCAAAAGGGAAGAGCCGCGATTGGTATATATCGCCTATGGCGAAACCGATGATTTTGCCCATGACGGTAACTTTCAGAATTACGCCTATTCGGCACGGCAGACTGATGCATTCATTGCGGAGTTGTGGGATTATATCCAGTCGCATCCCTTATACAGAGATAAAACCACGATGGTGATCAGCACCGATCACGGGCGGGGCACTGATCCGATTGACCACTGGAGGCACCATGGATCCGGCATTGAGGGCTCAGAAGAGATGTGGATTGCTGCAATCGGTCCCGATACACCTGCACTCGGAGTGGTAATTGAACCAATGCAGCTCTATCAAAAACAGATTGCAAAAACCGTGGCACGGCTACTGGGCTTTGATTATGAAAACGAACGGCCTGTCGGAGAAGCGGTCGAAACGATTCTGGGTGAATAAATCTAAGACCTCCAAGGTTTCCAAAACCTTGGAGGTCTGGAGTCGCGAAGTGCACTGGGGAAAGAATGACCTTTTGGCGCAAGTGTCCGCTTGTGATCTCTGACATTACCCATGTAATTTTTTATTTTAGTTAAAGTTTTTGATTGTGCTTTGCCCGGCCTTGAATCAATTGGCGGGAACAGGGTGGCTGATGGGTGACGTATTGAAAAATTTCATCAGCCGTAAATAAATGTTATGAAGGAATTTAAACTAAATCGGCCTTGAAATTTTTCCGTCACTCAGCAGCACCCGCCGCAAATTGATTCACCGCCTTGATCTTTTGGTTCGTTTTGGATCAAGCCAAAATGAACAACATATTTACGTATAGCTTTAAATTATTGATCTACAACATACTTTGTTTTAAATAATATTATTACATGGGTAATGTCAGCTTGTGACATCTCCATTAGTTATGCCTGTTGGCGCAAGCGTCTTGCGTGTGACATCCCCTTTAAATCGCATGTATCCTCTGATTCCAACACCCATCCGAAAAACTAACCGTGAGAACACATGAGTCGCTGCTGATTAATACTGGCAAAAGAGAAATCGAACGTACGATTAAATTTTTTGATTAAAGTAGCATCGAGCAGTACTTTCAATCCTTCTTTTTCGTAATAAAACACGCAGAACAACTCCTAAAGTTAAAAAACAGCCTTTTTCCATGCGGTTAAACATTAAAGCTAAAAAACAAAATTCATACGATGCCATTGTAGTCGGAACCGGAATAAGCGGTGGATGGGCTGCAAAAGAGTTAACCGAAAACGGCCTGAACACACTCGTTCTTGAGCGCGGCCGGAATGTTCGGCATGTAGAAGATTATCCAACGATGATGAAAGACCCGTGGGAACTTCCGCACGGAAACCGGCTCACAGCCGAAGAAGCCAAACATTTTGAGGTCCAGATGCGAACAGGCTACACTGTGCGCCAGGACACCAAACACTGGTGGGTGCGCGATACCGATCAGCCCTACGAGGAGGAAAAACGGTTCGACTGGATGCGCGGCTATCACGTGGGCGGAAAATCGATTATGTGGGGAAGACAGAGCCTGCGACTGGGCCCTCACGATTTTGAAGAAAATGCAAAGGACGGCTACGGGGTGGATTGGCCTATCCGGTACGAAGACCTGAAACCCTGGTACGATCATACAGAAGAATTTGCGGGTATAAGCGGGCAGGCAGAGGGATTGCCGCAAGCCCCTGATGGTATTTTTCTGCCTCCAATCGAAATGAATTGTGTGGAAAAACATGCAAGAGAAAAAATTGCAGAACACTTTTCGGGAAGAGTGCTCACCATCGGCCGGTTTGCCAATCTTACACAGCCTCACAAGGGGAGGGGATCGTGCCAGTACCGGAACCTTTGTATCAGAGGATGCCCTTATGGTGCCTATTTCAGCAGCAATGCAGCAACTCTTCCAGCAGCCGAAGAGACCGGGAATATGACGCTGCGTCCGCACTCTATCGTGAGTTCCGTGATTTTTGATGAAGAACTGGGAAAAGCTACTGGTGTAAGGGTGGTGGATGCTGAAACTCTCGAAGAGATTGATTTTTATGCAGATGTGATTTTTCTAAACGCTTCGTGTATTGCCACGACTATGATTATGCTCAACTCGACCTCCGATCGTTTTCCGGATGGGCTGGGCAACGATTCCGGCGAACTGGGATGTAACCTGATGGATCATCACATGGGCGCGGGGGCATCGGGAGAGATTGATGGATTTGATGATAAATATTTTTACGGAAGAAGGCCCGCCTCCATTCACATTCCGAGATACAGGAATCTTGGGAATGAGCAGCGTGACTATCTGCGCGGGTTTCATCATCAGGGATCGGCCAGCCGTCAAAACTGGATGAGAGCAATCCGTGAACTGGTAATTGGCAACCAGCTTAAAGAGTTTGTTCAGCGTCCCGGTATCTGGACGATGGGACTGAACGGATTCGGCGAAATGCTTCCTTATCACGAAAATCGCATGTGGCTCAATCACGATAAAAAAGACAAATGGGGAATGCCCACGGCCGTTTTTGATGTGGAATTCAAAGAAAACGAGCTGAAGATGCGTGAAGAGATGAAAAACGATGCAGCCGAAATGCTCGAAGCCGCCGGTTTTAAAAACATCAATACATTTGATAATATCGGCGGGCCTGGATTGGGTATTCATGAAATGGGTACTGCCCGGATGGGCCATGATCCGGAAACATCTGTTCTGAACCGATGGAACCAGGTACACGCCTGCAAAAATGTGTTTGTAACCGACGGTGCCTGCATGACCTCATCTGCCAATCAAAATCCATCCCTCACCTATATGGCCATCACCGCCAGGGCAGCAAATTATGCTGCCGAGGAACTAAAAAAGGGGAATTTGTAAACGTACATATTAATAATTTACTGGAAAGAAAAAACCTGTTGGCGCAAGCGTCCCGTTTGTGACACAGAAACCAGCATCCCGCATCCCGCACCCAGTATCCCGCTTGCACCCCTTTAACGTTTTTTCAAAACTGAAAATCGGTTTTCACATCAAATCAGCCTATATTTGAACCCAAAACGAAAACCGCATTTTTCTGATGAATCAAACCCCGAATCTCTTACTTAAAAACGTAAGGCCTGCGGGAAATGGCCACGACGGAAATAGAACAATTGACCTGCGAATCAAAGACGGAGTGATTACGGAACTGACTCCAGAGTTGAAACAGGCCGATGGTGAAGAACTCTTTGATGCCGGCGGTGCATTCGTGAGCGGCGGATGGATGGACATGCACGTTCATTTTCGCGAGCCGGGATATGAACACAAAGAAACCATCGAAACTGGATGTCGGTCGGCCATGTTTGGCGGGTTTACCGAAGTGGCTTGTATGCCGAATACCCAGCCTGCCATCCACACAAGAGATGTGGTGGAATTCATCAGAAATAAAGCGAAAGATCAGCTTGTGGATGTGCATCCGATCGGCTGTGTAACCAAGGATCGCAAAGGGAAATCGATCGCTGAGATGTCGGATATGAAAAATGGAGGTGCAGTCGCCTTCAGTGATGATGGTGATCCGGTCTACAACTCCCAGGTGATGCGTGTGGCACTGGAATATTCGTCAATGCTGGGAGTACCTGTGATCAATCATGAGGAAGACCTGGACCTTTCGCGGCCGGGACACATGCACGAAGGTGAGGTTTCTGCACGGCTCGGGCTGGACGGAACCCCGTCGATCGCCGAGGAGGTGATGATTGCCCGCGACATTCTGCTGGCCGGATTTACGGGCGGACATGTTCACGTGGCTCATATCAGCACGCGAAAAGCAGCCGACCTGGTGCGAAAAGCCAAAACCGACGGCGTCAATGTAACCACAGAAGTTTGTACCCACCATTTTGATCTGACTGATGAAGAGATTGAAAGGAGACAGTTTGATACGCATGTAAAAATGCATCCCCCGCTGCGTACACAGGATGATGTGGATGCTATGATTGAAGGCCTTGCAGACGGAACTATCGAGGTGATCTGTACAGACCACGCCCCGCATGCTGTTGAAGAAAAAGAGGTAGAATTTATTTATGCGCCCAACGGAATCATCGGACTGGATACGGCCTGGAGCATCTGCGTGAAACGGCTCCTGAATCCGGGTGCTCTTACACTGGAACAAATTCTGGAAAAACTGATCATCAACCCGAGAAAAATTTTAAATCTTCCCGTTCCTGAGCTAAAAGAGGGAAATAAAGCGAACCTTACACTGTTTAATACAGATGAGGAGTGGGTGTATCGTTCATCTGAAGTGCGCTCGAAATCGAAAAACTCTCCCTATATTGACGACAAGCTCTCCGGCCGGGCTGTTGCCGTTTATAACAAAGGCCGATTTGCCGTAAACAGGCTAAAAAACTGATTGTTTGGTTGATCTATGCGGTTACCTTCATTCTTGATGTTGATATTGTTCCTGTGCCTTTCCATGGAAGTGAAGGCACAGTTTGACAGGGAAATTCTGGATGAAGTTCGTGTATTTAACCGCTTTGGTGATATTTCAGAGAGCGACTTTGAGGCAGACGGGGGCCACGGATATCCCTACGAATATCTGAAAAAAGAGTCCCTTATTCGTGTTCAGGAGCGCGACCGGGGTATCGTAGCGATGGTGGATAATCTGATCCGCATAAAAGTGCACACCGACGATCCTCTCGAAAAAGCTGAAGCTTCGATGGTGGGCATTCCGTACTATTTTGCTGATGATGTTGAACGCATCGTCAATTTTGAAGCGGTGACCCATCACCCCGATGGCACCCAATCGAGGCTCGAACGGGGTACTACTGCCACTGTTGATCTGAATACACGGTACAGAATTCTCGAGTTCGAAATGCCCGATGTTGAGCAGGGTTCCATCATCGAGTACAAATACACCCTTGAACGCCGCTACATTGAAGAGCTCCCCGATTTTTATTTTGCGCATCGGGTACCCACACGTGAAGCCACACTTTATGTGCAAAATGCTGATTTTGTCCGCTACGATGTGGTGGAGCAGAATGTAAATTTTGACGTTCAATACGAAGAGCATCGCGTGGATACCAGCAGCATTCCTCTTGTGTTTACCTACCAGCGGCCCGATCCGGTTTTTGTTCAGAAATGGAGTGCCGAAGATATTCCTGCTGTGGATGCTGCTACCTATATCTCCTCAATTGATGACATTCGCGCGAAAATGAAATTTCAGATCAGTGAGTTTGGGATGCCGCGGCAGTCCCTCGAAAACAGCTGGGATTATGTGGCCGCTCAAATTTACCGGAACTACAATCCCTACAGCCTGATTGACGAATTTGACGACCTGAAAAATGCAGGGCGCGATATCGCTGCAAATGAAGAGACTGAAGAAGAGGCGATGAATGCCATATTCCGCCTTCTGAACGGAACAGTTCAATTCAACGAGCAGCCGGGTGTATTTCCGGAGCGCAGTTTAGAACATGTAATTGAGGGAGAGCCATCGGATCAGGCCGAAATTAATCTCACACTGCTGGCCATGCTTCGTGGTGCGGGGATCGAAGCAAAACCGCTGTATATCTCCAACCGGGATTTCGGACGTATCAACAAGTCATTTCCCTCACTGTTCCAGTTCAACAGCTTGCTTGTGGTGAGTGAAATTGAAGGCGATACCTATTTTATGGATGCGTCTTATCCCAACAGTGTGCCGAACCTTATTCCTGTGGAGGCCTACAATGAGCAGGGAATGGCACTGGGTGAGGATGGGTATGAATGGATCGATATTTCTCCGGAGCGCAGTATCTTCAAGCTCGACATTGCGTTGGATGCGGTCCTTACACACAACGGCAATCTCAGGGGTACACTTTTTGCCCAGACCAGGGGATACCCCGCGCAGCAGATCCGCCAGAACCTGGAAAGGGGCACACCGCTTCGGGACATCATACGCGAAACTTTTTTTGATGTTTATGATGATATAGAACTCTCCGGAAACGAAATACGCGTGGATGATCGTGATCTTGATGATGTGCGGGTGAGTACAACTTTTGAAATCCCAAATTATGCAGTCACATTTACCGAAGGAATTGAATTTCGTCCGATGGTGGTTGGCTATCTGTTCCGCAATCCTTTTGAGTCGGACGAAAGACGGGCCCCCATCACACTCGATGCTCCCGAACTGATCTCAATTAATTATAATATTGAGCTTCCCGATGGTTTTTCGGTGGATGTATCCGGCGACACCAACACCACAAGCCTTCGGGGTGCAAGCCTGTTCGAAGAGTATCTGACCGAGCAAAACCGTATTGAGTATACATTTGAAGTGGATATCAGCCGCAAGGAGTTTCCAGCCGATGATTATAACCAGCTTCGACAGCTTTATCAGCGATGGGTGTCGTTAAGCAACGATACCTGGTATATCGAGGGTCAGCGGTTATGATCCTCGCCATCGAGACCTCCACACCCGTCTGTTCGGTTGCCCTCGGAAAAAACAGCCGCACCATCGTGGAAAAAAGAATAGAGGGGAGAGGGGTTCATTCCGAGCGTACTTTTACCTTCACACGTGAACTTCTCGACCGTCACGAAATTGGCATCCGAGATCTTGAAGCGGTGCTTTTCAGTCACGGCCCGGGTTCCTATACCGGGTTGCGAATCGGGGCAGCGGCGATCAAAGGATTGCTCTTTCAGCGGGATGTTCCCCTCTGGACACTTCCTACACTCTTCAGCTTCGCCGTACCATTTCTGAACCGCTATCCTGCTCGCGTTCATGCTGTGATTGATGCCCGGCGCCAGCATCTCTATCATCAGAAAACCGAGTACCCGGCCGAAGAGAAGCTTGTAATATCTGAACCGAAAGTAGTCGAATTAACCAGGCTTGAAGGTGAAATTCAGCAGGGAGATATTGTTGTCGGAACCGGCTGGAACCGGATGGAGATCGAAAACAGGGATCAGATCAGTTTTTACGGAACCGAAGCGATCTCTGCAAAGAACCTGATCCAGGGATGGTACCATCCGCTTGTAAAACCGCACTTTCTTCAACGCGATGTACAGCAGTTCGAGCCAGAATATCTGACCCTGTCTCAGGTGAACAATTCGTCTGTTTGAATAACCGGATTATTTGTAAAGAAGCTATTCACTGTTTTTCGGATTCCAATCCATTCAAGTAAATTTTTAGTCTCGATGAAAATCTCTCACCTTGGCAGTAGGGATATTATGGCAAAAAACATAGTAGCGGCGTAAATTCAGATGCCGTAAACCTGGGATTCTTATACGCCGCCTGCTGTAGTTAATAATGGCTCCTGTCATCTCGACTAACCCGCATTTCTCACAGAAAAAATTATGAATAAATCTATCAATCTGATTATTAATGCCTTAGCCTGCAATTTCGGCGATTGCCCCAAAAACACCCTGTCAGATGCTGCGAAATTTGCCCGTGGGCTGTGTTGTCTCGGAAATGATTTGCTCAACGTACTCTGGTACGTTTCCGCCACCATTTCCGAGACGCCTTGCCCACAACCAAATTTCTTGGTGAGAAATG
>JAFIFB010000111.1 GCA_020832285.1 Balneolaceae bacterium
AACCGGTCAGCGGACTTTTAAACGACGATTTCCTGATCGGGTTAACAGGTAGCGCCATTGCCTCAGATGTAACCGAAACCGAATTTGATGGTGTCTATACATTTTCGGTAACCAACACTGTTGAAGAGAGCGTCACCGTAACCATTACTGCCGATGGCATTCAATTAACAGTTCAACCACAAATTATATTTAACGCACCTGCACAGGTCGTGGACGCCGCCAATTCTGACGCTGATACTACTTCACCACATATAGCGGATGGGATAGATAAGTCGTTGGTTACCATTAAACTTTTGGATACGGCAGATGAACCGGTTAGTGGCCTTTTAAACGACGATTTCCTGATCGTGTTAACGGGTAGTGCCATTGCCTCAGATGTAACCGAAACCGAATTTGATGGTGTCTATACATTTTCTGTAACCAACACAGTTGAAGAGAGTGTAACTGTAACCATAACTGCGGTTGGAACAGAGCTCACTCAGAAACCAGTGATACTTTTTGAGAATGAGCCATCCCCGCCTCCACCTCCTACCGTTAGTGCATCGAATTCATCTGTAACAGCAACGAGTCCGCACCTGGCGGATGGTTCTGATGCTTCAACCGTGACTATCATTTTGAGGGACGAGTCAAATGAACCCATTCCAGGCTTTACAAACGATGATTTCTTAATAGATCTGGAAGGCATTGGTGAAGCCACAAATGCAGAATCAACGGATGTTACAGAAACATCAACACCCGGAACGTATCATTTTCAGGTAACCAATGTTTCAGAAGATATCGTAACCGTTTATGTAAGAGCAGATTTTGTGGATCTATCAGATACTCCTGAAATAGTTTTTGAAGAAGCTGCAACTGCCGGTGAGTCATTTGTAACCTTGTGGAACACTTCAGATGGACAGATTCTCATCCCGGTTCAAACATCCGGCCTTACCTATAACTACGATATCTACTGGGAGTTGCCCGATCTAGTGAGTGGTACAATCACCGGGGTAAACGGGGATGGAGTTATCAATGTTCCCGAGCCTGGTGTTTACAGGGTTGAAATTACCGGTACGTTTCCCCGTATTCAGCTTGGGCGTTTTAATGTGAGCCAGGCGCACAGGGATAAACTCATTTCAATTGAGCAGTGGGGCGATATAGAATGGGAATCGATGGCGTTTGCATTCTATGGGGCCACCAATCTTGAGATCTCCGCCACAGATGCACCCGATCTGCGTAACGTGACATCACTTGAAGCGATGTTCGGTGAGGCATTGAAGGTAAACAGCGACCTGAACCACTGGGATGTTTCCAACATTGGAACCATGCGGCGTATGTTCCAGGGCAAGTTTGATGAACCGAGCGCCTTTAACGGAAACATCAGCAACTGGAACGTGGGCAATGTTACCGATATGCAGCAGATGTTTCAGCACGCCACTTCGTTCAATCGTGATATCAGCGGATGGGATGTAGACAAGGTGGAAAACATGGCGATGATGTTTGAACGCGCCGAAAGTTTTAATCAGAATATCGGGTATAATCCGGTTACGGAAACAGGATGGGATGTAAGCAGCGTGACCAATATGGGCGGCATGTTTTTCGGTGCAACGGCTTTTAACCGGGATATTGGCGGATGGGATGTGAGCAGTGTGAAGAATTTTGGCGAGGCAGACGGATTCCCCGCCGGAGGCATGTTTGAGGATGCAGTGAACTTTAACCAGGATTTAAGTAATTGGGATATAACCGCTATTACCGGCGATTTTGGTGAAGATATGTTTCAGATGTTCGACCGGTCTGGCCTTTCAAAAGAAAACTATGATGCCCTGCTGATTGAATGGGCTGATCGTATTGATGCAAATGGCGGTGAACCGACCGGTATAAATCTCGGAGCAGATGGGCTGACCTACTGCGCTGTGGATGCCCGCGAAAAATTGGTTGATGCTTACGGCTGGGATATTGACGGGGATGAGCAGGCTGCAGACTGTTCAGACTCGTTTGCCCCATTTGTCACCACCTGGAAAACGAATAATTCGGGTGACTCAGAAGATAACCAAATTAGAATTCCGCTATATGGAGATGGTTATAATATTACAGTGGATTGGGGTGATGGTTCAAGTGCTTCTTATACACCAATGCCTTCGGGTATAGATCCCCGCCATTACATTGAGTACACATACAGTGAGCCCGGAACATACACTGTATCTATTTCGGGGGACTTTCCGCAAATATATTTCAATCAAAGAGGTGATACAGAAAAAATACTTTCGATTGAACAGTGGGGAGATATTCAATGGAGGTCAATGGAGATGGCTTTTGCTGGTGCAAGTAATCTCGTTGTAAATGCGCCGGATGCACCCAACTTCAGCAATGTAGATAATTTGCGGCGAATGTTTCTGGGCGCCTCAAGCTTGAATAGTGATCTGAATCATTGGGATGTGTCAACGATAACGTCCATGGAGGAAATGTTCTGGAATGCCGGTTCATTTAATGGCGATATTTCAGATTGGAATGTTTCATCGGTTGAATTCATGGGTGGGATGTTCCGGGGAGCAACTTCTTTCAACCAGGATTTAAACAGCTGGAATGTCTCGAACGTTACCAGGATGAATGGCATGTTTTTAGATGCAACCTCATTTAACGGTGACATAAGTGGCTGGAATACAGAAAATGTTACAACGATGTCTGCCATGTTTCAGCGGGCAAGATCATTTAATGGCGAAATCGGCGGTTGGAATACGGAAAAAGTCACAACAATGGCTTCCATGTTCCGTGATGCAGAAGATTTTAACGCTGATATTGGAAGCTGGAATGTTTCAAGTGTAACGACAATGGAGAGCATGTTCCAAGGGGCAAGCGTCTTTAACCAGAATTTGCGAGACTGGGGTGTGTCGAATGTTACTATGATGAGAAGCATGTTCGAAGCAGCGATATCCTTCAATGGTGATATCAGCGATTGGAACACCGGAAAAGTTGTCAACATGAATGCAATGTTCAGAGGCGCAAGTGCATTCGATAGCGATCTTACTGGCTGGGATGTCTCGTCCGTAACCAATATGGGCACGATGTTTGGCGGGGCAACGACATTCAATCAGGACATAAGCAATTGGGATGTATCAAATGTTACGATCATGTCTTCCATGTTCTCCAATGCAACCACTTTTAACCAGAACCTGGATTACAATTCCGATACGGAAGAGGGTTGGAATACAGGAAAGGTTGTCAACATGAGTAGCATGTTTTCAAGTGCAATTGCATTTAATGGTAATCTGTCTGGCTGGGATGTCTCATCGGTAATCAACATGAGTGGAATGTTTGCTCTTGCAACTTCATTTAACTCCGACATTTCATACTGGGATGTATCGAATGTTACCAACATGTCCAGAATGTTCGATGGTGCAGCAGTATTCAATCAGCCCGTTGGCAGTAGTTGGAATGTATCAAAGGTTACCAATATGTCGAGATTATTTTTAAATGCAGCTGCATTTGATCAATCACTTGGCGGTTGGAATATTGAAAGTGTTACAACAATGAGTTTCATGTTGGCAAATACCGGCCTGTCTCGCAAAAACTATGATGCAACATTGATCGGTTGGTCGGAAAAAGAACCCAGGCTAAATGTTGCTTTTGGAGCTGCCGGCAGAACATACTGTGCCGTTGATGCCAGAAATATTTTGACGGATACATATAACTGGACTATTACCGGAGATGAACCGGCCGAGGATTGTACTGAGCCGGTTCAAATTGTGGATGCTGAAAATTCATCGGTATCTGCAACCAGCCCGCACATCGCCGATGGCGTAGATACTTCCGTCGCAACTGTGACAGTACATGATGAAGATGATGAACCTATCACCGGTTTGACAAACGATGACTTTTTAGTCGAACTCACAGGCAGCGCAACTGCCACTGATGTGGAAGAAACCGGTACTCCGGGTACGTACACATTCACGATCGCTAACACCGAGATCGAAACCGTTACGCTGAAAGTAACCGTCCAAGGTATAGAGCTGGATGAGCAGCCCGAAATAATTTTTGAAGCAGCCGTTCAAATCGTGGATGCCGATGCCTCATCAACATCGGCCACCTCTCCCCACTTTTCAGATGGTGTGGATGCTTCTGTTGTCACTATCGAAGTTGTGGATACGGAAGGTGAACCGATAAGCGGGTTGAACCCGGGTGACTTTACGCTCAGCCACGGTGCCGTTGGAGTATTGACGACCATCAGCGAAACGGACGTACCGGGAACCTATACGTTTACTGTGACTTCTGATAAACCGGGAATTGCAGAAATAAAAATTAACGTAAGTGGTACAGCTTTGGAAGATGTGATCATCACCTTCATCAAACCGGTTGATCCGAGAGAGTCGATTGTGAATGCAACTTCGCCGCACGTTGCCGATGGTGAGGACACCTCCACGGTAACCATTACGGTTGCAAACGAAGACCGGGAACTGTTTACCGGCTTGCAGAGTGATGATTTCCTGATTGAGCTAACTGGAAGTGCTGTTGTATCAGACGTCAGCGAGACCGCAACAGGAGGTTTCTATACGTTCATGGTTACGAACACAGTCGCTGAAAATGTTGCTGTGACTGTATCCGTACTCGGAGTTGAACTTGAAGTAAAACCCGAAATCTTGTTTGAACAACCCATTCAAGTTCCCGATGCCGAAAACTCAACCGTATCGGCATCTTCCCCACAAATTATGGATGATGTCAAAACATCCACTGTTACCATACTGTTGCGAGATGAAAACGACCAGCCAATTCCCGGTCGCACAAATGATGATTTCAACATCCAGGTAAAAGGTAGTGCTGTATTCTCATCCATAACCGAGACCGACACACCGGGCACCTATCGGTTTACCGTAACCAACAAAGAAGAAGAAATTGTTATCGTAGCAGTAACTGCTGAGGGCATTGAACTGAATGATCAGCCCGAAATCGATTTTATCTCACCACCTAAAGTGCCGGATGCATCACTTTCAAAAGTTGCAGCCACCACACCACACCTGGCCGATGGTGAAGATGCATCTGAAGTTCTGATTTCCCTGGTTGATGAAGACAGAAAGCCAATTATCGGGTTTATGAATGATGATTTTGTGATTGAACTAACCGGCAGTGCTGTGGCATCGGCCGTCAGTGAAACCGCTGCTGAAGGAGTCTACACCTTCATGGTTACGAACACCATCGCTGAAAACGTCACGATTACGGTAAAAGCCGGTGGCGTTGAGCTGGATATTCAGCCCGAAGTGGAATTTGAAGCACCGCCACAGATTGTAAATACGGAACATTCATCCGTAACAGCAACATCACCCCACCTGGCCGATGGTGAAGATATGTCTGTGGTTACTATCCTGCTCCGCGATCAAAATGATACTCCAATTACCGGGTTCAGTCATGCGGACTTTAAAGTCATACTCTCCGGAAGCGCAAAAGCTTCTGAGGTAACTGAAACCGACACTGAAGGTACTTACACATTCTCTGTAATAAATAATGAAGCTGAAGTTGTTACCGTAACTGTATCTGTTGATGGAATAGAATTGAACGATCAACCGGAAATAGATTTCGAATCACCGCCACAAGTGGTTGATGCACATCTTTCGATCATCTCTGCCACAACTCCACACATTGCCAATGGCATGGATGCCTCGGAAGTAAACGTCTTTCTCTGGGATGAACATGATGATGTTATTAGCGGTTTTACCGCAGATGATTTCGAAGTCACATTGTCAGGAAATGCCACTGCTTCTCCGGTTACCGAAACCGATAAACCCGGAACCTACCTGTTCGAAGTAACAAGCACGGAAACCGGGACTGTAACTGTTGCTGTTACCGCTGGTGGTGTAAACATCAACAGAAGAGCATTTATAGTGTTTGAAGAGCCTGAGATTGTTGTGGATGTAAACGGTTCTGCTGTATCCGCTACATCACCCCATCTTGCCGATGGCGAGGATTTTTCAACCATTTCCATAAAACTACGGGATAATAAAAGCGAACCAATTTCCGGTTTGTTGGCTGAAGATTTTGATTTTGAACTGCCTGATGGAGTCACCGCATCAAAAATTAATGAAACCAATACCAAGGGTATTTATGAGCTCACGGTTGTAAGTATACGACCGGGTGTGATCAACCTTAAATTTCTCGTTTTGGGATTCCCTCTTACTCAAATTGCAGAGATCGAATTTACAGAGCCAGAACCTGTTGTGGATACAGCCAATTCGAAGGTAACGGCAACATCACCCCACCTTGCGGATGGTGAAGATTCATCAACCGTCACGATTACACTCATAGACGAAGAAGATGAGCTGATCACCGGGGTCAGTCCCGATCACTTTTCCATTAAGATAAACGGAATTGCATCCGCTTCAGAACCAGTTGAGAGCGATAGTGGAGTATACAGGTTTACTGTAGTGAGCGAATTCGTTGGCTCCGTAATCCTGCGCATAACCGTTTTTGGAGTTGAGCTGAATGATATTGCGCTGATAGAGTTTGAAGCGGTCCCGGTACTAGTGCCCGATCCGCCTGTAATTACGGATTTGACCGGGGATGCATCAGAAGTGAAAATTACCTGGCAGCCGATGAACTTCGATTTCATTCAGAATTTCATCATCTACCGGGGGGAATCACCCGATAATTTGATGCAGATCGGCCAGGCAGCAGCAAACAAAACCTCTTATGTGGATGGAGCCCCATCAGGTAACACACTGTTTTACAGGCTTTCAGCTCTGAATACCGATGGTGTTGAAGGCGGTCTATCTGAGGTTGCCACCTTTTTCAACAGCTCTATCATCGCAGACCAAACCGAATGGAGGCTTGTGAGTTCTCCGCTTGTTACTCCTCTGCCCGGTCACGAAAACATTACACTGTTTGGATTCAGCAACCAATACGAATTATCGGATCAGTTGATGCCTTCGGCCGGTTACTGGATCAAATCACGCACCTTCGATCCGGAAACAGTACCAGTTACGGGGTCAGGACTCACCTCGTCAACATACAATCTGAAAGAGGGCTGGAACCTTATTGGAAGCCTGTCTGCTCCGGCTACAGTGAGCAATATTGCAGATGAATCCGGTATTCTGACCCAGGCACCCGTATTCGGTTTTTCACCCACTGGGTATACTGCTGTTCAGACACTATTACCAAATAATGGCTACTGGATATATGCCTCTGGCGAAGGAGTAATCAACCTGAAAATGGATGACCAAACTGAACAGAACAAACAAGTTGCTCTGAAAGAGGCTGTAAATTTCAATGAAACCAAAAGCTGGATTGAATTTCAGCAAGCTGGCCAGAAGCGAAAAATTTGGATGTCGGATTACCCGGTTTCAAATGATGAGAAAATGAGCTACATCCTGCCGCCATTACCCCCGGGCGACCTGCTTGATGTTCGAACTTCAGGCAGTCTGAACCTGGTTGATTCGCACTCAGAATGGATTCATATTCGCTCAAATGAATTTCCGGTAACAGTGTCCCTTCATGGCCTGGATGAATATTCAGCGTATACCTGGCGGTTCAGAATGAGCAATGGAAATGATGAGTATACCGCAGATATACTTCCCGGAAAACCGATTCAGCTGTTGAGAGAATACGACCGGATTGAGATGATGAGAATCCGAATGGATGAAGCCATAACGGAGAACAGGCTATTGCCAAATTATCCAAATCCGTTCAACCCGGCAACCACCATCAGCTACCAGATTCGCAATCACGGGTTTGTTCGAGTTGAGGTGTTCGATTCTATCGGCCGCCGGGTTCAGGTACTTACCAACGAAATCCAGACTTCCGGGGAGTACAAAGTGAATTTTGATGCAACTCACCTCTCAACCGGCATGTATATTGTGCGCTTTATGGCTGGCGGTGAATCACAAATCCGGAAAATTACACTGATCAAATAGCTATGAAGACGATGTCTCGAAACCGATTCAAAACATATAAATTGAGAATATTATCTGCACTGGTGGTTGCATTCATTGTGACCACTTTTCTATTTGGCTGTAATATTTTTAATGAGAGTGATGGTGCTTTTATTATCGTAACGTCGTCATTACCCACAACCGGGGGTACCGTGGTTACTACAGGTAGCAGCACTGTAGAATTACTCGCTCTGGCCAACCAAAACTGGAGTTTTTCTCACTGGTCGGGTGATGTGGAATCAACAGAAAATCCATTGCAAATTACACTCACTAAAAACACGCTGGTGAATGCAAACTTTATATTGGCGAGTGATGAGACCCGGATAAATCTCCGGGTTACAGATGGCCGGTTTATCACTGACCTCAAATTTGGCAAAGTACCGGGAGCCACAGATGGGTTTGACAGTTTTATAGACCTGGAAGCTCCGCCTGCGCCGCCGGATGGGGTGCTTTTTGCATGGTTTCAGACAGAGGGAAAAAGATTACTGCATGATTACAGAAATCCCTATGGTGCATACCGGGAATGGAGTTTGATTATCACACCCGGCGCGAGTTCATCCTTAGAAATAAGCTGGGATATAGAGAGTAATAATTCTGCTGGTTCCTGGCTGCTGAGCAACCCGGATGAATCTATTCAGGCAGATTTGATATCTGCGAATAGCCTCTCACTACAGCTTGAAGTACCTGAAATATTTACTATTGTTTATAACAGCTTGCCATAACGAATTATCGGTATTTTCTAACATTTTGACAGGGTCAGCTCTTTATGAAGCCACTTTCTGGCTTTTACCCAGTCGCGCTTAACCGTACTGGCTGAAATATTCAGCAGCCTTGCGGTTTGAATGATATTCAAACCCAGCAAATATCGCAATTCCACAATCTTCACCAAACGCTTATTCTGCCTTTTCAGCTTTCTCAGCGCTTTATGGATGTTGTCCGGGGCATCTTCTTCCCTGATTCCATCCCATAAATGATCCAAATATTCGGTTTCTATCATCGAACCACCTCTTTTCTCTGCTGTTTTTTTTCGAATGTCGTCTATCAGAATAGAGCGCATGCAGCGGCAGGCAATTCTGAAAAAATGTGCTTCACTTTCCCAGTACTTTTTTGTGGAATTGCTTCCCATCTTCAGGTACGTTTCGTGAACAAGATCTGTCTTTGAAAAAGTTAACTGGCAGATCCAAAAATCATCATAAAACAATAGTTTTTCTGCAATCTTTTGCAGCTCATCATAGACAAGGGGAAAGAGCAGGTCATATGCATACGGTGACCCATTATTCAACTCCAATAACAACCCGGCGATATTATGATCTCTTTTCATCTCAACTCCATCACGTTGGCAGGCAGGGTTCAACAATAAATAAACAAATTTTTATGACATTTTCTTTCAAAGAGTTTTTAATTCAAAAAAATTTTCCGACACATAAACATTTTTTTGACCTCTTTTTCTTTTCGGCTGCGATTTAGTGTTATGTCAATTGTAAAAGTGTGAGTGAGTCACCTTACGAGTTGATCCGGGATCACAACAATCATCTAATGGATTGATTTTTCGAAAAACCTCGTCCGATGCCCTACACGTCTTTTTAGATTCGACACAACATTAGTAGAAACTGTACATATTAAACCAAAAAAAGAGAGTAGTTATGAAACGTACCTTGCTTATTTCACTTCTGTTAATTTTGCTTTCTGGAGTTGCTTGCAGTGATAGCTCCACGGATTCTGATGATCGAATTGGAACCCCCGGCCCTGCAATCGGAATCAGTGCAGGACTGGATCCCACCCTGGTTCCGGGTGATGATTTCGGAGCTCTCGCCGGTGCGGTTGTCCGTCCTCACGGATCTCCCTCAATTACAAACAGCAGTCCATCCAGCCTTTCAAGGCTGCAAATGGAATCTTCCTGCAATTTCTGGGAAGGAGGTATGGAACTTGGCCGAAACGGTGCTTCAGAATTCACTGCGGAAAGTGCGGGTGCAACCGTCCAGGCTGCAGCATCTAACACTTTTGAAGTGCATGATGATAATACAAGGATATCAATTGACTTTGAAGTGGGTGCCATAGCCGAACCACAGGTAGAGGCTGTGAACACAAATGCAGAAGCAAGTGTGAGTGGTGCCGATCCTTTTGGAATTATTGAATCAGGTGTTATTTACGTAATTGATATGGACAATTTGGGGGGGCACGAGGTGGATATTGAAATTGGATGGAATCTCAATACCATACTTGGAGGGGATCCCGATGAAGCTCAATTAGATGCAATTTTAATGATGAACATGATAAGAAGTTGCGGAGAGGAAGTGGATATGTTTCCCTTTGAACCCCACAGCGAATACCTGTTCTACATTCTGGATGAATCGGTTTCGACAAGTGGTTCGCAAACCATACATCTTGGCAGGACAGTGAATGCACAGATACTTCTTTCACTTGAGGCCGCTGTAAATGCCAATGCGTTTGGAGAAATCCGGGGTTCCGAAGGCCAGCTGCTTCAGCCTTCTGTACATAGTTTTGGCTCTGTGGATGGCCAAATTGAAATTAATGTCATTTCTGTTAGACCCTGAAAGGAGCCTTCTGATGAAAATTATTATACTGCTTTTCTTTCCGTATTTAAGTTTATTTCTCACTGAAGGGAATCTGATTTTTGAAGACAAAGGAATAACCGAATGTCGTGCAGCATCTATGGCAGATGTCTCACAGTGGGAACTTTCTATTACAACGGTAAATGCTTTTCAGCATGAGTTCGGGCCGGAGGAAAATCATACCACAGTTAATCACGAACTTACAAAAACAGGAACATTCCGGGTTGTAAAAACTAAATCACCGGACAGTGAGATTGTTTCTTGGAAAGGTGCCGGACCGGCCTCACTGAATATCGATCGGGAGTCCTTAACGATCATGGTCAATCCGCATGGAGCCGTGGTGGAAAGCCATCATAAAACTACCGGTTCCGGTTCTTCTGATGCAGCCCTTCATTTTTTTATCAGTTTAAAGGATGAAATGTATAGTATTACTATGCACGATGCTTTTATCGAGGCGTTAACCGTTTCTACCCAAAAATACCTGTTTCCTGATGGCAGCCTGTTCCGCGAGGATGTTTCCGAAAAAACTGAACGTTTTAACCTGACATCAACAGTATATGACATTCCATTATCCGGTGAATGCATTTTGGCGGGCAATGTAGAGCAGGGTATCCCAAATAACATCAATCACAGAAAAATTGAGTGGAGTCTCAGTCCGGTTCATTAAATTATGGTCTTTAGCCACTTACAGAAACAGCTTCCACTTTGTACAGCTCTTTGCCAGAGCACTTTCTTTTTCAAAGTATCCACCAACAGGAGTTTCACCATTTCTTAAACTATTCCCTTTAGACACTGATCCTGAAACGTCGTAAGCAAGGCTCTGAGGGATCAATATACTCCGAAACCTCATGCGATACATTGGAGTTATTTACCGGTCTTTCCATAATAATTATATCTGTATTTCGAATCTGCTTTTCATCGGTTATAACCACATTTTACAACCCAATTTCAGTACCATACACAAATACCGATCCTTCAAGACATCAAGGTGAGATCTCTGTAGATGATTATATTTTGAATCTGCTAATTGCGCTAATAAGCTGCCTCAATAGCATTTACAGCGACAATTATTTCCCCAAATAATAATGGCTTTTATAAGCAAAAATTTATTAATACTTAATTTCAACTTTATCCAAAAACATATTAAATTTGAAGCCGTAACAAATTATTATTTATAGATATAAATTATGAAATCATCAACAAAACCTGCTTTTAATTTTGAATTACCCCATGAACTTAAAGATTTAATCGATGAAGCTCCCAGTGTAACCGTTGCCAAAAATGTTGACGACCTTGTCAACCTTTCTGTTGGGGGTAAAGATGGGATGGCGTACGATGTGTTTTATGACCTTCCTGAGGGAGAAAGAAAGCATGAGGCTATCGTCCACAGGGTGAAAAACGGAATTGCAGCAAATTATACAGAAGCCTACATGCGGCGCAGAGATCCTAACTGTATGATCATTGCGGATGATTTTCCCACCGATAAAACAACTTACAAAAGCCGATTTGATGATGACTTTGATCATTTGCGTGAGGAGACATTCGAATGGATGAAAAAGCAGGACCTGGCCATGTTCTTCTTCCATGCAGGTAAAATCGGTATGGGATACAATACAGTAGCTGTAATTCCTGCCAATGCCGGATTCTTTGGATTGGGCTTGGCGCTTTTACAGGGGATTTTGAATCCCGATGAACTTACTGATGAGTTTACGCCAACTGCTTTTATGTACACTGCTCCGCCATTCAGGCATACACACTTTGATGGCAAACAAGTGGTTGTACATAATCGGCAGCCCGGCAATTATGAAATGTTCAGCTATAATTTATATCCCGGGCCAAGTGCAAAAAAAGGTGTTTATGGAATGTTGATTGGCCAGGGTGAAGAAGAAGGATGGGTAACCGCCCACTGTTCAGCAGTACAGGTAAAAACTCCATACGACAATGTAGTTACATTTATGCATGAGGGTGCAAGTGGTGGCGGTAAAAGTGAAATGTTACAACAACCTCACCGATTATCTGATGGCCGTTTATTATTGGGTGATAATTTATATAAAGATGACAAACGATATTTAGAACTGTCACAAACTTGTGATTTACTGCCGGTAGCCGATGATATGGCGCTTTGCCATCCCTCTATACAGCGCAATGACCAAACATTATGGCTGGAAGATGCGGAAGATGGCTGGTTTGTACGTGTAGACCATATTACAGAATATGGAACTGATCCAAGTCTGGAAAAATTAACTGCTGTTCCTCCAAAACCATTGCTTTTCTTAAACATTGAATCGGTTCCTGGTGGCAGGGCAATGATATGGGAGCACGTATATGATGAGCCCGGTGTTCCATGTCCAAATCCGAGAGTAATTTTACCACGTGATATTGTGCCGAAGATCGTATCTGAGCCAGTGAATATTGACATCAGAAGCATTGGATTGCGTACTCCACCATGTACCCAGGAAGAACCTAACTATGGCATTGTAGGCTTAATGCACGTTTTACCTCCTGCCCTGGCCTGGCTCTGGCGATTGGTTGCCCCGCGAGGACATGCTAACCCAAGTATCATTCAAACTGAGGGTATAAGCAGTGAAGGAGTTGGCAGTTACTGGCCGTTTGCTACCGGAAAAAAGGTAAAACAGGCCAATCTTTTATTAGAGCAGATTAAGGAAACCCCGAAAGTACAATATATTTTAACACCAAATCAAAACATTGGTGCATGGAAAGTGGGCTTCATGTCGCAGTGGATTGTGCGGGATTATCTTGCAAGAAAAGGGAACGCTACATTCAGTGAAGAACAAATTACACCTGCCAGATGTAATGTTTTGGGGTATGCATTGAAATTCATGACATTTGAAGGCCGTTCCATTCCGCCATGGATGCTGCAAGTCGAGCTGCAAAGAGAAGTACAAGAAGAAGGATATGATGCCGGGGCCGAAATTCTGCTTGAATTCTTCCAAAGAATGTTAAATGAGTTCAATTCTCCTGAACTTGATGACCTTGGCAAGAAAATTATAGAATGCTGTCTGGATAATGGAACCGTGGAGGACTATGAGAAATTGATGGCTCATTAGCCATTGTTTCTTCTACCCATACCTATAAGATATATATAAACCTGACAGCATTCCCGGGGCTTTTCCGGTTTTCTGTCAGCGTTGGTACCTTTGGGAAAAGGTTTACACAGGGCGTTTTCGCACAAAATCCAACGCTGTCAGAACAGCTTTCATATTAAAAAATGCGGATCGATTGATTAAGTTTTTGATACGTTATCAAATCCGTTGACCCGTTACGAAAATCGGTCGGCCAGCCGGTTTATCAGGTATCCGCTTTCCTTCAGAGCTTGCGTTGCAAACTTGCCGAAGAAGTCGGTTACCTGTTCAAATTCACGAATAAACCCTCGCTTATCATCTTTTTCAACCATCTCCATCAGCGACTTGTGATGACTGAAAAAATTGAGAAGCAGTTCACGGCGTTTTTTGTTAGCAAAAACGATATCAGCATACAATTCGGCGTCCTGTGCAAATATTCGTCCGGTCATCATCAGTTCTGCACGGTAAATAGGGCTGGAATAGTTTAGCATTTCGGCCGGATCCAGCTTGAGTTCTTTCATAAAAGACCCATGCAGTAGAGCAAGAAAATGCCTGAGTCCCTGAACCAAATTCATCACTTCATCATGTTTTCCGGGTTCTGCTTCAAGCACACGCATTCCCCAGAGTTCGCACTGTTTTCTAAACCAGTCGGCTTTTTCGGTTTCACGGCCTGTGCAGATCACCATCAACTGTTTGGATAGATTAGGCACATCAGGTCCGTGCATTGGATGGAGGCCCACAACAGGACCAGGGTGCGCATCCAGCATCGCTTCAAGCGGCACGGTTTTATTGCTCGTGAAATCGGCCAAAATAGTTTCCGGTTTTAATTTGGGTGCCAGCCGCCGAACCACATCTACCGTCACGTTGATGGGTACGGTTACAATAACCATATCCAGCTTTGGAGCAATCTCTTCAAGCTCGTACCAGTTACCTTTATCAATACTATAAGCAACGTGTCCGCTGCTCTTGGTGAAGTGACGGTAAAGTTTACCCATGCCTCCTTCACCACCAACAAATAGTACATGTTTAGGGTCTGATGTAGAACGGGGAAATGCATCGGCCGATTGCGCCGCACGCGAAGCTGCCATTACCATCCGCAGAAAATCTTCGGCCCAGTCGGGATCAAGACCACGTTTAAGGGCCTCTTCACGGAATGAATCGGTTTTATCCGATTCCCGTTTGGCCACAAACACCGGCAACTGTTTTTCCACTTTTCGTTTAATGACATCCTGGACCACTTGTTTTCTCTGCTGCAGCAGGTCGAGAATTTCTTTGTCGATGCGGTCTATTTCAGAACGCTGATCTTTAAGCACGTTTTGATCGGACATTCGGGGAAAAAATCTGGTTAATTGAGAAGCCTCACGATGGCAAATAGACTGAAAAAGTGAAGCAGCATGAATTTATAACTATAAATTGGATAATGGTAACAGCTATGGATATGGCAATATAAATTGGTACCTGAATCAGCTTTAACCAGCGATTTTATTAAAAAACAGTCTTTAGAAGATCGCTAATAATATTTCCAGTATAATCTTGTAATTTGCCACAAATAAAAAAGGCCTCACAGATCATTGACCTGCAAGGCCTTGTGCCCTGGAATGGAGTCGAACCATCACGACCGTTAGGTCACACGCCCCTCAAGCGTGCGCGTCTACCAATTCCGCCACCAGGGCAAAGGTAAAATCAATATGTATGTAAAAGCCATTTTTGGCAAGACTTTAAATATACGAACCTATTTTGTTTATTTACAAGAGTAGTTTCTGAGAAGTTGCCCGTTTCCAGACAACGTGCTGAGTCAGGCGCATAATTAAAGAGACCCTCAGCACAAAATAGTGAGATATATGACAGCAACCCTCCATAACCCAGTCGTATGTGGAAAATCATAGATTTCCGCTTCGTCAGGCCTGGAATAATCTCTGCCTGTTTGAATGAATTCGTTATATGTCCAGTTTTTTTGCATCCATTTCACAAAAAGCTCGTAGGAGATCAGACCGGAAATAACAAAAAGAAAAGAAAATCGGATAGGAACTCAGACAGGAATTTCTTTTTTTTAAGACAATCAAAAACACAACCATAATCAAGACTATGTGGACAGCACTTCTTATTGTAGTGATACTTTTTTACGTGATTTTTACACGCCTCTTTATCATCGTGGAGATGAGGGAAGAGGTAATCCAGGAGAGGCTTGGGAAATACAAAAAAACACTAAAACCGGGATTTCATTTTATGATTCCCTTTGTGGACCGCGCAGCCTACAGCCAGGAGATGCGGGAACAAGTGATAGACGTACCCAGCCAGACCTGCATTACCAAAGACAACATTGAGGTAGCCGTAGACGGCCTCGTATATCTGAAATTGATGGATTCTTACAAAGCGAGCTACGGTATTTCAAATTATAAAGCCGCATCTGTGAATCTTGCCCAGACTACCATGCGCAGCGAAGTGGGTAAACTAACCCTTGACGATACATTCTCGGAACGGGAACAGATGAATGAAAACATCGTGCGTGAGATCGACAAGGCGGCCGACCCATGGGGCGTTAAAGTGCTTCGTTATGAGATCAGAAATATCAGCCCGTCAATAGAAATCGTGGACACTATGGAAAAACAGATGGAGGCCGAACGTGAGAAACGAGCTGACATCACCACTTCTGAAGGATCGAGACAAGCACGGATTAACGAGTCGCAGGGAGAACAGGAGAGCCAGATTCTCATTTCCGAAGCGCAGCGCCAGCGCAGAATCAATGAAGCCAAAGGACGGGCCCATGAAATTGAACTCGTGGCAGAGTCAACCGCAAAGGGAATCCGCCGTGTGGCTGAAGCCATTTCGAAACCGGGCGGAGATATCGCTGTAAAAACCAAGCTGGTGGAACAGTATATCGATGAATTCGGGAAGATTATTCAAAATACGAATGTTTCGGTACTGCCAACCGAAACCGCCAATTTAAAAACATTCTTCGAAGGGGTTGGCACCATCAGCAGTCATACAACTGGAAAAAGTACAACTAATAAGGGTGGTCAATAATGGAAGGATTTGAAATTTTCAGCAAGGTAATTTTAGGGGTTTTCGCCGTTTATCTGACATTTAAATTTTTACAGGCAATTCGCCTTGTGCCGAATCAATACGCGCACATCGTTGAGCGGCTTGGAAACTATCACACCACACTCGGACCGGGATTTCACGCACTGATTCCGTTTCTGGATAAAGTGGTTTACAAACAGGACCTCCGAGAGGAAACAATCGAAGTGGAACCTCAGGAGTGTTTCACCAAAGACAATGTGAAAGTTGAAGTAGATGGTGTGATCTACATCAGCGTGATGGACCCGGTCAATGCAAGCTACGGGGTGACAGATTACCGTTATGCTGCCGTTCAGCTCGCGCAAACCACAACACGCTCAGTCATCGGACAGATGGATCTGGATGAAACGTTTGAGGAGCGGGCCAAGATGAGTATGGAGGTAGTAAAGGTGCTGAGCGAGATGGAGCAGTCCTGGGGCATCAAAGTGCACCGGTATGAAATCAAAAATATCCTTACACCACGAACGGTCCAGAAGGCGATGGAACGGCAGATGACAGCCGAACGCGAGCGGCGGGCCATCATCGCACGATCCGAAGGTGTACAGGGCTCGCGGGTAAATGACGCCCAGGGGCGGCGGGCTGAGATCATCAATATTTCGGAGGCTGAAATGCAGCGGCGTATAAATGAAGCGGAAGGGCGAGCCCAGGAAATTGAGGCGATTGCAGAGGCCACGGCGCGGTCGATTGAGGAGGTGGCCGACGCACTCATGCAGCCCGGCGGAACTGACGCCATGCAGCTTCAACTCAAAGAAAAGTATATCGGCCTGCTTTCCGGACTGGGACGCAAAGAGAATCAAATTATCATCCCTAAAGATCTCTCCAATTACGACGCATTGATGGAAGGTCTCTCTCTGAGTGAACTGAACGAGAAGAAAAAGAAATAAACTACTGTTATGTCAAAGATAAAACGTTGGGTTAAGTCATCTGAGGAGTTTTTCAAAAAATATACCAATGTAGATGATTGGGATGATCCCGGAACGACTCGTCTGATGACTCTCTCACACTTTTACAGTTTCGTAAGCACCGAGCGCAGCGATTCCCGTGAAACGAAACCCGCAAAGTTTTTTTATTTAAAATCTTCCAATTTTGAAATTAGTGAAAAATTCAGAAAGGAAACTTTGCGGGTTTTACCCTACAATACTGGTGACAGTTTCATTCGTTGAGTTCTATCAAGGCATACCCAAGCCTCGAAGCCTGTTTGTGAAGCATGTGCAATCGCCGCTCCTGGTACTGTTTTTCATAGGCTTCGACCCCTTGTTCTACATAATCCATGCCTTTGGTCATCGCACGGTAGTATAGAATAGCCAGCTTGCGGGCAACAGCTTTAATGGCGATTCCCGGTCCCCGGCGTGCCCTTACACGACGACCAAACGCTCCCAAGGCGTGGTTTTTACTTTCAAGCAAGCTTTGTGCGGCTTGTTTAAAAATCTCTGCGGCCCGCGGGGCAGATTTATATTTATGGGTTCGTATTCGCTTACCGGATTGTTTTTTGCCCGGAGCCAGTTTCAGCCAGCTGGTAAAATGACCTTCGTTTGGAAATGGCGTCAGATCCACCCCGACTTCTCCCATCAGGCGAAGTGCTGAGTAGTCGGTAAGCCCCGGCAACTCGTTCGCATTGACTCCGCCAGCGGCCCGGACTACTTTCTGGTGAAGCTGGTCGATAGCCGGTTTGTTGTGGCGTATCGGCTTGGCTTTTCCGTAGTCATTTGGAATGGGTTGTTGGCCGGCCAGCTGACTGAGTTCCCCGTCAATCTGCCGATCACACTCATTCAATTTGCCCTGAAAGAACTCATAGCAATCGATCGCATCGGCCAGCTCATAGAGATATTCCTGGCGGTAATGCCCCTCCAGAGAGGCAACCACCTGATCGTATTTGTTGTCTTGAATTCGTTTATCACACAGGGCAACCAATTGGTGAGGATCCCGCTCACCATCCAGAATCGCCCGCAGCACTCGCATACCACTGGCTCCGTGGATTTGAGAAATCACTTGGTGCAGGCGAATATTCATCAGTGTGAGGGCTTTTTGCATGTGCAGGACAGCCTTGGACGATTCGCTGATGTAGCGTTCACGCAGGCGCAGGTACGCTCGCAAGGCTTTAATAGCTGGATCGGGAAGAAAACTATTGGCCAGCAGTCCGTAGCTGTGGAGCTGCTGAAGCCACTGGCAATCAGCCACATCGCTTTTACGGCCGGGCACATAGCGAAGATGAGCCGGGTTCACCAGCCAGACCTCGAAGCCAGCCTCCTGGAGCATCTCGTGGAGAATAACTCCATAAACACCGGTTGATTCCATCGCAATACTTTGAACTCCATGGCCGGTGAGCAGCTTAATGGCCACGTGAAACTCACAGGTGAACGTGCCAAATTGATGGACCGAATCATCATCAAGGCCAATAAATATAGATTCACTGCCAATATCGATACCCGCTGTATGTTCTCGGATTTGTGTTATTTTCATGGGCGTATACTTTGGATTTAGTAAATGAGCAAACTCACCCAGGCCTGCACTGAGAAACAGTAAAAAAACTACTGGTCGGGGTTCCCGAAGGACCACCAAAGCAATAGACTCAAGGTGCAGAGTAAGGCTTGACAACAGGTATCAATCACACTAATAGAAGATCTACTACGTGCAAGGGTGAGCTGCGTTTTATATATTCGGATGATAGAAACTTTCTGTCACCTTTGAAATAGTGTTGCCCTTCATTTGGGCAAAATTAGGCGCTTTATCATTGACATGACACTACCACCCTTTTCAAAGGCCTGTCAGACTTTTAAAATCTGACGGGCTTCACTTTTGAATGCATTCACAATTCTGCAGTGCTGCCTCTATCCCGCATTTCTCACAGAAAAAATCATGAATAAATCTATCAATTTGATTATTAATATCTTAGCCTACATTTTCAGCGATAGTGCCAAAAACACCCTGTCAGATGCTGCGAAATTTGCCCGTGGGCTGTGTTGTCTCGGAAATGATTTGCTCAACGTACTCTGGTACGTTTCCGCCACCATTTCCGAGACGCCTTGCCCACAACCAAATTTCTTGGTGAGAAATG
>JAFIFB010000124.1 GCA_020832285.1 Balneolaceae bacterium
TAATTATTACAGCGCAGCACCACCGCCACGATATTTTTTCCAATGTCGTGCACATCGCCCTTCACCGTGGCCAGCAGCACTTTAGCTTTCGGCTGGGTATCCTTGTTCTTCTCTTTTTCTGCTTCAATGTAGGGAATCAGAATGGCCACGCCTTTCTTCATCACGCGGGCACTTTTCACCACCTGAGGCAGAAACATCTTCCCGGCCCCGAAGAGGTCACCCACTACGTTCATGCCGTCCATCATCGGACCTTCAATCACCTCAATTGGCTGCGGGTATTTCTGGCGGGCTTCCTCCACATCCTCTTCAATATAATCCACAATTCCTTTCACCAGCGCATGTTTGATCCGCTCTTCCACCGAACCTTCGCGCCAGGCATCTTTCTTCACCGCAACCGCGCCGCTCTCCTGGTCTTTGATTTTATCGGCATAATCCACCAGCCGTTCGGTGGCATCATCGCGCCGGTTCAGCAGCACATCCTCCACCAGCTCCTTCAGCTCGGGTTCAATCTCCTCGTACACTTCGAGCTGGCTTGCGTTCACAATGGCCATATCCAGCCCCGCTTTGATGGCGTGGTAGAGAAACGCTGCATGCATCGCCTCGCGCACCACATTATTGCCGCGAAATGAGAACGAGATGTTGCTCAGTCCGCCGCTTACTTTTGCCAGCGGCAGATTTTCTTTGATCCACTTTACCGTCTCGATAAAGTCCACGGCGTAGTTGTTGTGCTCCTCAATTCCCGTAGCCACGGTGAGGATGTTGGGATCCATGATAATATCCTGCGGCGGGAACCCGACCTCTTTCGTGAGGATATCGTACGCCCTTTTGCAGATCTCTTTCCTGCGTTCGAGGGTATCGGCCTGTCCTTTTTCATCGAAGGCCATGATCACAACGGCCGCGCCAAAATCGAGAATACGCCGCGCCTGTTCTTTGAACGCCTCCTCCCCTTCCTTCAGACTGATGGAGTTCACCACACTTTTGCCCTGCGTGGTTTTGAGGCCCGAAAGCAGTACGCTCCACTTGGAGCTGTCCACCATAAACGGCACTCGTGCAATATCGGGCTCCGCGGCCATCAGGTTGATGAAATCTTTCATCAGCTTCTCGGAATCGAGCAGGCCCTCGTCCATGTTGATATCTACAATCTGTGCACCTCCCTCTACCTGCTCACGCGCAACGGAAAGCGCCTCCTCGTAATCCTCATCTTTGATGAGCCGCTTGAATTTGGCTGAGCCTGTTACATTTGTCCGCTCGCCAATATTTACAAAATTTGTTTCAGGGCGAACCACCAGCGGTTCCAGTCCGCTCAGACGAAGAAATGGTTCCGGTTTGGAAGGCACTCTCGGTTTGTGCCGTTTCGCCTCCTCAGCCATCGCCGCGATGTGTTCCGGAGTGGTTCCACAACATCCGCCCACAATATTCACAAAACCTTCGCTGGCGTATTCCCTCATTTGCGCAGCCATAAAATCGGCCGTCTCGTTGTACTCGCCCATCTCATCCGGCAGACCGGCATTTGGGTACAAACTGGTAAAACAGGTGGCATGCTTCGACAGCTCCTGGATGTAGGGACGCATCTGCTTCGAGCCAAGCGCACAGTTCAGCCCGATACTCAGCATAGGGCTGGCATGCTGAACCGAAATCCAGAACGCTTCGGTGGTCTGTCCTGAGAGGGTCCGCCCGCTCTGATCTACAATCGTACCGGAAATCTGAATCGGGATTTTCTTCCCGATCTTGCGACAGTATTCGTGAATGGCATAGATCGCCGCTTTACAGTTCAGGGTGTCGAAAACGGTTTCCACGAGCAGGGTGTCCACGCCTCCATCCACCAGGCCCCGGATCTGCTCAGTGTAGGCGTCAACCAGCTCATCAAACGTTGTGGCCCGGTAACCGGGATCCTCCACATCGGGCGAAAGAGATAATGTCTTGTTGGTTGGCCCGATTGCACCGGCCACAAACCGGGGTTTATCCGGGTTTTGACGGGTGGCTTCATCGGCAGCTTCCCTGGCCACCTTTGCCGCAGCCACATTCAGATCGTAGGTGATGTAACCCAGGCTGTAATCATCCTGAGAAATGGGATTTGCGCTAAATGTGTTCGTTTCGATAATATCTGCGCCGGCAGAGAGGAAATTGGCGTGAATTTCCCGTATTATTGAAGGTTGTGTGATACAGAGAAGGTCGTTATTTCCTTTCAGGTCGTCGGGAGCATCTTCAAACTGCTCTCCCCGGAAGTCATCTTCGGAGAGATCGTATTGCTGAATCATAGTACCCATAGCACCATCGAGTACGAGTATTCGTTCATTCAGCAGTGAAGAAAGCGAATGCGGGGGTCGTGAGATATTCATGCAATCTTTTTAACTGATTATTTGTAAGATTATGCCTGCATTATTCACCAAGAGTTTTGGTTGTGGTCAAGACCCTACTACGCTAAAGCTTCGTAGGGCAGGCGAATTATAATTTTTATTTGATGTAAATTATTGATGAATATAGCAATAAAGCCACTCAACTATTTTTTGTGAATAATGCAGGTATAAAATATGAACTTTAAGCGTTCCAATATAACCATTTTATGAAAGTAATTGAACATTATAACAGAGCAACCGAACCTCTGATTTCATTTGAAATTATTCCTCCCAAACGAGGAGGGTCAGTTCAGTCTGTATTTGAATCGCTTGATAAGCTTGTAGACAAGGTAAAACCGCCTTTTATTGATGTAACCTACCATGCAGCTGAGGCTTACGTTGAAGAGCAGTCCGACGGTACCTTGAAACGGATCATACGAAGAAAACGCCCCGGAACCATCGGTTTGTGCGCAGCAATTTTGCACCGTTACGGCATCGACCCTGTACCTCACCTCATCTGCGAAGGTTTTACCAAAGAGGAGAGTGAAGACGCCCTGATTGAACTGAACTACCTCGGAATTCACAACGTCCTGGCGATTCGCGGGGACAACACCGGCTCCCAAATTTCACTGAACCTGAACGGAACAGTTAATAAATTTGCGGTTGATCTTGTAAAACAGATTCAGGATATGAACAAGGGTAACTATCTCGAGGATCTGATCAACGCCGAACCGACCAATTTTTGCGTGGGTGTGGCCGGTTACCCCGAAAAACATTTTGAAGCCCCCAACCTCGACTGGGACATCAAACGGCTGAAGGAAAAAGTAGAGGCTGGCGCCGAATACATTGTAACCCAGATGTTTTTTGACAATTCGGCCTACTTTAATTTTGTCGAAAAGTGCCGTAAGCATGGAATTGAGGTACCCATCGTTCCCGGACTAAAGATTCTGACCACCACCCGGCACCTCAAGTCACTCCCGAAGTACTTTTACCTGAATATTCCCGACGAACTGACCGCTGAAGTGGATGCCAACCCCGAAAACGTGAAACAGATCGGCGTGGAGTGGGCGCGGCAGCAAACCCTGGAACTGATGGAAAAAGGAGCCCCCGGAATTCATTTTTACGTAATGGGCGACCCCCAGCCGGCTCTCGATGTGATCGACTTTGTTCAGGCGAAGTAGGGGAAAGTGAAAAGGTAGAAGTGAAAAGGTAGAAGTGAAAAGGCAGAAGTGAAAAGTGAAACGTGCCTGAACAGAGTCGGCGCAAGCATCCAGTTTTTGTTTAAGGGGCTGTAGCGTCCCTGGTCTTCGAAGCCTTTGGCGTAGTTGACCCGCTTGTGCCCCCATTAAAGACTAATTCTATACGAATTATTGTGGCTAAATTGAAGTAATAGCCGTACAATCCCCTCTTTGAGAGGGGAAAGGCGTAAACGAAACGGCGAAGCCGGGTGAGTTTAGCGAGGGGTGTGTTCCATGGCTTTGATCGTGAACCGTAGTTGTTTCAGGTTCCCTTGCCCTTGCAAACACACCCCTCGTTCGACAAATCAGGCTCCGCCTTTTTGTCTTCACATTTCCCCTCTCAAGTTGAGAGGTTCTCGAAATCCCGACCCCTCGGGGAGGGGATTTCAGTTACCTCAAAAATAACTACCCATATAATTCCATAGAACAACACTTCAACCTCGAAACCTTTAACCTTCAACCCCAAAACCATGCCAACCCTGATAGCCGACAGCGGAGCCACAAAAACCGACTGGCTCTACGTGGACGGAACCGATACCTCGCACATTAAAACGCAGGGGCTCCATCCTTCGAACATAGAGCAGTTGAGCGACAGCCAGGATATTCAAAATCAGATCGGTGGATTCTCCCCGGATTCAATCTATTTTTTTGGTACGGGATGCGGCAACCCGGTCTCGGACGAAATCTTGCAGAGGTTTCTTCAGCCCATTTTCCCCAATGCCACCATTCGTATTAACAGTGACCTGGACGGGTCAGGTTGGGCATTCTTTGGAGAAGGAAACGGTGTGGTGGCCGTTATGGGTACCGGTTCGGTTTGTGCGAAGATTGAAAACGGGAAAGTGGCAAAAAAGTCAGCCGCCCTCGGTTTTGCAATCGGAGACGAAGGCAGTGCCGCGGATTTGGGACGCAGAATTTTGAGGCTCTACTTCCGAAAAACGGCTGATGAGACTACCTACAACTTTATCGCCGGAAAGCTCCAACATACAGATTATGCCACGATGATGAACCGCATCTACCGCGCCGGAAAACCCAATCGGGAACTGGCCTCCATTGCTGGCGAAGTACTCATCAAACCACTGCCGCCCCAACTTCTTGAAATGATAAAAGATGCTTTTGGGGAATTCGTGGATCAGCAGCTCTCAATGCTGAAATTAAGTGGCAGCGAAAACATTGTATTCACCGGGAAAGTAGCCCATGTACATAAAGAGATATTAATTCCACTTCTCAATCAAAAAGGATATAACAATGTAAGCATCCGCTACCCTGTTATTGCTGCCTGGAGGGATCGGGTGAAGTCGGGGCTTTTGGGTTTTTGAATTTGGAGGGTTTTTCACCGGAGCACCGGTGGGTTTGCAGTGTGAAGTGGAGAAATTTGCTGTAGCTCGGGTCGCTGACCCGAGAGATCTGAGTTTGTTTCCGGTGCGTAATGGAGTTCATCTTTTCCCCACGCAGTGAAGCGGAGTGAAATTTCCCTGGTATTGGAAGGGGTGTATTGAGACCTTGTTTTGGTTAGTCCTGAGAGCAGGGAGATCTCTCCACGCGTTCGCTCCGCTCACTTGGTCTTTTAGACTTTTTCCGAAAAGATTTGTTGGTTTAAACCAACAAAAAAATCTGCCGAGACCCCGACAGGCATTTTAAGCTTTGGTCCGGGAAAAACCCATATCTCGAATTAAATCTGTTGGGGCAGGTAGGCCGGGTAACCCAAATAGTATGCTACTTCCACTTTTTTAAAAGAGCCGGGCCACGGTCTCCCGTCAGCAGATTCTTCAATAGAACTGTTCATAAAATACGATACTCATTATGGAACTCACAATTTTCTGGCGATACGTTGTAGGCATTGATATTTCCAAAGATCGATTAGACTGTTACCTGCTGGATCGCAAAACCAACCAAGGCTTCGAGCTGCAGGTAATTAATTCCAGCGAAGGCTTTCAGCAACTCGGACGGTGGCTGGCCGATCAGCAGGTCGATGACTCGAAGACCATTCTGGTCAGTGAGCACACTGGCCGTTATGGAGAGCACCTGCTTCGATGGACCACAACCGAAAACTGGTCTCACGCGGTCGTGAAAACCACGGCACTCGATAAGGTTACCCCCGAACATCACCGCAAAGACGACCGGTACGATGCCCAGGCACTGGCAGACTACGGAGTCCGCTTTAGTGATCGTTTACGCCTTGCAGAGGCCTGCTCACCGGCTGTAGGGCAGATTAAGCGACTTCAGGCCGAACGCCGTAAGATGGTTACCCAGCGCGCCGCCCTAAAAAGTAAGCTCACCGAAGCCGATACCCATGACGCGGACATGAGCCAGTTAACAGCTATGTGGGGTGAGCAAATCGAGCTGCTTAGCGATCACATTGACCAACTTGAACGAACCATGGACGAGCTGATCCGCCAGGATCCCTCGCTGAAAACTCGTCATAAAACGATGCAGACAGCACCCGGCATGGGCCTGGTTCTTGGGCGCTTTTGGCTGAGCCGGTTTGCCGGCCAGGACAAATTAGACCCGCGGAAAATCTCCTGCCGTTTTGGTTTTGCTCCCCATCCTCATACATCCGGGAGTTCCGTACGCAGCCCCGACCGGTCCGCCGGGCATGGAAATTCGGAGATGCGGCGACTCATGCATCTATCGGCTCGCAGTGTGGCTGAACACCACCCTCACTATCGAGACTACTACGAAGGGAAATGCCAAGAAGGAAAACATGAACTCGTCGCCATCAATAACATTATCAACAAACTGATTCGACTGTACTGCGCCATGTGGAATAAACGTGCAGAATACGATCCAAACTACATTCAAAAAAATAAACATAAATGGAAAAATCCGCTTAAATTACTTGATTAAGTCATAGTATTCGAGATGACAGGGCTGCTTTTATTGAGATATTCGGCGTATAAGAATCCCAAATTTGCACTATCCTGATTTACGCTGCTGCTATGTTTTTTGACACAACGTCCCTCCCGGCAGGGGCAATCGAGCATAACTCCGTGCATTAGCTCGGGGTAACATGCATCGCAACATCTCAGGAGAGTCCGCCTTGCGGGAAACACAATACCATATTTTATTGCAATTTCTTCTCCATCAGTGGGTTACGGATAGTTCCGTCCCTCCGGGACTTTTCGTTTTAATAACTCATTCTAAACCCCGTGATGAATCACGGGGCTATGTTCGCAGGTCCCTGGGACCGGGTGATGGGGCAGATCGAAAAGCGTCATCTTTATTCATAAATTTTTGAAAACCCAATCCAAAGGCTTCTCCTTCAAAAAAGTCCCGGCAGGGACGAAAGAACATAGCCCCGTGTTTTAACTCGGGGTAACATGCATCGCAAAATCACAAGAGAGTCCGTCTTGCGGACGGCACTCACCCAGAACCTGTCAAATGATCAGATAATCAGCATCCGAAAACATCAATCCCATACATATCTCTCATCGTATTCAATACCGTACTTATTGAGAAACCAAAGGTATTCTTCCCGAAAAGTCATTTTTTCATGATGTTTTTTCTGATTGCGGATATATCTTTCAACGCCATCAACCCCAGAATGACTAACGCTGAATGCGCCGTAACCAGACTGCCATTGAAACTCACGGGTATCGGGATAAAAAAGGTCATTCATCCATTTTGAGGAATTTCCTTTAAACAACTGGATGGTTTTAGAAACAGAAATGGTGGATGAAATG
>JAFIFB010000035.1 GCA_020832285.1 Balneolaceae bacterium
GAGCCATGGACAACCCAAAGAAATAAGGAGGAGAAGAAAATTCATTGGACCTTTACAAAGCAAGATGCAGATAAGAAACTATCCAAACACTATGTTGCATAATTAAATTGTTGAAATACTAGTGTCGTGTCAAGCTTATAATATGGGGTGAGACCTGACAGGTTTTGGTCGATATTTCATACATAATTAGCATACTTTGTTGAAACCTGTCAGGTCTTTACCCGAAAAATTAGAGTTGACTTAACACTAGTTCAACAGATTCATCTCATCATCCCACTCGGCAATACGGTTGCGGTCTTCCTCTTTGATGCATTCTTCGAGCGTTTTCTGGTCGTATTCAAGCCCGTGCTTTTCCAAAACCTCCTGGGGGACCCCGTTCCAGAAGCCGGGCCGGTTGCCTTGATAACCGAGATACTCCACACCCATCTGTGAAGTAAAAAAACCGGTTGCGGTTAAATCACGCATCCGGTTGAAAAAACGTACACCATACTGCATGTCCGTTTCGGCTTCATCTGGCCAGGCAATTTTGTCGATGATTTCAAGCCTCTCTTCTTCACTGCATTCCAGGAATATTTTGTCGAAATGGCGGTTGCACTGATTATTGAGCCACA
Source organism: Balneolaceae bacterium (assembly GCA_020832285.1). GTDB lineage: Bacteria > Bacteroidota > Rhodothermia > Balneolales > Balneolaceae > Rhodohalobacter. The sequence continues at coordinate 612 of JAFIFB010000035.1, forward strand.
TCAGCCCGCCGCGTGTCACTACCTGAAAGGGGGGATAATCTTTCATCATAAATTCGATAAAGTCTGGCACACCCGCATCGGTTGCACTGCCCGATTCTTCATCGGCAGGGATTATGATATCGGCCAGTACTTTCACCATCTCAAATTCGGTTTCGGTAAAAAATTGCTCAGCGTGAAGTCGTCTGTCGATCTCTTTTTCGTAATCGGTTCGCCCATAGCCATAGCCATTTTCCCGGATTATATCTTCACTGATACGCTGATCTTCTTCGGTGCAGCCGCTTGCCATAAAAAGTCCGGCTCCTACTCCGCCGGCAAGTAACAATTTCAGGTGTTCTCGTCTGTCCATAATAATCGGATTTAGTGATATTTGTGTAAGTGCAAGGTTTGGATTCGACAGACGAGGAAAGCACTCGGCAGTCGAAAGTCTAAGTTAAAAATAATGAAAATGCACAACGGGTCGCTGACCCATTATCTGTCAATAGCCAAACGCCATTTAGGGGGCACTAACCCGTTCCCAATACTGTGCCGCTATTAAGACAGTTACAAATTTCCCTTTCTCATCTCTTCGGCGATGTAGTCCGATGTTCGCCAGGAGAGAGCCATGATCGTCCATGTTGGGTTTTTATCGGCTTGGGAAACAAACTGTCCGGCATCCACCACAAACAGGTTTTTGCACTCATGGGCCTGGGCATATTCGTTGAGCACAGATGTTGACGGGTCCGTTCCCATTCTGGTGGTACCTACTTCGTGAATTATACGGCCTGGTGCATGGAGGCCATAATTCACCTCCGGGCCGGGTCTGTTACCCACAAGGGTGCCGCCCATTGCTGTCAGAATCTCCTCGAAAGTGTCGTGCATATGCTGCGCCTGTTTCAGTTCATGTTCACTCCAGGAGTAGTTGAATCGCAGAACGGGAATTCCGAATTTGTCAACAGTGTCCGGATCGATTTCGCAGTAGTTGTCATACCGTGCCACACACTCACCTCGGCCCGAAATCCCGACGGTTGAACCGAACATTTTGCGGAGATCTTTTTTGAGCCCTTCACCATAACCACCGTTGGGCGAGGGATTCCCGAACTCATCTTTTACGTGATGGCGCATCGTATCCATATTGAAGCCGGTTCCGTACATCGGCATGGACATTCCGCCCCAGTATTCCAGATGGTAGCCGCGGGGAAAATCCATTTGGGCGTTATCGAGCCACCAGGGGGTGTACACATGCATACCACCCACGCCATCTTCGTTATATCGGTCTCGGTCAATCAATTCAGGCAAAACAGCCATCCGGTCAGCCCCGGTCGAGTCGTGCAGGTATCTGCCTACAACCCCGCTTCCGTTGGCCAGCCCGTCGGGGTGCTGAGCCGATTTGGAATTGAGCAGAATTCGCGCGGTTTCGCAGGCTGATGCCCCAAGCACAACTGTACGCGCTTTTATGTGATACTCCTGCATATCTTCCTTGCTGATGTAGATAACACCTGTGGCAAGTCCGTCGCCATTGGTGGTCACTTCCCGTACCATCGCATTGGTGTATAGCTCTGCGTTCCCGCGCCTCATGGCAGGCTGAACCAGGCATGTTCCCGAAGAAAAATCGGCATAAATATTACAGGCGCGGTTGCATTGCCTGCAGTAAAAGCAGGTCCCCCGCTCATTATTTACCCGGCGGGTCAGAACTGAAAGGCGGGAGGGAATCACGGGGATGTCTACACTTTCAGCCGCTTTTTTGATGTAGAGCTCATGAAGGCGCGGTTTGGGAGGGGGAAGGAAGTAGCCGTCGGGGTCATCTTCCAGGCCTTCGTTGGTGCCGAATACACCGATCAGTTTATCCACTTTGTCATAATAGGGGCTGACATCCTCATACCCGATGGGCCAGTCTTCCCCAAGCCCGTCAATACTTTTTCGTTTAAAATCTTTGGGCCCGAAACGAAGGGAAATTCTGCCCCAATGATTTGTTCGTCCGCCCAGCATTCGTGAACGAAACCAGTCGAACGAAGTGCCGTTTTTCCGGATGTATGGCTCCCCGTCAATTTCCCATCCGCCCCATGCAGCATCAAAATCGCCGAACGGCCGTATGGTGCTTGCTCCTCTTCGGGGGGATTCCCATGGCCATCGGAGTTGTGTGCGGTACTCTTCCTGTGCGGGATCATAAAAACCGCCTGCTTCCAAAACCGCTACTGACAGCCCGGCTTCGGCAAGCACTTTAGCTGCCATACCACCGCCCGCACCGGAACCCACAATTGCAACATCATATTGATTTTCTGAAGACTGGATTTCAAAACTCATAATATTCCGTAAACATTTTTTTGGAGATTAATCTTAAATATGTTATTCAAACAAGATTATATGAAAACATTCCGGTCTTTTGTGCTGTAATAAAGCCATGTATATTGATAAATTGTATCGTGAAAAGAGTGTATTTTTTTAGTAGTATTACTGAAAATGATTTCCAATGATTTTTTGGGTCTGTTCGGGATAATTTTTCATTCTTTTACGCCATAACAATTCTTCGGGCGATACAACATGAATCTCAGGATCAAGTTTTTCGATGATCCAGGATACGGGCGTAAGTCCAACTTCAGACTCTGTTCCCTGACCATCAGAGACGGTTCCATCCAAATTTTTCGTAAAATGCGACCATGCATGGATTACAGTCCAATTCATATTTTCCGATTTTATTTTTGCATCATTATTAATCGCGACTGCAATTTGATCGGGATTGCCTACACTTTCATACTGATCCCTCAAATTAGCCCATAACGCATATTTTGCTGTGATCACAGGTATTTTATAACCTTGTTTGTTTTCAACCCAATAAACTTCCCCTTCACCACCGGAATAGGGAGAATACTGTACTGCGAACATTCCAGTAAGGTCCTCGATTTCATTTGCATAAATACGATATGCTTCTAATGCCTGTTCACTACCCGTATCCTCTAGAATAAATCCAAAGACTTTGGTTCCAGTGGCCTGCATTTTTTTGTTTATCGTTTTTGCAAAATTCTCAAGAAGTGCTTCTCTATCATCCCTGTTGGTTGCAAACAAATCTGGATATTGATAACCATACATATACTCGATAATTGTTGTATTATCTCGTTGGGTATCTACCAAATATTGATATGCTTCTGGGACCATCATACTAAGATTGATCGGAGGCGCGGTCCAGCCTAATGGAAAGTTTCCATGATTTGAATTTGCCCAATAATTTTCGGAATGGAAAAAATTATTCATCATCCATTGTACATTATCTCCATCACTCATAATGAAGCTATGAAAGCTTCCCTGTTCTTCCCAGTCTATATCTTTGGGATCTAATGTTTTTATCCTATTTAGATGAACTTTTTCAGTTGCCGCCGTTAATAAAGAAAGGTTATGACTCCAATCGGAAGGAATGTTAAAATTTCCCCAGCGTGTTGGCAAAGCCGTATGATCAAATTCAGAACCTGTATTCCATCCTAATACAGCAGATGCCGGTCTAAGTTGCTCCATTAATTCATCTCCTAAACCATCTATACCATAGAAGACCATGGCATTGTGCGCAATAGCCAAATCGCGGACATTTCCTTTGGATGGGTGTTGAGCCAGAGCAAAGTTTAAATTTATCTTATCTGTGACATCGGGATAAATATCTTCAGGAACTTTTCCCCTCGCATCATAAAGTAATGGTAAACCCGCATCCTTTGCTTGTTCCTCCTGTGATTCTTCTATTAAAACACCTTTATTCAATCCTGCCATTACTGTTGCAACATTTAAGGAGTGGTCAATTGAAGTATTCGACGTTAATTTATACAAAACATACCCGTTTATAATACCTTTTTCTTGATATCGGGATACCAACTCCCACACCAGAAATTCACCCCGTATTTCTGGATTTAAACGATTCAACATCCTCTCGAACCACTCCTCATAGGATACATTATCAATATTTGTCCATATCATTTCATCAAGCTCTCCAGTATTTACTGCCTTGGCTGCTAAACCACTCAAAGATTGAATAAGATTATATTCCTTGATATCGCTGAATGTTGTGATTACCACTGCTTCAGGCGCTTTTTGAAAGGGAAGCCAACGAGCTTCATCCTGAGAATTAATATTTGATGAAATTCCCTGATCTGTCATGGTTTTACAGCTAATAAACCAAAGAAAAATCAAGATGGTAAATAAGTATACTGGCCTCATGATAAGATGTGAAAAATTCATAAATAAAATCAGTCCACAGGCGGAGCTATCGCGCAGAATATTTACTATTAAGACGTTGAAGGCATCAAGTTATCAACTCTCTCTAACTATAATTTCCAGCCATCTCTGTATTCATAATGTGCGAACTGATCAGCTTCAGGTAGATTTGGAAAGCTTAAAGTTTCTGGATTGAATTTGAGAACCTGTGTGCCTAATTCTGCCCGTAATTCAGGCCGAAGAGCTATATTTCCTAATAAAACTGTCTCGGTGAGCGGTCCAGCCCAATCAAAATTGGATCCGGCAGGGTCTCCGCCTTTACATGCGAGAATCCATTCCATACGGTGCCCGGGAGATGAGGGTAAATATGGTTCAGGTGGTTCATATGAATTTTTCAATGACTCTGGAAGAATTTCTCCATTTAAAATCATACCATTACTGCCAACATACATAACTCCACCGTTTCCTATCCTTACACCATCTTCAATGCCTGGTATTCTGGTGGGGCGTAGTCCACCATCGTACCATGTTAGTTTAACTGGTGGCATTCCTTCCCTGGCAGGAAAATCATATTCAACAATTGATCCAAGTGGAAAGGTATCTGCATTGACTTGAGTAGATACTGCCTGAACACTTACTGGATATTTAAGTTTTAAAGCTCTGAATACTGGGTCAAATGAGTGACAGCCAATATCTCCTAAAGCACCTGTTCCAAAATCCCACCAACCCCTCCAATTAAAAGGATGATATGACGAGTGGTATAATTGCATCGGGACAGGACCAATAAACAAATCCCAGTCAAGACTACTTGGAACAGGCTCACTATACGAGGGGCGTGTAATACCTTGGGGCCATATCGGACGATCAGTCCATACATGAACATGATGTATAGTGCCTATTACTTCATCCCATATCATTTCACGCAGACGTCTTGTAGCGTCTTCTGCCTGACCATGATTTCCCATTTGTGTAGCAACATTACTCTCTTTCGCAGCTTTTGTTAATTCTCTTGCTTCATGCAATGTATATGTAAGTGGCTTTTCAGTGTACACATGTTTTCCTCTCCGAATGGCTTCCATACTTATTACGGCATGAGTATGATCCGGTGTTGATATAACAACTGCATCAATATCTTCTTGAGTATCTAACATAACACGATAATCCTTATATCGCTTTGCCTTTGGGTATGTTTTGAAAACTTCCCCAACGGTTTCACTCCAATCAACATCACACAAAGCAACTATATTCTCTGTTTCTGCAATTTCATTTAAATTTACCCTTCCCATTCCACCAATTCCAATACCTGCAACGTTAAGTTTATCACTAGGTGGAGTATGGCCCAATCCCGATACCACATGAGATGGAACAATAGCAAGCCCTGTAAGAGCTGCTGTAGAGGTATTGATAAACTTTCTACGACTTATACTATGTTTCTGAGACTTAGATTTCATAAAATCAGTGATTTATAATATTTAATTTATTATTGGGGTAAGTATCATATTCCTGTACGATACAGCAGTATGATCTCCCTGCAGATAAATTGGCCCAGGGGCAGTAACATCGGATTGCATTGCCCCGCCAGTAACTCCTTCAACAGGCTGGTTGTCTACAATTATGACTCCATTCAAAGTAACCGTTGCATGGCGTTGATAATAGATAATCTCCATGGTTTGCCACTCTTCAGGTGGTTTTTCCGCATTCACAGTGGGTGCAACTCTTGTAAATATAGCTCCCATACTGCCGCCCCAGTTAAGGTTACTACCATAAGAATCTGAAATCTGCACCTCATGCATACCTCGTAAATAAACACCACTGTTTCCGTTTGGCGGAACTTTAACCTCTAAGATTAGCTCAAAATCTTCAAACTCCTCAACGGTCCTAAGATTTCCATATCCACTATTTCCAGGATCATTTCTCAATACACCATCTTCAACAGACCATCCATTACGCAAATGATCTTCAATTAATGTCCACCCAGTTAAATCATTTGGATTTGGAATAAGATTAACTGGCTCACCAAAATTCAGATTAGATAAATCTGGTGCAGGTGGCATAGTTGGTGATTTTGTTCCCGATACCCTGATAGAGTCAGCGCCCATTCCATCCGTTCGTGGTCTGATATAATAACCTGAAATCGTATCACCGTCCCTTGATAATTCAATCCATGTTGGATAATTACGAGTAAAAGTATCATTATTGTTTGTTAGATCTATATTACGTGTACCTCTTCCTAAGTATAAGACGTCACCAGAAACATATACATAAGGCAGGCCATAAAATATACCGCCGCCACCCCACATTAGGTCAGCATCTATGTATCCATCTTCCTGGCGGACATTTAACCATCCTGCATTCATAATTCCACCATCCCCAATATCAAAAGTCCATTGACCAAGAAATTGAGAAATATCATTATTTTCGGTAACTGATATATTTTCTTCATCTCCAATGCTTCCATCATTATTGTTTGCGCACGAAAATGAAACATTTATAAAAAGAAAAAGTATAATTAATTGAATTGGAAATAATTTTATCATATCTGTATATGTATTAATTGTTATTATTATATGTTGTTATTATATAAAATAATTGTATATAATGATTGATTTAAATAATGATTAAAATACATTCTTATATATTAATTTCACTGGCCATCTAACGAACCTACTGTAATAGGTTCGTTATAATTATAACGCTGGATTCCAGCAACACTGTAATTGATTCTTGCACCAACTCTTAAATAATGAGTTCTGTTCGTGGGAAGGTCTCCATTGGTAGTTATTGTTATAACCTCTCCTAAAGCATTATTTGCATCTTCCCCGGTAATTCTAGTTGAATATCGAGAATCGAAATTGTTATTTCCTACATATTCACTTGATGAATTTATATATAAATAAATATCAGTAACATCCTGTTGGAAGTCTGGATCTTCGGTTCCTCTTGTAACTAAAACTTGTACAGAAATGGAATTCTCATTTAGAATTGGTTCACCTACCCACTCTATATTTAGAAATGGCTCCACATCAAAGTTTACCTCAACAGTTCCTTCGATATCTATTGTCACGCTTTCATCCCTGATAGTGTTACCCTCTGAATCTGTTTGTACTAATGGAACAAAGGCCCCCTGTGGTTCAACATTATAAGTGCCTTTAAAAATTTTAGTATTTTGGAATGTTCCATCTTGCATTACATAAAAGTAATAAGGTGTAGGATTATCACTCCAACTATATTCCATTAATCTCATTCGTATCCCACCCTCACCGGCCTCAGTAAATACAGATTTATCTGAGTTAATATCATTTATAATTCCCCTAAAGGTTTCAGCAGGTTCATCATAATTATCCCATTCAGTAGTACATGAAATAAATATGAATAATACAGACAAATACAATATGCTATATGTTGATTTTTTCATTTTATGATTATTTAATTATTTAATATTTTAATAACCAGGATTTTGAACAATATTTGGACTGCTTGAAATTACATTACTTGGTATTTCTTTATAATACCACCTAGTATCAAATGTGTATGTATAATTGTTTTCATTTAATCTTGCATCAAAAAAGTATTTACCTTCATGTTCAACATAAAATGGCATTAGTGTTCTATAATATGTTGCATTTTGTTCTTCATGAAGAATCCTCCATCTCTTCAAATCCCACCATATTTTGTTTTCAAAAGCCAATTCTTTCCTTCTTTCATTGCGAACTATATCTATAGAATTTAGTTGTGAACTATTTTCAAGCTGAACAGCCCCCGCCCTTTCTCTTATAGTATTTATTATCTCATAAGCATCCTGTAGATAATTTTCTTCGGATTGACCGGATAGGTGCAATTCATAGGCGGCTTCTGCGCGATTCAATAATACTTCAGCATAGCGCATTTCAATCCATGTCTGATCTTGACGGTTTTCTAAAACATATTCTTGAGGCAAATTAGGGTCTAACATCTTCCGTATAGAAAACCCTGACAAGGCATTCGTATTATCACTTGTAAATACCCCACTTAATCCAGCCGGATTCATCACTTCTCCATTATACAACTCATATGGTGTTTGAGTCGCACTTGTAGAACTTACTATATGCTCATTTGCATCTTCGTACCGTATAGTAGACCCTTCTGGCAAAATCCTGGGAATACCCCCTTCAGTATCAGGGTTTGTATATATACCTCGCCGGATTTCTATATTCTCACCTTTAAATTCATCTCCAGGAAATATCACAGTTGCTCTTAATCTTGGCTCGGCATCTGCGAAAAAATCCATCGTATTATCAAAAAGCCTGTAATTCCCATTTTCATCAAATACATCAATTTGTCCATTTTCATTCTTGGGCAAACCATCAAACATTTCAACAAAATCAAGTGTTGGGCATATAGCAGAAGAATACCCGTTACCCCCCATTAATTGTCGAGGTATATAATATGCATCATATCCATGTACAGATTCTGGATATGAGTACTCTTTGACAAAAATGTTTTCAGGGCTATTGTCACTAAAAAATAAATTAACAAAATTTTGATATTGGGCTTCTTTATCATCTGCGGCCCATTCATTCATATACAATGAATAATGACCCTCAAGTAATTTTGCAGCTTCATAACTTTGGGTGAAGAAATCAACTGCTCTGTCGTTAGGTATACCAACTAAGCGATTATCATCATCAAAAAGGCTAACATCATTATACTTTGCAATTGTACCTGCATGAAGCATTGCCCTTGACTTAAAAGCAGCAGCAGCATATCTATTTGCCCTACCTGTTTGGTTGCTTTCCAAGAGCAGGGAAATTGACCTATCAAAATCCTCAGCTACTAAATCCCAAACATCTTCTTCTGAAGACCTTGGTATTCTTAATTCCTCGATTGATTGTTCCGGGTAATTTAGCACACTCTCTACAATAGGCACGCCACCATACCTTTTGGCCAAAGCCTTATATGTAACTGCTCTAACAAAGTAAACTTCACCGAGCCAAGAATTAATTTCAAATTCAGAGAAATTCTCCTCGTATTCCGGCAAGGTCTCCAGAAAATAGTTTACATCTCTAATCAAACTGTATGCATCATTCCAGTACGGTGCGCCTTCTGTAATGGCACTTGTCTGATCACGACTCAATGCTTCTCCTGTTACAGCAGATGTGGGGCTGATAATCCAAAAGTGATTTAATCCCCTTAATGGTGTGTAACGAAAATCTTCTATTGGTAACTGGCTATATAGTCTAGCCATATAACTATCTATTCCAGCTTCAGATCCAAAAATATCGCTATCCTGTACAACATCAATTGGTGGAACATTCAAATCTGTGCAAGAAAACAGAAATAATGGTAAGGCAAGAATCAATAAAGTTTTTCTTATCATCTTCATAGTTTTATGCTTTTTTAAAATTTAAAGTTCAGACCAACTGAAACTGTTTTATTTAATGGATATAAATTTCCCCAATTATCAGCTGGGTGTTCAGGATCAATAAATTCCATTCTTGTAAGGGTGAAAATATTGTACGCATTAACATATACTCTCGCATCTTGGATGCCAATACTCGTTGTCCATTCGAATGGAATATTATATCCAATTTCAACACTTTTGAGTCGAATATAATCTCCTCGATTCATTCGGAAATATGAATTGGCTGGAGCCACAGTTCCTGTATAAGCATAATGGCCTTCTATCCACTCAGTGTCATGGTCATACGGATCAGCAAATGGGTCTGTCGGACGCCATCTATCCAGAAACATTTCTAATGCATTTGAATTCGGTGATCCCCACATTGGTTGAATCAACTGCTCTTCATACTGGACATAATTCATTGCAGAACCCTGAAAATGCATATTCAAATCAAAACCTTTATATTGTCCATTTAAAGTCAATCCGAAATTAATCAAAGGCACTCCATTGTAACTTATAGGGTGTTCATCAAGACTGCTAATTATGCCATCACCATTCCAGTCCTCTAAAATATAATCTCCAGGCAACGCACCCCTGCCAACATACGTCTCACTATTGGCAATATCTTCATAAGAGGTAAATCGACCAATATCTCCATATCCCCACCAAATACCTTGCCAGCGATCATTATTATTTAGCCTCCAATTTTCATAAGAATTTCCAGCTTCGGGAAATTCCACATATTTGTTCTTTGTCCGCGTAAATGAAAAAAGGCCTCTTACTCCATAGTTAAAACCACCAATCATATTTCTGTGTCTTAATTGTAGTTCGAAACCTTGGGTAAAATCCCCATTTAAGTTTTCCTGGGGTAAACTTGCACCAACAACAACAGGCAAACTTTCAGCCCTAGTTGTCAATAATCCACTTCTTTCACGAAAAAAATAGTCGGCTTCAATTTCTAATAATCCTGACCAAGCATCTAACTCTATCCCAAAATTTGCCATCTCTGATGTAAACCAAGTTATATTTGGATTGGCAATTCCTCTATTTGCTGAAGAGCTCACGAATGAACCATCAAATAAATGCCCCCCAGGAAGCCGGTTATTGTTGCCACTAGCAGGATATGTATAACCGGTTATAAACTGATAACTGGAAGCACTATCATCCCCCATCTTGCCATATGAAGCTCGCAATTTTGCGTACTGAATGAATGATAACCTTGAATCTTTCCAAAAACTTTCTTCAGAGAAAAGCCACCCTGCAGAAACGGCAGGGAAGAAGCCCCATTGTTGATCTTCACCAAATCGTGAAGACCCATCATATCGAAAGCTAAATTCAGCCAAATATTTTGATCTAAAATCATAATTCAGCCTCCCAACGACCCCTTGGTTTGCTTCTTCATAGAGATCAGCAGGATTCGCACTCATACTTCCAATCTGATTGGTACTGCTTCCTGCAAATAATCTATCTAAATCTAATGCAAGCTCTCTTTGTGCAAAGAAATTGTCTGCTTTCCGTTGAGATCCTTCCAATAATAACAGTATGTCTAAATTATGATCTTCTGTTAACATGAAATCATAATTCACTGTAAATTGATACAAAAACGATTCCGATGTGCTATATTCAGACCTGTATCTATTTGGGGAGTTATGAGTAACCGGTAAATAAGCATCTGATGCTGCGTCATAATTAAATTGGTTAAATTCACGGATAAATCTTCTGGAATCACCAACTTGTAGATCATAACTAACCAGAGCTCTTGCTGCTAATCCTGTAACATGGGGCACATCAAAATCAAGAGTCATAGACGACTGAAACCATTTATTATCATCCGTCCTGTAACCCCCAATATCTGCATCCATCATTGTAATAGGGTTCGATCCATCCACCATACCTTCTTGATAAAATGGTGGAGTATTATTTGCATAAATAGGTTGTGTGGGATTAGAGCGTTGAAATGAACGAATAATCCAGTCTGAGTTATCATCAGGTCGATTTCTTTGATCCATAATCCCATTTAAATTCAATGATAGCGTCAAGTTATCTGACAATTGGCTAGAAAGGTTTGTTCGCACATTAAAACGATCATAATTCAAATCATCACTACGTAAAAAACTCTCTTGATACTGGTACCCAGCACTTGTGTAAAAATTAACGCCTCCCGCACTCCCTGAGGCGCTTAATGTATGGTTGGTTTGTGGAGCACCCCTTCTCATAACAGCGTTATACCAATCCGTGTCCTGCAATGTACCATCTCTGTAAAGATCGATTTCATCTTCCGTGAATCGACGTGCACCGCCATTGACATTATGCATATTAAGCTCATTTTGAAGCACCATCCAATCAGCCGCACTCACACTCCTCGGAGAACCGGATGGATATTGCCATCCCATATTTCCAGAATAATTTAACTCCAAAGCTTCACCACTTCCTCTTTTTGTGGTTATCAAAACAACACCATTCGCAGCTCGTACCCCATAAACAGCTGCTGATGCGTCTTTCAATACAGAAATACTTTCAATATCATCTGCATCCATTCGAGTAAAATTATCCCTTGGCACACCATCTATTACAACCAATGGATTTCCCATACCACGAATATCAAAAACATTGCTGAATGACCCTGGTTCACTTGTAATTTGCACCACACGAACTCCAGCTACTTTACCAGTAAGCATATTCTCGGGATTTTCATTTCGCGTAGTAATAAGCTCTTCACTTCTAATTGCAGAAACAGAACCTGTTAATGTTTCTCTCCTTTGGGTACCATAACCAACTACTACCAAGTCTTCTAAAAGTTGAACATCAGAAAGTAGCTCTATATTGATTTCATTTCTCCCATCAATATTAACCTCCAAACTTTGGTATCCTATATAAGTAAATATGAGTGTATTAAAACCTTCAGGAACGTTAACCTCATACTCCCCATTACTATTTGTTGTAGCACCTACTGCAGATCCAAAATCTTCCAAAGCACCGTCAACTACCACGTTTACCCCTGGAAGCGCTTCCCCGGTTTCGCCATCAACAACTAAACCTCGCACGGTTTCCTGAAATAAATCCTCATTCTCTCTAACATCTTTTTTCTCCTGAATCACAATAACATCTCTGCTTGAAGGAACAACAGGCTCTAGTCCCGTATCTTCCAATAGCTTATATAGTATTTTATATACCGGTGCCGTCATGTCTATAGTCACTTTTTTGTCAGGCATCACATTCGTGTTGTATGAAATACCCACTCGAAGCTTCTCAGCAAATTCCTCCAAAGCATCTGCCAGGTTCATTTCTTTAATATTCATCGTTATTAGTATCTCTTCTTCGGTATTGTCTTGGGAAGCCAACAGTTGTATCCCAACAGTATCATCCTGCGTATTTTGAAATGCATTCGCATCTGCATTCACAATGAAGATGAGAAAAAACAAGCTGATTATGCCAATGCCCCATGTCCGGCATTTCTTCTTTAAATTAATAGATATGGTAGTACTTAACATATGTTTGGATGTTTTGAATTAGAATTAGTACTTCATACTTAATTATCATTACGATTGTACTGACACATGAAACAGTTTTATTTTGTTTACTAGTTTCAAGTGCCCGGTTTCCAGTATACTCGCCCTCCCTCTGCCTCAAATTCCAGGCCCAGCGAAAGAGCAATCACATCCAGCGCTTTCTCCAGTGAATCATCTGCAAAAATGGATGTAATCTGAAGATTTCTGATCTCATCGTTTTCAAAGCTGCATTCGGTGTTGTAGATCCGGTTCAACTGTGTGCAAACCTGAGAAAGGGTGAGACCGTCAAAAATAAACCGGCCGTTTTTCCAGGCCAGGTAGTTTTCCACTGCCAGGTCATCCACCTGAATGATTCTTTGCGTAATATCCATATACCCGTACTGGCCCCTGGAGAGAGTAACGGAAAGCTGTTCCGCATCCGGTGATCCATTTGTACTTCTGAAAGCAACCTTTCCGTCCTCAACGGCCACCTGAACGTTGTCCATCCCTTTTATCGACCGGACGTTAAAAGCCGTTCCGAGCACTTCAACAGAAGACTGATTAGCATGAATGATGAAAGGATTTTCAGGATCATGCTCCACATTAAAATAGGCTTCACCTGAAAGTGTGACCTCTCGCGCTCCCTTCATAAAATCTGCCGATACCGTCATTTCGGAATTGCTGTTTAACCGAACAATGGTACCGTCACCCAGGGTAACTTCCCGATGCTGTTCCTCTTCGGTCTGGAAATGAATGGGCTCCTGCAAGGCCGCTTCTTCCTGGCCTGGCTGATGAAGCATATAGAACAACGATGCCGACAGTACAACCAGAATTGCAGCAGCAACCTTTACTAAAGGCCCCAGCCAGTCGACTCTCTTTTTGAACGTTGTTCTTTCAGATTTTCCGATTCTTTGCCGGATGGAACTGTAAACCTGCTCAGAATCCAGTTCGGGAACCAGTTCCCGAAGCTCTGTTCTGGTCATCAGGTCTTCGTCCACATCCAGCCTCTCCCGAAGATATTGTTGGCCTTCCGGCGTCTCAAACCACTCCAAAACCTTTCGGGTTTCGCCGGGAGTGGCCTGATTTGAAAAGAAATTTTCGACGATTTTTTTATTCATTGCTTATGTTTCTTGTGTTTTTTGTCATGACGTACACCTTTAGTACACAAGAGAAAAGCAAAAGTATTAGACTGGAGGAGGATTTTTTTTAAAATGAATCTCATACCATGTAAATCAGATTGATTTTTATTTACTTAAATAGAAAAGATGTATCCTGGTTTTTCTGATATAAAAGAAACTACCCAATAAAGAGTGTCTTTCTCGACTCATACATTGTATTCACCTGACGAGGCAACCTACCACTCGACTGACGAGTGCCTTTTTCGTCTGTCGAGTCTTCACGGCCCGCTATCCAAAACCCATCCCCCCATATTCGTCAGTCCAGAAAAGCACTGGACAGACGAGGCAACCCGCCACTCGACTGACGAGTGCTTTTCTCGTCTGTCGAATGTAAAGAATCTTCCCTAAATCCTTCCCTATTCCCCTGGAAAAAACACCCTCCAAACAAGAAATGGCTTTATATGTTGCACATAAAACAGAACTCAACAAAAAAACCCTGCCTCCTTGTAGCGCGCTTTTCGACATAGAGATAAAGACGAAGGGTGGATCCCAAAAGGAAGGCCAAGAGATAGCCCCCTTTCCCAAACCTTTAAAGAAAAAAGACCGCCACTCCTGTTAATGAAAAGAGAAATAGAAAAATACCCGCATGATCTTTCAGATAGGCACGAATAAACTTTGAACTGTTATAGTAGTGGGTTTTGACGGTACGGATGTTAATTTTGAGCATCTCGGCTACTTCGGAGTTAGTCAGTCCGCTGTATGCCTTCAGCTCAAACACCTCTCTTTTTCGGCCCGACAGTTCATCGAGGCCTTTCTTTACCACTTCGTGATATTCTTTATAAATCAGTTCCTCTTCAGTAAGATTCTTTTTTGGGAGTAGCTCCATATTAACTTTTGATACATCGACAATCTCTTTTTTGTTATCGCGGAGCATATTCAGCACATGGTTCCGAAGCATGGTAAAGAGAAATCCCCTGATCGATTTGGTGGCATCCAACTGGAAGCGCTTTTCCCATAACTTCACAAAAATATCCTGAACAGCATCTTCGGCAAGCCTTCCATCCTTCACATATTTTTTCGCAATGTAGTACATCTGGACATTATAACGATCGTAAATTTCTCTAAAAGCCTTCTCGTTTCCATTCCGAATGTACCTGACTAAATCCGTATCTTTTGACTCATGCATAGTATTTTTAAGAAAAGTATGAACACCATCGTATAACTATGTTTACAATTAAAACTGTTATTTTATAAATAGCAAATATTTATTTAACTCTACTTACACCTGTTCACTTTAAGTCTTCAAGTGTAAAATTATCAACTATTAAACAGAAAGTTAATAATGTAAACCTGTTTCTCTATCACCATTGTTATTTTGAAAAAACTAACCACCAAACAAATTCTTCAGCGCAACCGGGAGAGGACGTCTCCGCTGCAAGGCCGGTTTATTCTCTGGCTGCATGATATCCGCAGCCTTCATAATGTGGGTGCTGCTTTTCGATGTGCCGATGCGTTCGGCATCAAAGAGTTGTGGCTGTCAGGGTTTACACCGGTTCCTCCCCGTCCCGAAATCACCAAAACTGCAATCGGAGCAGAAGAACATGTAGAGTGGAAAAAAATTGAAAATGAAATTGAAGCGATACATTACCTGAAAGAACAGGGATACGAAATTCTTGGCCTCGAACAGACCGATAACAGCACACCGCTTCACAACTACCCCATCAGCTCGAATTCCATCTGCCTGATTCTTGGCAACGAGGTCACCGGTATCGATAAATCCCTGCTTGGTTCTCTCGATGGCGCCGTGGAAATACCACAGTTTGGCATGAAACATTCACTCAACGTATCTGTAGCAGCCGGCATCGCACTTTACGCTTTTTTTGATAAATTTCGCACCCTCGACAGACGAGGCAACCCACCCCTCGACTGACGAGTGCCTTTCTCGTCTGTCGAATGTATAGGAACCGCTCATATCCCGGCCCATTACGCTGTAAAAACACCACCGAAACAAGGAGTGGCTTTGAAACTTTCACATAAAAAAGAACTCTTCAAGAAGCACTCCCTCCTTATGACGCGCTTTTCGACATAGGGAGGGAGACGGAGGGTGGGTCCAAAAGAACAGACACCAGATCATCGCAACCCAGATATTGAGTAAATTTCTCACCTATCGAATCCTCACAGCCCAACAACCAAACCCACCTCTTCACATTCGTCAGTCCAGAAAAGCACTGGACAGACGAGGCAACTCACCCCTCGACTGACGAGTGCTTTTCTCGTCTGTCGAATGCATAGGAACCGCTCAATATCCCGGCCCATTACGCTGTAAAAACACCACCGAAACAAGGAGGGCTTTGAATCTTGCACATAAAACAGAACTCTTCAAGAAGCCCTCCCTCCTTATGGCGCGCTTTTCGACATAGGGAGGGAGACGGAGGGTGGGTCCCAAAAGAACAGACACCAGATCATCGCAAACCTGGTATTCGTTGCTTTTCCTCAACTGTCGAGTCTTCAATGGCCACTAATCATGCCCATCCCTTAATATTCGTCAGTCCAGAAAAGCACTGGACAGACGAGGGGTTGAAGAATCAAAGCAATTTGTCTCTCGAATTGGTAATTTTGGGGTCTATGCTTAAATTCTGCCCGCATACATCCTGAAGCAAAACATACTTATGTCGAAACGAATTTTAGTTACATCTGCACTTCCTTATGCAAACGGGCCGATTCACCTCGGACACCTTGCCGGGGCCTATCTTCCGGCTGATCTGTATACCCGGTTTCAGCGGCTTAATGAGAAAGATATTGTCCACATTTCCGGTTCGGATGAACATGGTGTACCGATAACCATTGCAGCTGAAAAAGAAGGTGTTACACCAAACGAAATTGTTGAACGCTATCATACCGGGAATAAGGCTGTCTTTGAAAAGTTTGGAATCGATTTCGATTATTACGGACGAACCAGTTCCGATACACACCGCCAAACCTCTCAGGATTTTTTCCTGAACCTTCATGAACAGGATATTTTCAGCAAAAAGAAACAGGAGCAGTTTTATGATAAAGACGCTGACATGTTCCTTCCCGACCGCTATGTGAAAGGCACCTGTCCGATATGCGGTCATCCTGAAGCATTTGGTGACCAGTGCGAAAAGTGCGGTACCTCACTCTCACCCACCGATCTGATCGACCCGGTGAGTTCTATTACAGGCAACAAACCTGTCGTAAAAGAGACTGATCACTGGTTCATTCCGCTGGGTAAATTCCAGGCGTGGCTGGATGAGTGGATCGGCTCACGCAAAAACTGGAAACCCAATGTATTGGGCCAATGCAAAAGCTGGCTTGACGCCGGCCTGGGTGATCGCGCCGTAACCCGCGACCTCAACTGGGGAGTGCCTGTCCCCCTGGCTGAAGGCGAAGGCAAAGTTCTTTATGTCTGGTTCGACGCTCCCATCGGTTACATTTCGGCCACAAAGGAGTGGGCTGCAGAACAGGGCAATCCCGATCTTTGGAAAACGTACTGGCAGGATGAAGAAACCTCTCTTATTCACTTCATCGGGAAAGACAATATTGTTTTCCACTGTATTATGTTCCCGGCCATGCTAAAGCAGCACGGCGATTTTGTACTGCCCGAGAACGTTCCTGCCAATGAGTTTTTGAATCTCGAAGGACGTAAACTTTCTACATCCAAAGGATGGGCTGTATGGCTGAACGAATATCTGGAAGATTTTGATGCCGATCTCCTTCGCTACGTTCTTGGCTCAACGCTGCCCGAGGCCAAAGATTCCGACTTTTCATGGAGAGATTTCCAGACCCGTGTGAACAGCGAACTGGCAGATATTCTCGGAAATTTTGTATTCCGTACTACCAGCTTTACTCAGCGTTTTTTTGACGGTGCCGTGCCACCTCTCTCCAATCCAAGCGAACTTGATAAAGATACTCTCAAAGAGATCGAAACGCAGAAAGTAAAAATTGAACAGGCTTATACATCTTTCAAATTCAGGGAAGCCATTGCCGAAACGATGAATCTGGCGCGTATCGGTAATCGCTATTTTACTGAAACTGAACCCTGGAAAACCCGAAAGGAAAATCCCAAGGCCTGTGGTAACACCCTCTACGTTTGTCTCCAAATTTCAGCAGCTCTTTCTGTGATTTTTTCACCGGTATTGCCCGGAAAAATGTCTCAGCTCCGGACACAACTCGGTGTGCCTGATAATACTGCCTGGGCACAGATTAACGATCATCTTCTGGCATCAGGTCAGTTGATTAAAGAGGACACCATTCTTTTTGAAAAAATTGAGGATGAGGTTGTGGAAGCTCAGGTGGAAAAACTGAAAAAACGGGCAGCTGAATCGGAGCCGGATCAAAAGAAATTCCCGCCGCTGAAAAAAGAGATGGATTTTAACAATTTTGCCTCTCTCGACTTACGGGCCGGAAAAATAATAGGCGCCAAAAAGGTGAAGAAATCAAAAAAACTGATTCAGATCAGT
>JAFIFB010000049.1 GCA_020832285.1 Balneolaceae bacterium
CGGTTCCTAGTGTTATGTCAAAGATAAAACGTCGGGTAAGCCATCTGACGAGTTTTTCAAAAAATATACCAATGTAGATGATTGGGATGATCCCGGATCGACTCGTCTGATGACTCTCTCACACTTTTACAGTTGACACGACACTAGGGAAAAGGGTGCCGCGTCGATGAAAAGCCCGCCGACAACCCCGACCACCGTCGGGGCTTGACTTTTTGGTCCTTTTGGGTCGACCCTGCCCCTCAAAGCCTTGAGCGGCGTGGGGCCAAAAGGACAGTACGAGTGAGGCCGATAAAAATGGTTTCTAAATCAAAAAATGTGATAACCTCTCAATAAAAAGATTTGTTGGAATTCTTGAATATTATGGATGTAGCACTGCAAATTGTTTTTTATGAGCCATTGAGGTCAATTTTAAAATTTTACGGAAAATGAGATAGTAGTTTAAACCCATTTCTTTTGACTTTTACATGATTTCCCTATTGATTGTCGGGGTAGATCGCAAAATATCTGTATGGAAAAGAAACAGAAAACGAACAAAGGAGGATGGTGATGGCAGTTGAAGGTCGTAATAAGAAGGAAAGGAGTTTATATCTGATGTTGACCGTTGCACTTGTTTTGGTATTTGCAGGGTGTGACGGAACTTCGGAATCAGCAAATCCAAATGCAGACAAACCCAATATCATTTATATCCTTGCGGATGACCTGGGGTATGGTGAACTGGGTGTTTATGGCCAGGAAAAAATAGAAACTCCCAACATTGATGAGCTGGCCCGAAGTGGTATGATCTTTACCGATCACTACTCTGCCTCTCCGGTATGTGCACCGGCAAGATATATGCTGATGACCGGCAAGCACTCCGGAAATGCCTACATCCGGGCAAATGAAGAGTGGGCTGAGCGGGGCGACATCTGGAATTATGAGAAAATGGCTGAAAATCCGGCACTGGAAGGACAGTGGCCTATTCCCGAGTCTACAATTACAATTGGCAATGTTCTGCAGGATGCTGGTTATGTTACTGGTGCGATTGGCAAATGGGGACTGGGGGCACCCTTCACTGAGGGAGAGCCAAACAATCAGGGATTTGATTTTTTTTACGGTTATAATGGTCAGCGGCAGGCACACACCTATTATCCTGTTTATTTATGGCGGAATAATAAACGGGTAGCACTCAGCAATCAGCTGGTCCCTCCGCATCAGGACCTGCCGGAGGATGTAGATCCCTACGACCCGGAAAGCTATTCGATTTTTCATGATCAGCCCGATTATTCCGCTGAACTGATGGGCATCGAGATGCTGAACTTTATCGAGGAAAATCAGAATAATCCGTTTTTTCTCTACTACCCTACTACCATACCACATGCTGCCGTACAGGCTCCGCAGCGATGGATTGATTACTACCGGGAAAAGTTTGGTGATGAGGAGCCCTACACAACCGGCACATATGTACCTGTCCGGTACCCCCGAGCCACTTATGCAGCCATGATCTCCTACCTGGATGAACAGATCGGTGAGATGATTGATAAACTCAAAGAGCTGGATATTTACGATAATACCCTGATCATGTTTTCCAGCGACAACGGCCCTCAGCACTGCTGTGGAGTGGATCCGGAATATTTCGATAGTGCGGCACCTCTTCAAACCGCATCCGGCCGGGTTAAAGGTTATGTTTATGAAGGCGGGATTCGTGTACCGATGTTTGCAACATGGGAAGGTGTGATACCGGCAGGAACCACCACCGATCACATTTCTGCATTTTATGATATTATGCCCACAATTAGTGATATCATCGGTGTTGATCCTCCGGATGATATCAATGGAATCAGTTTTTTGCCACTTTTGAGAGGTGATGAAGACGCCCAGGAGCAGCATGATTATTTGTATTGGGAATATCCCCGCAGCGGCGGGCAGCAAGCAGTACGAATGGGCAAGTGGAAAGGAGTTCGGAGTGCCATCATCAGTGAAGGAAGTCTCGAGATAGAACTTTACAATCTGGAAGAAGACATCCGTGAAGAGAACAATATCGCAGATGCGCATCCCGACATTGTAGAACAGATCGAGCAGATTATGGGAGAAGCACGAACCGTTCCCGAACTGCCGATGTTCAGGATGGAGGCGCTGGGAGACTGATTTCCACACCTTCTGAATTCAAGATTTTCAGTTTGTGGCAAAAAAAGAATCCAAAAAAAGTGGGCACAAAACAGAAAGGGGTTTCTGTGAATTGTTTCGTTCAGTGAAAAGTTGTATATGTGTATCATCTTTTTCACATAAACTAATTTCTAATTCACTGCAAACAATCAGATTAAATATTTGATTTGCAGTTGCTTAATCTGAACAAAACATGTCTATTCGTATAAAAAACGTAAATGCTAACTTCGAACGTGAACCACTCATTCGCCCATTCGGCTTTAAGGGCGGCTATTTAAGTAATTTGTGGAACACAATCGCCTATTTGGAATCGGACGATGGTATCTATGGATTCGGCCTGGGTACACAAAGTGTACTTTGGTCTGATAAAAATGTGTTTTTGTCCTCGTCGGAAGGAGGCGGAAATGCACAAATGTTTGCTATCACCGATTACGCACTTCAGATGGTGAAGGGACAAGAATTTGAAAACCCCATACAACTACAGGAAGAAATTTTTGATGAATTGTACGAGTACGCCAAAAAAATTACCGGACTCGACAATCTGAGTAAAACTTTTGTACTGAACGCGCTGGTGTCGTTTGATAATGCAGTCTGGATGTTGTACGCCAGAA
Organism: Balneolaceae bacterium; assembly: GCA_020832285.1. Classification (GTDB taxonomy): domain Bacteria; phylum Bacteroidota; class Rhodothermia; order Balneolales; family Balneolaceae; genus Rhodohalobacter. The sequence continues at coordinate 2,754 of JAFIFB010000049.1, forward strand.
AAAACAGCCTGAAAGATTTTGACAGCATGGTTCCTGCCAGTTACCGAAAAGCGCTCTCTCATCGGCATCATACCGTGGCAAGTATCCCGATTGCATCGTACGGTATGCCGTTTGAGGAGATCGAAAAGGTTGTCTCGGAGGAAGATGCCAAAATTCTTAAGTTCAAATTGGGGTCACCGGGAAGCCAGGAACAGATGCTTGAACAGGACAAAAAGGCGATCGAAAAGGTGCATAAGGCGATCGGAAGCACCCATGTAGATTATACCGAAGATGGAAAGTTTCCCTACTATCTTGATCTGAACGGGCGGTATGAAGCGAAAGATACAATCAAGAAACTGCTGGATCATGCTGATAAAATCGGGGCGATCGGGCAGATCAAAATTCTGGAAGAACCGTTTCCTGAATCATTAAAAGAGGATGTTTCAGACCTTGGCGTAAATGTGGCAGCTGATGAGAGTGCACACACATCCGCAAATGTAATGGAACGGATCGAGCTTGGGTATGGATCCATTGCCCTCAAACCAATTGCAAAAACATTAAGCACGACTCTTAAAATGGCTGAAACCGCCCGAAAGAACAGTGTTCCCTGCTTTGCAGCTGATCTGACGGTTAACCCTATCCTGGTTGACTGGAATAAAAATGTAGCGGCACGACTCGCTCCGATACCCGGTTTCAAAATCGGTTTGATGGAAACCAACGGGCACCAAAACTACAAGAACTGGGCCAGGATGAAAAGTTATCATCCTTACCCGGATGCTTCCTGGACGAAGGAAAAAGAGGGTGTCTTTACACTTGATGACGACTTCTTCAATAAGAGCGGAGGTATCCTTGAAGACTCTGATCATTACGTATCTCTTGTGAAAAAGTAAATGGTTGTGAATCCGGAAAGTTAGACAGAAATAAACCCCTCCGTGGTTTACGGAGGGGTTTAAATGATAATTAAATGATAGGTGGCTGAAATGTTGCTATTGGTCAAATGCAAAATAAACCTTTAAATTCGTTACCTTAGTATTCAATTGTCATATAGTTAGAAAAAATGTCAAAATTAAGAATTCCAGAATCACATAGAGAAGGCTTTAAGCTTCTTTCAAATTTAAGTGAATCTGATTTTAAAAAATTGCTAAAAGCACTTTCAAATACTGACAAAGGTATATTACCGGATGAGCTTGCATCTAATATTTCTGAAATTACAAGCATCGATAAAAAAATTAATAATGAAATCACAAGGATTTTATTTAGTGTTTATTCACTGAAAGAAAAGTTTGGCGAGGATACTAATCAATTAATCGATGAGCTATTGCTAGCACTCAGGAATGCAAATGTTGATATTGGAGCAAAAACTAAGTGGAAAAGATTAGAGGAAAGGTTAAATAGTATGCTTTCTTTTGATCAAACTATTGGAAATACTTTCAAAGCGTTGAAATTACTTTCTGATTACGATAAAATTTTTTTCGACTCCAAAATAGTTACTGATATTAGACCAGCGTTCAATGATAGTGATAATCTCTCTACAAATACTGCATTAATTGTTCACAATTTAAAGATAGGGTATCAAAAAGATGAACAACAACAAGAGATTTATTTTGCTCTTGATTCTAATGATCTTGATGAATTAAAAAAACAGATTGAACGAGCAAAGAAAAAAGAAGAACAACTTAAAAGTACTTTAAAAGATAAATTTTTGTTCATTCAGCCAGCTAAACAATAGTTATGAAAGATCTTTTAGCAAACAATTCTTACAAAAGACTCGCTTTCTACAATAAAGGTTTTATTAATCTTTCGGAAGAAGATTGGTTTGACTACAAACAGGATTACATGAATCATGCCCATCTCATCGAAGATAAATTCGTTGATTCAAATTCTATAAGAGTTAGAATAACTGATGATTATACAATTGATATTCCTACTGAACTTAATGATATTGCCAAAGAAATTAGTAAAGCAGTTGAATTTTTAGATAATATTGAAGATTGGGATCCTGATGAGGGTGAACTCTATACTTATTCTACTCTTAAGAATGCTGCTTCTTTCTTAGCGGATTATTCAATTTGGGTACTTAATGAACAGGGATTTGTAATCCCAACCCCAAAAATATATCCAGGACCAAATGGGACAATTGACATTTTATGGAAAAATGAAAAGTTCAAGCTCCTTGTAAATGTGCGATCCCACCCTGATTTATCGGCAACATTCTATGGTAAAACAAATGATGGAGAGGAATTTGTTGAGGGTAAATTCAAAATTGGAAATATAAATCAGAACGTATTTTTAGTTTTACTTGAGCAATACAAATAAATATGGTTGATTTTGAAGTTGAGGAAATACCAGATGAGGATTCACTTTACATGCGGGTTCACAAAAACTGGATTCGAGATGGGGAACTAAATCCTGGTACATTTCGAAATAACCTTGGTGGAATGTCTACTGACTGGTCCAAATACTCAGGTCCAGAACAAACAAGGAATAGAGTTATTGCCTACGATAAAGATCCAGATAATTATGGCGTTTTAGGCATGAATGTTGGAGATGTTCGAAAAATACCTGATCAAGCTGTAGTTCATAAACCTTTGGATGATAACAGATCACATACTGACATTGAAGGAGTAAAAGAAACCAAACAAAGAGTCCTCTATTTAGAAATTGTAAACTGGGAAATTACTTTACCTAATCTTATTCAAGAGTAAGCCATCCAACAAACGGTTTCAAATCAAATTTGGTCGCAGTTCGCCACTTCAAAACTTGATGGTTGAAAGTAGATAGATGCGATTCAGGGAAAGATTGGTAGAAATATATCCCTCCGTGGTTTACGGAGGGATTTTTGTGTTAAGTATATGTTATATGTTTTCATCTCAACTTGAATTAAATAACATTTTCTGAATGAATAGGAAAGAAAAAGAATCCATCTATTTCAGGCCGGTCATTCAGATTTCAGAAAAATATTGATGGGATAGCTTTCAGATTCAATGGATGGAGATAAGAAAGCACCCGGAGAAATTTGTCACTTTCAGAGAAACAACAAACCATCACCAGCACAAAGCCATGATAAGAAAAACATTGATTTTGATCGCTTCACTGCTGTTTCTGCTTTCAGCCCGCCAGAAAACCGCAGACATAACAGGAAGAGGTGAATTACACTTTGAAGGAATAGTACAAACATCGGAAGGTGAACCTTTATCGTCTGTTATGGTTGAAGTTGAAGGTTCTCGGGCAGAAACAGATGCGGATGGAAGATTTATTTTAGAAGGAATTCGGCCGGAATTAAACGTTATTTCTATAACGGGACAAGAAGGAACCGGGCAGTACACCGTGAATTTTGATCAGTCACAGGACGGGTTTATTTTTGAGTACCCGGTGGTAACAACAGTGGTATTTCTGCATGATAACGACCTGCACTTCAACTTTAACCACAGAGATGAATTTGAGGCGAAGATAGAAGAGATCCGCGAACGGTACGAGAACGTCTGGCTGCTGAACGGCGGGGATACATTTGTTCGTCATGCCGACCGCTGGGCAACGAACGATACCAGTTATTATGCCGATCAGAGCCGGTTCATGATCGATACGATGAACGAGGTGGGGTATGATCTCGGTGTGCCGGGAAATCATGAGATGGATTATGTGGGAACCCATACCGGTCAGAGTTTGAAAGCTGCCGGTTTTCCTCTCATAGCTGCCAATATTGACGTTGCCACCAGCATACTGCCTCAATTTGAGCCGTTCAGAATTCTTGAAACGAACAACGGCCTCTCCATCGCTGTACTTGGGCTTTCCACAGTTAATTTCGATAAGCCGGGAGTTACGCAAAGGGATTATTCTGAAACGGTTCAAGCCTATTCAAACCTGGCGGTTGAGAATGATCTTTTTATGATACTATCTCATATCGGGCTGAACTCAGATGAAATGTTAGCCGAAAGTTTCCCGGAACTCGATCTGATCATAGGGGGACACTCTCACACCCTTCTCGAAACAGCAAAAATGGTAAACGGTGTTCTTATCGCACAGGCCGGCGGGCCGCCGCCAAGGCATCAGGTTGACCCGAACTGGCCAAAATATCTGGGCAAGGTGAAAGTGGTTTTTGAAAATGGTGTGATAACTGAAAAATCAGGCCGTGTAATTACGATCGGGGAGCCCGTCGACAGGGATTAAGACGGTATTTGTTTTTTCGAATGAAGTATAAAACCGAAAAACAGAGAAACCGAAAAATGTCCAACCGATAAACTAACTCAATAACCGGTCCATTGTTCAAACCAACTTTTCACTTTTCACTTTCTCTGTTTCTCTGTTTAAAACGGAGCATCATCTTCGTCGTACTCGATTTCCTGGCTGCCTTCCGTATTGAAGTCGATAAAATTGTTTTCTAAATCAAAAAAGGGGCGTCTTCTATCCAACAGAAGATTGATTTTTTGCAGAATAAATAGCATTCTGATTTGGCCTGATTGAATTCGGATTGAATTCATACATTGGGGACATTTAAATATCCATTCGATACAACTTCACCTCCATGAAAAATGCCTTCAAAAAGGTCTGGATTTTTCTGATTTCGGTTGGGCCGGGCATTTTTGGTATTGGTTATACAATCGGCACAGGCAGCGTAACAACCATGTCGGTAACCGGGGCGGATTATGGTATGCAGTTGCTCTGGGTGCTGGCACTGGCCTGCCTCTTTTCGTTTGTTTTGATGGAAGCTTTCGGGCGGTATGGGGTTGTTACGGGAGATACAACCATCCACAGTTTTAAATCCAAACTGAGTAACTGGCAAAAGGCCAATAAGGCAATTGCTGGGCTGACCGTTATCGGTGTGGTTCTTGCTCAGTGGTCTTCTCTTTCGGGGATTCTCGGATTATCTGCCAGTGCAGTATGGGAAACCATCTGCCTCTTTATTCCGGAACTCGATCCCGACAGCTACTGGGCAGTCCTGATCATTGCGGTGATCATTATCACCATTATGTACACGTTGTTAATGGTGGGCAGGTATTCATTTTTCGAAAAAGTGCTGATCTTTTTTGTGACTATCATGGGGATCTCTTTCTTTATTTCCATGTTTATTGTGCTTCCTGATCCAGCTGAAATTGCACTCGGTTTTGCCCCGTCTTTTCCTGAAGATGCGGATGGGAAACTGATGATTGCGGCACTGGTAGGGACGACGATGGCGGCTCCCACATTTGTGGTCCGGCCGCTGCTGATGAAAGGAAAAGGGTGGGGGAAGCAGAACCTGAAGGATCAGCGTCGTGATGCTATTACGGCCGCCGTTGTAACATTTGCCGTTTGTGCAGCAATCATGATAACAGCCACCGGCGCACTGCACCATCACGGGCTGAGTGTCAACCGGGTGCTCGATATGGTTCACACGCTGGAGCCGATTGCCGGTCAGTTTGCAGTGGCACTGTTCATGTTTGGGGTGTTAAGTGCAGGGCTCTCCTCCGTTTTCCCGATAATGATGGTGCTTCCCTGGCTGCTCTCAGATTATGAAATCGGGGAGATGGACACCACATCCACCCGGTTCCGTCTACTTACCGGGCTTGCCTGTTTTGTCGGTTTGATTGTACCGGTGATTGGCGGGAACCCAATCTTTGCGCAGATATTAACCCAGGTTGTCAGTGTGTTCATTTTGCCGCTCGCCATTTTTTGCATGGCCTGGCTGATCAATCAGGAAAAATATATGGGAGAACATAAAGCCGGGGTAATGCTGAATGTTGGACTCACCGCAGCCTTTATTTTCGCTTGCATTATATCCTTTACGGCTTTTACAACCGTGATTGAACTCGTTCAGCGAATGTTCAATGTTTGATTTACAATCAATACTGTCCAAAACGATTTGTTAAAAAGAAAGTAATTTACAACCTCTAATGACATCTGTTCCCTTTCTCGCAGATTATCGCTGAGTTATCCGCAGATTTACGCAGAAGATCAGCGAGACTCAGCGAAAACATCTGCGT
>JAFIFB010000054.1 GCA_020832285.1 Balneolaceae bacterium
TATTGAAGGGTATCCTCAGGCTTTTTTGTCACAATCCGAAAGGTGAAGAAGTAACTATTTTCCTGTTCAGGGAGAACTATTTTGCAAGCAGTTATCACAGTTTTGTAACTCAGACACCAAGTGATCAGGCACTGGAGGCTCTTGAAGACACAACACTGCTTAGCATCGGCAAAACTGCTATGGATGAGCTTTACCGGCTTGTGCCAAAAATGAACCTCATAACCCGGATTGTAGCCGATCAGCGTTTTATCAATTCCCAGAGAATATTCACTTCTCAGATTATGTTTACTCCTGAGGAGCGATATTTACAGTTCGAAAAGGATCATGGGGATCTCCTGTTGAGAGTGCCACATCACATCATTGCTTCATTTCTCGGGATCACACCGGTGTCGATGAGCAGAATCCGGAAAAGGGTCATGAAAAAATAGCCCTTTCTTATCTTTTGTTAATGGTGCCGGTCAATTCCAGTGGTAACTTTGTGTATCACTTAAAATATGAGTTTTACCGCTTTAAATCACTTCACTGAAAACCATAGGAGATAATAAATGAATATGAGAATCGATTCAGCATCACGGTTCATCTCAGCATCACCCAAGGCCATATACCAAGCATTTGCAGAGTCAGATGCTATTGAGCGATGGATTCCTCCAAATAACATGACTGGCAAAATGTTGCACTTCGACTTCCGCGAAGGGGGTTCCTACCGCATTCGACTCACTTATACTGAACCCGGGCAAGGTCATGGCAAGACCTCGAAGGACTATGATGAGGTCGAAGTACGCATTACAAAGCTCGAAGACGAACAAAGAATTGAGCAAGAGATAACCTTCGAAAGTGAGGAACCAGCATTCACTGGTATTATGCGTATGATATGGACGTTTCAGTACGAAGAAAATGGGACACTCGTTTCGGTTCGGGCTGAGAACGTACCCGAGGGAATTCGGCCAAAGGACCACCAGACAGGATTGAACTCGTCCCTCGAGAATCTGGCGATTTTCGTGGAAACGGAAAGTTCGGACAGGTAAAGCGAATCACACAAATCAACAGGAGTTGTAGAATGAAACAACAAATTCTGACCTTTACATTTGCAGTTACAACGATACTATTCTTTAGCCTTTCATCAGCCTCCCAAACCCAGGCACAATCCACACACGACCGCGGATTTGACATCGACATCGATCCCATCGTTTTTGCGCTGAATGGATTCTCATTTCACGGAGGTTATATTGCCGGGGCTTATCGGTTTGACCTCGGAGTATTCGGACTGGACATCCCTGAATGGCTACATGGAAACGAAGATTTTGACTCCTCGTTTATCGGTGCCGGCTGGAAAGTGGACCGCTTTTTTAAAGGTTATGCTGATGGTTTCTTTGCCGGTGTGGACGGCGGAGTCTCACGCATCACCGTAACCCATACAGCCGCTGATGTAGATAAAGACCGGATTCAGTATATGCTGGGGTTACGAGGGGGGTACCGGTGGAATACCGGGCTGGGAAATCTGTTTGTAACACCCTGGATTGGCCTTGGATATACCCTTAATGCAAAAGATGTTGAGATAGAGGGAGATATTTTTGAATCCTCCTCTTTGACTCCATTCCCAACCGTTCATATCGGATGGAGGTTTTAGTACAATACTGAAATTTTACACAATGTAAATGAAATAGTATAAACTTTATGAATTGATTGGACTCTCAAAATTAGTTACTATTAGACAGACTGGTCTACACAAAAACAAACTAATGATGCCCAAAATCAACGTAAAGAACCGAATTTTGAAAACAGCCGCCAGGCTTTTCCACCAACAAGGTTTCCACCAAACAGGAATTAATCAGATTATCAAAGAAGCAGAAATTGCCAGGGGATCATTATACCAGCATTTTTCAGGTAAAGATGAATTGTGTGTAGAATATTTGGAATAACCAGATGAGAGCCTCTTCGAAAAAACCACCCTGGATGTAGTGTTATGTCAAAGATAAAACGTCGGGTAAGTCATCAGACGAGTTTTTCTAAAAATAAACCAATCGACCTTGCCCTAAACCAAATTAATCGTTGAGAAATGCAGCCTATTTATTTTTCTTTGCCCTTCTCTTTTTGATGAACAATACAATTAATGCTGCAATGAAAAGAAGCAGTGCTACCGGCCAAATCCAAAGCGGCAGTGTGTAAGCTATTTTTAGTCGCTCTTCGGTATCCTGGTAGCGGCTCGGTATCACCGGGAGGTCGTTGGGTCCGATCTCATGTGAAAGTGTATAATCCAGAACTGCCTGCCAGACTTTCAGCTCGTTGCCATTTTTGTAAACCACGGTGTCATCCAGTTCGACTGGATCCCCGTTTTCATCTTTCAATTCAATGGACAGATGTGGTACTACATCTCCTACAAGTGGTAAAAAGCCGGCGATATAACGGTCGGTAACAATGTGCAGAAGCTCCTCGCTGTTTCGGCTGAGCGAACGATATTCTCCATTATCAATTTCAAGTTCAGCGCTTAATACAGCCCGGGATGATGGAATCGGGGTCCCGGTAAAAGGTACTCGCATAAAAACGGCGCGGTTGGGGTCGTATGCCATTCTGACTCCCGAAAATTGCAGAAAGTAGGTATTATCCATCAAGTCGGAGAGCAGCACAGAAACCTCCATTGCCCGGCGAACTTCAGCTTCGGTCACATAAAACGAAACCAGCGGATATCCCGGTTTACCGTCATCTCCCGAGCCGAGTCCGGTGGCCGTTATCAGGTCGTAAAAAGAGATCAGGCCTTCCGACCACTCTTCTGTTCCGGGTGTGATATTTGAACGAATAGCACCATTTGCCTGTACGGCCAGGTCTACTCTTTTACCGGTAGCCTGTTCTGCCGCAATTTTCATCGCATCGGTAATGTAATTGCCAATGGCTGTTTCAACCCGCTGGCGGCCGCCCCGTATGGCAAATGAAGATTCCGCAACAGGCTCGGTAACATTGGTGACTTGTCCGTCCGTAAGTTCAGCCACCCAGTCGTTCAGTATCGATTTATATCCGGCTACTCTTTCAGCGATCTCTTCATCTGGCTGAGTGGCGGAGTCGAGAGCCCGTAGAAAAGGAGTGTCGTTGTTGAGATTCAGAACCTCAACCCGCTGCTCATCCTCCAGCCATTCCAGTTCAAGCACACCCAGGTAATTGAGATAGCTTCCCGCCTGCACAATGACGGTTTTACCTTCAATGATCGGGTCATAAAGCGGAGTGTGGGAATGCCCGCCCACGATCACATCAATTTCGGGGACTTCCTGTGCCAGTTTTCGATCTTCATATACGCCGGAGTGGTTGACGGAGATCAGGATATCGGCGCCATCGGCGAGAAGCTGGTCTGCAGCTTTTCGGGCAGAGCGGATCGGGTCTTCAAAATTTACAGGACCGGGATTAGCTGTTTTATTGATGGCATCATCCCCCAAAAGCCCGAAAATGCCCACCTTAAGCCCGTTTGGGAGTTCTTTGATGTAGTGAGTTTTAATACCCAGGTTACTTAACGGGTGCTCGGCCGGGGGGCGGGTGTTGGTTCCAAGAATTTCGGTTCGGGATGATGCCTCAGGATAGCCGGCGGCTTTCAGGTAGTTTGCGAAAACATCCGGCCCGTAATCAAATTCGTGATTTCCTATTGTGATGGCATCATAGCCAATCTCATGAAACAGTTTCAATTCCGGTGCCATGCCTTCTTTAAGAGGCAGCCAGCCGAATGCAGGGCCGCCAAGGATGTCACCGCCTGAAAAGATCATTACCGGTTCGCTGATCTCTTCTTTTTCTTCACGTATTTGCCGGATTGCCCCTGCCAGTCTTGCAAAGCCTCCTGTGGTGGAATTTCGCATTTCGGGGTGATCATCAATGGCAGGGTGTGCAATCAGGTGTGAGTGTTCGTCATTGGTATGAAGAATGGTGAAACGGAAGCTGTTTGGCTGGTCTTGTCCAATAGCAGCCTCATGGAAAATCAATAATGTGATGAATAGTAAAAAGGGAACGTAAATTTGTTTCACGCGTTTTGGTATTTTTAGCAGTTACAGGTTTTCTTTATGTTTAGCCCGGATATTTTACCCAAAGTATATTTACTGTGAAATATCAGGTTTAGCTTAATATTGCATCCACAATCTACCAAAATAAATAAATCATGAAAAAACAGGGTAAAGTTCTGAGTATTTTTATTTTGACTTTCCTGCTCAGTTTTCAGGCAATTGCCCAATTGCAGTCTCCGGATGATTTTTTGGGATACGAATTGGGGGAACGCTGGACACCTCATCATAATGTATTGAATTATGTAAAACACGTTGCAGAAGAATCTGACTATGTAACAATTCACAGCTATGGCAAGACTTTTCAACAGCGGGAGCTTGTCTATCTGATTATTACAAGCCCCGATAATCACGAAAATATTGAAGAGATCCGCCTGAATAATCTGAGGCTGACCGGTTTGGAATCGGGTAACCCGACTGAATATCAAAAAGCAATCGTCTGGCTCAGCTATAACATACACGGCAATGAAACATCGAGCAGCGAAGCAGCCATGCGAACGTTACACGAACTGGTTCGTCCCGATCATGCCGAACCCAAAGAGTGGCTTGAAAATACAGTGGTGATTATGGACCCCATGCTCAATCCCGACGGCCGCGAACGATATGTAAACTGGTTCAACCAGATGCTGGGTGTGGAGGTTAATCCGAAACCCGATGCACGGGAACATCACGAGCCCTGGCCGGGCGGGCGTTCCAATCACTATCTTTTTGACTTGAACCGCGACTGGGCCTGGCAGGTGCAGAAAGAATCACAGTACCGATACAAGGTTTACAGGCAGTGGTTTCCGCACGTCCATGTCGATTATCATGAGCAGAATTACAACGCTCCTTACTATTTTGCACCCGCAGCAGAACCTTTCCATAAAGCTATCACCGACTGGCAGCGTGAATTTCAGACTACCATTGGCGAAAATCATATGCGTTATTTTGATGAAGAAAACTGGCTCTACTTTACCCGTGAACGGTTTGATCTGTTTTATCCCAGTTATGGTGATACATGGCCAACATTCCACGGGTCAATCGGTATGACCTATGAAATGCCGGGCCACAGTATGGCTGGGCTTGCTATTCAAAAGCGTGAAGGAGATATACTTACACTCAGGCAGCGTCTGCTTCAGCACCATACCACGGGAATGTCAACAGTGGAAATTACTTCTATTCATGCAGATCGGTTGATCGAAGAGTTCCGGCAATTCTTTGAACAGTCACAGTACGACCCCGATAGCCGTTATAAGACCTTTGTGGTGAATGCCGACAATAATCCTGACAAAATTTACAATCTGCTCAGCGATCTGGATAGGCTCAAAATTAAATATGGAAGAGCAGGTGTGCCTGCATCAGCCAGCGGATTTGATTTTAGTACGGGGGAAACAGGAAATGTGTCGTTCGGAGAGGAAGATATTATCATCAGCGCCTACCAGCCGCAGGGAAACCTGGTGCGGGTATTTTTTGAACCGGACCCCGAACTAACCGATTCCCTTACCTACGATATCACCTCCTGGGAAGCTCACTACAGGTACGGGCTGGATGGCTATGCACTGGAAAGGCGGTTCGATCCGGCCGGAGAAGTCTCTGCTTCGGATTTTCGAAATTTTGAGGTGTCCGGCCCGGAGGAACCCTACGCGTATATCGTGAGGTGGAGGTCGATGGATGACGCCCGTTTTCTGGCTCAGATAACATCGGAAGGAGTAAAGAGCCGTTTTTCAACAGTAGATTTCGAGATTGAAGGCGAGGAGTATGAACGCGGCACTCTGATAATCACACGTAATAATAATCCGCATATTGAAGACCGGTTTGATGAGATTATCCGCGATGCTGCACGAGAACACAGCCGTCTGCTGCACGGTACTTCCGGGGGATATGTGGCGTCCGGCTCCGATTTTGGTTCGGCAAACGTGCGATACATTGAAAAACCTGAAGTTGCAGTTCTGATCGGGGAGGGCACAGCTTCGTTGAATGCGGGAGAAATCTGGCACTTTTTTGATTATCAGCTCGGTTATCCTGCTACCATGCTGCACACGACCTATCTGATGGATGCCGATCTGGGTAACTACAATGTGCTTGTACTTCCATCCGGCAATTATGTTAACATACTTACTGATGAAGCCATTGAAAAGATTAGTGCCTGGACCCGCGATGGTGGTACTTTGATTACCTTCGGCCAGGCCAATTCAATTCTTGCCAGCCGCGATGGTTTCCAGATTCGTCAAAAAATGGCAGAAACCGGAGAGGAAGAGCCAACATTTGATCAGCTTCTTGAGCCGTATGATGAGCGTACACGCCGTACTGTGAGCACACGCACTCCCGGCTCTGTATTTAAGGTCACGCTTGATAATACCCATCCGCTGGCTTATGGATATGATGAACATTATTTTTCCCTGAAATCGGATGCCTCGGCCTATTATTATCTGGATTCCGGTGTGAATGTGGGAACTGCCCGCGAAGATGCACATCGCAGCGGATTTGCCGGTTATCGTGCTAAAGAGCAGCTCGAACATTCACTCAGTTTCGGAGTTCAGCAACACGGCTCAGGCCAGGTGGTTTACCTGACAGATAACCCGCTTTTCCGGGGTTTTTGGAAAAATGGAAAACTGATCGTGGCCAATGCGGTCTTTTTTAAAGGTAATTAAGACCTAATGGGCCGCTGGAAAAAGCCATTCGCAGGCTGTTGGGAATGGGTGGCAGAACAGGAAGCTTAATGAACAACCTGCCAGAGTTTGAGCGGAGCGAAATCCTGGCAGAGTTGTGTGTTATGGAATGATTGACTTTAAGGCACTCTTTGGCTGTGTATTGCGACTCTTGCCGCATAGCGATCCCTAAGGACATGAATCCGGAAAAACACCGGTTACTCTGCCAGGTCGCTGAACAAACAATCTCATCAATTTACCCAGAACAATTCCCGTATCTCCTTAAAATTATCGATATCGTACTAAAGGGTGTAGTTTAAAAACAATTGAGGCTGATTTATAAGATTTTGCGGTAGTCAGGTTATTCCATTTTTCGATATAGAATGGAGTTCTTTTCGTGTTGCGATATAAATCTGGACCGTTCAGATATCTTAAAAGCGTATATTAATTCCGAGAGCAAGCCGGTTTATATTATCGAAATGGATATCTTCGGTGCCTGTAAGCTTCGAAATTCGATACTCGATAAAGGGATTCAAAACAGGGAGTAGTGCAAATTCAGCTCCCCCAAAACCATTCCAATAAAAGCTTTCGTCCTTGTAGCTAAGAGCTACATCATCGGCACTCAGTTTGTAACGTTCCCGGCCCAGTCCCAAACCGGCATAAGGCCTGACAATACCCAGATCGAAGCCGAGTACAGCTGCCAGGCCAAAGTCGTATACATCATAATCACCCGAGATGTCAATCCCGTCGCGGCTGATGCCGCTTGTTTCATTGAAGTAACTGAAATGCCCTCGTAAACCGATGTTCAGAACAGGAAGATTTAGTAATCCTTTTTCCAGCCTGAGGCCAAATCCTTTTTCGGGATCCTCATCTCGTATTTCGTAAGATGCACCTACCGCCCATTGGGCACTGGCCTGTTCAGAAAGAGGCATTAGCATAAATAAAAAACCTAAAATTGTAAAAATGATCGATTTCATAATGGAATTTGAATCTGAGTTATGTATTTACAGGTGGATTTCAAGCTTCTTGGACAGTTTAATCTTCTACAGCTTCTAATGTTTCATATTATTTGGTAAAAACATTCTTTCAGGAAGGTACTTTATTATTTATTGCCTGATTTACGGATTCGATTCATCTGATAGCTTTCCAGCAATTATTAAAGATACTACTGTCGTGTCAATCTTAAAGTGACGGTTTAGAACTGACAGTATCTAACCGAGGTCGCTGACAGGTTTTGACCAATATTTGATATTTGACTTAACACTACGGTACTATCTGCGAAAATCTATGTTAAGACTTTAAAAGTAAAATGGATAGAATAACTTTTTTTTACTGTGAATAAGAGATAAATAGAAAACATTGATGAAAATGCCAGGAAAAATAAAATTTCCAAATACCTTGTTTCATTAAAGCTTTTCTGTAATTTTAAAGTTGTGAATTTTTTACCTGTAGATTACAGAACTAAATCGATAATTTTTCAGTATAACATTTAAAAACAACAACATTTAGAATAAATGGAAATGAAATCTTGTAATAAAATTATACTCAAAATGGCCCCTGTTATTATAATGGCATCTGTTGTTGCTGCGGGTTGTTCATCCGATAACCGGGAAGCTGCCGATCGCACTGCAACCGTTTCTGAGGAGGCTGAAGTGCCGGTGAATACACTGACCCGGGAAGAAATCGATGAAGGCTGGGTGCTGCTATTTGACGGAGAATCTACTGAAGGCTGGCGCGGCTATAACAGCGAAGCATTTCCCGAAGATGGCTGGGTTATAGAAGATGATGGGAGTCTTAAGGTAATTGGAGGAGTACGGGGAGGTGATATTATTTTTGATGAGAAATTCCGTGATTTCCGTCTGTCGCTGGAATGGAAAGTTTCTGAGGGTGGAAATTCTGGAATTTTCTACCTGGCACAGGAAATTGAAGATACTCCAATTTGGCAGTCGGCCCCCGAGATGCAAATTCTCGACAATGAAGGCCATCCGGATGCTGCGCGCGGAATGGAAGGAAACAGGAAGGCCGGTGCCCTTTATGATTTATTGCCTGCCGTGCCTCAAAATGCCAGGCCAGTGGGAGAGTGGAATCGTGCAGAAGTGCTTGTATATCGCGGCACAGTAGTCCACTTCCAGAATGGTGAGCAGGTTGTGGAGTTCCAGCTTGGTTCACCCGCCTGGGAAGAAATGGTGGCTAACAGCAAATTCGCAGATCTCGAATACTTCGGCAAATATGAACCAGGATTCATCGGCCTTCAGGATCATGGAGACGATATATGGTTCAGAAATATCAAAATTCGGAAAATTAACTGAGTAATATTTTTCTGCCGGAATCATCAAAAAGGTTTACCGGATTGCCAGTTAATCCGAGTTGTTGTTGAAGAACATTACAGTCTGGAACAGGAAAGTGTTCTGGGATTTGGGTTTTTACGTAAAAACGTTCTACGTATTTATGCCTAAAATTTAATTTAAGCATGGGTAAAAAAGCCGAAATTGTGCCATCAGAGCACTTCTTGTGAATTAGTATTGTGGATTTTCGTTCATTTTTACTAATATGCATTGCGCTCAAGTAGCGTCTCTCTTGATGAATAGTCAGGGTATCACGCCGGATACGTGTGATACCCTCTTTTTTTTGAAACACGCTCTTCTTTTATTCGTATTCTTATTTTCGGTCTATTCCTCATTGCTCTATATTTGATACATGTACTCATTTAACCCAAGCTACCTCTTAATACATGAAGAATTTTAAAATTGACCATCGCATCACAAACGGTTTTGAGGTTTTAGATTTATATGGTGAACTGGACGCTCATACGGCCTCACAGCTTGAAGATGCTTTAAAAGAACTGATCAACAATAAAAAATCAACAATCATTGTAAACTTCCGGGAGCTGGACTACATAGCCAGTGCCGGGCTCGGTGTATTTATGGCCTATATTGAAGATGTTCGAAGTATTGGCGGCGATATCAAACTTACCAACATGAATGACAAAGTGTACAATGTGTTCGATTTACTGGGCTTTCCAACCCTCTATGATATTTTTCGAGATGAGGAAGAGGCCGTCGAGAAATTTTTAAATGAAATAAAATAATCCCGTTGAATAAAGCGGTAACATATCGAAAGAAAATCAATGCTTCTACTCAAAATCTCTCTGATGTGAGGGAGTTCGTTTCGAGGCATGCCGAAAAACACGGTTTTACATCCCGGCAAGTTGCCGATGTGCAGCTCGCTGTAGATGAAGCCTGTACCAATATCATCAAGCACGCCTATAATTATGATGCCAGCAAAGAACTTTCCATTGAACTCGAGTTTGATGATGAAAAAATGAATGTAACCCTTACCGATCAGGGTATGGGTTTTGATGTGGAGAGATATAAAAAGCCCGACCTGAAAAAACAGATTGCCCGGAAGAAGAGGGGCGGCATGGGTGTTTACCTGATACGAAACCTGATGGATGAAGTAAACTATTATGCGGAAAGCCGGGAAAATGTGCTTCGTATGATTAAAAATCGTAATTGATTTAACGTGAACCGTTCAGACAAACAAAATGATCAGAGACTGAACTTTGAGCTAAAAACAGTTCTTGAAACCAGCCGAATGCTGGTAGAATCCCGCAACAGTACCTTTATCATGAACAATCTGCTGCTCATTATTATGGGGCGGCTACTGGTTACAAAAGCAGCAATTTTCATCAGCGATCCCGTTACCGGAAAATATACTCTGAAAAAGCAGAAAGGATTTGGCAATACTGGTGGGGGTATCGAAGGGATTGAGATAATTACGAATGAGGAACAAAAAGAAAGGTCCTTTTTTAGCGGAAAAGAGTTGCCTGAAACTTTTCCGGTTAAACTGGATGATCCTGATAACAGCCACTTATTCAATCTCAGAACCAACAATAATCATCACGGTTTTTTACTTCTTGGTGCTAAAGCCAACCGCCAGCCTTTTTCCAAAAACGAGCTTGAATTTGTTGAAGGGCTGTGCATTATATCAACTGCGGCACTGGTTAATTCGCAGCTATTCAACGAGCTGAAAAATACCTACCGAAATCTTGACAGAAGAATTCACGAACTCAACACACTGTTCGATCTCTCCAAGGAATTTAACCTTTTGGTCGACCGTGAAAAAATTTCCAGAATTTTCAAGTTTGCGCTTTTAGGTCAGTTATTTATCCGCACGTTTATTTTGATTTTCAATAACCAGGATGAGCTCACCGTTCTCGCTTCAAGCGGCCTGGCCAAAGAGCCATCGGCCAAAAAAGTGAAAGATATTTTTACTACAATCGACAGTGAAGTGTTATTGCCGGATGAAGAGTTTAAAAAAAATCATCCCTGGATTGCACGGAACGAAATTGCGGCTCTCTTTTCAATCTCCATTCAGAATGAAAAAGTAGCTGTGATTGGTGTGGGAGAACGGGCTAATAAAGTCCCTTTCAGCGAAGCCGATTTTAATTTTCTGAAGTCACTTGCCAACCTGGCAGTCATCTCCATTCAAAAAACCTACTTTCTTGAAGAACGAATCGACAAAGAACGGATGGAAGAGGAACTGTCTATCGCAAAATCGATTCAGCAGGGACTATTACCCGATCCGATTCCGGAGGTTCAGGGGGTTGACCTTGCCGCCAAAACCATATCATCCCGTGAAGTTGGGGGTGATTATTTCGATGTAGCCCGGACACCTGACGGGAATACTATTTTTTCGATTGCCGATGTGACCGGTAAGGGTGTCCCCGCAGCTTTGCTGATGGCAAATCTTCAGTCAATGTTACACGTTCTTTTACCGGTTGAGGTTACTCTTTCCGAAGCCACTGAAAGGATCAACAATATTATATTCAAAAATACCCCGTCTGATAAGTTTATTACGTTTTTTTGGGCTAAGTACCTGGGAACACATAAAATTTTACAGTATGTGAATGCAGGACATAATCCGCCGCTGCTTCTGAGAAATAATGAAAACGAATTTGAGGAGTTGTCGGATGGCGGCCTGCTTCTCGGCGCAATGGAGTCGATAATGCCCTATCAGCAATCCGACGTTCAATTGAATCCCGGCGATTTGCTGGTTTGTTATACCGATGGGGTGAATGAAGCGATGGCTCCCCATGACATGGAAGAGTTTGGGGAAAAACGTTTGATGAAATGTATCATCAATAACCGGGAAAAATCATCAGCTGATATCCTCGACGCCATTGTAGATGAAGTAAAAAATTTTTCGGGCCATAAACTGGCTGATGATTTAACCCTGCTGATTATTAAAGCACTGGATTAAATACTGGGGCTCAGTGCATTGGTTAAACCGGCACTCTGCTGGTGTTCGGCCAGTGCAATAACGGTTTGATAGGTTCTGTACCGGTTCATGATTTCTTCCACATATTTCACCGGTTCAATACCGCGGGCAAAACCATGCCTTGCATTTTGGTAGTAGCGTCGCTGCATCAGTCTCATAAGCGATTCTGAGACGTACTCCCATTCATTAGGATTTTTGTTCCGGTCAATTGTCAGCCTCCGGGCATCGGCCATATGGCCAATACCTACATTGTAGGTTGCCAGGGCAAATGCCCATTGGTTTCCATCATCGAGGTAGGAGTAATGATCCAGATGCTCTCTGATAATGTTTGCACCCACCTGGACATTGGTCACAGGATCGTAAAGCTCTTCGTACTCAACATCCACGAACTGCGGCATAATCTGCATCAACCCAACTGCACCAGCCCAGCTTTTGCTGTTGGGATTAAAGCTCGACTCCTGGGCAATCATTGCGGTGAGGAGAAGCCAGTCGAGATCCAGCGAATCGGCTACCTGTTTTACGAGGTCATCGTAAGGTGAAATGATTCCGATTGACTGGTACTGCCATTCGGGGTTGTAATATTCGGCCATTTGCCTGCTTTGTTCAAAATATTTGCGGCGAAGAACATTCAAAAAGGTAGAACGTCGCGGTCGTTCCCGGTCTTCGGAAATCCGAAAATGTTTGTAGAGAAACCGGTTCATTCGGGATTCCAGGTCCGGGGCGTTAGTTCTGACAGCCCAGGCAATCGTATCGGCCTTGGCAATGGTGGGGCCGTCAAGAAGTCCGTCGATGTATCGATTTGCCGCGTGGAACATGTTGTCATCAGCCACGGTTGCCCGGAAATTTCCATTGGCAACCTGAACCAATGCCGCTTCGGTTTCCATGCCGTCTTCTATAAGGTCGATATTCAGATCATATCCCTCATCTATCAGATCTAAAAGACGGAAGTGGTAAGAGCTGTTTTTTCGAACAGAAATAGGAATTCCGGAACCGGAAAGCTCTTCGATGGTTTCCGGCCTTTTTCGCTGTTGTGAAGAGTAGACCAGCATTTGGTCAACAATATTGTATGGACGCGAAAAATTTGCCACACGCCGGCGTTCGGGGGTGATAGTGTAATTTGCAGCGATTACATCGCCAACTCCTTTGTTCAGCAGGTCGAAGGGGTTTTCATCTGATCCCACAATCACTACTTCTACGGCCAGGTCATTTTCTCTGGCAAATTCACGCAGCAATTCATATTCAAAGCCTACCTCAATTCCCTGATTTAAAAAATAGGTGTTGGAACTGTAATAAGTTATCATTCGAAGTACGCCGCTTCTTTTTATCTCTTCGAAATCCCGTTCAATCGGCTCAACTGTTGTGAGCAGACTATCACGGGACAGGTCTCTGTCGCTGTCATTGCTGCCGCATGAAACGACAAGAAGGGACAGAGAAAGTATAAAAATTGGGACTGCTTTTTTAAAAAGGGGTGCTATTATTTCCATATAATACAGGTTGGTTCCTGTTTAGAGAAGAAGGTGGTATAAAGAAAACAATCAATCTATTCGGATAACGTTACCTTCTGAGGTTATGTCAATTCTCTGAAATTCGGTTACACATAATTAATCATTTTACGAACGGAAAAGGGTTAGTCTCTTGAAATCCTCTTTACTACCAATTGCCAAGTTTGTTTGTTTTACTGTAATACTTTTCTATTCAGTTACTGTTAACGCACAAATTACCGGTTTTATTACAGACGAGCAAGATAATCGGCCGGTACTGGGTGCAACTGTCGCTGTATACGAAATTGAGAAAGGCACTCAGTCAGATCGAAAGGGCTTTTTTGAGTTGGAGGTGGATGAGTTCCCGGTTAAGCTCACTATATCATATATCGGGTATAAAACCATCGAAATAACCATCGAAAAGCCCGAAACCAACCTGCAGATTGAGCTGGAACGCACCACTCTTGAGAGTGAACAGATCACTGTTGCGGCAGATCGTATTCAGATTAGTGATCAGGAGTCAAGACCAATTGCCGTAAACAGGATTAAACCATCGGACATGGCTATGACCATTCGCGCGTCTGCACCCGAAATGCTGCGTGCCGAGCCCGGTGTATATGTTCAGCAGACTACGATTGGCCAGGGAAGTGTCTATGTCAGGGGGCGATCGGGGCGGGATGTGCTTTACCTTTTCAACAATTTCAGGCTGAATCCCGGATTTACCCGATCCGGCCAAAACCAGTACTTCGCAGTTATTGATCCTTTCGCAGTCGATGAAATCCAGGTGTACCGGGGACCGGTATCCGTTTTTTATGGAAGTGATGCTCTTTCCGGAGGTATTCATGTAAAACCTGATATTCCTTCCTACAGCGACACTACCTCAACCGGTGCAGATCTTCTTCTGCAGACAAATTTTCGCGGAACCGGTGAACGAACTGCATCCGGGAAAATCACACATCAGCAGGAGCGGTTTGCTCTTTCGCTGAATGGTACCTGGCGCGATTTTCAGTATTACCGGATGCCTGGCTCTTCTGTTGATGCCCGCTGGTTTCCATACGGAAGCAAACTGAACCTCGCTGAAATGAATTTTGGCGCTATTAACGCTTCGGGGCGTGTCCGGGTGAATGATAACAGCCAGTTTACGGTGGCCAGTTATTTCAGCCGCATTCCAGATTCACCCCGGCTCGACCGGATGATGATGGGCTACGATGTGGAAATGGAACCAACACCCACCTCACCGCGAAGCGGCTACTATTCAAACACAGCTCCGCTTGCATTTTCTGCACACAGTATCACATTTATGAGCGGGGGCAAAAATTCAGTTATTTCCAGTATGAGGCTGAGGGCTGGTTTCCACAGACTTCAGGACGACCGCGTGGAGAGAGATTTTGGCGATAAGCCATATTTTTCTCATAATTCATCCGAGCGTGATGCTACTTTCAGCCTGGCCGATGAACGACTTACAGACAGGAACCGGAGTGATCAGTGGCTTTTTTCGGCTGATTTTATTTCACCAGTATCAGAAAGCATTACACTGAGCTGGGGCGGTGATTTTACATACGAAGAGATACAAAGTATCACACAAATCGATGGCGTTACGTACGGGCTGCCACGCTACCCTGATGGCTCTGAAATCATTTCAGGCGGGCTTTTTATTCATGCAGATTACCATGTATCTTCACGATTTTTGATGGAGTCGGGCGTTCGTTATTCTGTTACCTATAACCGCATCCCATTTGAGGGTACGGAAACCAACAGGGGTTTTGATCCGTATAGCGAATTATTTACTCAGCTGACCGGTTCTGCCGGCGCGCGTTATTCACTTACCCGGCACTTTGATCTTACTGGAAATATATCAACTGGATTCCGGGCACCCAACGTTGCCGACCTTTCCGAAATCGGAATCAGGCGTTCCGATCAGTTCCAGTCCCCCAATATTGATCTTGTTCCGGAAAAATCTCTGAGTGTGGATATGGGACTGCATTTGAGGTCTGGTGTAATTTCGTTCGAAAGTCATCTTTTCTGGCTGTACTATTTCGACAAAATTGAGCGTGTTCTCACCGGAAATATCGTCACCAGGTACGGCGGAATTATTCGTGAAGGAGAATCCGTTCAATCAGCCGATGAATTTGTGGAGGTGATATCAGCCAATGCCGGGTCCATAAACCTGGTCGGAGTGGAATTTGGCTCAAAACTCGCAATCCGGGAGAATATAAATGCAGGAGCTACATTTACATATAATTGGGGTGATGTTACCAATCCTGATGGAAGCAGAGAGCCGGTAGACCGGATACCTCCGGCTAACGGACTGGCATACCTGAGTTTTGAAACGATCCCGAAACTGACACTCAGGCCCCAAGTACGCTATAACTTGTCGCATCGCAGGCTATCCCCGATGGAGTATGGAGACAACCGAATTTCGAAGTACGGCACCGACGGGTTTGTGAATATTCAGTTTATCTCGGTTTATGAGGGTATAAGCGCATTAAAGTTTAAGGTCTTTGCAGATAACCTTCTCGATACATCCTACCGTGAACATGCAAGCTCGCTCGACGGACTTAGCAGAAATATTACGGTTTCAGTTACTTACTCTTTCTGACAGGTTTTCGGGTAAGGCGGCGGGTCCAGCTGAAGGAAACACCAGTCATGATGATCAGCATGGCAATTATCGATAAATTGGACGGAATTTCGCCGAAAATAAAATAGGCGGCAACGGCTGCAAAAACCGCCTCCGATAAGATAAGTGTAGAGAGGAGCGTAGGTGATACGTATTTAACTGCATAATTCATGGAGCCGTGGCCGATGATCGTGGGGCCGATGGCCAGGGCAATACCCACGATAATAGCCGAACCGCTCACATACGGAAATCCGCCGGAAATAATCAGTGTAAAAATTCCACAGGTAATAGCCGCATAAAGATAAACATAAAAAACGTAATCGATCCATTCGGTGTGCTGCCGGATAGATCGGCCCAGCATGAAGTAGAGTACAAAAATTACTGCTGCAGAGAATGCCATAATGTTACCCATCAGCGCATTGGGGAACTGGCCTGCGTGGGTGTCATCAGCTATCCCAAGGAGCACCGATCCCCCAAAAGCGATAAACACCCCAATCCAGACCAAAGGACGAAAATTCTTTTTAAAAATCAGGCTTTCTGCCACAATCAGCATCACGGGGTGGATGGTGACAAGTACCGAAGCGGAAGCCACAGAAGTGTGGTGCAGTGACCAAATCCAGAGTGTGAAATGCATACCCAGTGATACACCCGCAGCAATGAGAAGTATTGGCCTGGCACCGTTTTCTTTCAATTCTTGCAGAGATGCTTTTTTGGGTAGCCAGAACGGAATGAGAAATAGCACAGCAAAACCGGTACGCATGGCAGCAAGGGTAAGCGGTTCCACATCGGTAGCTAACCGCACCAGGATAGGTGCAAAACCGAATGTCAGCAGCCCCACTGCGAGCAGGAGGATGACTTTCAGGAGGGGTATGTCCTGGTTAGAGGGATTAGTCATCTATCTGATTCTGTCCATCGACTGAACCAGTTCTTCATCTTTTTTGATTCCTCGGCCGGCCAGCCAGTACATGCAGAGAGAGAGGATCACAAACAGAAAACCGAGAGCTTCTGGCCACAGGTGCGGGCCGATACCTCCCAGAGAAAAGAGTACGCCAGCGCCAAATCCAAGGCCTGTAATCTGAAGATATGTTCCCAGTTTTACGATTTTGAGCTGCCTGTTTCGGTCTTTGAAAAGAAAGATCGAAACAAAAGCGATGATCATTGCTATAGTGAGCGACATTGCGAGTCCCCAGCCAATCCAGTGGGCCGGATCTGCCATCGCGCTGCTGTAAAGCGGATTGAAAAAGACGGCAAGGTTCAGAATAACAGCAAAAAAAAGATAAACGGTTTGTGGTCTTTGAATCACAGTAATCGGGTTAAGTTAGCTAAGTATCGATGCGCCGTACTAAAGAAAACCTGTCAGGTTTTACCCGGAACCTATTCCAAGAGTAGAATCAAAAAAACCTGACAGGTTCAAAAAATAAGAAAATTTGGACAGAACTTACCGCGATTCTCGTAAGTCTGTCCAAAATTATCAAAGAAATTTATTTGAGCCGTGAAAGCCGCTGTGAAACCGAGTCAAAAGTAGAATAGAGCACCGGAACCACAACAAGAGTAAGGAAGGTGGCAAATGTCAGGCCGCTGATGATGGCAATTCCCATCGGTCCCCAGAATGCGGTATTCTCCGAGCCAAGCTGAAACTTTGGATCAAAACTTATGAACAGCTCCACAAAGTCGATGTTAATGCCAAAAGTGAGCGGTACCAGTCCCAGGATGGTTGTCAGGGCAGTAAGTATGACCGGACGGAAACGGATCAGGCCGGCTTCGATGATGGCATTCTTTTTTTGAAGTCCTTTTTCGGTGAGCTGTTTCACATAATCCATCAGTACGATATTGTTTACACATACAATACCGGCCAGTGAGATAATACCGATAAATGTCATCAGCCCGAAAGCAGTACGGGTAAGAATCAGTCCGAGAAGAACCCCAAGAAGGCTGAGCCCCACTGCCGTCATGATGATGAACGGAGCGACAATGTTGTTGAACTTTGCCAGCATCACAAGGAAAATGAGGGCAAAACCCACAAGAAGGGCTGTTGTCAGGAAGCCGAACGCCTCATCCTGTTCCTCGCTTTCACCGGTGTACTTCATGGTGTAGCCGGGGGGAAGGTTTTGTTCATATTCAGCGAGAAGTTCCTGGACATCCATCAACACTTCCGGGCCGCTGAAGCCGGGAGCAGCTTCTCCTTCTACGGTGGCCGTTCGCTGGAGATTGAGCCTTGTGATATTACCAAGGCCTGATCCTTCTTCAAATGAAGCCACCGAGACAAGTGGTACGCTTGTACCTGCCTGAGTGCGTATATTCAGATTACGGAGGCTTTCCAGGTTCTGGCGGTCTTCTGGCCGCAGCCGCACCACAATATCGTATTCATCTTCACCATCCCGCCATTTACTCGCTTCCAGCCCGTTGTTGGCAATTCGTATGGTCTGGGCAATGTCGGACATGCTGAGGCCGAACCGGCTTGCACTCTCATAATCCACGAGAATGCGATATTCCGGCAAACCGCCGCTTACGTTGTTTCGCACATCCACAAGGCCGGGCACCCGCTGTGAAGCCGAAGCTTCCACCAGAATTTGTGTGATATCCTGTGTGATACGGACAATCTCATCAAAATCTTCACCTGAGACCTCTATATTTACCGGTGCTCCGGTAGGCGGCCCTACCTGTTCGCCATCTATTTTAATCATCAGGTCAGGGATATCGCGCACCACTTCCCTGAGCTTGGTCATGGTCATCGCTGAAGGTTCTATCCGGTCGCCAAAATCCACAAGGTTTATGGTAAGCCTGGATAGTTCGGGGCTTTGACCACCTCCCCCGAAGAAGGGATCGCCTGAAACACCCACATTGGTTTGGATGCTTTCGATGTTAGAACGAACGTTGGGGTCGCGGTCAATCAGATCGTAAATTCGCTGCTGAACATTTTTGGCAATTTCATTGCCGGCATGAACATTCATTCCGATGGGGCCTTCCAGCTCTACAACGATTCGGTTGGGATCGGTTTCGGGGAAAAATTCCACACCGGTCGGTGCCAGTGAAAACATCGCGAAGATGGCAAACAGAGCGCCCATCACAGAGTTGAGCAGCAGGGCACGGTTGTCAGTGAGAATAAGCGGTGTATCTTTTTTCCGAAGCAGGCCGAGTGCCCCCATAATCACCAGTAATGCAGGGATAAAAAGCAACACTATCCATACATCGGACGATACAGGTTCTCGAAATGAGATCAAAAAGAGTACAACCGCATTGAAAATACCCAAAACCAGGCCCGCTATGACAGATACTTTTCCGCCGCGAAACATCGCTTCCAGAAAGTGAACCAGAACCATAATAAATCCAATCAGTCCAACGATTCCGGCGACGCCAAAAATAATACCTGATGCCGGCGAAAACATACTGATGATGCCACCAAAGATGGTAAGAACCAGTGCCAGTGCAAGGCTTCCCAGTGCGAGTGTGTTTCGAAGCAGTGCATTTTTTGGGCGATAGTCACGCTTTAGAAACGAGCGAAGCATCACTTTATAGTACTGCAAAATTCTGGGCAGCGTGCGGTTCGTAAAAATCTGTGAGAGCGGTTTAATGACATACCTGTAGGAGAAGAAGAAGAAAAGTATTGTCAGTATTGTCACAAACAGCGTGGTAAGATTGGCCATTCCGATGGCAACTGCCAGGAAAATTGCAATTCCCAGGCCAAGGCCCTTTACAAAGTTGGATTTTGGCTGACTTTTTTCATGATCCAGTTTTACAACATAGGCCGTGAGCACAGGATAGAGAACCAGCGCCACGAAAAGAGAACAGAGCAGTACTATAATCAATGTCATGGGTAGATATCCCATAAACTGGCCAATAATACCGGGCCAGAAGGTCATCGGTATAAAAGCGGCAAGCAGGGTAGAGGTGGCGGCAATAAGTGCATAGCCCACTTCATCGGTTGCCAGTTTGGCGGCCTCGAATCTCTCATAGCCCATCTCCCTGTAGCGATAGATATTTTCCACCACCACGATGGAGTTGTCCACCAATAGCCCGAGTGCAATAATCAAACTAAACAGGATAATAAAGTTGACCGAATGCCCCAGCGTGATGAGCACAATGAAGCCTACCAGGATAGAGAGCGGCACGGCGGTTCCTACCAGCAGTGCATTGCGGACCCCTAAAAAGAAAACCAGAACAAGTATTACGAACAGCATACCGCTGATGATGCTGTTTTCGAGATCAGAAATGAGTTTGGTTACATCGTCACTTACATCACCGGTAATCAATACACTTGTGCCGGGGGGCATTGCGAAATTTTCTACAACCTCCATCACTTCAGCGGCAGTATCCAGGATATTTACACCGGGCCTTTTTTTGATATTAAGGCTGATTACCTGATTGTCCTGGATCTGGTCGTCGGGCAGGTCGACTTTCTGCCCGTTTTCTTCAACTTTGTAAGCACGCAGCCGTGCATAGCTCTCGCGTTCTTTGAACCCGAAAAGCACCTCGGCAACATCTCTCATATAAACCAATCCGGGGCCATGCGGCCCTTCCCCCATTGGCCGGGCTACTACAAGATTTTCAATTTCTGATGGCTCCTTGAATTCACCGCTCACACGTATTAGATAACTCATCATATCCACATCAACTGTACCGCCGGGGATGGTGAGGTTTTGTCCCTGAATGGCGTTTACAAGCTGACCGAATCCAAGGCCGTAACCATTTAGTGAAGCAAGATCTATATTAACCTGAACTTCACGCTCCACGCTTCCGATTACTTCTACTTCACGAATACCGGAAACCGCTTCGATGGCATCTTCAAGGCGTTCTGCCACCTCAGTTAGCCGAGAGAGCGGGTAATCGGCGGCCAGGTTTACGGTCATAATCGGGAAATCGTCGAGATCGATCTCAATGATGAAAGGTTCCTCGGCATCGGGGGGGAGTTCGGTTCTGGCCAGATCCACCCTTTCGCGAACCCGCTGACTGGCTTCTGTCATCGGCACGTCCAGGTCAAACTCCACAACCACGCTGCTAAAACTCTCGGTAGTAGTTGAACGGATATCGGTAACCCCGTTAATACCCTGCAGTTCACGTTCAATGGGCTGGGTTACCAGAGATTCCATATCTGAAGGAGATATACCCGGGTATATGGTATTGATGATAAATATCGGTATCTCAATTGACGGATTTGACTCCTTCGGGATGGTACTGTAACTAAACGCCCCGGCAACGACCAGAATCGCCGTCAAAACAATAATGGCCGTTCTGTTTTTTAAAGTGATTTCAGTTAGTTTCATAAAAAGTGCCTATTCAAAATGTTCAAACTCTTTTGATGGGATCTGTTTTTCAGAAAGAGACGACAGGACGGTCGGCTTCTCTGAGACGTTCGGCTCGCTCAATATTGGTTTCTGTTTGAATGATGTTCAGTTCATCTCCCGAACTGAGAGTTCTCATCCCCGAAACGACAATTTCGTCTCCCTCTTCAAGGCCGTCAATTACCTGGATCAGCGGACCGGTTGCCAGGCCGGTTCGTACTTCCACCAGCTCTGCATATTTGATGCCGTTCTCTTCTCTTGCGCGAAAAACCGAGATTCCCTCTTCATCTCTCAGAACCGCTGTTCTCGGGATGATGATGACACCGTCCAGAGTGGTTCGTTTAACCTGAAGCTCCACAACCATATCGGGTTTGATCCGATCCCCCGGATTATCCAATTCGATCTCTACGGTGTAGGTTCGGGTGTCGGGGTCAATCACATTTCCGGCATAGGTGATCCGGCTTGTGCGCGATTCACCTCCTGCAGAGCGAAAGTTAATAACAGCTTCTGAGCCTTCTTCAATTTCTCCGGAGTATCGTTCCGGGATACCGGCCAAAACACGCACTCTGTCGGTATTCACAAGCCGTACCACCGGCTGACCGGGATTGATGAGTTCACCGGTACGAACCATTCGCTCTTCAACACGTCCGTTAAACGGTGCCTGCACATTGGAGTCGAGAAGTTGTTTTTCTGCCTGGTCGAGCTGAGCTTTGGCCTGATCCCGCTGGGAACGGGCACTTCTGAAGTCCTGTGTGCTGATGATCGAATCCGCGTAGAGCGCTTCAAGACGGTTATAGGTGTCTTCAGCAAGTTCGAAACCTGTTTTGGCCGCTTCATATTGCGCGCGGATTACACGATCGTCGAGACGGGCAATGATATCGCCCCGGTTTACACGCTGGCCGCGATCACTGATGGAGAGAATTCGCCCGGATGCTTCGGAAGATATGGTGGCATCTTCAAGGGCTTCCATCGTTCCTGTAAGGCGTATGTAATCTTCAAACTCCCCGATTTCAATAGTTACGGTTTCAACCGGCATTACCCGCACCCCGTTGTTGTTTTCTGCGGTCTCTTCGTCCCCGTTACAAGCTGCGGTAAAAGCAACCAGTAATATGACGATTCCGATATTTATACCTTTTTTTAACATGGTTTCGATAATTTTTTTGTTCTGTTTAATCTTGAATAATGGGCTTTCCAATGGCTTTTTCGTATTCACTGAGGGCAACCAGGTAGTCATATACAGCAGAGAGATAGTTAAGTCTGCTTTGATCAAGGAGGGAAGAGGCTTGTCGTTCCTGCAGCGGAGTTCCTGCTCCCTCCTGCAGCCGCCTTGATGCAAACTGGTAGTTTAGTTCGGCCTGCTCTATATTTCTTTCCTGGCTCTGGATACGTTTAAGGGCAGTTTCGAGATTACGAACTGCCTGTTCAATTTCCAGATAGACGGCATTATTATGGAACTCTTTATCGATCTCTGCCTGTCTGATGGAAATATTGTTTTGCTCCACTCTCATTCGGTTCTGGAATCCGTTGAACAGTGTCCAGTTGAAACGGAGCCCCACGGCTACGGCCGGATTCCAGTAAGATTGATCAAAAAACCTGCGGGATTCGGACTGGAATGAAAAATCTTCGCCTTCAACCGGCCTGATCATCGTTCGGTT
This sequence comes from Balneolaceae bacterium, assembly GCA_020832285.1. Classification (GTDB taxonomy): domain Bacteria; phylum Bacteroidota; class Rhodothermia; order Balneolales; family Balneolaceae; genus Rhodohalobacter. The sequence continues at coordinate 22,971 of JAFIFB010000054.1, forward strand.
GGAAGGTACCTGGCCTATATAGGCGGCATTGGCAAATGCATTCACGGACGGTAAAAATGAAGAGCGTGTAATGTTACGTTCCACTTTAAGCAGCTCTATCATTCCTTCCGTCTGGCTGACGTCCGGACGCTGCTGAATGGCGAGTTCGAATGCAAGTTCGGTGTCGAACAGTTCCGGTTCCAGCGACTCTTCATAGACAAGTGAACCTCTCAGATTTACTTTTGTTCTTGTAGGAATGCCTAATTGCAGTGCCAGGTTTTTTACCGCCAGTTCAGTCTGATTTTTAACTTCAATCAGGTTGGTTTCGAGGTTTACCAGTTCTACTTCAGCGCTTATACGGTCGTACTTAGAGAGAATACCTGCTGCTACCGATTTTTTAGTTTCCTCTACGGTTTTTTCAAGACGCTCCACACTTGCTTTAAGGACCTCAAGCTGTTCTTTTGCAAGCAGTGCAGTGTAGAATGAACTTTTAATCCGGTCTACAACCTGCTGATGCTCCAGTTCCATCTGGTACTCATTGAGTTCCCGCACCTGTCTTGCGCCCCTGATTGCAGCAAAAGCTGCGCCGTTATATATAGTCTGAGAAACCGAAAGCCCGAATTCAAACTGGTTTTCAACCGCGAAAGGATTGGTGCCGTCCATGCCGGGAGGTGTGAAACCAGCATCACGGTAGCCTTGCTCCTGTCGGTCGATAAATTCATCAATCGGGATAGGGTTGGTGTCAGGGTCGCCGTCTGTGCGGGCACTTTCGTTGTACGCGAGCCAATCCAGTGCTCCCAAAGTTTCAAAAATTCCCCCCGCATCGGAACCGGCAAACGGGTTTGGGGTTCTGAGGTTACGGGTATAAGACCCTGAACTGTTTACCTGGGGATAAACGGACCCCCACGCTTCCCTGATTTGTGCTTCTGCATATTCTACGTCGAGCAGGCCTTTACGGATCATGTAATTGTTGATGAGTGCGATCTGAATCGCTTCGTCCAGTGTAATGGTAATCTCATCCCCGTTAAAATCTTGAAAATCTGCCTGCTGCGAGTAACCTGGTTTTGCAGGCAGGGTTAGTATGATCAGTAAAAGCAGTGTTAAAGTTGCCTTTATTTTCATTGGTAAAAGATCTGACTCTTATTTTTAATTTTGACAAAACAGTTCCATAGTACGAACTGAATTTGGGTTTGTTTCAATTATTTTTTGACCGCTGGTCATTTGCCATTCCTGTGCCAATCAGTTCAATAAAATTGCTGACAAGCGATTGCAGGCTGAAGTTGACATCATCAAGAATTTTCATGTGATGTTTTTTCTGCTTGTGAAAGGCCATGTGTATAACTCCTCTTGAGGCTCCCCATATTACAATTCCGAGCTCATGCGGGTCATATTTGTTATTAATGGAGCCGTCCTGCATGCCAATTTGCAGAGCTCTCACAATGTATGTCATGGCCTCCCTGGCGCTCTCTTCACAGCGTTGCGCGAGTTCACTCTGGGCAAGATCATCATCATTGATTAAGCTTTCATAATAGTTGAAAACTGTAAAATAAACAGGGTTTTCCTGGACAAATTTCAGGTAAGTCCGGCCCAGTTCTTCAATCAGTTTTAATCCGGGCAGTTCTTTGAGTAGAGCCTTGCCAAATGCGTGGTTCAGAAGCCGGGAGCCTCTTTCTGAAATCGCAAGATAGATCGATTTTTTGCTTTTAAAATGCAGGTAAAGGGTGCCTTTGCCTACTTCAGCTTCTGTTGCTATTGTGTCCATGGTTATATTGTCGATTCCAAGCCTGTCAATCAGGTTTTCTGCGGCGTCGATGATTAATTCTCTTCGGGCAATCCGCTCTCGTTCTTTCCGGGTGAGTTTCATTTATAGTTTTGACTGTCGGTCATTAATTGAATATCAGTCAAAACTATCACTTTTTTTAATTCGTTCCTACAAAATTATTTTAAATGAACCCGAATTGAACAGGAGTTACGCCATTTTTTTATATTTTTTCCCAACAGGTTTGATTGTTCTTTTGCCTTGATGCAAAAGAACCAAAAAATCAAGGCTGTGAATCACTTGGCGGCGGGCTTTTCATCGACGCGGCACCATTTCAATGGTCCATCACGCTCATTTTCCGTAATCTGAGATACGGCCGGTATAAAATGCTGCCATAGCGTCGCTGAAAACACCCTGTTCCCGCCAACCGATTCAAGGCCGGATAAAATGTATTTCAAACGATTTTCACTTATTGAAATCTGTAAAAATTTATTTTCACTATTCTTATTTAGTTTTTAACTAAAATTCTGAGGAAACTTTTCAAATTTAATAGTTGAAGGCTACCTTTGTAATCTGTTACTTCTGAAAGCTAATTCTAAGGTTTAGTCCGAAATAAATGTAAAGCTAAAGACGGATTGCTAAATTGTTCTCATTATTCAGAGTTGTGTAATATTTTGGCAATCCGGCTTTTGTGAGAAACAATTCTCAGGTTGATGAACTGTTTCAGGAATTTTTCAGCTTTGCATTTAATGCGACGATCTCCTCCCGGAGCTGTTTGCATTCATTTTGCAAAGTCTCCATCTTTTCTGAAAATTCCGGTCTGTCTGAATCTTTTTCCACAGCCGTTTTTCCTATCGAAAAAACCTGCCATGCAATTACAGAGCAGAGAATTCCAAGCATAATGATTAAGGTAATAATGATATATTCACTCATGGTTTACTTCCGTTTTGTTTAAGGTTTATTTTTGAATTGTTCGATAATTGAGTTTAGCCAGGCCTCATCCCAGTAAATAGTGCCCTCATTCAGGTCTCCGAGAAGTGCCCGGACCCATTTGATTTCGGATTGAAGCTTTGCGAGAATAAATTCCATTTCAAGCAGAAATAATCTTGGGATTTTACCCTGCACCGGAGTTATCTGCTTCTCAATCCGGATTTTTTCAGCATCCAGCTTTTCAAGCCGTTTTCCAAGCAGGGTTATTACTTCTTCCACACTAAGCATCGGCAGATATGCGAGTGCTACCGGGAATTCGGGGAATTCATCAGCGGGTTCAGCAAGCATCTGTCTCATCCAGGAAAGGGCGGTTTCCCTGCCGCGGTCGGTTAACTGGTAGATGGTCTGCTCAGGACGGTTATCCTCCTTCCGGGTCTCTTTTTCGGAAATCAGTTCATCCCTCACAAGCCGGTCGATTGTCTGGTATAGGGTATTCCGGTACCTGACATTTACTACTTCGTCTTTTGAACGCTCTTTAATGAGCTGCCACATCCTGTATGGATGCATCGGTTCTTCAAATAAAAGCGCCAGTACAGCCAGCGCCACGGGTGATTTTTTAGCTTCATTTTTCATGGTCATAAATATAATAGTAATAATATAACTAAAGCAACTTTTTTTATCCCTATTTCTGCATATATTCAACGCTTCACCGAAAATGAATCATGAATCAGCCGAAAAAACAGCTTCTTACAGAGCTCTCACTTTTTTTTATTGCCTTAATCTGGGCACTCAATTTTACCGTTATCAAGGCGAGTCTTTCTGAGATTGATCCGTACAGTTTTAATGCTTTGAGGTTTATCCTGGCGGCACTTTTTTTGTGGGGGATCGTTTTTTACAGAGGGGAAACCTTCAGAATTTCGAAAGCGGACTGGGTGCCGCTCACTTTTCTTGGGCTGTCAGGAAATCTTCTCTACCAGTGGTTGTTTATCATCGGAATTGACCTGACTCTTGCCGCAAATGCAGCCATTATGCTTGGCACCATACCAATCTGGGTGGCATTGGGTTCTCACCTTTTTTCGGTTGAATTTCTGAACCGGCTGAAAGGGATCGGGATTGTTTTGGGATTTATTGGTGTGGTTTTAATCATTACTACAGGAGAGGAGCCGATCTCAATCCAGTCGGATACGTTTCGTGGTGATCTTATCATCACACTTGCTGCGATTGTGCTGGGTGTGTATACAATCTTTTCCAAAAACTTCCTTACCCGGTATACACCGCTGCAATTTTCAGCATTCATGACATCCCTCGGGGCTGTATGCCTGGTTATCATCGCTATTCCCCACTTTCACAGAACAGAATGGATGGAGGTGTCTGCCCCGGCATACGGCGGCATGGTTTTCAGCGGTATGCTCGCCATCGGTCTTGCTTATGTTATCTGGAATAATGCCATTCATCGTGTAGGAGCGGTCCGTGCAGCCACCTACCAAAACCTGGTGCCCGTTCTGGGCCTCCTGTTCGGGATTTTTCTGCTGGGAGAGAGCCTTCAGTTCTGGCAGTATGTGGGTTCAGCCGTAGTGGTTGGGGGAATTTTGTGCGCAAGGGTCGGAAATGTCTGAATTGCGGATTATAACCGTCCATACAGCCACAAACCAATCGCAGTAAACAGGCCGGGATAGAAGGGTTCAATTCCGTAAAATGCATATCCGCCGTTGATATCGGGAAAAAGGGTTCCGAGAACCAGCCAGGTGAGAGAGACCAGCGTGCACAATATGATGGAATAAAATGCGAGCGGGCCGGGCAGCCGAAACGGTTCAAGATAAATCCCGAGCACCGGAATGAGCAGACCTGGAATAAAAATGGAGCCGATTACATACCAGAGATCAAGTACACTCGGGTAGATGATGATGAGAATAATTCCAAGTATAGCGGAAATAAGTATACTGATTCTCGTAAGAAAGTTGGGACTCGCCGATGGAAAATATTTGAACAAATAATCACGCCCCAGTGTTTGGCCTGAGATAAAAAGATAGCTGTCGAGTGTTGACATAATGGTGGCCAGGAGCGAAAGGAAAAAGAGGCCTTTGATGCCCACCGGCAGAATCTGATCGGCCAGGATCGGGTAGGCCAGGACCGGTTGTTCCAGCCCGTTACCTAAAATGGCAAATGCGTATAGACCGGCAAAACAGGTTAGAAAGTCGAAAAACATCCAGAAGCCGATGGAGTAGAAAATTCCTTTTCGGGCGGTTGAGGGAGACTCTGCCGCGGCTGCCCGCTGATGGAAGCTGGGATCAACAAAGGTCCACAGTGCAATAAAGAACCAGACCAGGATGTACTGCCATGTGTTGCCTCCGGTAATATCAAGGTGGCCGGACGGCAGAGAACCGAGCAGCGTGCCGAAACCGCCAAACTCCATCACAGCATAGATCAGCAGAATGATGAAACCGCCAAACATCAGTATAACCTGGAGAATATCTGTGCGAATCACCGCACCAAAACCGCCGATGGTGATATAGAGCACCGAAAATAGCGCAACAAGAGAAGCGTATAACAGGAATGGCGCATTACCTCCGGTGATAAACTGAAACAGCAGGCCGAGCATTAAAATGTAGGGTGCGGGGCTCACAAGGATAAAGATGGGCAGCGCACTGATTCTTCCGGCGCGCTTACTGTAGGCGTTGGCGATCGCTTCCGGAATAGTAAGTGCTTTGTTAAGACGAATTTTACCGGCCAAAAAAACGGCAAAGAGTGCCGAAAAAATGTAGAAGGGCACTCCAAGAATCAGCCATTGTGAAATGCCAAACTGGTAGCTCCATTCGCCAATTCCAAGGATGCCTCCGTACCAGGTGGAGACAAGAGTAGCAACAAATGCAGGCAGTGTAACTTTGCGTCCGCTTAACAGAAAATCTTCTTCTGAATCAGCCTTCCAGCCTCTTTTCCAGCTAATCCAGATCAGGAAAAAAAAGTAGGCCGCAACAAAAATCCAGTCAATCCAGGAGAAATCAGAGCTCAAAACTGATCGGTTTGATTGTTAATAATCAGCAGAAGGTCTCCCTTTTTGAATTCAATTTCGACTCTTTTTTTTACCGTTTCATTCGAACTGCCATCCTGAATTCCGTTTTCAAGAATCCCATTGGTCAGTGGATATTTCAGCCCTTTTGTTGTAATGCCCTCAACTCTGCCCGAGAGAGGAAAAAGAGAGACAGATGTATTTAGAGGGAAATTTTCTCTGAAGGGCGATTCAATCACCCGGATGGTAGAAAAGCGGTCTATTATCCGGATGGATGAAAAAACCGGGTTGAACTGAAGCAGAACTGATAAATTCTTCAGTGTGTGATCCAATCGTTTCCCCGTTGCGCCGTAGATAGTGACCTCCGATACCCCACGTTTTTTTGCATAGCTGAGTGCTTTTTCCAGGTCGTTGGTTTCCTGGTCGGGTTCGTGGACCAGTTCTGCGATTTCCACACCTGTTGGCTCGTAGCTGTCCAGGTCGCCGATTATAACATCAGGACGCAGGCCAAGGATCCGGGCCGTTATAGCACCTCCGTCGGCAGCAATAAAAAGCGAAGCTCGGTTCACTTCTTCACTGATTTGCTCTTTCAGTGGGTGTTCACCGTCGCAAAGAATAATTGCTTTCACCTGCATTATTCACAAAAAATAGTTGATTGGGTTTATTACTCTATCCAAAAGAAAGATACTTCAAACTAAAATTAATACTTAATACAACGTATTTTGACACTGCGAAATTTTCCGCCTCAGGCGGATGCGTTGTCTCAAAAATAGTATACTCAACGTCCGACAGCAGTCGGACGATTCCGTAACTATTTCAGAGACGCCTTGCCCACAACCAAATTTCTTGGTGAATAAAGCAGGTTCATAAAAAAAGGAAACCTTTACGGTATAAAACCGTTATTTTTAAAGAATAAAAAAGTTTGCGAACAAAGCTTAGAAGCGCCATTTTCGAAACTTTATTTTTCGAGACCGAAAATTCCGGTCTGCTAAAATCAGCAAATAAACAGAAGAAAACCAGTTGTCAATTGCAGGCAGCATTTAAAAAATAACCAGGCGAAGCGCTAAAGAATTTTATGTTTAAAGAATTTATCAGGAAAATTAAGAATTATAATCATGTGGGGGTGATTTCACATATCCGTCCCGACGGAGACTGCATCAGTTCGCAGGTAGCCCTCTGCCGGTGGCTTGAAGCAAACGGAATTAAAGCAACGGCTTTTAACGATGATGATGTGCCACCGAATCTTGACTGGCTCCTGAGCTATTATCCCGTCCAAAAACCTGATGAGGCTATTTTTGAATCGTGTGAGCTCTTTATAATGGTAGACGGGAACGCTCTTTCACGTTTTGGGGCATTTTCCGATTGGTATGATAAACAGGAAGAAAAGGCTCCACTCTGGATGATAGATCATCATCCTGACCCTGAAGATTCATTTGAAATTGCTATTTCCGTGGTTAAAGCCGCGTCGACTGCGGAACTGATTTTTAAACTTTACATGGAAAGTGATCCCGCCCTGATCGATGAAGAGATAGCAAAAGCCCTCTATACGGGAATCATCACCGATACTGGCTCGCTGCAGTTTGAGAGTGTGACGGCCGAGACGGTTCAAACCGTGGCGGAACTGCTCCGAAGAGGTGGTTTCAGGCCCAATGAGATCATAGAGGTGATCTATTCCAATAAATCGGTTGAGCAGTATAAATTACTGAGTGAAGCCCTGAAAACGATTCAGCTTTTCGAAAATAATCAAATTGCAGTCATGAGCGTTACAGATGAGATGCTTTCGAAAGCGAAGGCATCACCGGCTGATTGTGAAGGTTTTGTAAGCTATCCTCTCAGCCTGTCGGGAATTAAAGCGGCCATCCTGATGAAAGATTTTTTTGATGATGGTGTACGAATCAGCCTTCGATCTCGTAGTGATATTGACGTTAATGAGTGGGCGCGCGAGCTTGGCGGCGGCGGCCACAAAAAAGCTGCCGGTGCCTGGCATAAAGGCCCGCTTGAAAAAGCGATCCGGGATGTGGTAAAAATCGGAGCTAAACAGTTACAAAACATTGAAAGAACTTCGGTACTATAGCATTTTTATCATATTAGTGATGCTGATGTTGGGCTGTGAAGAGCCCAACCCACGATCCGAATCGGAGCAGCAAGCAGAAGCTGAGGAAGAACTACTTGAAGAGGTGCCATTTTCTGCGGCATTTATCGAAAATGATGTGGATAATCCCGGTGATGAAGAATCTCCCGAAGAGATCCACGATGTGACAGAATCGGTCACTTTGAGCCGGGGGAATGCCATCACCAATGCTGTGGAGAAAGCCAGCGGAGCAGTTGTAAGTATCATGGCAACCGAGCCGATCCGAAGGCCTGAAACGATTCATGATGAATTTTACAGATTCTTTTTTGGGGATCAGATGCCGCGCGAAAATGTAAACATGGGCTCGGGGTTTGTCATCAGTGAAGATGGCCTTATAGTGACCAACCAGCATGTGATTGGAATTGAACCTACAGAAATTCTGATCTACACCAACGAGGGGGAGACCTTTGAAGCAAAACTGATTGGCAGCGATGAACTGACCGATCTTGCACTGCTAAGAATTAAAGAAGATCGTGCATTTCCGTATGTGGAATTCAGTGATTCAGACGAAATTATGGTAGGGGAGTGGGCCATCGCCCTCGGCAATCCTTTTGGGCTATTTGATGATGGCCAGCCAACAGTTACTGTAGGAGTGGTGAGTGCCATCAACCGCGATTTTCGCGCAAATCCAAACAATCCGCGCGTTTATGTGGATATGATCCAGACCGATGCCGCAATCAACCGGGGGAACTCGGGAGGGCCGCTGCTCAACAGCGAAGGAAAAGTGATCGGCGTGAATACATTTATTTATACCGGTGGTACCAGTGCTGGGTTTGTGGGGCTGGGTTTTGCGATACCGAGCAACCGCGTGGACCGGATCATCTCACAGCTTCTAACGAGCGGTGTGGTTTTGCTGGATTATGACCCGGGGATGGATTTTACATCCATGACCGAGCAGCTAATCTATCGTTATCGCCTTCCGTATGAACGGGGACTTCTCGTTACCAGTGTAAACAAAGACGGGCCTGCATACGAATGCGGTATTATGCCCGGAGACGTGATCGTTAAAATCGGTGATGAACGTGTGATCAGCGAGATGCACGCAAGAGCCCTGTTTCGTGATTATGAGGAGGGCGATGAGATGCCCATATTGCTGATCCGGGACCATGAGCTGTATGAAACCCAAATGAAACTGCGCCAAAAAATTTCAGCGGATCAGTAATCTGGATCGATCAGCGGGAGGTTGTGATCGATTCCAGCCGATAATCCACAAGTATTAAGTCAAATATGAATCGTCGGTTGAAACCTGTCAGCACCCACCGGATCTGACAGCGTTGGATTATGTGCGATAGCGCCTTATATATGCTTTATCCTAAGTTACCGACGCTGAAATCCCGACTGCTCGGGACGGAAAAGCACCGGGAATGCTGTCAGGTCTGAGCCGTCATTTTGAGCTTAACTCTACACTTGAAGTAACCCAAATCCCAACATTATCCATAAAAATGAGTTCTGATTTTTTATGGGTAGTAAATTGATGTTTCTACAGGAATTATTGTGGGTAGTTATTTTAGAGAGAAGTTAAATCCCACCCTCGAGGAGTGTGTTTGCCAAGCCCTGAAAGGGTGCCATAACATAGCCTCTACTACGCGAAAGTCCCTATTACAAAGTTTCAGAGCATAGTAATGGTTCGAAGAGCAGGCCAGGGCACAGTGAACCAGCCTACGCTAAAGCTTCGGATGGCAGGCACCGCGAACGACGCCCTGGGATAAAATGTAACATAAATACACCCCGAGGCGAGTATTTTTGAAAAAGCAGCACACAGTTTCGAGGGTTTTTCATTGGAATCCGGGAATGATAAATCGTTGCGGAATTCATTCAGGTGGGAACAGCTACGGATCGGCAAGAGGGGATTCCAGGAACCCTTGAAAAACGCAAGGGCACTCTTGTCGCACAGCGATCTCTATGGGGCAGGTCGCTGAATTAAACAACCTGGCAGAGTACGTAGCGAAGCGGAGTTCCTGCAAGAGTTGTGGATTGAGGGCTTGGTTGGCTATAAGGCATTTCACAGCAGAACGTCGCGACTCTTGCTGCATAGCGATCCCGCGGGTCAAGGTTCTTTGATTCGAAGCGCTAAACACGTACATCTCGACTCTGCCAGGAGCCCGGAAAAGCGCCGGCCACTCTTGTCGCACAGCGATCTCTTTGGGGCAGGTCGCTGAATAATCAACCTTATCTTTATACCCACAAAGTTTTCGGCAGAACCTATTGGTTTAGCGATGAGGGTTTTCGTGGGCGGGTATGGAGCTGCATTTTTGGGTCATTGCTTTTGAAGCGGGCGCTCTTTGAAATCTTCATCAAAATAGTTGTACCATTTCCGGAAGGGGCGGAAAGCGTTGTCGGGATCGAACGGGCGTTTATATTCGCTCTGTTTGCACTCCTCGCTGCAGCATCCGTCCATGATTTGTGCCCCTTCTTCTGAGCTGACAAACAGCTTGTTACACTCCATATTTGCACAGTTTATGTAACTGTCGGCCGGTTTTCCGGTAATTTCACAGCGGGCAATCGGCTGCAATGTTTCTTTGTTTACAGGTACCACGAGGCGGTCATCAAATACAAAACATTTCCCTTTGAAATATTTGCCGCCTTCCTCTTTGGCATATTTCAGAATGCCGCCGTGGAGCTGGTTTACATCGCCCCAGCCCTTTTTCTTCATCAGAACCGAAAACTTTTCACAGCGGATGCCGCCGGTGCAGTACATCAGCACTTTTTTATTTTTTGGGATTTCTTCTTCGGCCTCTTCGAGCCACTTGGGAAAATCGTAAAAATTTTCCACATCAGGTGTAATTGCCCCCTCAAAATGCCCCACTTTTGACTCATAGTTGTTTCTTATATCGATCATCACGTAATCTTCACCCGACTCCATCATTTTTTTCCATTCGGAGGGGGGGAGATATCTGCCGCCCTCTTTTGGATCGAGTCCCTCTTCATAAATCGCTACAATCTCATCGCGCACTTTACAAACCAGTTTGGCAAAGGGGATGGCATCGTGCTCATCGGTTTTGAATTCGGTGTCTTCGAACCCGTCAATCCCCCGGAGATAGTTACGGTAGTTTTGAATCTGTTCGGGGGTGCCTCCCAATGTTCCGTTTATTCCCTCTTTGCTGATGTAAACCCTGCCTTTGAGTCCGCTCTCCTTCAGCCACTTTTTGTGCTTTTTGCAGAAAGTTTCGGGATCTTCAACCGGTGTGAAATTGTAGTACAAAATAACCTCGTACATTGCTGTATAAGACGTTTTTTAAATGATGTTCGTTAATTCTTTTTCAACACTGTAATTTACGATGATTTCTAACAAGAATTAAACCCGCTGAAATCGGTTGAGAAGTTTTTTTATTTATATCAGCTTAGTTACTTTTTTTCTGATCGGAGCGGTTTGGGCCGATCTTCACGCTCAGCAGGTTATTCATCAGCACATCCATGAGCACCCGGTTCTGAATATTATTTCGGAGGCGGCCGAGACAGGACAGATTTCCGGGGAAGAGGCTTTGCTTCAAAAAATGTATGCCGGCTTCAGGCCCGATAGAGTGGATTCTCGTTTCAGGAACGATGAAGATCATCCGATTAAATGCATGGCTTCGGTTCTGAATGAGTATTACAGTACAAAAAATGAGATGAATTCCGCGTTGACAGCTGAAATTGAAGAGCTGATTAACCCGACGCGATCTTCCACGACCGAAAGTTATCTGGCACCTTCAGGCAATTTCATTTTTTACTATGAAACGGAAGGGATTCACGCAGTTCCTCCCGATGACCTGAACCAGAGCGGTGTACCCGACTATGTAGCGCGCGCGGCTTTTGCGGCAGATTCTACTTACAGTTATATGATAGATAAAAGAGGGTTTCAGGATTTTGTGCGCGATGAACCCTATGAAATTTCATTCCGGAATATGGGTCCGTACGGAACCACGACGATGACAGGTTCAACAAGCCGTATAGCTATTCACAACAATTTTGAGGGATTCCCGCCCAATACACATCCCGAGGGCAATCAGATTGGTTCGCTCTATGTTACCATCGCTCATGAAATGAAGCACGCCAGCCAGGTTGCAACCAACCGCTGGAGAGGAGATGCAGGCAGTTTCGACTGGATTGAAATGGATGCCACATTCATGGAAGAGGTAATATTTCCCGATGCGAACGATTATTACAACTACATTATGCACTGGATGCCCGATGCCAATCGATGGGACCAGCAGGAGGGACATACCAGCTCTATTTTCCGCAATCCGAGTGTAGCGACCCCGCGGGCCTATTCCCATATCACCTGGATGCTCTATTTTTTTGAAAAATATGGTCTGGACTTTTGGGCGGATGTATGGCACGAAATACGGATTGATTATCTTTCAGCATCATCAGATAGTTCATTTATATCATTTTTGGGTGCAATGGAGATTGTTCTGAACCGCAAAGGGCGATCACTTCCTCATGAACATATCAACAACCATTTGTGGCACATGGCTGTGGGGCCGGTCTACTCATCACCAGGGTTTGGATTTCGTGATCGCTTTAATTACCCCACTCCGATGTTTGGACAGTCATTTGTACCGATAACAGACCAGCTGAGCAATCTTTTTCTCTCATCCTATGCGGCTGCGTATGTGGATGTGAAAATTTCCAATGCCACTATTGGTCAGCCTTTTATCACTGTAGAGGCTACCGAGGATGGGATCGGAGTTGGGGCGGTTGCCTACCTGAGGGACGGAAGTATCGAAACGCAGTTTATGGTTGATCCGGGTTCCAGCCGGCAAACCATGCAGACCACCTGGTCATGGGCCGACCTGACCGACCTGAAGGTAGCTGTGGTGAATACTAATCGTGAAAGCAGCACACGCTACACTCTTAGCATTGACTCCGAAGTGCCCGATGAAGACACTATCTCGCAAAATTATCCCAATCCGTTCAATCCAACTACACAGATTGAGTTCTCCCTTAGTGAAACGAGAGATGTGAGAATTGAGGTGTACGACCGCATCGGCCGGAGAGTGAGAACCCTCGTAAACGACCGTATGGACCGCGGATTTCATACTGTTACGTTCGACGGAACCGGACTCGCATCTGGCCTCTATTTTTACCGGCTGGTTACCGATCAGAGAGTGGAGACGAGAAAAATGTTGCTGATAAAGTGATTTTGCCCGGTTGTGAATTTTGCTGTCAATGAATTTGTGCACTATTCTCAGATACCGCAATATTTTGTATGTTCCTGTCAGATAACCAGAAAAATTTCGCAGTGTGAGAATACGTTGAATAAAATTTAAATCTTTGTTTTATGTAACTTGCTGATGGACATAGCAATAAAGCCAATCTACTATTTTTTGTGAATAATGCAGGGGAACAGATCATGTATTACTTTTTTAGCCTTATGATTCCAGCCATCATCACTCTTCTGGCTAATGCAAATACTGATCCTCCTGTTCCCGTATTTGAAGCGCAGACGATTGATAATCAGGTTTCAATTGGCTACGGGCTGGCTATCGGTGATGTAAACGGCAATGGACGGCCAGACATTCTTCTTGCCGACAAGGATGAGATAGTCTGGTACCGAAACGGGGACTGGCAGCGGTTTGTGATTGCTGAAAACCTTACAGAATATGATAATGTCTGCATAGCTGCCCGTGATATTACGGGCGACGGGCAGGTGGAAGTGGCAGTGGGTGCGCAGTGGAATCCGGGTGAAACCACAAATAAGGAAGAGTCCGGCTCTGTTCACTACCTGGTTCGCCCCGATGATCCCACCGGGCTCTGGGATGTTGTTACATTGCCGCATGAACCTACGGTTCACCGGATGAGATGGGTTCGAATGGCAGAAGACCGGTATTCCCTCGTTGTGGTACCGCTGCACGGGCGCGGGAATATCGATGGAGAAGGGGATGGAGTGCGTGTTCTCGCCTACATTCCTCCTGATAACCCACATGATTCCTGGGAGACCATTCTTCTTGATGACAGCCTGAACATGACACACAACTTTGATGTGGTTTCCCGTGAAGGTGATCCGGCCGAAAGTATTTTTATCGGCGGACGGCAGGGTGTGAATAAAATTTCACCCTACAACGGGAAGTGGAGAGAAGCTGCTGCGGAACGTCTCAACGGTATTGATCGAGGCATCGGTGAAATTCGATACGGTCAGCTTGGGAATGTGGATTTTCTGACCACGATTGAACCTATGCATGGTAATGAGGTGGCCGTTTATCTGTTGGGTGATAATACGGAGCGATATCTGCTGGACAATGGCCTCAACCAGGGGCACGCACTGGCTGCAGCGGATCTGCTTGGACTGGGAAGAGACCAGGTTGTCGCTGGCTGGCGTAACCGTAATGCTGAAGGAAGAGTGGGAATCAAGCTGTATGTGCCAACTGATGAAACCGGCACTCACTGGGAAGAACACCTGATTGATGACAATACTATGGCCGCTGAAGACCTGGTTGTAGCTGATCTGAACGGAGATGGACGGCCCGATATCATTGCAGCCGGACGCGCTACGAATAATCTTATTATTTACTGGAACAGATCTGAGTAAAAGCACCGGGAGGGACCTCTTTGCACAGGGCATGGGTTAACAGGGAGGTCCCTCGACGCGCTCGCTCCGCTCACTTGCTCGGGATGACAATGGTGCCTTATTACAACGGGCGGCGCACCAGGGCCGAAGGTTGATAAAGAGATTGTTGCCGCGCCGCCCGGACTCAATCCCCTGCCATTGTCATGTCGAGCGCCTAATCTTGCCCAAAAAGCGGGGCAACACTATTTCAGAAGTGACAGAAATCCACTTTTATATAGAGTCATAATTTCGATCATTGCGGACCCACCCCAACCCCTCCCTCCGGCGAAAAGCACGCCGCAAGGAGGGGCTTTC
>JAFIFB010000055.1 GCA_020832285.1 Balneolaceae bacterium
CATTGAAGGGGAGGGCACCGTTGAGCAAAGAGTTATTTCCTCACCAAAGGCTTCAGAATATCCTTATGGAACTATTGTAGAATTAACACCAGTTCCACATTCTGATTGGAAATTTGTTAAGTGGGGCAATGATTTGAGCGGTTCAGAAGTTCCTGTACAAATTACCGTAGTTGACCCTGTAAATATTTTGGTGGTTTTTGAGCCAATACCCTACGCCTGGGTGCTGGTAAAAACAGAGTATCGGAACTATTCTCTGCCCTCAGGAGAATGGTCTGAAACACCTCTTGGCGAGTATAGCCATCCACATGATTTTTACTCTTATTATACCAGGCAAGATGATAAACGGATGGAATTTAAAGTAACATCTCCACGGGGAAGAACAACGAATGACCCGGCTCAATTTTTACATGGTTACTATACCTGGGATGCTCCTCCTACTGTAATCAATCCCGATGAGCAAGTCAATATAGGGGTAAATCAAGAGGTGTTATCCAATGTTACAGGAGGCTATATATCAAGATATAGTCTTCGTATAACTATGGGTCACCCTTGGCAAATGTATATTACAGAACCGGCTCATGTTGCTGAAAATGAATACACTGCCGTAGGTTTTGGAGCACCCACTGCCCAATTCACAACAGAATCGGTCTCTGTAGTCTTTTCTCGTGAGGCCTGGAGCGCAGGAACAGAGGGAAGGCAGCAGGAAATAAGGGTTGCAGCAGGATCTGGAAATGCAAATAACATGCTTTATGAAAGATATCTTTATGAATGGAAGCAAGTGAAGTAATTGGGGTGCCTTTGTCCCGCATCACAGGTCATTGATTCAACTTTATCCCGAATCAATGACCTCATTACAAGAAGGTTTGCGAAACGCGGGTATTCTTCGACTTCATTAGTCGGGTTATTCCTCTTTGTAACTGTCTGCCAATTATTTAGAATGGGCAGGCATGATGAAACGTAGTAGAGTCAAGACTTTTTTTAAGTATTGAAAAGTTCTATGTAACAAACTATACAATCATTCTAAAAAAATATTAGCTTTTTTTGAAATTCATTTTTAGTTAAAAAAAAGTTTATAAATTTATGTATACATACTGTTTAACTGCTTTTTGAGGGTATTTATTAACAATTTAATGCCTGAATTATGTTTAAACTCACCATTATTCTAAAAAGCGCCTCTCTTTATTTTGCATTATCACTTTTTCTCATCAATTCTGCCAATGCACAAAATCAACTTGAGGATGCCATCAAACAATTGTCATCAGAAAATGTTACGGGATACATGCAGCCATTTTTAAATGGTTTTTCTGCAAACATGAACTCTGGGTTTGCAGGATCTGCTAAAATTGATAACAAATTTACAATCAGACTTGATGCTATTGGTATGGCAACGATTATTGGGGCTGCTGAGAAAGAATACAGTGCTATTGCACCGGCACCATTTTCTCAGCAGCCTGTACGAACTGCTACCGTTTTTGGAGACCAGGGTGCTACTCTGCAGGGTCCGGAAGGGCTCAGTTATAAATTTCAGAACGGGCAGCTCGATATGGATTATTTTCCACTTGTTGCCCCTCAACTAACCATCGGAAACATCTACAACACGCAGTTGCTTTTTCGCTTTTTCACATATTCAAGCGATTCGGATGTGCCGGATATCGACATGATGGGTATCGGATTACGACACGGATTAAACCAATATTTCAATAATTTACCGGTAGACCTAGCCACCGGGGTATTTTATCAAACCTTTAAAATTGGTGATATCATTGATACCAATTTTTTCTCAATAAACGGTATGGCCAGCAAAGAGTTCAGCTTGTTAACCATTTATGGTGGGGTACAATACGAGTATGCGAGCATGAATCTGAACTATACATTATCTGGTGCTTCTGTGGAAGAAGACTCAGAAATCGATCTCAGTTTTAGATCAGAGAATTACATCCGGGCCATTTTGGGTTTCAACCTCAATCTGGGAGTAGTACATCTTCGAAGTGATTTTAACCTTGGAAAAGTTTCGGTACTGAGTGCATCTATCGGATTTGGTATCTGAAAAGATTTTCCAGCTAAAATTTTCGAAAAAATTGAACTTCTAATTTTACAGCCATGAAAAATAAAAGAAATTATCTTTTCGGTCTGTTGGCAATAGTCTTTGTAACTGCAGCCTGTGATGACATGCTTCGGGACAACCTCGTGATACTTGACGCTGTAACTGCATTCGTCTACACTATTGATACCGGTGATAACAACTATTCCGAAACCGAAACCGTAAACCTTCAAAGTATAATTGATGATATTGACGGTAATGTGGAAGATGTAAGCTTTTACAACATAACCATGCGTGTAAGCAATATATATGACAGCTCTCCGGAAACTTCGTTCTCGGGACAGCTTACTGCGAGGCAAAACGGTACAACACAGAGTCAGCCGCTGATAAATTTTACCGATATTAAATTTGAAGACTTCTTCACTGAGCGGTCCATTTTCTCTGATGAGATCTCCGGTATATCTGTAGCATCTGGCGGTATTTCCACTCTGACCAATTATTATCTGCAAACACCTGCGCCTGTTGTAGATTTTACCGTTTCCGGAACCATAAATCGCGCCGGTGGTGAAGACCGTGTTGCTTTCGACTTTGAGGTGAGACTGTATACCCAGATTGCAAGTGATCTTTAATTGTATACATACCAGAAATCTTTAATATTATTTGAAACCGTACTTTAATCATTCATATTTCATACCGTTACGGCAGCAGTGTTTATATGTTCAGTCCAAATCGAACTATAAAACCCCGGAGTATTTGAAGAAATCTACAATCGTTGAATGTATGAACTTTAAACAAGGGGCATGTCTGCCAAACTGCCTGATTCGGGAGACGGCCACATGATTCTTGAGACGATCAATAACCTTTGTGCCGTCTGCTCCCCGGTTCTGATAAAGCCGATTACCGGTCTGCCATGATTTATTCACTTCCGGGAAACGGTAAGCTGCAGGGTTCAGTCTTGCGAAGTGCTCACTCAAATGTTGGCCAATATCCTGCAAAACAAATACAACGAAGTGTAAAAACTTCGTAGTGAAAACTATAGCGAAGGGAGGCAGGCTTTTTGGGCAAAATCAGGGGTTTGACGTTATACAAATACCATAATCACATTGCTATAGGCAGTCTATTCTTGTGTCATCATAAATTTTTCTGCAAATCTTATTCCCATTTGTCTTTGGCCTTCTGAATCGAAGTGAACTCTGTCACCTTTGTCATTAAAGTCGGCAGTCTTAATTAAATAAGCATTCGGGTCTGTTTCAGTATACTCTTTTATTTTCTTATTGATAGCTTGCCAATTATCATCGTTCTCTGAGAATGAGCCCAATTCTCCAATGAAAATGGGTAAAGAAAAATCATCCGCTTCCGTTCTGAATAATGTAAAAAGTTCCTTTAGTTGATTGTCATATATTTGAATAGTCTCAGTTGTAGCAGCATCACTTTCCCCCTGGTGCCAAAGTATGCCCTTAATACTTCCATATTTTTTTCCAATTTGCATTTTTTCTTTGAAATTTGAAAATAGAGTGACATTTCTGAAAGTTGAATCATGAATCCATTGGCTGATTGCACTTCCGCCAACTGCTGTTGGAATCAGTAATATTGAAATACTGTCTGGAATCTGATTTATGAGCTCTTTTCCAAATGACAGACCAGAGTCCAATCCGGTCATAGTCGGTTCATAAAAATGAAGTGGTTCTTTTGCTAAAATTAATTCTCCGTTCTTATTTATAGAAAAAATCCTTTCGTTAGGAATTGTGTCGTTTGGCTCAACTTGTGCACGGCCAGCCATATTTGATTGTCCTGCAAGAACAAAAACCCAAGTCTTATCTTTATCAGGTATAATGTCTGGTTTTAATTCACTCTTTGGAAAGTATTTGGTTCTGTTATCAATGTCTTCTTTTTCACAACTTGTTAAGATTATGCTGAATGCAGATAGTATGAAAATTATAATTGTACTTAGGTTCATTGCTTAGTCATTTGACAGATCAGTTCCGGAAGATACTTGTATGGAATGAAAAAGTGCTATACAGAAAAAGTTTGGTCATCTTTGGTGAGTGTAGTCGTTTGAGCATTATGTTTTATTTGTCAGGATTTGTCGTGAGAGAGGTGTAATGGAGGTGAAATCATAAATTTAAAATAAGAGAACTTTTTTTTAAAAAATTAGCTTTTCAAGCTGAGAAGCTTACGATAACGCTTCTCTAATCTATCATTTATTGGATTGAAAAGACTTCTCTTGAAAACTGTAAAAAGTTACGATTATATCATTGTTGGAGCTGGGGCCGCGGGCCTCAGTCTTCTTTGGCATATTCTTGAACATGACAAGCTGAAGAAAAAAAATATTTTGCTGGCTGACAACACTTTTAAATGGGAAAGAGAGAAAACATGGTGTTTCTGGGATAAAAGTTTGATACCGGAAAAAAACTGGATTCAGAAATCCTGGGAAAGAATTGAAGTACGAATCGGAAATAAGGCATTTATTAACATTGGCAATGAACATTATCACTGTATATCAAGCCGGAATTTCAGGAAGAATATACTTGAGCGGGTAAAAGAAACTGAGACGGTAACTATAGTCGAAGCGGAAGTAGAGGGGTTCGAAGATCTTGGGCATAATGCAATGATTAGAACTGATAAAGGTAATTTTACCGCTTCACATATTTTCCAAAGCACTCATATTATGCCCGTTAAATTAAGGAATGGTTCTCAGCTTCTGCAGCACTTCAGAGGATTTTTTGTTGAAAGCCGAAAAGAGGTGTTTGACCCCGAAATGATCACACTTATGGATTTTGATGCCGAATCAGGTACCAGCAAGTGTACGGCTTTTTTTTATGTACTCCCATACTCCAAAAATCTGGCACTTTGTGAATACACGTTATTTTCAGATGAAGTACTACCGGATGAAACTTATGACGCAGCACTACAGCGTTATTTGAATTCACGATTCGGGCTTTCCGAAAGAGATTATAAGGTGAATGAAATAGAAAAAGGTTTTATTCCAATGGATGATACACTGCTTGCCGGAAAGCTGAATAATCGTACCTTAAACATAGGAACTGCGGGTGGTGCAACAAAACCAACCACAGGTTACACTTTTACACGAATACAGCAGCACTCCCGGCATATTGTGAAAGCGTTGGCAGAAAACCGGTTGCCAGAACCTTTTCCCAGAAGCAAATACCGGTTCCGGTTATATGATCATTTGCTTATTCAAATATTAAAAAAAGAACCTTTGGCCGGTCCGGGAATTTTTAGGCAGCTTTTCAGAAAAAATAAAATTAAAGATGTGCTTCTGTTCCTTGATGAAAAATCTTCTTTGGCCGATGAGATTAAAATTTTTGCATCTTTGCCATGGGCGCCCTTCTTGAAGGCACTTGGTAAATCCGGTTTTGGATGGAAGGTACCATGAAGCATCATCTTCGATCGCTTAATATTGTCGGTTTAATAGTTACCATTTTTGTTATTGGCATCAGTTTTATCAGTTCCGCAGCACTTGAGACACTTGCGCCCTGGCTGTTGTTTCTCTCTGTTGTGGTTTTGGGTATACCGCACGGGGCCATCGACCATATTATTGCAGCTCGTATTTATGGATTGAAGGAATCACTTACAGGCCACCTTATTTTTTATAGCTCTTATCTCCTTGTGATGATTTTAGTAGGGCTTCTCTGGCTTTTTTTTCCATTGATTGGAATGATTTTTTTTCTGATTATTTCCATCTATCACTTTGGCCAGGCTGATATGATTTCACTCATGAAACCGAATTCAGCTGCCGCTTTATTTTTTGCATGGATAAGAGGCATACTGATCATTGGCCTGATCATATTCACACATCCGGAAATCAGCTTGTCTGTCATTGAGTCAGCAATCCGAATGCAGCCTGATTGGTTTATTATATTAAATGATTTTGCTGATGTTGTATATCCATCCATTATTTTATTGTATATAGCATCAGCAGGGTGGGTGTTGTCTCAGGTTAAAATTAAAATAGGAAAGCCGCTTTTTTTGGCAGAAAGTCTGCTTTTAATTGCTTTGCTTTTATTTACCAACCCCTTGGTGAGCTTTGCTGACTATTTTGCTCTCTGGCACTCGGCCGGGCATGTACTGGAAATGATCGGCTTTTTCAAAGCACAAGGAGAAGAGATAACAATTGGCCGTTTTTATGTGCTTGCTATGCCATTTACCCTTGTTTCTATTTTGGGATTAGCAATGTTATTTCTGATCCATCAGGCGTATGAATTCGGAGATGAAATGGTTTCGCTCTTGTTCATCCTTATCAGTGTATTGACACTTCCTCACATGATTGTAGTGGACAGAATGTTTAAAAAAAAATGAGTTGTACGCGTCAGCTCTAATTATAACGAACACAATAATATCAATATGGTTTTCAGAAAGAAGTGGAAAAAACACGCATTGATTGGAGTTTTTTTAGTTGGACTCGGTATTAATTTTCTTGCAGAAGCCACCATAATTAAGGGCAGCGGCCCGGAAGGTTGGGTTCTTGGCCATATGGCTGTATGGTTCTGGACAGGCCTTTTTGGCTTGGGGGCACTGAATGCGGGAATATGTTTCATCGCTGATGCCGTTAAAAACAGAATTTATTTTGAAATGGAGTCCGGCACTACGGACATAAAAAAACCCTGATGTAAATTTTACACCAGGGTTTAGTTTACTCCATAACGCAGAGTTTTAAATCATTAGTTTTTCTCACCATGATTATTATAGTCATATCCATCGGCATTACTCATGATTTGAGCGACAATGGTTAACAATACACCATAAACCACTTTTGAAGTCACATCAGCAATCGTATATGTAAGCTGACGCCCAACAACAGCGGCCTCTGAAGCCAGTCCGGTAATAGAAGCTTCTAATCCAAGCGGTATAAGATATGGCATCAAGTATGCACCCGGATATAGCATCCAGGAGAAGAGGAATATTGTCCAGATGTAACCCAAATAACGTTTTGCGTCGGCAGGAACACCTTCAGAACCTTCCTTAATTACTTTTCTCATAGTGATGAGAATATCAATGAAGAAAACAGTTGAAACGGTTCCCCAAAAAGCAAACAGTGCAAAACTGGTTACCTCAAAATATTGTCCGATGTAACCAGTAATTATCATCAAAGATCCAGAAAACCAAAAACGGTTTCTGACTTTTGAGAAACTGCTTTTCGTCAGTGTTACTACAAAAAGAATCTGAAAAAGCAGCATAGGTACATCAATAAGCCAGTTTAGGTAACGATAACCGTTATTGAAAAGGGCTGAGCCATCTGCCAGGTAGTAACGACCTTGCTCTATATCAAATGTAAAGGCATTCACCCAGTTTTGCGCCTGAATGAAAAGGAGTAAACCTGCTGATACCATGACAACTACAGACAGAATTGCCGTAGTTCTGTATTTAGGTTGCACGGACTTGATCGATAGTATGAAGTAGAGCAGAGCTGCGAACATAACAGCATACCCTACTGTCAGTACATGGGCAACTATCTGAAACGACATCTCTGACAATCCGTCGCCAATTCCGACATAATTCTCAAAGGTTGCGTTACCTAAGGAGTTTGATGTGTTCATAATTATTTTTTAGCATGTTATTATTGATGCATTTAATATTGCGTTATCTGAAAAATGCATTTTAAATGTTCGGTTTATTCAGATGAGGATTTAACAAACAAATTTTTTAAATCGTTTATTTTATTTTGAATAAAGTCATAAAAATCAATAATGAACGATGTGTTAAAAAACTGAGTTATACATTTATTTTTTCGCTTTATCTCCAGAATTCGGGTATTTTGAATACAGTATTGTTGCGCAATTATTTAAGAGCAATAAGTAACTTTTTCGGTTGTGCTTTGATGAATTTTTTTCGGTGCAATGGACAAATCTTGCCGATTCCCAGATATCAATATTGCCTTTCAGATTTTTCTCGATATAATCCACAGCAGCATTCTATTTTTCATGCCAGTCCATTCGGGTTACCTAAGTCTTAAAACAGAAAATAGCGGGAATTAATCCTGCTAATCATGCTCAAAAATATCGTATGTAAATAAAATAAATGTATGTGATCTATAAGAAGAGCCTGGAAATTATATTAAGAGGCATAACGCTGGGTATAGAACCAATACGAATTTAAGCCTGATTTCCCTCTTTTTTTATAATTTATAAGAACGTAAAAGGTTTTACTAATAAAGACAGAATGCCGTGAAGATTCCTTTAATTAAAGAAAATCAACAAATCTATGAAAACGGATAAAGGCCATTCCTCGCAAAATCCACTGCTCTACATAGTGGCAGGTTTTATCATTGTATTACTAATCGGGGCCATCGCTGCCGTATTGATTCTTGGAACCGATAACGGAGATGAAACGATTCCCGAACAGGCACCCCCGGTTGAAAACAGCGCTATGATCGAATCGGTTCATGATTTGAATGATGTTCTTCCTTAAATGCTAAACCACGCCTAATCGCAGTTCTCATACCATTAAAGTTTTTTGATGCAAACCGGGTTCTCTGTTATCTTTACAAATTGTATGCAAATGTAGCGTGGAAAGGATTTCTGCAGGTATTACAAAAAATTAATGCAGACTGAAAAATCTATTTACAAAACAATATTTACTGGTATTACCTTACAAAATGGGTTGCTTTAACAATTTTCACTCTTATGTATAGAAAGCTTTTTAGTGGTATACTTTTACTTTCGGGACTGATTTTTTTACTCTTTTCATGCAGTCCGGAAGAGCGGGAGACAGATGTTTCTTCGTCCGAATATCAGCAGGCTGTGGCCGATTTTTATATGAGCCTTGGGGCCAGTCAGACCGACGAAGCCCGTTTTGCATTTAACAAAATGAATGATGTGGCGCAGGCCTTTCCCGAAGAGACCGCAGCCTGGGCCAATTTGGCCGTCTACGCTATGCGTCAGGGAAATTTTGATCTGGCCGAAGACCGTATCGGCCGGGCGCTGGAACTGAATCCCGATCATGAAGAGGTTCTTTTTCTCGCTGCACTCATTGAAAGCCGCCGCGGCAATGTGTCGGAAGCGATCGGCTACCTGAGGCAGGCAGGCAATGCAGCCCCGGATAACCTCAAGGTACAGTATACCCTTGTTCAGGAGCTCGAACGCGAAGATGATATTGCCAACGCCGATGAAATTCGCCAGACGCTCGAAAATCTTCACCGGCTGGTTCCAGAAAATCAGGTCGTATTGGCCGAACTGCTTCGGGTTGGAGTGAAGGAACAAGACGCTGAGTTTACCGAAAGATATTTCGAAAAACTGGCTGAACATACCGAATCGTGGGGAGAAGAGACCCGTGAACAGTTCAGCGTGGTGCAGGAACTGTTGCAGGAAGGAAACTTTTCCGAACTCTCCCTGGAGATCTCTTTTTTACGAAGCGGACTTGAAACACACTCCCAATTTCAGGATGATCTGCTTCAGGTACAGCTTCCGCCAACCGATGTCGGTTTTTTGATCAACCGGTTCATCAACCTTCCACAGCCAGAAGTAAAAGTAGCTGCCCCCGATCTGGAGATGGAGCTTGAGCAGCGGCCGATGGATCTGCCCGAAGCCACAGCAAGCTGGCTGAAAGGAGTAACACTATTGGAAGAAGCACCACCATTTCCGGTTGCCATTACCAACGGTGAGGTGGTGATTGACGATGAAGTCCGGCTCACTTTCCCCGGCGATACAGAATCACTGCTTCCGGTTCCTGCCGTTACAGAAATCGACTATAACTACAATTTCATGAACGACCTGGCAATGGCAGGGAGCGACGGTTTCCGGCTTTACCGCCTGAACGATGATGAAACTACGTTCGATGACGTCACCCCTGAAACCGGAATATCAAACCAGGTGATCAACCGGCACTATTACGGACTCTGGGCTTTTGATGTAGAGATGGACGGAGATCTCGATATTCTGCTCGCTCCTCAGAGCGGAGCACCAATGGTACTTCGAAACAATGGCGATGGAAGTTTTACCGAAGCTGAACCATTTGGGGAACTTGAAGATGTCCGAAATTTCCTCTGGGCAGACCTGACCGGAGACGGCGCGCCTGAAGCCACCTTTTTAACGGCAGACGGACGAATCAAAACGTTTAAAAATCTTCGCGGCGGCCGGTTTGATGAAGGTCACCTGCTGCAAGAGGATATTGCTGCCATTGCTGTAGCAGACATCGATGCGGATGGACAGTTTAATATTCTCTCCGCTTCTGCAGATGGCACCATTTCAAAACACAGATTTTCTATCCGCAATCAAAACTGGGAGCAAGAACTCCTTATTGATGACTGGAATACTCAGCTCCAGGCCGGTCAAACCAACTTTTTTGTTGCTGATCTGGATAACAACGGTGCATTTGATCTGATTCTCTCCACAGCCGAAGAAACCGTAATCTGGCTGGGCGATGAAAACCGTAACCCTGTGCGCCTGGACAAAGAGCTACCCGGCGGCATTGTAAATGTTTTTGATGTAGATGGGAATGAACGTCTCGATCTGCTGGGTGTGGATGAAGGGCTCACTCCGTTTCATCTGAAAAATGAAGGCACCCGAAACTATTTTGCCTACTCAATTCGTGCGCGTGCTTCGGGTGATATCGGCGATCAGCGGATCAACTCTTTCGGAATAGGAGGGGAGATGGAGGTTCGCTCCGGATTGCTCTACCAGAAACAGCTCATCTCATCACCCTTGGTTCACTTCGGGCTGGGTGAGTACGAAGAAGCCCAGATGCTTCGGATTATTTGGCCGAATGGATCGGTTCAGGCCGAATTTGCTGAACTGGGAATGGGGGCCACCATTTTTAACGAGCAGATTCTGAAAGGCTCCTGTCCGTGGCTATTTACGAACGACGGGGAAGAAATTCATTTCATCACCGATGCGCTCTGGCGGTCGCCGCTCGGACTCCGGATCAACGCTCAGGAAACGGCTGGAGTGATTCAAACCTATGACCGCGTACGGATTCCCGGCCATCAGCTGAACCCGGTGGACGGTCTCTATGATGTGAGAATCACCGCAGAGCTGTGGGAAACGCACTTTTTTGATTATGTGGGACTCGTAGCCGTTGATCATCCCGAAGATACCGAAATCTTTGTGGATGAACGTTTTGTATTTCCTGCACCGGATCTGTCAACCCGTATCATGACCACACCTAATCCGGTTGCAGCCGTTCGGGATGAGCAGGGGAATGATTTGACGGACACTGTATCAGAAATTAACGAGCAGTACATCAAACCATTTCAAAATACCGCCTACCAGGGACTGGTGGAAGAGCACTCCATCGAAATTGTGCTGAATGAAAATGAAGGGGAATCAGGCGAATGGCTGATCCTTTCGGGCTGGCTGAGGCCCACAGACAGCTCTATCAACCTCGCTCTGAGCCAGGGCACGCACGAGCCTCCGCGAGGTTTACAGGTTGAGGTATCGGACGGAGCTGGCGGATGGGAAATGTTGCATGAAGATTACGGTATCCCTGCAGGAAAACTCAAAACGATTCTGATCGATCTTGAAAATGCGTTTAATCATACAGATAACCGCATAGTGCGGCTGACAACCACATCTGAAATTTACTGGGATGGCATTTTCCAGGCGGAAAAACTGGGTGAAGATCAATTTACCGAAACAATACTAAATCCGGTGGTGCAGGAACTTCACTATCGCGGTTTTTCGGAATGGAACCGGGCTGATGAGGTATCCCCAAAGCTGCCCACATATAGTGAAATTTCAAGCACCGCTCAGCGCTGGCGCGACCTGGAAGGATTTCATACCCGTTTTGGGGATGTGAGCGAACTTCTGGAAGAGATCGACGGCCGCTACGTGATTATGAATGCTGGTGATGAACTTTTGCTGCGATACCAGCCGCTGGATGAACCCGCCGAGGGATACACACGAAGTTATATTTTTGTATCGGACGGGTGGGTGAAAGATGGCGACTATAACACCGAAGCATCCGCAACTGTATTGCCGCTGCCATACCATGGGCAGGCCGATTATGAATATCAAAGTGAAGGAACACTGTTCGACGATCCCGTTTACCAGCAGTATTCTGAGGATTGGGTGAATTATCATACACGCTACATTACACCTCATGTGTTCCGATCTGCATTACTTTTTGATGAATAACTGCTTGCATTGAAATCGGAGTTTCATCAGAATTATGCGAAGTTCTGATTTTCTATCGTTATATTTTGTAAATAATGTGGTTAAACAGGAATTGTGCAAGTTAATTGAAATGTGGCCGTACAATCCCCTTCCCGAGGGGTCGGGATTTCGAAAACCTCTCAACTTGAGAGGGGAAAAGTATTTGCACATTAGCCGCAGGCAGAGTGCAAATACGAGGGGTGTGTTCACCATACTATAAAACGAGTTCAGGACACAGAAAGTGAACATATACTCAGAAACACCCCTGCGTACGACAAATAGCCATCGGCTGACGGATATTTGTCTTCAGATTTCCCTCTTCCCGAGGGGGGCGGGACAGTCAGAAGAGGAGGCCATTTAGTTCAAAAATAACAACCTACAACTACTCATGAACAACTATGATAAGGATGTAAAAAAGTTGAAAATCAAATAATATATTACTCCCGGGTAGTTCTTGGCTGCCAATTTTTAATAAACCGGAAGTTCTCATGAAAAAGGAAACCATCAACAAAATTGTTGTTACACTCATATTTCTGATACTTGTATCGGTTCCGTTCGGGATGAAAAAGTATGATGAGTATACCAATACCGGTTTTCACGGTGCAATGGAAGAAGTAATTGAGCGCTACGGTTTTTTTCTTGAGGATGTGACTTCCCAAATTGGCGTTGATTTTGTTCATGTACGCGCCACAGTCGATGAAAAACTCCGCCATATTGAACCCCAGATCTCATCGATCGGAGCATCGGTTTCTGTGGCAGATTTCAACAACAACGGGCTACCCGATTTTTACCTGACCAACAGCGAGTTTGGTGCCAAAAATGCTCTCTACATGAATCTTGGTAATGGTGAGTTTGTGGATGTGGCCGAAGAGATGGGTGTGGCCGACCTCAATATTCCCGGCCTGGGTGCTTCTATGGGATCCATCTGGGGAGATTACAACAACAGCGGTTACGAAGATCTGCTCGTGTATCGCTGGGGGCGAACCGAACTGTTCCGGAATGATGGGGGAGAGGGCTTCACCAATGTTACCGAAGAAGCGGGACTGCCCGAACATATCAACTCAAACACAGCTGTATGGCTCGATTATAATAACAACGGCTATCTCGATCTCTTTATCGCCGGGTACTATCATGAAGATGTGAACCTGTTTGATCTTGAACACACCCGGATGATGCCCGACAGCTATGAATATGCTACAAATGGCGGCCTCAATTACCTGTTTGAAAACCAGGGCGACGGAACCTTTGTAGATGTGTCGGAGAAAACGGGCCTGCATGAAAGCCGCCGCTGGACCCTGGCCGCTGCAGCAGCCGATATTAATGACTCCGGCTTCCCCGATATTATTCTGGCCAATGATTATGGTGTGGATGAAATTTTTATCAATCAGAACGGGGAGCGTTTTTACAATACCGGTCAGGAAGCGGGACTCGGTTTCGCTCCCAAGAGCGGGATGAGTGTTGCCATTGGTGATATCATGAACCAGGGGCGCTATTCTATCTATATTACCAACATCTCTGAAGCTGGTGTATTGATGCAGGGTAATAATTTGTGGGTACCTACCCGCCGGTCAACAGGCGATATTCCCCGATTCAGAAATCTTGCCGGTAATATGGGCGTTGAGATCGGAGATTGGGGATATGGCGGACAATTTATTGACCTGAACAACAACGGGAACCTGGATCTTTATGTGGCCAACGGTTACGTCTCAGCTGAACCCGACACCGATTACTGGTACGATTATGCGAGAGTTGTGGGGGGAAATCGTGCCATTATTATCGATGCAAACAACTGGCCTGCGATGGAGGGAAGGACTTTTTCTGGGTATCAGACGAATAAAATCTGGCTGAATGACGGGGCCGGCCGGTTCCAGGAAGTGGCACGAAGTGTGGGTGGTGCACTTGATCTCGACAGCAGATCGATTGCCTATGCCGATCTGTTCGGAAATGGCTCGATGGACCTGATTGTGGCAAACCAGCATCAGCCGGTAAAAGTCTACAAAAACCACACCAAGGCTGATCACAACTGGGTGGGTTTTGACCTGAAGGGTACCAAAAGTAACCGAAGTGCGATTGGTACCACGATTATTCTACACTGGGATGACAAAATCACTAAGAAACAGGTGAGCGGAGGAGACGCATTTAGTTCTCAAAGTCAGCGACCGCTTCATTTCGGACTGGGTTTGGTTGATCAGGTCGAAAAAGCTGAAATTCGCTGGCCATCCGGGATCATACAAACTATTGAGGGCCCGGAGCTGAACAGGTATCATGTGGTTGAGGAGGCTGAAGATGAAAGTGTGGTCATTTCGAACCAGTAATTTGCATTACTGGATACGGGATGCTGGGTTCTGGATGCGGGATACTGGTTTTCATAAGTCATGTTTTATGAATTCGTTCTACGGTTTTAGTATATCTGTAGATTTTTTTACCAAGTATTGAAAGTTCCCTTGTCAGGGATTCATAAATCTGATCATCTTTGAGTGAACCGGTTTCGAAAAGCGTATCTAAATGATCGATGGTTTCATCAGCGGATGCTTGTGCGTAGATTAAAAATCGAATATAATCTTGCTTGTATCTTCTCCGGCCATATCCCTCAACAATATTTGCACAGATTGATTTGGAAGATCTTCTAATTTGGCTTCCTGTCTCATACAATTAAATAGTAGGCAGATTAAGAGACATTTTATGAATATCAATTGAAATTTCCCTGGCCAGTGTCCAGATCTGCAAATTTTTATAGGTCATATATATTTATCATGTTAAATTATGCTTTTAATTATATGAACCGAATTCTTAAAAAAACTTACATTTTATTTTGAAAGGAATTTATCTTTTCCCGCATCCCGCATCCCGC
>JAFIFB010000057.1 GCA_020832285.1 Balneolaceae bacterium
ATCGCACCTCATCCAGATGATCTTTCCGATCCCATATTGTAATGAAAAGTGCCTGAATGGAATCCCGAATCAAATCCTTCCTTGAACAAAGCTTCAATCCATATCCGTACAGATCCTGATAGTACAGATTGTACAGTTTCTCGTATGCCTTGAGATCACCTTCTTTGAAGGATTTCCAGAGTTGTTCTTCTTTAGAAAAAGTAAAATCCGGTTTGTTCAAACGATGTGGAGTCATACTCTTTAAAAGCTCCGTTATGCCTGCATACATGCATTTATAATTGCATAAATTACTCTGTTAAGGCAGTTTTACGCAGGCCATCCACCTTATTTTATACTGAAATATTATGAACGCAGTTGAATGGTATCCTGATACTCCATAGTAAAGCATGTACATTTTGAACTTTTATAAAAATCATAAATCGGATGAAATGCAAATGAAAACCCCGATATTTGACTCAAATATCACCGGTCATGTGAAAATTGGGCTAATTCATACAATTAAATAATCCCTGCGGATGATTCGTAATTCCATTGTTCATGATTCTTTATTCTTTACCCTAATCCTGTTAACCCAAGTTGCAGCTAACTATCGTCAAAGCGTTATAAAACAGTGTCTTGATATTTTTGATTACCGGTTTGTGCACTGCGGATTTTCGTTTGACGAAGGGATAATTTCGATATCCCAGCGCCTGATATATTTTTTTTATCTTGGCTTGAGGCTGGCTGCATCGTCGCACTGAGATCATCTCATCAAAGGTATTTTGTCCGTACGTTGTAATAACCTTCTGAGTATTGGTAATCCTGAGAATTTCTTTCCAACAATACCTAAAATCCGCAGGCAATAAATAAAAAGAGCCAAAAAAGTGACTTAATTTGTTGTTGGATTCAGGCTTTTTTGGCTCGGTATATTTCACTTATTTAGGTGAGTCCATTCACTATAATTAAGCTTATATGCATACCAAAATCATCGGAAAAGATTACACCCTTTGGCGGATTAGATTTTTGTTTGGAAAGCTTTCATCAGAGCTGTTTGATAGCCGGTCTGCTGAAGTATAGCCGGGAAATTTTCCAGCTCAATGGGAATATTCTCCGCATTGGTCATGACTCCGTTTTTGTGACTGTGCATTCCGCTTAGCATTACTGCCCGCGACGGCTTACAGATCGAGTTGGTTACAAATGCGTTGTCAAAACGGATGCCATTTTCAGCCAGACGGTCGATATTGGGAGTGGGATCCAGTTTCAGCCCGTAGTTCAACACCCCTTGATATGCTCCAACTGATTGTGCCGTATGATCATCGGAATACATGACAATGATGTTTGGCTGGCCAAAATTCACAACCTCCGGATCTTCTGGTTCCGGCGTACACCTCCATGCGATATAAAAACAATAATAAATATGGTTATAAATAACTCCATTCTCAAAATCGCATGTGAATTTAATTTAATTAGATTCATAAAGGTTCTGTTGATTGATTCTTATTTATTCGTTTTCAGGTCTGGTTTAAATTCAACCGACTTCAAGCTGCTTTGAATTATTGCAGTTGAATCCGGAACGTCCGTTTCATCCCATTGACTGCAACTGTTGATGAGTCCATAACAGACCCTCAAGAGAATAATCCTTCCAACCTGAACGGGTAATGACAAATATGGTTTCTGGGCTATATTGATAATTATTACATGATCAATACTTGAATCGACCCTGCCTGGTTAACTACTTTTAACGGTTGAGCTGTCAGGGGTGTCGCTTGCATTACTCTTTATCTTGGTTTTGTTCTTATGCAATTTTGATAAAAAAAGATGAACCGCATACTATTGATTTGAAGAGTTTAATCTCAGCAGTCGGTTTTCTGGCTGGTTCCGGATCTGTTCCAACAACTCAGCCAATTCTACCATTATTCCCGGATGGTCGTCTGCCAGATTCGTTGTTTCACCTATATCATCTTCAAGATTAAACAGATACGGTATAGGGTCTAATTGACCTGTACTTAATGCAGTGGGCCCCATTGAGTGTTTGTGTTGAGCCCTGGATGCAATCTCGCCATTTGGTATATATTTCCAGTTACCTTTACGAATCGCCAATTCTGCACCCTGCTGCACTACAAATTCCCGACCCTGTTCAGTTTGCCCCAATAATAAGGGGAGAAGGTTTTGGCTGTCAGGGCCTGCTTCGTTCGGAAGTTCGATCCCGGTAAGATCTGCCAGAGTAGCTAGCAGGTCTACCTGACTGAAAATTCCATCCGATACCATTCCCGGTTTAATTGCACCTGGCCAGCTAGCAATAAATGGCATTCGAGTACCGCCTTCAAGTGTATGATATTTGCCACCACGAAATGGACCGCTTGGACGGTGTTCTCCAGCCGTCTCCACAGAGCCTTCATAATAACCATCAAAAAAGATTGGCCCGTTGTCGCTGGTAAAGATCACTAATGTCTCCTCCCGAATGCCCAGTTCCTCAAGAGTCTCCACAATCTGGCCGACCACCCAGTCTAGTTCCACAATCACATCCCCTCGTAAGCCCGCATCACTCTTACCAACAAACTGCGGATGTGGCCAGCGGGGCACATGAGGCTCATGCATCGACAGAAACAGAAAGAAGGGATCGTCTTTCTGCCGTTCAATGAATTCCTGGGAGCGTTCGGTAAACTCAAACGCCATCTGTTCATCGTCCCACCATGCTGACTGCCCCCCATCCTGCCAGCCGATCCGACTGATTCCATTAACGATCGTACCCGAGTGTTGATTATCAGCCGGATAGTGGAGCAATTCCGGATGGCTGTGACCTGTTGGCAAGTTCCCTATCTGCTCACTATAGCTAACACGTAACGGATCATCATCATCACTCAATCCCACTACATAATGCCCTTCCACATATACGGTTGGAACCCGGTCGTTGGTCGCGGGCAGTAAAAACGACTCATCAAAACCCACTTCCAGCGGTCCGGGCTTGATCTGGCTATTCCAATCCACATTATCTTCTCCAAGCCCTAAATGCCATTTACCCACAACCGATGTTCGATAACCCGCACTACGAAGCATCTTCGGAAGAGTATAACTTCCTGGTTCAATCAAAAGTGGGGCATCACCGGTTAGTATTTGTGCCCGTTCATTGCGAAAAGCATATTCACCTGTCAAAAGTGAGTAGCGGCTGGGCGTACAAGTTGCCGCTGTTGCATAAGCAGATGTAAATCGAATACCATCGGCTGCCAATTGGTCGATATGCGGAGTGGGAATCAATTCCGAGCCGTAGACACCTATGTCACCCCAACCCGCATCATCAGCGTAAATGATGATGATGTTCGGTGGCGTGGAATCCAGTTCATCGTAAGAAGAAGTACACCCCCAAATCATAAAAAATGATATCATTATTATTTTTACAATCAATATTTTATTCATAAGTATTATCTATTGTTTTTTTGTAATGATTACAGTTTCATTTCAATAAATGGTCAATCTTTATAGAAAATTTGTTTCTTGTAAATCCTGGTGGCTTTATCCTTGTTGTTTTTAGTAAAAACTTCAATCTTACAATCACTGGGTCTCACATTCGGCCATGAATACAAATTATAGGGATCTGTAATTCTCCCTTGGTTGTCTTTAACTTCAACATATTCGGGTTGGACTTTTTTACCGTGGGCATTTTTACACTTTCAATCCTGCGATGGTGATGCGTGGCTGTGCGTGGAGCATACACACCGTTAATAACTGTGGTTCTCGCAACCGAACAAACAGGTGAATTGGAAAATACTCTGTCAAACGTAATCCCACCCTCAGCAAGCGACTCGATATTCGGACGATAGATTACCTCAACCGAAGAGACAGCATGTATATTTACTGGTGAAACTACTAAAATTATAATCGACCAAATCCAAATACTTAATAGATTCAATTTATAGTTATGATCCGCTTGAACCTTTTCCATTGAGTTCACTTTCATATATTACGCTTATTCGAAAAGAGGAAACAGCTCAGAGGGTACATGTGCCTCATGCATAATACTGTTCATTTCTTCAACAATATCAGGATGCTGATCCGCAATATTATTTTCTTCAGCGATATCATCGGCAAGGTTATAAAGTTCGATAGGTGAATTA
>JAFIFB010000053.1 GCA_020832285.1 Balneolaceae bacterium
ATGCGACTACAGCTTGAAAGCAAGGGTACATTATTTGATAACCCATGACTTTTATTCTGTGTTTTTAAACATTGATTGTAATAATATCAATTACTTAGATCCTGATAATCCGCTTTATTCCAAATTGTTCGGATGAGTGTGGAAAATAATTTAACTTTTTTTGTAAGGAAACCGGAAAATCGGGTTCATACTAATAGACTATTTATTAAGACTGAAGCTATACGCTAATAAATTATCTGAGAGGTCATCCATGAAATCAAGAGTTGAAAAGCCGCAAGTGATTGTTTTCCATTGTTTGCGGTTTTTTTATTGCTGCCAATTCAGCAGGCCTGATAATCAGTACGAACATTTTTTTGAATATTGGATTTACGCATTATATTCACTGCATGGAAAAAACGGGCGATCAAAACATAAAAAAAACGAAAGAGCACGACTCTTCCGGTAAAGAACCCATCCGTCGTTCGAGAATCGTTTTTACCGTTTTTATGGTTTTTCTCACAGTTTTTCTTGTCTGGCCCGGTTACACTCTCTTTTCTTCGCCTGAACCACTTGTACTGGGCTTGCCGCTCTCCTTTGCCTGGGTAACTTTTTGCACCATTGCCGGGTTTCTGGCCATGTTGCTGCTCTATATTTCCGATCGTCACAACGAGGAGGACGATTAGATGGAAACCGGCACAATAATTCTCATTATCGTTGGCCTGTATTTGCTGATTTCTCTGTTGACCGGCATCATTCCTTCTCTGCGTATTTCAAAAAGCGTAGGCGGTTACGTAGCCGGAGACCGAAGCATGAATGTATTCATTCTCTATTTTGTGCTGGGAGCCTCTATTTTTTCTTCCTTTGCATTCTTGGGTGGCCCGGGTTGGGCGTACTCACGAGGGGCGGCTTCGTTTTATATTATTTCCTACTGCCTGATCGGGATTGTACCGTTCTACTTTTTCGGCCCCAGAGTTTGGCGGCTTGGAAAAAAATATGGTTATGTAACCCAGGCCGAGCTTTTGGCTGACCGTTTTGACAGCAAGTTTATGTCTGTGGTTCTTGCTGTGCTGAGTGTAATTGTTTTCATCCCCTATCTGACGCTGCAGATGGTTGGAGCGGGATATGTTCTTAATGTGATCAGTGAGGGGATGATTCCTTATTGGGCCGGCGCGGGTGCTACCTATATCGTTGTGCTGATTTATGTTTATTTCAGCGGTGTTATGGGAGTTGGGTGGTCGAACGCTTTCCAGGGAATGTTTATGATGGTAATGGCATGGTCACTTGGGATCTACCTGCCAAATGCTCTTTATGGGGGAGTTGGCGAGATGTTTACCGCGATTATGGAGGCCGGACACAGTGCTATGCTTGAAGCTCCGGGGCTTGCCGGTGACGGAACTCCGTGGGACTGGTGGGGGTTCAGTTCAGCCGTCCTGATTTCGGCAATTGGATTTTCGGTATGGCCCCACCTTTTTATGCGCGGATTTGCTGCCCAAAATGCCCGCTCCATCCGTCTCAGTGTGATTCTCTATCCCACGTTCTGCCTGTTTCTTGTTCCAATTCTTTTGATCGGTTTTTCGGCCATAGTTCAATTTCCCGGTGTGGATCAGGCTGATAGTATTCTTCCTCATATTCTTATGCAAATTGAACTACCCGCGATTGTGATCGGGCTGTTTTGTGCTGGAGCACTTGCCGCGTCGATGTCATCAGGGGATGCGATTCTGCATTCTGCGGCATCCATTGGAGTGCGGGATGGTATCAACCAGGTTGTAAAGGAGCCGTTCAACGATGTGAATGAAAGACGGCTTATTCAGATTTTTGTGATTTTGATCGGCCTTATAGCTTATCTGTTTGCCGTGGTGATAGATGTTTCGATTGTAGCTCTGCTGCTCGGTTCCTACGGCGGTGTAGCTCAGATATTCCCCATTGTGTTTGCCATGTTTTACTGGAAAAGAGCGACCAAAGCAGGCGCCCTTTGCGGACTGTTCGGCGGTATTATAGTCAATACCTTTTTCCTTATCTTTTCCGGGCTGAAACCGATCGATATGCACGAGGGAATTTACGGACTGGCCGCAAACATCATTTTACTGGTTGGCGTCAGCCTGCTTACAAAACCTGACGACCCCGGACGTGTTGAAAAGTTCTCCACCGGCTCGGCCTCTTTGAAACGGAAGCGTTGATCCAAAACCATAAAAAGTAACTTTTGAGACTATTTTCAGCGTAATAACCTGGGTCATCGCACTCTCAAAATTCCTCTCATCGAAAAATGGTGACCGGGAAAGGTGCAGACGAACTCATAGTCGCCCGGTTTATCTGGAACCACAAAGTAGATGGTTTCAGTCTGACCCGGTTCAAGCATGGAAGTGTGGTAGATTACGTCGTCTACTCTCGGAACAAATTCCAGCGCATCGGCATCCAGGCCCAGGTTCATTGCTGCTTCTCCCACTTCATCGGCCTTGCCGGGTTCCACAATCACAACATTATGAGCCATGTCGTCATCATTAGTAAAGGTAAGTGCAATGCGGCTGCCGGCCTCTGCTTCAATAAGATCACGATCGTAGAGCAGTCCCGGTTCAGTAGCGAGTTGAATCCTGGCATCCGGTCCGTCTGCCCAGTCGGCGGGACGTTCGGTGATTTTCTTTTCTGATGGCCCATAATCGTGATCTGCTTCTGAAATAACACCGGTTCCGGTAGCCACCGCAGATCGTTCTCCGTCGGGAAGATTATTGAGTGTGTAGTAACCCACACCGTTGAGCAGGGCTGTTCCTGCAGCAGACTTCACATTCTCCGTATTAATTTCGTTGATATAACCTTTTCGCAGTCCGTCAACATACAGGCGTACGGACATTCCGTCTTCAGCTAACTGAAGCCGGGTAATTGTTTTGTTTTGGCGGTCGATCACCGGGCTGCCATAGTCGGCATTATACTCGTACGTAAAGTCAGTTATGCTGTAATTGCTGATCTCCATAGCAGAATGATGTTCCAACGGTTTGGTGAAAGTGATTGTAAATCCGTTAGATTCGGCGCTGATTTTTTGCATTTCGAATGGGATCTCACCATTCCATGAGAGTCGTTCAATTCCGAAGCTTTCACTACCTCGCGACCCCCATCCGCGATTGGTCATTCCCACAAATACTTCATTATTGGGGCTCCATTCCAGTTTTACGATACCGGAGGAAAATCCTTCCCGGAAACCAAAAACCACCCCCTGATATTCTCCCTGAACCTTTTCCATATAAACCCGCATGATTTTGGAATGTCCTTGATCACCCACCAGCATCTGGCCGGCAAACGGCCCGATTTGGTCATCGTTTTCTACCAACAGAATGTCAGAAGTGGAGATACCCATGATCGTATGCGGAAACCAGACCGCAGGAAGTTTCAGTTCCGGAATATTTTGTGCTTGCTCGAACATCGACAGGCCATCGGAGTCATCAATATCATTCATCTGAAGTGAAATCGGAGATTTAGGGTGATCGGACCAGACGAGACTGGCCGGATTACCCGCGAAGTCTCCCGGTTCAAGGTGTGTCATCCATCCGGATCCCACCCAGTCGCCTTCGTTTTCGGTGTAGAAGATCTCACCATCAGCGTTCAGGCCAAATCCCAGCGGAGAGCGCAGGCCTGCAGCAATAGGGGTCATCTCTCCATCCTCTGAAATTCTGAGTATCCATCCCCGCCATTCGGCAAGACTGGCACCATAACCAATCCAGGAGAGATTCAGAGTGACGATCATATCTCCATTTGGCAGAAAGACCGGGCCGTAAGAATATTCGTGGTAGTTGCCGGTAAGCGGCCAGCGGTAAACCGTTTCATAAAGATCAGCGGTACCGTTGTTGTTGGTGTCGGTAATTCTGGTGAGTTCGCCACGCTGGGCTATATACCAGGATCCGTTTTGCCAAGCAATTCCGAGCGGTTCGTGCAGGCCCTGGGCAAAACGGTGGAAGTAGGGATTGTTGCTTTCCGGATTTTCAATCAGCCATATTTCACCTCGGCGTGTGGGTACGGCAAGGTGTCCGTTGTCGTCGAAAGCCAGTCCACCGACTTCCAGGATGATATCATCTGGTACAGGCATTTGCGAAACAGAGTAATCGCCTGTTTCTTCCGTTTCGGTTGTTTGCGCAACAGCAGTTTCGAAACCTGCAGACATTAGTAAAGAGATCAGCAAGAGTGCAGAAGGAAGAGTTTTTTGAATCATCATATCGGAAATATTTTTTAGAATCATTACCAGATCAGCTGATATGAAACTTCGGATTGAGTGGATTCCTGTAAAACGGGAATAATGAGCACTTCAAAACCATCGTGTTCACGGATTTGCGGTTCTGATCCTCCATCATCCAAAATGTTAATGTAATACTGCCCGTTGATTCTGTAGAGTCCGTTGGGCAGCAATTCCACCGAGGAGGCCTGAGCAAGTCTTGCTGCTTTATTCCTGCGGTTATCTTCCGATCTAAACCGAAGTGTTCGCTCCAGCTCCGTGCCGCTTTGGGAGGGTTGAATGAGATCTTCAATAGTTATTCCATCGATCTCTGAGGTAAAAACCGGCCTTTCGTTCCCATCAAGTTGGTATTGTTGAATGCCGGGCGTGTTATCCGGCCAGGGTTCACTAAGCGATCCACGCCAGCCCAGGGTTGCAAGCGGTATTCCGGAGGCTGATTCTAAAGCGGCATTCATCGGCACCAAAAGCTGTTCATGGCCGCGTCCGCGCCACATTTGAGAAACGTCGGCAAACGGATTACGCCAGAATGAGAGCAGAGAACCGCGGCCAAGATCGTAGCTGTAATGAACGCCTTCTGTGTGACCGACCGCAAGTGTATGTGTTAGTTTTTCATTTTCATAGTTAAAAAAACCGCCAATCAATTCGGGCTGATGACTCCCGGCGTGAACGGTAATGGGTTCACTGGCCGTTGACTCAGCTTCGGGTTTCCTGGCGAGTGGCCGTTTTTCAATGCCAGGCCCCTCATAGTCGATATGAATGTAGGAGATCCAGACGGTCTGGAAATGTGTGGCTTGAATTTCGTGCGTACCCTCTTCCAGATAAATCGTATTTCCAAGAATCTGGAATTCTACTTCTCCGGTGTTTCGGATGAGCAGCTCACCGTTTATGTAAAGGTTGCCGCCATTGTACATGCCGGTCTGAAAGAAATAGTCCCCGGAAACCGGTACTTCAAGCTCTCCGGTGAAGCGCGAAGCATAATGTTCATCCTGCGGTGCAAGATCGGCTACATTAAATGAATCGGTGACGCCCTCAGCTATTAATTCAAGGTCATTAAAATTTTCGGGAGTACGATCACCAGTATATTCAAAAAATTCGTATGTGAGTGGGCCAAGTGTGAGTGAGTCAGTTTGGTTGTATGTTTTATATTCGATATTGCGAAAGGCAACCGGACCGTGATCGCCGTGGAGGCGAAAGGGAGCTTTTGTTACTTCCTTACCGGGAGCCCCGCCGCGGGTTGGGCCTGTGAGTTCCACATTTTCCTGTACGCGCACCCCGTTCAGATACACCCAGTCAAAGCGGGCGTTTTCTGTTTTGTTTCCCTCATCATCAAATCTTGGTGCGCGGAAGAGCACGTGAAATTCCTGCCAGAGTCCGGGTGCCAGTGAAGCATTCACCAGCGGATCACGGCCTTCAAAACCGCGTTCACCTTCGGGGCGGCTTTCGTCCCATCGTTCGTAGATACCGCCTGCGTCATAAAATCGGGCGTCTTCTCTGAGCCAGCTATCAAGAATCTGGAGTTCGTAACGATCCTGGAAATAGATTCCTGAATTTGAATTTTTGGGAATCAGAAATTCAAGCCTCAGTTCGATATCACCGTGTTCCAGCCTTGAGAAAATATCTGCTGATTCTTCGCTTTCTGAGAGGCTCACAAGCACACCGGAGCCTTCTTTAGTCTCAATAGAAAGTTCAGATTTATGGTCAGACCAAACGTTTCCGGTGATTACCCAGTTGTCACCATTGGTTTGGAACGGATCAAGGTTTTCAAGGGGAAGTGAGTTCATCGGCAGGGCAAAGGTTTCTTCTGAGCCGAATTGATGCTCCTCATCTTCTTTTGGAGTGCATGCGTGAAACAGTAGAAGTAAAACAAAGCCGGTGATCAGCCCGGTTAAATATCGGTTGATTAACAAAATGTTAAATTTGAATGGTTACTGGGTTTTGAGTTTAGGCGCTCAGAGAGTCGAAACCAGTGCTTTCAAACAGCCTTTATAAGATAACAGACGAAATGATATATAGGGAATGGTAATTTAAGATTTGGTAACCAAGATGTTTATTTGGATGAGGTGTTGCCGAAAAAATACAGGGTTATTTTTTTTTATGGGGTCTTATCAGAGTATTCATTTGTGAATTATATGGATAAATCCTCTATTTGGGTGAGTTGATTCTTTTTTATATTTTTACTTTGATACCCTATTATGAATCCAATGTGTAAAATATTGGGAAGCGGAAGCAAACACAAAATTGTTGATTTGGGGTTAATCTGATAAATCCCGGTACACGATCAAGAGAGAGTCAGCAGGTTTGTACAGCAAGGAACAGGTTCCATGAAGTCAGGATGGTTGATACCTTGCATTCCTGAAACAAATAATGCACGTAAGCCTGTTAATTCCGCATGCAGGTGTACAGTTCAATGGATTGTAGTCACCCAATCGGGGTGTGCAGCCAGGGAGGCATAGCTTCTGCTAATCGGAGCTTTTTATGAGTTTTTGCCTCTTAAGTACAGCATATACTCCATGTTGTCCGATGTAATATCGGATTCGGTATTGCTGTATAGCTCAAAAAATTTGAAACCAAAACCGGAAAATTTCTACCATCATGAAATATAAAGCGTATTCTCTCAGTAATTACCTCACTATTCCTCAGGTTAAAAAGCTGCCGGATGAAATCAAACAAAATATTAAGGTTGTTGGGAATGTACTTCCATTTAAAGTGAACAATTATGTTCTGGATGAATTGATTAATTGGGATAATTTTGAAAATGACCCGATCTATAATCTCACGTTTCCCCAAAAAAATATGCTTCTTCCCCATCATTATGAAAAGATGGAAGCCGCACTTGAGCGAACTACTGACAAAAAAGAGCTGAAGGAAGTAAGCAACAGTATCCGTGTGCAGTTGAATCCGCATCCGGCTGGCCAGGCCGATAAAAATGTGCCAATGATTGACGGGCAGCAACTTTGGGGCCTCCAGCATAAATATCGTGAAATTGTGCTCTTTTTCCCGAGTGCGGGACAAACCTGTCACAGCTATTGCACTTTCTGTTTTAGATGGCCGCAGTTTGTAGGTATGAACGATATGAAATTTATGATGCGCGAATCCGAACTGTTGGTCCGATACCTCGAAGAGCACCAGGAGGTAACCGATGTACTGTTTACCGGCGGCGATCCGATGATCATGAACTGCCGTGTCTTTAAGAGGTATATGAAGCCGATTTTAGACAATCTTGAAAAAACAAATCTTCAAACGATCCGAATCGGAACCAAAGCGCTCAGTTACTGGCCGTACAAATTTTTAACCGATTCTGATGCGGATGAGTATCTGGAGCTTTTTGAAGAGATCGTATCACGTGGTATTAATCTCGCATTTATGGCTCATTTCAGTCACCCGGTTGAACTTGAAACAGATGCCGTACAGAAAGCGATACAGCGGCTTCGAGATACAGGGGTGCAGATCAGGACACAGTCTCCGCTTCTGCGTCACATCAACGATGATGCCGATGTATGGGCAGATATGTGGCGTAAGCAGGTGAATCTGAATTGCATTCCCTACTACATGTTTGTGGTGCGAGATACCGGTGCCCAGCACCACTTTGCCGTAACTCTTTCAGATGCATGGGAGATATGGCAAAAAGCGTATCAGCAGGTGAGTGGTGTTTGCCGGACTGTACGCGGACCGAGCATGTCATGCACTCCCGGGAAAATTCAGGTACTTGGCGTGAGTGAAGTGAACAACGAAGAAGTGTTTACACTGCGATTTCTCCAGGGGCGTGATCCGGATTGGGTCGGTCGCCCGTTTTATGCCAAATATGATGAAAATGCCATCTGGATAGATGATCTCGAGCCCGCTTTCAGCGACCGTTTTTTCTTCCGGGAAGAAGAGATGGAAGAGTTGCTGGTTGCGGAAGAGTAAAAGCAAATTCTGTATGATGACCTTTTTATGAATACCAAAATTCCTTGGCCTGTTTGAATTCGTTTAAACAGGTCATTTTTTAATGATGATTTTTTTTCAGTTTACCCAAGCGCATATTCAAGATCTGCGATGATGTCATCAGGATGTTCGAGTCCAACACTGAGGCGAATAAGGTTTTCTGGAGTTACCGATCCATCTCCCTCACTGCTGCGCCTGTGTTCCCACGTACTTTCCACTCCGCCAAGGCTGGTGGCTCGTGTAATCAGTTTAGAACGAGCCACAATTCGGATCGCTTCCTGCTGATTTCCGTCCAATAAAAATGAGATCATACCCCCAAACCCTTTCATCTGGCGCCTGGCGATTTTATGTCCGGGATGAGATTTCACACCCGGAAAGTAAATATCCGCCACTTTTTTATTCTCCTTAAGAAAATCAACCACCTGCAGAGTGTGCTCATTGTGTCCTTTCATGCGATAGGCAAGTGTTCGGGTGCTGCGGCTCAGCATCCAGCAGTCTTGCGGTGATGGTACCGCACCACCCATTTTTTGATTGAGACGAATTTGTTGAAAAAAATCATCTTTTTCGCGGGTTACAACAGCCCCTCCCAAAATGTCACTGTGTCCGCCGAAATATTTAGAAGTGGAGTGCAATACAAGGTCAGTTCCCAATTCGAGCGGAAGCTGATTAACCGGTGTAGGCCAGGTATTATCTGCCAATGTGCGGATTCCATTAGACTTTGCCAGTTCAACAACTCCGGCGATGTCCGTAATTCGCATCAGCGGATTGGAGGGTGTTTCAATCCAGATCAGTTTTGTGTTTGGCTGAATATGAGCTTCGATAGTCTCGAGCCCCGTCATATTGATAAATGAGGATTCGAGTCCCCAGCGATTCATTATTTCTTTTACCAGAATCCTGTTTCCGGCATAGACATCTTCGGGTATGATGATATGATCTCCGGGCTTCAATGCCTGTAAAATAGCGGCCGCTGCTGCAACACCTGAAGAAAAAACAGCTGCTTCCTCACCACCTTCGAGCGTGGCAATAAGGTGTTCAAACTGAAGGCGGTTGGGGTTGCCGAGGCGGGTGTAGTGGAAATCTCCTTCTTTAAGGCCTCCTTCATCGATTTCGAAAATGGTACTTGGAGAGATTGGTGGAATAACAGCCTTTGAGGGGTTCGCTATATGAAGGCCGGTATGGATAGCTTTTGTTTCGAAACGCATGATAAATTGTAATTTAATATGATAATTGTGTGGAAATATACCAAACTATTAGCGATTGGATATGATAGCTGAATTGATTTCAGTTATCATTTTTAACAAAAAAAGTGCCTTTTTGCAGAGGAGGTGATATCGCAATCACTATTTTGATCATCTTGTGCAGGTTGATGGTTAAGGGTGAATGGCTTTAAAGTGATTTATTCCTATTCAAATATCATGAAGCAATAAGTTTTAAATGATTTATGTGTTTATAAAAAATGTTTATATAAAAGCTTGTAAAATCAAAGGTTTTAATTGATCTTAACCACAATAAAAAACCGTAACAAAGGCCACTGATTCGGAAGTTATACTATTTACTTTATGTAAGAATGCGGTCAAATAAAAAAAGGTTCTACTGGAAACCTTGTGGGTAGAGGTCTAACTTGCCAAAGTAAAACAAGATGGCTGTGCGGAAATTATCATAATTTCGATAGCCTTTTGAAATGGACTTTACCTGCTGAATTTTGGAGTTCACCTGTTCGGCTCTG
>JAFIFB010000076.1 GCA_020832285.1 Balneolaceae bacterium
CGAGATCAACCGCCTGTCTCGTTCGGGCTTCGCCCTCACTTCGCAGGCGGTTGATCAGTGTGTAATTAATAATAAAACACATTACGCCATATGGCACAATAGTAGGGAAAAGGGTGCCGCGTCGATGGAAAGCCCGCCGCCAACCCCGACCGCCGTCGGGGCTTGACTTTTTGGTCCTTTTGGGTCAAGCCAAAAGGACAGTATAAGTCAAGCCGATAAAATTGATAATTGAAAAGAGTGTGGCTTGGGCAAAGGAGAAAAGTAGATAGTGCAAGTATTCCGCTTGGGCTGCCAGATCTGAATTCAGTTTAAAATGAATGGCACGGGATAACATTGTATCTTTTAGTGGAACAGAATTATTGAAGCCAATCATCTATTCAAAAAAAATAAGAATGCAGGATTTACCTGAATGCCCGGAGTGCCGTTCGCCATACACTTACGAAATGGGCTTTATGCTGGTCTGTCCGGAATGTGCCCACGAGTGGTCAAAAGAAGCCAGGGAAGAGACGGGAGTAACACTCGTAGAAAAATCTGTGGATGAAAATGTTGTGAAAGATGCCCATGGCACAGAGCTTAAAGACGGTGATACAATCACTGTAATAAAAGATCTCAAAGTAAAAGGTGCGTCATCGGTGGTAAAAGTGGGTACAAAAGTGAAAAATATTCGCCTGGTGGATGGTGATCACGACATCGACTGCAAAATTGAAGGATTTGGTTCGATGGGACTGAAGTCTGAGTTTGTGAAGAAGGCGTAGTAGAAATTTTTAAATATTATTCACAATCATCCGGGTTTGATTCAACATACCATGACCGGTAAGACGGGGAATCGGGGTCCATACACCCTTTTAGGTTCAGGAGCTTAATTTTCCGGAAGTGTGTGGGATGGCTTTCGGCCTGCAATGCGATGTGCCCCTTTGCAACTGGCGTGCCGTCCACTTTGTAATCGGGATTGTAACCACTCACTCCGCCGCCGCCCATCCGCGGTTTAGAATATTCGAGAATCACTTC
Source organism: Balneolaceae bacterium (assembly GCA_020832285.1). Classification (GTDB taxonomy): domain Bacteria; phylum Bacteroidota; class Rhodothermia; order Balneolales; family Balneolaceae; genus Rhodohalobacter. The sequence continues at coordinate 1,009 of JAFIFB010000076.1, forward strand.
ATCTTCCAGAATATGTTGAATTAGCGAATCACCCAGCACAATCGTTTCTGCACGCACCCACCGGTCTCCGTGGTAGGTTCCGGCATCAGCCTCCACCCAGTTGTCAGTAACAAGTTCACCGTTAATTTTAACCTGTGTTCCCGGTGAATATAAGTTGCCGTTTGTGCGTTCCTCTTCGCCATCACCTCCCAAAAGCTGCATCTCCACCGAAATGGGAAAATTCTGATTGAAGCCCATCGTTTCTGCCGGCTGGCTGTGCATCATAATGCCATTGTTTCGCCAGCCCCAGCTCGGACCGCCGGGTACTTGTTCGCCTGTAAATCGATATTCCACAATCAGTTTGTAGTGAGAAAAGGATTCCTCGTAGAAAATATGGCCAAGTTCACCATTCCATTCATCGTAATCACCATAGGAAACTTTCATCAGGCCATCTTCCACACGGAATGTGTTGTTGAAATTGTCATTCAGTTCATAGCCTGCAATTTTGATGTCCCAGCCATCCAGATTTTCTCCGTTGAAGAGATAGAGCCACTCTTTTTCATCGGCTTTATCTGTTGTGAGCTGGGAGCCTGATAAAATAAGCAATGAAAGAGTTATTAAAGTGATGTGGGTGAGGGTTCTCATATTGATTCAGATTTTGATTCATTACCAGGCTTCGAGCATTCAGCTATCAGCCATCGTTTTTTAAAAGTGATTTAAAAACTCATTTAACAGTATCAAGAATGACTTAAACCAATAAACATCTAATTTATAAAAACTCAAAAAACCGTTGTAAATGCAAAATATTTACAAGCGGGGTGAATCGTAAGAAACAAATAGAATGCATCTGTTTTGCTCGATGAGTTTTGTTCAAAGATGATTGTCAAAATTGAAAAATCGGACCATGTTTTTGGGTATGATTGAAATTAAATCAAGTAAACAGGCAAGTTTCAAATGTTCAGAAATAACTAAAGGGTTTAAATCAATTGGGTTTCCCAATTTCCCATTTTATGCTTGCAAACACCTGTGAAACCCTTATTTTCAGCAGGTATTCCTCAACTGAAATGTAAGGTGAATCAACGTGGCTGAAGAAAAGAACGAACCTGAAAATGAAGCCCCAAAGAATGAGGGCAAAAGCTCGCTTTTTGACAAATTTCTGAACCTGATCGAAACAGCAGGCAACAAACTGCCTGATCCGGTTACCGTATTTGTGATTATAATTAGCTTGGTTATGCTCGCTTCGCTGGTCAGCGCGCTTGCAGGTGTCAGCGTAACCCATCCCGGAACCGGCAACGACATCGAAGCCGTAAACCTTTTCAGCGGGGAAAATATACAGCGGATTTTTACCGATATGGCTCAAACTTTTGCTGAATTTCCTCCTTTAGGTCTTGTGCTTGTTGTTATGCTTGGTATTGGTGTTGCCGATAAAACAGGTTTGATTCACACATCCCTGAAACGGTTTGTTGAAGGAGCACCTGACTCCCTGATTACCGCCACTATCGTCTTTGCCGGAATTATGTCATCATTGGCAGTGGATGCGGGTTACGTTGTCGTAATACCGCTTGGAGCGGTGATTTTTTACGGAGTCGGAAGACACCCTCTTGCAGGACTGGCTGCTGCCTTTGCAGGGGTTTCAGCCGGATTCAGTTCAAACCTTGTGCTTACCAGCCTCGACCCGCTTCTCGTTGGCTTTACCGAACCGGCTGCTCACATAATCGATCCGGAATATTTTGTAAATGTAGCGGCTAACTGGTGGCTGATGATTGTGCTGGTTCCGGTTTTTGTTATTGCCGGATGGTTTGTTACCGAAAAAATTATTGAACCCCGTCTCGGAACGTATGAAGGGACACCTGAAGAGGACGAAAATGATACTAACGATAAAATTACTCCTCTTGTGAAAAAAGGTCACCGGTGGGCGGGCGTATCCCTGCTTGTTTCCATTATTGCTGTGGCCTTTCTGGTGATTCCCGAAGATGCTCCCCTGCGCGGTGCGGAAGGCGAATTGACTCCATTTTACCAAAGTCTTGTGGCTATCATCTTTTTCCTCTTTTTAATTCCCGGCATTGTGTACGGTGTGGTTACCAAACAGGTGAAAAATGATAAAGATGTTGCAAAAATGACGTCCGACTCGATGGCCAGCATGGGCGCATACATCGTTCTCGCATTTGTAGCGGCTCATCTCATTGCATTTTTTAACTGGTCGAACCTGGGACTGATTATAGCTGTTTCTGGTGCAGAGCTGCTCCAGATGATCGGTTTTGGTGGAGTACCCCTGATTGTCTCTTTTATTTTCGTATCGGCATTTATTAACCTGTTTATCGGGAGCGCTTCGGCCAAATGGGCTATTATGGCGCCAATTTTTGTTCCTATGCTGATGCTGATGGGCTATTCTCCAGAGCTCACACAGGCAGCCTACCGGATTGGGGATTCGATCACTAATATCCTGACTCCGCTTCTGCCATACTTTCCCCTGGTGATTATTTTTGCACAGAAATACGAAAAAGATATCGGGCTGGGTACACTAATCTCTCTGATGGTGCCCTATTCCATCGCATTCGGTCTGCTGAGCACAATTGTACTGGTTGCCTGGATTCTATTCGGAATTCCGCTTGGGCCTGACTCTCCGCTCTACTATGCCCCCTGAGAGATTGGTCGGAAACAACTCACAATGGAGCAAGCGTCCCGCTTGTGCCGTTCATACCCCTGTTAAAACTTGGGGCCTATATGCTTACGCAATTCCGAATTTACGCTTTTTTTGTCTTTTCATTTTCGCCTACTTCTTACTCCTGAGCATCATCTCCTGAATCACCGAGTCGAGCGGAATGTCACGTTCAACCAGCAGTACAAGCAGGTGGTAGATCAGGTCGGCGGACTCGTTCACCACTTCCGACTGTTTTTTGTTTTTGGATGCGATGATCGTTTCAATGGATTCTTCACCCAGTTTCTGAGCAATCTTATCAATCCCTTTCTTGAAAAGCCGGGTGGAGTACGATCCTTTTGGAAGTTCCTTTTTTCGTTCAATCAGCAGTCTCTCCAGATCGTATAAAAATTCAATTTCTTCTTTTGCCATATTGTGTTAGTCAGCCATTGTTGGATAGATGATTCGCACCGGAATTCCTTCCTGTGCCATCTGTTTTTTTAATTCGTTAATTTCGATTTCTTTGAAGTGGAAAATGCTCGCTGCCAAAACCGCATCGGCCTTGCCATCCAGAACAGCATCGCAGCAGTGCTGAATGGTTCCCGCCCCGCCGCTGGCAATAACCGGTATGGTAACCAGTTCGTTAGTCTGCTTGAGCAGTTCAAGGTCGAAACCCGATTTGGTACCGTCGCGGTCCATACTGGTGAGCAGAATTTCCCCGGCGCCCAGTCTTTCAGTTTCCACCATCCATTCCAGGGCATCGATACCCGTGGGTTCAGAACCGCCTTTCACAAAAATTTCCCAGGAGTCTCCAATTCGTTTTGCATCTACTGCGGCAACAATTGCTTGTGAACCAAAAGCATCGGAAGCTCTCGTGAGGAGGTCAGGGTCGCGTACAATCGAGCTGTTCAGGGATACTTTGTCGGCACCGGCTTTTAGAATCTCTTCAATTTCATCAACTGCCTTAATTCCGCCTCCCACAGTAAACGGAATACTTATTTCTCTTGCAATCTCCTTTACAAGTTTAACAAGAGTTCTGCGTTTTTCTTTGGTAGCGGTTATGTCGAGAAATACCAGTTCATCGGCCCCCTCGTTTGTGTAACGGCGGGCAAGTTCAACCGGATCACCGGCATCGCGGAGGCCTATAAAATTTACGCCTTTGACGGTTCTTCCGTCTTTGATATCAAGGCACGGTATGATTCTTTTTGTGAGCATAATTTAAACAGTCCAAAAGATAAAAGATTATTTGGAAAGAATGAGGCTTTTGTTTCGATTTGTTTGTCGCTTAATATTGGCTAAGATCAATCCGCTCATATAGCAACATGAATTATTTACAAACTATTTTATAAAAGCATTTAAACGTAAAAAAAACATATTCATACATTGAATTTTAAACTTCACCATACCCGCCTAAATGTCGCTGGTGAATAATTAAGTAAAAAAAAATGAAATACCGGTGGGTATTTGAAACATCTCATGTGTAACTGTAGTAAACATCCCGGTCTTTTGGGAAAACCATCAAATTAAACGAAATTAGGAGTTTCATGTCAACCATTAAAGCGATTTCGATTCTTTTTGCAGCACTCATATTCTTTGCATCCTGCAACGACAGCCTCGTGGGGCCGGATGATCCCATCGGTGAGCTTCCCCGTGAACTGACTCAGGTTGAAAAGAAACTGATTGAGGCCGACCGGCATTTCAGTTATGAGCTATTCCGCAACACGGTGGCCTATGATGATGAGGAGAACGTATTTATCTCCCCGCTGAGTATTACAATGGCACTGGCGATGACACTGAATGGTGCAGAGGGAGAAACATACGATCAGATGCGTGAAACACTTCGACTGAACGGCATGGACACGGATGAAATCAACGAAGCATTCGAATCGCTGATGAAACTTCTTACCACTGTTGATCCGAAGGTAACCCTGAAAATTGCCAACTCTATCTGGTACCGTGAAGGGCTGCCAGTGAAAGAGGATTTTCTGGAAAGAGTACGTTCCGCATATAACGCCAGTGTGGAAGGGCTCGATTTTGCTGACCCAGCAGCCGTGGATATCATCAACAACTGGGTGGATGCAAATACCCAGGGGCTAATCGAAGAAATTATTGACGAAATTCCCGGTGAAATTGTGATGTACCTGATCAATGCGCTCTATTTTAAAGGCGATTGGCTGCGGCAGTTTGATACGAATAATACCCGGCCTGCTGATTTTTACCTCGAATCCGGTGAAACTATACAGGTTGATATGATGAGCCAGGAAGACCGTTTTGCCACCTATTTTTCCGAGGAGGTACAGATGATTGAACTGCCTTATGGCGACAGCCTGTTCAGTATGACCATACTGCTTCCGAACGACCGAGACATGCCCATTAACCGGTTTGTGGAGGAAAAAGTGTCTGCGCAAAATCTGGCAAAATGGCGATCTAATCTCTCTGTCGGGCGTGATGTGATTCTTCAGCTCCCCAAATTTGAGCTGGAATATGAGATCACATACAATAATATCCTGAAGGCGATGGGTATGGAGGTCCCTTTCGATGAATGGGAAGCCGATTTTTCAGGTATAGCTGATGTTTCTCCGCAAAACCTGTATATCGACGAGGTGAAGCATAAAACCTTTATACGCGTTGACGAAGAGGGAACTGAGGCCGCGGCAGTAACCAGTGTGGGTATTGGGATTACGTCCATGCCTCCGTCTGTCATTGTGGATCGCCCGTTTGTGTTCATCATTCATGAAAGAGAAAGCGGAACGAACCTTTTTATGGGTAAGGTGAAGAATCCGTCATAAAAACTTTCGGTTCACCCGGTCATAGGCTGCGCTTGTAATCGATCAGATGCTCAATGCGAAAATTCTGGCAACAGTTCAAAAAATCGTGCTGATGTTTTAATCCCTCTGTGAAAATCTTTCAGCGAAAAGCTTTCGTTGGGTGAGTGAAGTGCATCTTTACTGATTCCGAAACCCATTAAAATGGAGTTGACACCGAGTACTTTTTTAAAATCAGCGACAATGGGAATCGAGCCTCCCTCGCGGCTGAAAAGAACCTCTTTTTTGTAAATATCTTCGAACGCTTTGGCAGCAGCCTTTAATCCGTAAAATTCCAGGTCGATCACAATAGGGTGGCCTCCGTGATGTTCAACCACCTCAACTGAAACGGTATCCGGCGCAATGGATTTTACATGATCTGCAAACAGTTTCGCGATTTTATCAGGATCCTGGCCTGGAACCAGTCTCATACTCACCTTGGCCCCGGCTTTGGCAGGCAGTACAGTTTTAGCACCTTCACCCTGGTAACCGCTCCAGAGACCGTTTACGTCGAGCGTTGGCCGGGCGGATGCACGTTCAAGCGTGCTGTAACCTTTTTCACCGTGCAATGCATTCAGATCAAGATTTTTCTTGTACTCTTCTTTATCGAAGGGAAGCTGTTTGTAGGCTTCGCGCATTTCGGGAGTGAGTTCTTCCACATCATCATAAAAACCTGGAATCTGAATAACGCCGTCTTCATCTTTGAGTTTTGATATCAATTCGCAGAGCACATTTGCGGGATTATCAACAGCACCACCGTAGAGCCCGGAGTGAAGATCGCGATTGGGGCCGGTGAGCAGAATTTCCATATAAGCCAGGCCCCGAAGTCCGTATGTGATGGAAGGCTGATTTTCTCCGAACATGGAAGTATCGGAGATCAGAACCATATCGCATGACAGCAGTTCTCTGTTTTTTTTGATGAATGGAACCAGGTTCGGTGAGCCGATCTCTTCTTCACCTTCCAGGATAAATTTTACATTCACGGGAAGTTCGGTTCCGGTTTCCATATAAGCCTGCACCGATTTAATGTGTGTAAAGGATTGTCCTTTATCGTCGCTGGCTCCTCGTGCATACACACGGCCGTTTTTTAAGGTTGGTTCGAAGGGAGGTGTATTCCACAATTCATCGGGATCGGAAGGCTGCACATCATAATGACCATAAATCAGGACGGTTGGCCGGTCCTCGTGTGGACATTTATCAGCTGTAATTATGGGATGGCGCAGTGTTTCATGAAGTGTAACATTGTCGAGGCCGATATTCTGCAGCTGGACAATGAGAAATTCTGCCGCTTTTTTTACATCTCCCTTGTGTTTGGAATCTGTACTTATGCTGGGAATCTTAAGCAGGTCGAAAAGTTCGCTTTCAAATGTTTGAATATTTTCATCGATAAATTTCTGTACAGTACTCATGAGAAATAGCTGGGTTATGTTTTTGAGAGAAGATAGAGCATTGGATGATGAAAATCATACAATGCGGGGTGAGTAATTTGTTCAGTTTACTTCAGAAAAAGAAAAGAGCACTATTGTTAAGTCAAATATGAAATTTCGGTTAAAACCTGTCAGCACCTACTGGACGTTGTCCGACTGCCGGCGGATCTGACAGCGTTGAATTTTGTGCGTAAACCTTCACCCAAAGTTACCGACGCTGACATCCCGACTGCTCATCGGGACGGAAAAGCACCGGGAATGCTGTCAGGTCTAACCCGTCACTTTATGATTGACTTAACACTATACAGGTATTGCAAGTGTGCAATTACTCTACCACCCTTTACAGATGCTGCTGCACTACTCTTTAACTACAAGAAATTCATTTTCTAATGGTTAAAAATAGTCCTGCATCTCCTCAATCCAGTACTCCTCCATCTCTTCTGTAGATTGGGGCTGGTTTTTAGGCACTACTACCCTGAAACCAAGAAACGGGGCGTTGGTGTGCCACCAGAGGCTTTTAGGGAACTGAGGGTCATCGCGTTTCCAGTTTGGTGTAGAGCCGCGCCTGTGAAGACAGCTTGCAGTCTCTTCAGTGTCTCTCCATGAGCCGCCACGTACCGCTCTCGGGTAAAGCTCTGTGGGTTTGAACCAGGGGTTTACTGCAGGATCATCTTCAAGGCGTTCTATATAATCAACGTGATACTGATCCAGCGTCCATTCAGCAACATTACCAAGCATATCATACAAGCCAAATTCATTCGGTTCCAGTGAGCCAACCAGGTGATAACGATCGTTGCTGTTTCCACGGTGCCATGCATAATTGTCCGGGTTTTCCGGGGGACTATACTGCTCATTTTGTCCCGCACGGCAGGCGTATTCCCACTCAGCTTCGGTAGGCAGACGATAAAATGTTCCGGTCTTGGCGGTTAGCCATTTGGTGAACATCATGGCATTGTACTGAGTAATGCTAACAGCAGGATACCCCTCAAAACCCATGCCCATGGACATATCGGTGTAGGGAGGCGACGGCAATGAGATGGCATCACCCGGGAAATCGACTTGCTGCAGGTGTGCCTGAAGGTCATCAGGAGATTCAGCTGCAAACTGGCGGTAAAGGTCCCAGGTAATTTCATGCTTGCTCATATAAAATGGGTCTAATACCACTTCATGTTGCTGATCATCAGCTCCCATCAAAAATGAACCGCCGGGTATCGGCGCCAACTCAATGGCTTCCCCCGTTCCTGGAATTTCTTCAGTAAATTCTGAGAAATCTAAAGCTTCTTCAGTAGTTTGCTGTCCGGTTTCTTCAGCTTCAGTAAATTCTTCAGAAGTACTGCAGGCACTTGCCAATATTAACAGGGGGACAACAATGGTTAAGGTTCGAGAATAGGTGAAAAAAATATCAGATAGCCATTTGTACATAAACATGACGCTAAGGATTATTTTAAGGGTGTAAAACAGTAGTTTTGCTGCAATTGGTTGAAGTTAACATGGGGAATTTCCCTTTAAGGTAAAAAATAAGAAAAATAAAGATAAGAGAATTTTGTTTCATTGCGTATGACTGATTTTCTATGTGGTTAAGAGGGAGTCTTTCAGGCCTGATCTACTTTTCGGTATTAAACGAATTTATTTTAGTTGAAGTGTATGAGACTGGTTTTGATTATCTGAATTAACTGAATGGGATGATAACGAGTGTATTATCTATTTGAATTGAATAAGAAATTAATAATCCAGAATGGAGATAGATGCTGTTTTTACAGAAAGCATCTGCTTAATATCAGCTAAAATCAAAAAAAGTGCAGCTGTCACAGAATCAGCAAGCAGGCATTTCAAAAATAAAAAGTGCCAATTTTAAGCAGCGGAGCCTTTGATTTTTGAGCCAGAAGTGGCTACCTTTTAAAGCTGTTTAGAAAAATATATTTGTGTCATGTTCATTAACTGATGAACAGCTCTTTTCAATACATTACGATTAAAAAAACAGATTGAATGAATAAAGGAACCGTAGCCCAGGTAATTGGACCTGTAGTGGACGTAGATTTTGAACAGGGAAAACTTCCCAGAATATTAGATGCCTTATATATCGAAAGAGAAGATGGTTCAAAGCTCTATCTTGAAGTAGCGCAACATCTCGGAGAAAATCGTGTGCGGACAATTGCGATGGATTCGACCGACGGACTGGTTCGTAAGGCTGATGTTATTGATACGGGAGAATCTATCTCGATGCCGGTGGGTGAAGATATAAGAGGAAGGCTGTTTAATGTAGTAGGCGAGTCGATTGATGGTATCAAGCCTCCGGAAGGAAAGCGATCCTATCCGATTCATCGGGATGCACCGGCTTTTGAAGATCTTGCGACCAGTAGCGAAATGCTCGAAACCGGAATAAAAGTTATTGACCTTCTCTGTCCGTATGCCAAGGGCGGTAAGATCGGACTATTTGGTGGTGCCGGTGTTGGGAAAACGGTTTTGATTCAGGAGCTGATCAACAATATCGCCAAGCAGCACGGTGGTCTCTCGGTGTTTGCCGGTGTGGGAGAAAGAACCCGTGAAGGAAACGATCTTCTGCGCGAATTTATCGAATCTGGAGTAATTAACTACGGTGATGAGTTCAAGGAAGCGATGGAAGCTGGTGAATGGGACCTTTCCAAAGTAGATGAGGATGTCCTGAAAACTTCACAGGCTACACTCGTATTTGGCCAGATGAACGAGCCGCCGGGTGCACGGGCGCGAGTTGCACTTTCCGGATTGACGGTTGCCGAATACTTCCGTGATGAAGTTTCTCGCGATATTCTTCTTTTTATAGACAACATTTTCCGGTTTACACAGGCCGGTTCCGAAGTGTCTGCCCTTTTAGGCCGGATGCCTTCTGCAGTAGGTTACCAGCCCACACTGGCCACAGAAATGGGTGACCTCCAGGAGCGGATTACGTCAACCAAGAACGGATCGATTACATCGGTTCAGGCGATTTATGTACCTGCCGATGACCTGACCGACCCTGCTCCCGCAACCACGTTTTCCCACCTTGATGCTACTACCGTACTGAGCCGTGCACTTACACAGATCGGTATCTATCCGGCTGTGGATCCGCTCGATTCTACTTCGAGAATCCTTGATCCTAAAGTAGTTGGTGAGGCTCACTACAACTGTGCACAACGTGTGAAAGAGATTCTTCAGAAGTACAAAGATCTTCAGGATATTATCGCTATTCTCGGAATGGACGAGCTTTCGGATGAAGACAAACTGGTTGTATCACGAGCGAGAAGAGTACAGCGTTTTCTCAGTCAGCCGTTTTTCGTGGCCGAACAGTTTACTGGTCAGAGTGGTGAGTACGTGAAGATTGAAGACACCATCAAAGGCTTTAACATGATTCTCGACGGAGAACTGGATCACCTGCCCGAAAATGCGTTCCACCTTGTGGGAACCCTCGATCAGGCACAGCAGAAAGGTCAGCGAATTATGGCCGAAGCCGCAGAATAAAACGGGAGTCAAATCGTGATAAACAGATTTCACGCACAATTATTAACACCCGAAGGCCCTCTCTTTGAGGGAAAGGTTGAAAGCGTTCAGGTTCCCGGAATCAACGGGAATTTTCAGATGCTCTACAATCACGCGCCTATTGTTTCTGCACTTGCAATCGGTAAAATTTCCATTCAAACCGGCAAAAATGAAGAAATCATTTATGCTGTGAGTGGTGGTTTTGTGGAGATGAGTGACAACAAATGTACACTGCTTGCTGAAAAAGCGGAACTCGCGAATGAGATCGATACGATTGAGGCACGTAAAGAGCGTGATAAATTGAAAAAACACCTCGCAACACTCAAGACTAACCGTGAAGATGCGGAAATTGAGCTGGCGATTGCAGAAAATCGTCTCAAAATTGCTGAGATATCAGCTAACTGAGTATCAAATTAATTAAAAAGCCTGTGAGCTATTTGCTTGCAGGCTTTTTTTATATACCCGCCTTATTACCAGCTGCCAGAAGTAACTATCTAAGGATTATTCAGATTTTGCCTTTGACGTAAGGAGTAAACAAATAGACTAACTTATCGTATGAGGTAAGAATGATACCTTACTGCGTTGGTATTTAAACAGTTTTTAATTCTTGAGCAGTTCAATTCAAAAACATCTAAACAATAAATCATTATGATGGAAATTTTCAGCCATAATAAAATGAACCTGTTGGCAGTCGTGATTTTTTCATTGATTATTTCGGCTTGTGCCACATCTGAGAATACCGTTGATACTTCTGTTGAGCCAATGGAAGAAGAAACATCCGATTTTGAGCAAGCAATTGAAAAATCGATTGCTTATGAAGGCCTTTTTACGATCTACCAGGATACAACGAATGGCTCTGTAAAGTTCGCGGTTCATGAAGATCAGATTGGACGGGAATATATTTATTTTGGAATGACACAGGATGGCGTTTTGGAGGCCGGGCATTTTCGTGGTCGATTTCAGGACAACAAAATCATCAAAATAAAGCGGTATTTCGACCGCATTGAGTTTGTACACGTTAACACCCGTTACCATTTTGATGAAGAGAATCCGCTCAGCCGTGCTTCATCAGCCAATATTTCAGACGCAGTTTTGCATTCAGCCTCGATTGAAGCGGAAGATGAAGAGAATGGTATTATTCTGATTGACGGTGACGGGCTATTTCTTTCAGAAAATCTGCATCAGATTAAACCAAGCCCCAGCATGCTGATGCTGCCGGGTCAATTTTCTCTTGGGAATTTAAGCCGTGAAAGGAGTAAATACGCCAAACTGAGAAGTTATCCCAAAAATACAGATGTGATTGTGGAGTATGTGTATGAATCCCCTCATGCATCCGGCTCCACCAGCAATGCTGTTACCGATGGCCGGGCTGTGACGATCGCTTTTCAGCATACTTTCATTGAAATGCCCGATAATGATTACGAACCGCGGTTTGACGACCCGAGAGTAGGGTATTTTACTACACAGGTGGATGACCAGATTTCAACAAGTGCCACACCTTACCGCGATATGATTCACCGCTGGCATCTCGTTAAAAAAGATCCGGATGCTGAACTGTCTGAACCGGTTGAGCCAATTGTGTGGTGGATCGAAAACACAACTCCTTACGAATTCCGGGAAACTATTAAAGAAGCTACACTTGCCTGGAATGAAGCCTTTGAAGCAGCAGGCTTTAAAAACGCTATTCAAGTGAAAGTGCAGCCCGATGATGCAGACTGGGAAGCCGGTGATATCCGCTACAATGTTCTTCGGTGGACCTCTTCTCCCGTACCGCCATTCGGAGGCTATGGGCCCAGTTTTGTAAATCCGCGAACCGGACAGATTTTAGGTGCTGATATCATGCTTGAATGGGCCTTTTTTACTAACCGGGTGAGAGAGGAGGATCTTTTTACGGATGATTCCTCTTTCGCGAATATTCTGGAAGCTGCGATGGATCCGATATTCTGTTCATTCGGACAACATATGCATCACAATAATTTGTTTGGGAAAAATACCCTCCAACTGTTAGATGCATCCGGTGATGAGCTGGCAGAGTTTCAGAAGGAAGCTCTCAGTATGCTGGTGCTTCATGAATTAGGACATACGTTTGCGCTGAACCATAATATGAAAGCGAGTACGCTTCATTCACCAGAAGATATTCATGACAGACAGCTTGCTGAAACCATTGGGCTCACCGGTTCGGTAATGGATTATGCTCCGGTAAATATTTCAGGAAACAGAGACGCGCAGGGGCAGTACTACCAGAACAAACCCGGTCCGTACGATATCTGGGCCATCCAGTACGGTTACGTAACTGTACCCGGCAATCCCGAAGCTGAGCAGTCAAAACTGGAAGAGATTTTATCGAGGTCTGCTGAGCCTGAACTTGCATTTGGAAACGATGCAGATGATATGCGTGCAGCCGGCCGCGGTATAGACCCGAGGATAATGATAGGGGATATGTCCAGCGATCCGATGGCTTACGGAGCAGAGCGGATTGAGCTGGTGAGGAAGCTGAAGGATGAGTTGATTGAAAAGTTTGGAACGCGTGAGGGGCAGTCGTACCAGGAACTGCGCAATGCATACACCATGCTGATGAACCAGTACGGTACCCAGGTAGGGGTGATTTCGAGACAGATTGGCGGAGTATATCGCGACCGGGCATTTATCGGACAGGAAGGAGCAAGCAAGCCCTTTATTCCTGTTCCAGCAGATAAACAGAAACGGGCCATGAATTATCTGGCTGATTACCTTTTTGCACCTGATGCTTTTAACACCAGTCACGAAGTGTATAACTATCTCCAGATTCAGCGACGGGGTTTTAACTTTATGGGCTCAAACGAAGATCCCAAAATTCACGACCAGGTGCTGATCATGCAAAATAATGTACTGAACCACCTTCTTCATCAAAACACATTGCAAAGGCTGACAGATTCAAGGACATATGGCAATGAGTACAGTGTTGCCGATATGGTGAATGAGCTGACGAATGCTCTGTTTAATGCGGATGCACGAAGTAATGTGAACACATTCCGGCAAAATCTTCAGGTGGATTATGTGAAAAGATTGATCTCAATCACAGAAAATGATGTCTATGACCATGTTGCAAAATCTGCTGTTCTCTACAATCTTCAAAACATTCGTACAGTAAATGAAAACCGGGGAAATGTGAATGCAGAAACCCGGGCACATGCCGCTCATATAAGGCAGATTATTGATAAGGCCCTGGAGTAAAAAAGGGATATAAAGTGCCGATTTTTTACAAGCCTCACGAAAACGTGGGGCTTTTCTGTTTATAAAGTATTTAGATTGTACATTTTCCGTTCACAACACCCGAGTCTTTGAGAAACAGGCCCCGCGCCTCGCAAGAGTTGATGAAGTACATCTTTATCTGTTTGAATAAAACAAACTGACAGCGACCCCACGGGGCACCCACCGGATCTGTCAGCGTCGTGAACAAAAAAAAACTATTTGTGACGTTGATTCCGAATCACCGAAAGAAAGAACCAGATGGAGCAGGATCAGAAAAACACTGGCACCGGGCACACCGACTGGTCGTTAACGTATTGAAGAAATGATCACAGGTCCATCATGTTCATTCAGCGTGATAAGTGTTATATCTGTTATAAAATGCTGCCAACGCATCGTTGAAAATACAAAGCTTGTTCTGCGAAATGTTCCAGATCCCCGATGTTTCAACGCAGTAGAGGTTTAGGAGATAAGGTGCTCATGCCAGCTGATTCAGGCCGGATAAAATATAGCTTAAAAGATTTTCACTTATTGAAGTCTGTAAAGTTTTGCTTTCATTTTTTTTATTGAAAATTACGGGATAACTTTTCTTGTGGGATGCCTTGCCATTAAGTAGTTTTTGTCGAATGGAGCAGTTCATATTAGTGGTATTAATTTACAATTTATTACATTTACTTGATATAGTAATTTGTTGATTAAAAGTGAAAGTATTGGTGCATGTGTCATTTTGAAATCTCTCTGATTCTCTATGAAGTTATATTTGGACATTAAAAAGCTGCAAGATCTTAAAAACGGAGATAAAGAAGCATTTGAAAAAATCTACTGGATGTACCGAAAGCCGGTTTATGGTATGGCCTATCGTTATTTGAAAGTGCACGAACTTGCAGAAGATGCTGTCCAGGACGTGTTTTTTAAACTTTGGGAAAAAAGAGAGACCCTGAATGTTGAAAAACCTTTTGAACCATTTCTGTTCAGTATTTTAAAAAATCATGTGTTAAACATGATTAAAATGAAAAAAAGAAGAATCCTGCGTCAATTTGAATACACAAAAATGAATTCAAATAAAGGAAAAGAAACGGATGAGGATGTCATTTATTCAGATACAGAGCGTATTGTCCAGGAAGGGTTGAGCTTGTTGCCGGAGGGCAAGCAGCTTGTGTTTAAAATGAAACGAATCGATGGCTATTCTAACAAAGAAATTGCAAGAGAACTGGACATTTCTGTGCACACTGTGAAATCGCAAATCTACAAAGCCAGTAAGTTCTTACGCACATTTGTAAAGGCGCAAGAGGATTGATTTTACATGATCTGACCTTAGTATATGACCAGATAAACACGGATATTTTACCTGTGAATAGGTTGTTCATAATGTAACTTTTGAATACCATACATTCTATTCTCCTTTTTGAGGATTATTTTCCTTGGTGAGTTATCTGAACAAAATTCAGTCATTTCAGCAGATAATCAGATAAGTTTATTTACCGGCTGGTAATCCACCTGATATTATTTTAAAAAAAGCGGCATACGTTTTTCAATTGGTGTTGTAGTATTTAAAAATACCAGCACGGAAAGTCGCCAATGAAAATCGATAAACAGTGGATTGAAAAATATTTTGATGGAACTGCTTCGCAGGAAGAAGCGGATAAAATTCTGCACTGGTTTCAGACAAAGGAAGGCCGCGAATTTCTGAACCAGCGTTTCGAGGATGATATAAATAATGAAGTAAATGCTTTTTGGCAGGACTCCTCGGAAGGTGTCAAAAGCCTGAATAAAATTCATTCCAGAATTAATGCTTCAGAAAGAGTCGGGAGCAGGAAATATTCAAGAAGAAGTTCATCTGTTTGGGCAGTTGCAGCTTGTATTGCATTTTTGATTGCAACAGTTGTTGTTTGGGAATTTCAAAATGGTTTTGGAACATCGGGTTATGATGGTCCGGCTGTATCACTCTATTCTACAACGGATTCTGAACACAGGGTTATCACTATGTCTGATGGATCAAGAGTAAGGCTCAATGAAAATTCAGAAATTGAAATTCCCGATTATTTTACTCCCGAACTGCGTTCCGTGCGTATTCGCGGAGAAGCCTTTTTTGAGATAAGTCCAGATGAGGCCCGGCCATTTGTGGTAAATGCCGATGAAACTCAAATTCAGGTGTTGGGTACGGCGTTTATGGTTCGTTCAGCCACACCTTCCCAAAAAACAATGGTGGCAGTCAGAGAGGGCAAGATATCTTTCGGAGCTTCAGGTATGAGCACTGAAGCTCATAAAATTTTAGAAAAAAATATGATTGGTTTCTACGATCGTGACATTAATGATGTGACTGTTGAGGAAATCGCCATAACCAACTATTTGACCTGGATGCACGGGCGGGTCATTTTCGACAGAACTCCATTCCCGGAAGTGTTAAGACAATTGGTGCATATTTATAACATCGAACATGAAGTAGCCGATGAAGAGATCAATAATCTTGTATTAACGGCTGATTTTTCTGAACGGTCGTTAGACAATGTCCTTGAAACCATTGCGCATTCACTTGGTATTCGGTCGGTGCGCAACGGAGATATTGTAAAATGGAGCGCAAACCAATAACAACCTTCAGTAAGGCTGATACGAATCAGCTAATTGAGTTGATAATAAAACAATAAAGCAGAAAAACTTAAACAAACAAAAACCCAAATCTACCAGCTATGAGCAAACATACAGATACATTAAGCTACGAAAGTGGATTGGGGGGATTCCGAAAGATTTTCAGGTTTCCGCACCCCAATAGGCTCTTTAAAAGGTGGAGTGCGATGGCACTGGCGGTTCTACTTATCTCAATAAGTGGATTCGGTACTTCTGCCCTCGCATTCGGCCAAGATACAGATGAACGATATATTGCAAGTGAACTTCATAACTCACTTCGGTTAATTACACTTGACCTGGAAGATGTAAGCTTTGAAGAGGCTTTAAGCAAAATTGCAGAAGAAGCAAGCATCGGGCTTTCCTACGATGCTAATTTACTCCCTGAGAAAAGCGTTTCCATGAAAATTGAAAATGCTTTGGTAATGCAGGCTGTAAATGCTCTTTTAAATGGAACAGGCCTTCAGGCTGCTGCAACGCCCAACGGCAGCACACTCATGATCGAAAAAGCTGAAGCAGAAATTGAGTTATTCCAGGATATAACAGGACGTGTTACCGATGCAACAACCGGTGAACCCCTCATTGGTGTTACCATTATGGTGGTAGATACTAATGTGGGAACAACAACCGATTCAGACGGAACCTTCTCCCTGAGTATACCAGATAATGCCCAGACGTTAAGGGTTTCTTACATAGGATATCTTGCACAGGAGGTTCCTATTGGTGACCAAACGCAGTTTGATATTCAATTAAGTGCAGATGTAGCCCAGCTCGATGACCTTGTTGTTGTGGGGTATGGAGTGCAGAGACGATCCGAAATTACCGGATCGGTTGGTATCGTTACTGCAGATGATCTTACCCCAACCTCTTTTAATGCACTTCAGGGTCTGAGAGGAAAGGTTGCAGGTGTTAATATTTTTACGAATTCGGGAGCTCCTGCCGGAAGTAACAGAGTCGTTATCCGCGGAACCGGTTCACTCACTGCTTCAACCGACCCGCTTTTTGTTGTGGATGGAGTAGCTATGGAAGATGGAATCAATTTTCTGAATCCCAACGATATCGAAAGTATCGAGGTGCTGAAAGATGCATCAGCCACTGCGATTTATGGTGCCCGCGGCGCCAACGGTGTTGTTCTCGTGTCAACTACACGAGGGGGTACCGGAGATCGGATTGACGTTGGATATGACACAAATATGAGTCTTGGCAGAATGAGAGGCCGGATGGATGTGATGAATGCGGAAGAATTCATGGAAGTACAGAGAATCGGTTTGCAGAATGTTCCTCTTTTCGATCCGGAAATCGATCAGGCGCCTGTTGTGGATTTTCACGGGCTCGACCCAGAGTTATTTGATGCGAACGGTAATCCAATCTATGACACCGACTGGCAGCGTGAAGCAACGAGAACAGCTTTTTCACAAGATCATAACTTGAGAATTCAGGGCGGAACCGACCGTTCTTCTCTTGGTGCTGTACTGAACTATACTAACCGTGAGGGAATTCTTCTTAACTCCTATATGAACCGGGCCAGCCTGAAAGTAACCTATGATGTAACACCACGCGACTGGCTGCGATTAGGGACCAATGTAACCTTCAGCCGAATCGGTGAAAATCACGTGGAAGAAGGCGGGGGCGGACAAGATGTGCGCAGAACCATGATTGAAATGGCACCCATCTATCCAATTACCTGGCCTGAAGGTACTCAGCGACAAGGACAGTGGAGTAATCAGACACATTCGAATTCTTTAACTCTTGAGGGTCAGGCCAATCCGGTTCACAGGCTGAAAGAGGAAGATCGTCTTCGGGACAGAAATCAGCTTTTTGGGAATACTTATCTTGCTGTTCAGATCAACCCGAATCTCGAATTCCGTACACAGCTCGGCATTAACTCCGAACAGTATGAGGAGAGAAGGTATCGGCCAAGTGATATGATTGCTGCAGGTGCACCCGATGGGATTGCCAATTACAGCACTAATGAGATGTTCTACTGGCAAAGTGAAAACTATCTTACCTACGAGCAGGATTTCGAAAATTCGAGACTCTCAGCTGTACTGGGAGCAAGCTGGCAGGAGCGTCAGTTCCGTAGTTTTAGCCAGCAAGTAAGAGGTTTTGCCGATGATTTCTTCCGATTCAATAACTTTGGAGCAGCTACCAATGTAAGCTCACCAAGTTCAAATGCATTTGAGTGGACCCTGAATTCTTACTTTAACAGAATTACCTACTCTTATGATGACACTTATACACTCACATTTACAAGCCGTCTGGATGGCTCTTCCAGGTTCGGTGCCGATTCCAAATGGGGTTTCTTCCCGTCAGCAGGTTTCTCGTGGCTGGTTTCGAACGAAGATTTCATGCAAAATGCAGGCTTCGTAGATATGCTGCGTTTAAGAACATCTTATGGTATCACTGGAAATACAGAGATTGGAGTATTCCAGTCATTGGCAACGATTGGTTCCGGTACCACACTTATAGGTGGGGAACGACGCTCAACAGCGTTTACAACCCGCTTGCCAAATCCGGATCTCGAGTGGGAAAAAACATACCAGTTTAATGTGGGTATGGATGCCAATTTCTTTAACCAGGGATTGTCTCTTGAAGTTGACTTTTATCACAGGCTTACCACAGACCTGCTTCTGGATCGCCCGGTTCCTGCAACAACTGGCTTTACAGTTATTCAGGATAACATTGGTGCGGTATCCAACCAGGGTTTTGATGTTATGCTTACTACGCAAAATGTCAGAACACGCGATTTTTTCTGGTCAACTACCCTCAACTTTAATTATAACCGAAACCGGGTAGAGCGTCTCGGAGCCGGTGGTGAAGATATTTTTCCCGGTCCAAACTGGGTATCAGGAAGCCAAACCATCCTTCGAGTGGGTGAACCGGTTGGTAACTTCTATGGTTTTATACGACATGGAACATGGGGAACCGATGAAGTTGAAGAAGCCGCTGCCGTAGGTGCTATTCCCGGAGAAGCCAAGCGTTCGGAAGACCGGACTATCATTGGTAACGGACTTCCGGACTTTACAGGAAGCTTCATCAATAGTGTAAACTTCCGTAATTTAGATTTTCTGGTGGACCTCCAGTTTGTGCTCGGAAGCGATATCATGCAGCAGTACCTGCACACAGCTGAAGACAGGCAAGCACTTACCAACGGCTTGAGAACTCAGTTACACAACGCCTGGACTGAAGACAATCAGAATACGATGTATCAGCGAATCAGGCATCAGCCCCGTTCCGGTCAGAATACCCAGGCCGACAGCCACTGGATTGTTGACGGTTCGTACCTGCGAGGAAATCTGATCCAGGTTGGGTACAACTTCGATCAGTCCACTCTTGCTCGTTTAGGTCTCAATCAACTGAGGGTAGCACTGAGTGTTGAAAATGCATTTGTAATTCATTCAAGTGACTTCAAAGGGCATGATCCCGAAGCTACTTCATGGGGTGGAAATATCCACGCACAAAACATTTTCTTCTATCAGTATCCAAGACCGAGAACCGCTTCCCTTGGAATCAGATTACAATTTTAAACAGGTTAAACTCACAGTATTATGAAAAAATTATTAATCGTAGTCGCAGGCCTGTTTATCTTTATGGCGTGTGATGACTTTTTGACCGAGAGCCCGAAGACCGAGATCGCTGTAAATCAGTTTTTTAATGATCCGAGTGATGCAAGGAGTGCCGTAAATGCACTCTACAGAGATGGTTCGGGTGCGAATTCGTACGATTCGGGCGGATTCAGAGGCAGCAATGTAATGATTGGTGCGTTTATGAGTGGATTCTTTGATAATGAAGCGAAAGGCGAGCGTATCGAAGGTCAGCTTGCCCACGCCCTCCAGCAGGATCCGGTAAACTTTAATGACTTTGCCGGAGGATGGTGGAATGCAAAATTCCGCGTTATCAATCGCGCAAACCTGGTGCTTTCCAGGATTAATGATATCCAGCCAATGGATGAAACGGAGCGTGCGAACCTGACTGCCGAAGCCCGGTATTTCCGTGCACACAACTATTTCTCCTTGGTGAAACTGTTTGGTGATGTGCCATTGATTACTGAGCCTTTTGATGGATTGGATGACATCTTTGTAGAACGGCAAAGTTCTGACCTGATCTATGATTTGATCATCGAAGACCTGAATTGGGCACTCAACAATGCATCTCTGCCCGATTCACCATTTGGCAGCGGTAACAGCGGCCGGATTACCGAAGGTACTGTAAGCACACTGCTGGCAAAAGTACATCTCCAGAGAGCCGGTTATCCGCTTCAGCAAAATGATGGTTACGCAGCCGCAGCCGATGCTGCCCGGAGCATTATCAATTCAGGAACTTATAGCCTGATTGAACACGGCAGTAATGTTCAAGGCCAGAGTGCATACAACCAGATGAGAACTTCCGAACAGGAAGCTGAGTATATCTGGTCGGTTGAGTACGATGGTGATATTTCCGAAAGCCAGTATCCCAGAATAACAATTCCGGGTGTTATTCGACCATCGGGAATTCAGTATGGCCGGACACTGAATATGTATCGTCCGATTACTGCGTTTGTACGAATGTACGATCCGGAGAACGACCTGCGAATTCAAAATCGCCAGATGTTTTTCACTTCGCTTGAAGTGGGCGGTGAGGAACTAGAATTTGGTGAATATGTGCCATATGTATGGTTCGAAGAGCAGGCTATTTTCGAAACGGCCCGAGGCACCAGGAACCTCAATATCACCCGATTCCCTGAAGTGCTGTTGATTGCTGCCGAAGCAATTGCGCGATCTGAAGGTGTAACAGGGGAAGCTGTTGGTTACCTGGCTGATGTTCGTTCCCGTGCCTACTGGAATACCGACCGTGCCGAAATAGAAGCTCAGCTCAGCGGTCTCTCTGTCGACGATTTTGTAGAGGAGGTTTGGACAGAGCGCTACCGTGAACTCGCTCTCGATTTTGTGGCCTGGCCCGACATTCTTCGTACACGGCAATATCCTACAACTTCTGCTGATAATCCCGGAGAAGTGAATTATGTGAACGTGATTGGTGCCAACAACAACTGGGGGCAAACGTATCAGGAGCGTGATCTGCTATATCCAATCCCTGACAGCGAAATGCAGCGTAATGAAAATTTAACCCAAAACCCCGGTTATTAAGGATGGAATAAGTTTATCATTAAAAGCTTTTTTAATGATAGTATCTTTTCTTTCAAATCAGCCCTGTTCAGGCAGGGCTGATTTTTTTTTGCGCGCCCGGCATGGTGCAGAACATACAGGGTGCGAATTCCGAGAACGCTAAAAATTGAACGGAAATTTAGAAATCATTCACACACCCCGAAAATAAGATTCCGATAATAATCAGAGATTTCATCCTCATCTTTTTGTAATTTTAAGGCTATTTTAAAATTCTCAAACAAAGAGCCTCAGATGTCTCAAACTACGCTGAAAGAACCTGAAGTAACCCTTGAACTCGCTAAAGATCACGGTCTCACCGAAGAAGAGTTCGATATGATCAAAAATTACCTGGGTAGGACACCCACCTTTACCGAGCTTGGTGTCTATTCTGTGATGTGGAGTGAGCACTGTTCTTACAAAAACTCCATCCTTGAAATCAAAAAACTGCCGCGTGAAGGGGAGCATCTTCTTGTGGAAGCCGGAGAAGAAAATGCCGGTCTGGTTGATATTGGAGACGGACTCGCCTGCGCATTTAAAGTGGAAAGCCATAATCACCCCAGTGCTATTGAACCATACCAGGGGGCGGCAACCGGTGTGGGCGGTATTCACCGGGATATTTTTACGATGGGTGCACGTCCGGTTGCATCACTCAACTCTCTACGTTTCGGAACGATGGACAATCCCCGCGTCAGGTATCTGCTTGATGGAGTGGTACGCGGTATTTCGGACTACGGAAATTCCTTTGGCATTCCCATGATCGGCGGTGAAATTTACTTCGATGAAGCCTACGAAGGCAATCCGCTTGTAAATGCGATGAGTGTGGGAATCGTAAAAGTGGGTGAAACCGCATCAGCTATTGCAGAGGGAATCGGAAATCCTGTATTGATTGTGGGCTCAAGTACAGGGCGTGATGGCATTCACGGGGCCACGTTTGCATCGGAAGATATCAGTGAGGAGAGTGAAGCCAAACGTCCAAGTGTGCAGGTGGGAGACCCATTCACCGAAAAACTGCTGCTGGAAGCCAGTCTTGAAGCACTTAAAACAGGTGCTGTGGTTGGTATGCAGGATATGGGAGCGGCCGGGATTGCCTGCTCTTCCTCCGAAATGACGGCTAAAGGCGGCCAGGGAATGAAACTCGATCTCGATAAAGTACCTGCCCGTGAAGAAGGGATGACCGCCTACGAACTGCTGCTGAGTGAAAGCCAGGAGCGGATGCTTGTGGTCGCTGAAAAAGGCCGTGAACAGGAAATAATCGATGTTTATGAAAAATGGGACCTGAATGCCGTGGTAATCGGTGAAGTAGTTGAGGGTGAACATGTAACCTACTGGAAAGACGGAGAAATCAAAGCGGAGATTCCGGCAGACTCCCTGGTGCTTGGCGGTGGCGCACCTCAGTATGTTCGTGAAGCCATAAAACCCGATTATATCGACGGAGTGCAGAGTTTTGATACAACCACCCTGGATCATCCCAAAAACCACAATGAAATTTTGCTGAAGTTACTGGCGTCACCTAATATCGCTTCCAAGCGATGGGTTCACGAACAGTACGATACGATGGTGCGGACCAATACGGTAAATGGGCCGGGTGCTTCCAATTCCGGGGTGATTCGTATTAAAGGTTCCAAAAAAGGGTTGGTCGCAAAAACCGATTGCAACGGACGTTATGTTTATCTGAATCCGCGAAAAGGAGGGCAGATTGCTGTTGCTGAATCAGCCCGGAATGTGGTTTGCAGCGGAGGAAGGCCGGTAGCTATCACGAACTGTCTGAATTTTGGAAATCCCTACAAACCAGATGTTTACTGGACTTTCAAAGAAGCTCTCGGCGGAATGGGTGATGCCTGCCGGGCACTGAATACACCCGTGACTGGTGGTAATGTAAGTCTTTACAATGAAAACCCGAAAGGAGCCATATTCCCGACTCCCGTGATTGGAATGCTTGGTATCATTGACGATGTGGAAAATCATACGATGACACCCGGGTTCAAACAGGAAGGGGATGTGCTCTATTATCTCGGTGCAGAAAGAAAAGGGCTGGGTGGTTCCGAATACCTGAGTACTATACACAAACTTACAACAGGTGATGCACCGGAACTGAATCTCGACTTTGAAGTGAAGTTACAGGAATTCCTGCTCAGTTTGATTCAGTCGGGAAATATCAATGCAGCGCATGATATATCTGACGGAGGCCTGGCTGTAACTCTCGCTGAAATGGCGATCTTTTCCGGGATTGGAGCTTCGATTTCGGCAAAAGGGCTGAACGGCTCAATCCATGAAATTTTATATAGTGAAGCGCAATCGGGTGTAGTGGTAAGCGTCAGCAGTGAACAGAAGCCGGATTTTGAAAAGAAACTCGCCTCATCCGGGATCCCGTTTCAGACACTTGGCGTTGTGGGTGGCAGCGAATTGATCATTAATACAGATGTGAAACTCCCCGTACCAAAAATGGAAGAAGCTTATGAAACGGCCATTCCAAAAGCGATGGAACAGTGAGCCAGCCTACGCTAAAGCTTCAGGATGGCAGGCATCGCGAACGACGCCCTGGGATAAAATGTAACACAAAAACACCCCGAGTAGTTTTGAAAAAGCAGCAAACAGTTTCGAGGGGTTATCTTTGGAACCCAGGAAGGGAAACCGCCACGTATCGGTCTGGACTGGCAAGATGGGAGTGCAGGGGCTGTAAAATCAATTTACGAGAGTTGTCAGCATTCAGCTATCAGCTGACCAGTACTGGTTTATCTGCTGATAGCTGAATAACTGTACGATGGGTATCTTCCAAAAATCAAATGATACTATCTCGAACCGGTTTCGCGAGGTGGCAGTGACCGCAGGTATTCAAATAGTCCGGAGAGCTCTTCGTCCGTCATAAAACCGAAAACACTCCAGGGCATAAACTCCGGATTCATCTCTCGGCCGTCGGGAGTTATACCGGTTCTCATCGTTGTGAAAAAGCTTTCTTCACTATAATCTGCCAGGGCACCTCCGGTTGTAATATTTGAAGCCTGAGGCCAATGAGGCGGTACACCGGGAATTGGCCCGCCTCCGTAATTGTCGCCATGACAGCTGACACAGGTTGTTGCAACATATGCACCCAGTTCCCTGGGCGAACGTTCAGCCACCGGTTCCGGAATTGAAACAGAATGATCGATGAGCCGGGCGGGGAAAAGATGGATTTCTCCTCCGCCAAGTATGTACATAGCCCGGAAGGGAAGGGCAATTTTGGTTTTTGGCAGATGACTGCTGTCAATTGGGTCTTTGCTTCTGATATAGGCAATGAGCGCTGCCATATCTTTGGAATCGATCAGGTTGTACTCATGTGAAGGCATGAAAATGACCGATTTGCCATCTTTCCGGACACCATGCCGAATGGCTCGTATGAAGTCTTCATCACTATAATCCCTCCCTATGCCTCCGGGTCCGTCCGTAAGGTTAGTGGTAACTAACATCCCGACAACCGGGTCCTCAATAAAAACTTTCCCGCCCAGATTGTCACCGTGACACTCTACACAGGCTCTGATCGTTGCCACATGCCTGCCCGTCTGCAGAATTTCTTGATTGTTATAATCTATTTGCAGCGAGGGAACGTCGATATGATAGACCTGGTTTTCGTGCTGTTTACTTATAAAAAACAGTATCGTAACAACAGAGATTAATACCAGTACAATACCACCCAAAATAAAGCCAATCCATTTTAATATTTTCATACTATCTCCTTGCCTTTAAGTAAGTTGTAAGAGGAAAGCCAACTTCGGATAGTAGGAACTTAATAGATTTGAATCAATATTCAGGCAAAAATATTTTAGATAGAGAAGTCTCTCTATCGTATATAAATCTCCGATTCTTTTACATTTGGTACGACACTACTTTTTTGACAGAGATTGCAGGTATTCGAAAAGCCCGGAGAGTTCTTTATCTGTCATTTCACCGAATACATGCCACGGCATGTGTTCGGGATCCATCTGATGTCCGTCGGGTGTAATTCCGGTTCTCATGGCCGTAATAAATTCACCTTCAGTCCAGCTGCCGAAAGGTCCGTCAGGTGTGAGGTCGGGTGCTTCCGGCCAGTCAGGCGGAACTCCCGCAATCCGGCCCCCTGATAAATCGGGTTTATGACAGCCTGCACAGGTAGCAGAAAGGTACTCTCCAAGCTCAATCAGGGATCGTTCGGTAACCGGTTCGGGAATAGAGAGGGAGTGATCAATAAAGCGCCGTGGGAATAGTTCTACATCCGGCAGTAAAATGTGGCCAACCCTGGCAAGCAGTCCGATACGGCTTGCCGGTAGTTCATTGTTAACCGGGGGCACACTGCGGATGTAGGCGATCAAAGCGGTTAAATCATCCCGGTCAATTTGCACGTACTCATCAGATGGCATAAAAACCACCGATTCACCCTTGTTGTTTACCCCGTGGCGTATTGCGCGTACGAAATCCTCATCCGAATAGCCGCTGCCAACACCCCCTTCTCCTGTGGTCAGATTGGTGGCGACAACAAGCCCTGTTATGCGATCTTTATAAGAAATTTTGCCCCCGAGATTTGTACCGTGGCAATCTCTGCACTGACGGATAGTAGCAACATGTTCTCCCTGCGCTAAAAGCTCCTCGTCTTCAGGGTCATAGTGGAGTGAAGAAACTTGAATTGTGTAAACAGCAGTTCTCTGATGTTCAGTAATCAGGTAAGAGATAAAAACAAGCAGAATCAGCAACAGTAATACAGAGAAAGCTGCCAGTGATAACCATTTTAGAAACTTCAAAAAATATTATTGAGGTTGTGTAATAAGTTTCACAAAAACAATCCTTTTGGATAGTAACAGATTCTGGGTAATGAATCAAAAAAAATCAGGATTCCAGGCCAAAATTAAATCGGGAAAACCGGGCTTCTTTGTGATGAACGATTCTTCAATATTCTGGCTTTCTTTTATCAAATTAATCAAAGCTAAAATTTTTATGAAAGATCAGGTTGTTTTAATTGTAGGCGGTTCGGGGGGTATCGGGCATGCCTGTGCGGAACTCTTTTGCAAGGCAGGTGCGAAAGTCGTTCTTGCGGCAAGAAACAGAGAGAAAGCAGAAGAAAAGGCGAAATCAATAAAAAAACGTGGTAGTGAGGTCCATGTGATTGAAGTGGATGTAACAAATCTGGCTTCAGTATCGGACATGGCAAGAGAGATAGATGAAAAATTTGGTGGAATTGACGTTTTGGTAAATGCTTTTGGTACAGGAATCATCCAGCCGCTTCTCGATATCAAACCGGATGATGCGAAAGAACTATTTGATGTAAATGTATTTGGGACCTTTCTTGTGACCCAAACGGTTGTTCGCTATATGGCAGCAGCTAAAAAAGGCAGTGTGATTATGTTTCCCGGAATTCTTGGAAAATCTGTTATGAGAAATACCTCTGTATATTCAGCTTCCAAGTATGCAGTAACCGGATTTACCAAAGCATTGGTTGAAGAAAATAAGCGCTCAGGTATAAAGTTTTCTTTGCTATATCTCGGGGGTGTGGCTACCGATTTTTGGGAGAATCCTAAAGTAGAGTTGCGTGTACAAAAAGAGAAAATGCTTACAGCCGCGGAAGTTGCAAAAGCGGTTTATTATGCAGCATCTCAGCCAGGTCAGTCTGTACTGAATGAACTGGTTCTTCAGCCGGAATCACATCAGATGGTTTGATAGGGAAAAGTTTGTCAAAACCATGACTTGTCGTGATTTTGTTGACTGATGAGGCGTGTGTTTACAAAGCCATGAAACGGGCTCAGGACACATAAAATGGGCCTAAACCCAGAACACACCCCTCGTTCGATTAACCAGGCTCCGCCTTTTTGTTTTCACATTCCCCCTCTCAAAGAGGGGACTCCAGGAGCCATAATATCAATTTATCCACAACAATTTCCGTCTTTTTATCTAAGACACAACAGTAGTATGTCAGCCTCTTACATAACCTTCGTGTGCAAGCATTTTTCCGGCTTCGTCATAAGCTTCCTTTTCTTCGGGTGCCCAGGTTCCCAATCCGTCAACATAACGGTTGTACATACAAAAGGCAGCGGCAATCAAAACAGTATCATGAATTTCAAGGTCTGTGGCGCCTTTTTTTTTCGCGGCCTCTACATCATCCCGGGTAACCTTGTTGCCCAGAATCTGAACTTTTTTTGCGATGTTCAGCAACGCTCTGAGTTTAGAAGAGATATCTGTTTTTTTGAAACCTGCCTTGATATCATCCAGCAGATCCAGATCTCCGTTCAGGTGATGAGCGGCCGCTGCACCGTGTGAAGAGTGACAAAAATGGCATTCGTTTTGATGAGATACATAGGAAGCAATCATCTCACGTTCTGCAGAAGTGAGGGTGGAAGGGCCTCGGAGCAAGATTTCAGCAAGCTCACCGAGTGGTTTAGCGGTTTCGGGGCGGTATTCGAGAAGTCCGCGGATTCCCGGTAGATCGTTGTTCAGTTTGATATAAGACATGAGCGTAGTGTTGATTTTGAATGTTGAATTGTTGGATTATAATAAATCTAGGGCTTTGGAAAAGGGAAATTTTACTTATCGATTACATGACATTCAACTCTTTAAAACCGGACACTTTTCTTTTGCTGAATTGAAGCTCTGTTTAAGTATTTGAATACCTTCATCCAGTTGCTCTTTTTGAATGGTCAAAGGAGGCCTGAAACGGATGGTGCGGGTTCCGCATCCCAAAATCATAAGCTGGTTGGCCAGGCACTCTTTTTTTAGGGCATCGCGGGCGTGAGTGTTGGGCAGATCGATGGCACAGAAGAGACCTTTGCCTCTCGGATTAGTCAGATGTTCGGATTCTTCAGCCCAATCAGAAATCTGTTTTTGAAGATATCTTCCGGTTTCAGCTGCGTGCTGAACCAGATTATCTTCTTCAATAACCTCCAGGATTCGATCGAAGCGTACCATATCCACAAGATTTCCTCCCCAGGTGGAATTGATACGCGAAGAGACATGGAAACAGTTGGTCTCAATATCATCAATCCGATCGCTTGCCAGGATACCGCAGACCTGCGCTTTTTTGCCAAATGCGAGAATATCGGGCCTGACGTAGTGTTCGTGTGCCCAGAATTTCCCAGTGAGGCCCACTCCGGTCTGCACCTCGTCATAAATCAGTAGTGCGTCAAATTCATCGGCCAGATCGCGCAGGGCCTGATGAAATTCGACCCGAAAATGATTGTCACCACCTTCTCCCTGGATTGGTTCAAGCAGGATGCATGCAATGTCGTCTTCATGCAGTTCGAAGTAACGGCGTGCCTGCGAAAGGGCTTGTTCTTCTTCAAGACGGGCTTGCCGTAGAGAATCTTCAGTCAGCGGAAAAGTGACAGCTGGATTGTGAATTCTGGGCCAATCGAACTTTGGGAAGTACTTGATTTTCTGTGGGTCGGTATTCGTCAGGGAAAGAGTATAACCGCTGCGTCCGTGGAACGCTTTGTCGAGGTGAAGTACTTTATGCCCTTTTTCCGTGCGGTATCCTTTTCTGAAATTTTTCTGAACTTTCCAGTCGAACGCCACTTTCAGGGCATTTTCTACAGCGAGTGCGCCTCCGGAAACAAAAAAGGTATAGGGCAGATAATCGGGAATACCCACTCGCGAAAAAGTATCAACAAAATGGGCAAGCTCTTCGGTGTAAATATCAGAGTTGGAGGGTTTGTTGATGGCGGTCTGGCCAAGACGTTCGACAAATACCGGATCACCTGCCAGCCGTTCGTGGTTCATTCCCAGCGGGTTTGAAGCAAAAAATGTAAAAAAGTCGAGATACTTTCTCCCGGAAGCTGCATCGTGGAGATAGGCACCTTTACTTTTTTTAAGATCAAGAACCATCTCGTAGCCATCGGCAAGAATGTGCTTTTGCAAAGTGGATCTTACCTCTTTGGGTTGAATCGTTTTCATCGTGCTCAAAGTTTAAACTAACCCGGATTTCTCACCAAGAGATTTCCAGGCTTAATAATCCATCAGAATGATTTTATTCAGAATAACAAAGTGCGCGGAGAACCAAAAATGAATTATCCTCACTGTTCAAATTCAAGAAAGGTTTTTTTGATGATATCGATGCATTCTGTAAGCTGTTCTTCCGTCATCACAAGGGGCGGTGCAAAACGGATGATATTTCCGTGAGTGGGTTTGGCTAGGAGGCCGTTGTTTTTAAGTTGTACACACAGATTCCAGGCCGTACTGCTTTCGGGAGAGTCGTTAATTTCTACAGCATTAAGCAGTCCCTTTCCTCTGACAATGCGTATGAGATTACACTCTTTTTGAAGGTTCTTCATCTCAGACCGGAAGATCTCTCCGAGTTTTCGGGCGTTTTGAGCCAGATGTTCATCACGAACCACTTCAAGCGCTGCAATAGCTACACGGCTGGCGAGCGGATTTCCGCCAAAGGTAGAACCATGTTGGCCGGGTTTGATAACATCCATAATTTCATTATCAGCAAGTACGGCCGATACAGGATAAACCCCGCCCGAGAGTGCTTTCCCGAGAATCAGAATGTCGGGTTTGATGTAGTGTTCCGGCTGTCGCTCACAGTGATTTTTGCATGTGCAATCACCGCAAACGGCTAACAGGCTTCCGGTGCGGGCAATTCCGGTCTGAATCTCATCGCAAATAAAAAGGGTGTTATATTTTTTGCAGAGTTTAGAGGCTTTTTTGAGATAATCATCGTCCGGAACCATCACTCCGGCTTCACCCTGAATCGGTTCTACCAGGAATCCGGCTATATCCTCATCCTGAAGAGCGTTTTCGAGCTGACTGAGGTTGTTGTATTCAACCTTTACAAATCCTGGAGTGTAAGGCCCAAAGTTTTGGTTGGCATCGGGGTCATTCGAGAAAGAGATAATTGTAATTGTACGCCCGTGGAAATTGTTACCGCAGACTATGATTTTTGCCCGGTTTTCGGGGATGCCTTTTACCTCATACGCCCATTTCCGGCAAATTTTGATGGCTGTTTCCACAGCTTCGGCCCCGGTATTCATCGGCAGTACTTTATCAAAGCCAAAATATTCGGTGATAAATTTTTCATACTCACCCAAAACACTATTATAAAATGCCCTGGATGTGAGTGTAAGTGTTTCAGCCTGCTCTTTTAGTGCATTGATAATGCGGGGGTGACAGTGTCCCTGGTTTACGGCAGAGTAGGCGGAAAGAAAATCGAAATAGCGATTGCCTTCGGGGTCCCACACATGCACACCATCCCCTTTTTCCAGAACAACCGGAACAGGATGATAATTATGAGCTCCATATCTATTTTCGAGGGAAATTGCCTTGTCGGTAGTAATCATTTTCAGGCGTAAAACATTATTTATTGGATATGACCCTGAAAGATAACAAAATCGTTCTCCTGTAAGAATATATTTTTTCTTTTGGTGTGCTTGACAAAGGAAGGGTAAAATCCGTATCTTTCTAGTCTTGAAACAATTCATATCGCGGGGTGGAGCAGCTGGTAGCTCGTCGGGCTCATAACCCGAAGGTCGCAGGTTCGAATCCTGCCCCCGCCACATCGAAAAAAAGGCTCAATTGCTCAAAGCAGTTGGGCCTTTTTTGATAAATGGAGAGAATCATGTACACAGTTTATGTATTACATTCCCCGGATTACGACAAGATTTATATTGGCTACACCCGGAATTTGCAAGAACGGATGAGATCACATAACGAATTGGGGACAAAAGGGTGGACGATCAAATATCGTCCCTGGAAAATTGTCCATACCGAGGAATATGCCACTAAACAGGAAGCGATGGCAAGGGAGAAGCAGCTGAAAGGCGGACAAGGCAGGGCGTGGATTCGTCAAACTCTCTTAAATAATAAGTAGCTCCGGGCTCATATCCGCCTGAGGCGGACGCAGGTTCGAATCCTGCTCTGTCATTTTTTTGTTTTAGTTTCTAATCAAATCTGCTTCAAAGAGATAAGGTTTCAAAGCTTCTGTATAGCATCAAGATCCTGAATGGTTACCAATACAATAGCTTTCCCTTCCGTCTCAGAGCGAATCAAAAGAGGTCCCTGAAAAAATCCTCAATCCGGTCAAGAATTCTGGAGCCGCCTTCTTCAACCAGTTTTGCTCTCGCCTGGTTTTCCACTTCATCGAGCAGAATCTCGAATAGTATCTGGAGTGTGGTCTCGAGATCGTTGTTTTCTTCGTGCCCGATGTTGGTTTGCTCAAATCGGTCCAGCGTGAGCTGAACAGGCTCCATATCTTCCAGCGGAACTCGGACTTCAAGACGGGTGTTTTCCATCAGGAGCCTGTCGATGATGATCTGCCGTCCATCAGTGCCTGTTTCATCCAGAGGTGGCAGATTGCCGGCCAGTGTACCGAGGTTTGAGCCTCTTGACGTAAGTTCATAGGAGAGATCCATGTCTTCGATTTCAATCAGTTTCACAATAACAGGATCATTTAGGAATGAGAAAGGTTCAATTTCAGTTCTGACCGATTTGATCCGGAGGGCTGTTTCTCCGTCGAATCCATCGGGATTGGTAATTTGAATTCCGCTGATGGATCCGGAGCCGTTCAACAGTGAGAGACGAACACTTTCGACAGTTACTTCCGTGTCCAGAAGATCGCTCGAGACCCGTTCGATATTAGATTTTACTATGCTGTCGAGTGTAAAAGTCAGGATAAAGGCTGAAATGAGCAGCAGTCCCAAAAGTGCAGCAGAAATTTTAAGAATAGTTTTCATTAATTGGTTATTTGAAGTTTGTTTTGTTAAGGAGCTAAGTGGTAGAATTTTGTTTGCTGACTATAAAAGCTGTCAGCATTCAGCTATTAGCTTTCAGCAGTCAGGCTGGTATTGAACTGATAATAGCTGCTGGCTGACAGGTTGATCCTTTTGAAGGGTGGTCAAAATTTATTTTCAGAACTCAGTATATTTGTCGCCGCTAAACGTCTTTTATGGGTGTCCACTCAAGTCAAAAAAACCATCCAAAAAAAGTCATCTGATTATTGATTATTTTATTTGTAGCAG
Organism: Balneolaceae bacterium; assembly: GCA_020832285.1. Taxonomy (GTDB): domain Bacteria; phylum Bacteroidota; class Rhodothermia; order Balneolales; family Balneolaceae; genus Rhodohalobacter. Next base: position 33,289 of record JAFIFB010000076.1, read on the forward strand.
ATATGATGATACAGATTATCCGGATAAAAAAATCGTATGCACTGTTTTTTAATGATATAAGTCAAATAAGTTCCAAAATAATTACCCGATCGGTTTGTCAGAAATTGCTCAAAAACCTTCCATTGCCGCCATCGCCACACCTGTGGGAGAAGGGGGGATTGCGGTAATTCGGGTCTCCGGGAGGGAAACTATCGAAAAAGTACAGGGATGTTTTAAGGGTAGAGATCTGACCCGGGCCGATTCTCACACCGTCCATTTCGGGAAAATTGTGAAAAAAGACGGCCGTGTGGTGGATGAAGTTCTTGCCACGGTGTTCCGCTCTCCAAAATCGTACACCGGCGAAGATACGGTGGAGATCTCATGCCACGGCGGGGTACTGGTTACCCAGGCTGTTCTTGAGTCAGTATTGGAACAGGGAATTCGTTCGGCTGAGCCGGGGGAGTTTACCCAGCGGGCATTTCTGAACGGAAAGCTGGACCTGGATCAGGCCGAGGCCGTAGCCGACCTGATTCACGCCAAAAGTATCAAAGCAGTGGATGCGGCCCATCAGCAGCTTGAAGGCCGGCTTGGCAAGCATATTAAAACATTCCGGCAGCAGATTATTGACGCCACAGCAATGGTAGAGCTGGAACTCGATTTTATTGAGGAAGATGTGGAGTTTGCCAACAAAGAGCAGCTTCGGAAACTGTTATCGGAACTAAAGGATGAGATTGGCAGGCTTCTGGATACGTACGAAACCGGCCGGCTGGTGAAAGATGGTGTCAAAACGGTATTTATCGGCAGGCCGAATGCCGGAAAATCAACCCTGCTGAACACGCTTGTGGGCACCGAACGTGCCATAGTGACGGATATCGCCGGAACCACGCGGGATACTATCGATGCCGACTGGAGCTACGACGGACTTCTTTTTAAACTGATCGACACAGCCGGTCTCCGCGAAACGGAAGATGTGATTGAGGCCGAAGGTGTGAAGCGTTCGCAGAAAGCGTTTGAAGAGGCTGACCTGGTAGTCTATTTGAAAGATCTCTCGCTGCCGCTGGATCCAGGTGAGCGAAATGAAATTACCGGTTTCCAGAAGCGGGCTGCGGAAACACCTTTTCTGCTTGTCGGGACCAAACTGGACCTTCAGCACAAACCGGACAGTGAGGAAGAGATCCAGTACCATCGGAGCTCGCCCGGCACTCATGTCTCAGAGACTATAGATGAACGCCTGCACTACGATCTTAAAATCTCTGCCCTTGAAGAACAGAACATCGGCTCCCTCAAAAAATTAATGAAACAGCGTGCTCTCGAAAATAAAGATTACGATGCGTCGAGTCTGCTGGTGACCTCCTCACGCCACCGTGATGCCCTGCAAAAAGCACGGGAAAATATCGAACGGGCTATCGGGGCACTGGACCAGGGAATGACCGGAGATTTTCTCTCCATAGACCTGCGCGCCGCCCTTAAAGAGCTCGGAACCATTACCGGAGAGATTACCAATGAACATGTGTTAGATTCTATTTTCTCGCGGTTTTGTATCGGTAAGTGAGGTTTTTTAAAATATGTTGAAAAAGACTATTTGTGTAGCCAGCAATATTCATGCACCCTGAGGGCTGAAAGATTTGGAATACCGATGAGTCTGATTAATTTATCCAATCCATCATAGTACTGAAAAATCTATACAAACTTATTTGACTGTAAGAGTGCCTTCTTCCAATAGTGCGCTTTTCCTGTAAAGAAAAGTCTTTCAGTGCCTTGCCTGACGACGCTGTCAGGAGCTGCCGCACGCTGACAGGTCTTGGATAAATATTGTAGAAATGTTAAATAACCGTCCGCATGGAGTGTAAAAAATCTGACTTTCAACTCGATCCTTCTGTAACCTGGCTGAACTGTGCGTATATGTCACCGCTGCTGAAAAACGTGGAGCAGGCCGGTATTGAGGGGATCCGGAGAAAAAGGAATCCGTTTCAGATATCACCAGAACAGTTTTTTGGAGAAACGGATGAACTGAGGGCGGAATTCGCAAAACTGATCAACAGCAAGCAGCCGCAGCGGGTTGTTGTGGTGCCTTCGGTATCGTATGGTATGGCGAATGTGGCGCGGAACCTGTCCGTTTCAAAGGGTGATCAAATTGTTGTGGCAGGTGAACAGTTTCCGAGTAATGTCTATCCCTGGATGACCCTGGCCAAAGAGAGAGGGGCTGAGCTGATCACCGTGGAACCTGCGGATATGGTTTTTCAGCGTGGGAAAATCTGGAATGAACGGATCCTTGAAGCGATCAGTACAAAAACGAAAATGGTAGCTGTTGGCAATGTTCACTGGGCGGATGGCACTCTCTTTAATTTGAAAGCGATCCGTGAACGTACCCGCGATGTTGGCGCATGGCTGGTTGTTGACGGTACCCAGTCTGTTGGTGCGCTCCCGTTTGATGTACAGGAAATTATGCCTGATGCTTTGGTATGTGCCGGTTATAAATGGCTTTTGGGTCCTTACAGCATTGGTATGGCATATTACGGGCCGGCACTGGACGGAGGTCGACCTGTGGAAGAAAACTGGATAAACAGAGATAAAAGTGAAGATTTTGCCGGCCTGGTTAACTATAGCGAAGATTATCAGCCAGGCGCACTACGGTATGAGGTGGGGGAGCACAGCAACTTTATACTGGTACCGATGATGCTCGCTGCCCTGAGGCAATTGAACTCCTGGGGAGTTGGTAATATTCAGGATTATTGCCGAAGGATCGTTACTGATTCTGTAAACAGGCTTGTTGCAGCCGGTTACCAGATTGAGAGAGATGAATACCGGGCTGCACATCTGTTTGGCATTCGCATGGGGAAACAGTACGATGCAGATCAGATAAAGAAGGTTTTGGATGATGAAAAAATCCTGGTGTCCTGGCGGGGAGATTCCGTTCGCATATCCCCCCATGTTTATAATACCAAAGAGGAGATGGCCGGGTTGTCAGAAATTCTTCTGAGATAAGTTTTGGTTAAAAAGGTTTCATTTAAACGGGGATTCAGGTTTGAACTGATCTGCTTATATTCTTTGTTCAATAAATATAAAACTGAAACCTGGCTATCACGATCCCCATATATTTTGAGCACATTTAACGCTTTCATAAAAGAACTTGCACAAGCGCACAGAAATGCAACCAGTTGTCCGCCTCCTAAGAAGACAGTGCGTTTTTTTGACAATCTGCTGGACCTTCTGTTTCCGGAGTTTTCCGAATCACGCTTTACGGAAGAAGCGGCAGTAAAAAAACAGATTGACGCACTGAAAAAGGAACTCCGGTATCTTTTAGATAAAAATACCGAATGTATGAAAAGCCAGAAAGAAGGAATTGTGGAAGAAATCTTCAGTGAGATTCCGGGTATACGGTCTGAGCTGGTGCTCGATATTGAAGCGATTTACATGGGTGATCCGGCTGCCAAAAGTAAAGAAGAAGTTGTAAGGAGTTACCCTGGATTCTATGCTATTGCTGCACATCGTTTTGCACATTATTTACTTTCACTTGGTATCAAATTAATCCCGCGTATTATTTCAGAAAATGCACACCAGCGTACCGGAATCGATGTTCATCCGGGAGCTAAAATCGGAAAAAGATTTTGTATCGATCACGGAACTGGAGTTGTGATCGGGGAAACTACAGAGATCGGTTCCAACGTGAAGATTTACCAGGGAGTAACCCTGGGGGCTGTGAGTGTTAAGAAAGAAGATGCAAAAATCAAACGCCATCCAACAATCGAAGATAATGTTGTAATTTACGCTGGTGCAACGATTTTAGGCGGTGAAACCGTTATTGGAAAAAATAGTATTGTTGGTGGTAATGTATGGCTGACACGCAGTGTTCCGGAAGGTTCAAAAATTTACTATCAGGCCAAAATGACCGATAGTGACGGTGAAACTGATACGATCACTTTCAAATAAAATACCGTTTAAATGAAGATTGAAGATCTGATAGGGAATACTCCGCTTGTAGAACTTGAGTATATCCCAAAAAATAAAAATGTAAAGATTTACTGCAAACTTGAAGGACAAAATCCCGGGGGAAGCGTAAAAGACCGCCCTGCACTGGGTATGATTTCGGGAGCTTTGGAGCGGAATGAAATCAAGCCCGGCGACAAACTGGTTGAAGCTACAAGCGGAAACACCGGAATAGCTCTTGCCATGATCGCCTCCTACAAGAACCTGGACCTGACACTGATTATGCCCGAAGATGCCACGGAGGAACGCATCAAGACGATGAGGGCATTTGGGGCAGAATTGATTTTAACACCAGCCGAAAAAACGATTGAGTACTCCCGTACACTGGCCGAAAAAATGGCAGAAGAGGAGGGCTATTTTATTTTAAATCAGTTTGCCAATCCTGATAATTATCGAATCCATGAACGAACCACAGGCCCTGAAATATGGAGAGATACTGGTGGGAAAGTTACTCACTTCGTTTCTGCAATGGGTACAACGGGAACCATTATGGGAGTATCGCGCTTCTTAAAAGAGAAAAATCATGTTATTCAGATTGTGGGCACACAACCTACTGAAGGATCATCCATACCCGGAATCCGGCGCTGGACTCCCGAGTTTTTACCGGCCATTTTTGAAGCCGATAGAGTTGACCGGATTGTGGATGTCAGCCAGGAGGAGGCAACTGAAATGACACGCCGTATGGCCAGAGAAGAGGGTGTTTTTGCCGGTATGAGCAGTGGAGGAGCACTTGCAGCAGCCCTGAAAATAGCTGATGAGCTGGATGAAGGAGTTATCGTTTGCATTACATGCGACAGAGGAGATCGTTACGTAAGTTCAACACTTTTTTAACCTGAATTATTCAAAATTTTCACCCGACTGCTGTCGAATTTGCCCATAAAAAATTCCTTGGTAAAGAATTCAGGTTAGATGTTGATTTTTATTAACTTTCCAGGCATTCACTTGGTTTTCGGTTTTTGACATTTATTAAGAAAAAAGGAGGTGCTGAATGAAGAGGACGATCAGACGTATTGAGTGTATTCTTAACACTTCTCTTGCATTATTCACAAAAAATAGTTGATTGGTTTTATTGACATGACCATCAGCAATGTACATCTAAGGAAGATTAAAATTTTATTCAATGTATTGTCACACATTAAGAAATTTACCTGCAGGTTGTATTGTTTCAAAAGGGGTTTTGCTGCGTTAAAACTCCGCAAAGAAATTTTACTTAAAACACCTGACTTGCTAAGCTTTTCTGACCCTCGAAGTCTATACTTAGTGGGTAGTGAAGCAGGAATATTTAAAGATTGTGGCCGGAGCATTTTAATAAAGGTGCCGGGGTGTGTTCTTTTTTGCAAGATTCTCTTTTTTGTTTTGTTAATCCCTTCATTGGCAACAGCCCAATTCAATTCCGGTATAATTTACTTTGAAGAAGGCAGGCTTACCTACGTTTCGGATAGTGAAGGAAATCGTATTCCGGATTTTAGCCATGCTGGTTACCGTGGAGGAGGGGTTAATTTGCCCGATGTGCCTGTAAGAGAAACCATCAGCCCTGTACAGGGTGATAATCGTGCACAGATTCAAAATGCAATTAACCGGGTTGCAAACTTAACACCAGATGAAAACGGAATTCGTGGTGCTGTGAAAATGGATCCGGGAATTTATAATATCAACAGCAGCCTGCAAATAAATCACAGTGGAGTCGTTCTGAAAGGATCGGGAGATGGAGATGATCCTTCAGAAGATACAATCATCAGGGTTTCTCGAAATGTTAGAGATTTTGTGATTCAGGTGGGAGATGAACGAACGAGCTGGACCCGGATCAATGGTTCCGAAATTGATATTATTTCAGACTTCTTGCCAGTTGGTTCAAGAAGCTTTGAAGTTGAAGATGCATCGGGATTTTCGTCCGGAGACAGGATCATTTTATTGCACCCTGCAACGAATGCATGGATTGATGCAGTGGACGGGGGCGGTACAGAAGGCTCCCCTGCCTGGGTACCGGATCCAATGCTTGAGATTATTTACAATCGCCAGATCACTGCTATTCGTGGCAATGTAATTACAATAGATGCCCCGATCTTCAACCACTTCGACAGAACTCTCTCACAGCCATATATCTACAAGTTTGATGATACAGACCTAGTAACTGAGTCGGGAATTGAAAATATCCGGATCGATATTCAGTCTGTAGGTGAAAGAGCTAACAATCATGCAGAGTTGGGCGTCTATTTTTATGGGGCCGCAAACAGTTGGGCAAGAAATGTTACGGTAACTAATTTTCAGAGATCAGGTTTTAAAACACACCGTGCATTCAATATAACGATTGAAAATTCACGTGCTTTGGAGCCACATTCACCTATAACAGGTACAAACCGTTACAATTTTAATGCTCATTTATTTTCCAACAATATATTATTCAAGAATGTACTTTCTACAAATGGACGAAGAGATTTTGTAGTAAATGGCTCTGCCTCTGCCTCAGGAATAGTCTTTCACAACTCAAAATCAGATCGGACTTCAAACTCTTCCGAGGGGCACCGGAGATGGTCTCATGGGCTTTTGTACGATAATATTACATTTGAAAATGCCACTTACTATAATATTCTGTCGCTCTATAACAGGGGAGATTTCGGTTCTTCACAAGGCTGGGCTTCGGCCCATTCCGTAGCCTGGAATACAGATGCTGAAGGATATCACATCTATATACAGAAACCTCCCACTGCCCAAAATTATGGAATTGGAAATAAGGCAACTGTTTCTGGCAGCGGTTTATTCGATCATCCCAGGGGATATATTGAAGGAACCGGGCGAAACCCCGATCCCGGATCATTGTACCTTGCACAACTGGAAGAGAGGCTGAATTTTGGTGTTGCACCTGATGCACCCAGGAAACTCTCTGTATCAAATGATACCCACAATCAATTGGACCTGAAATGGAATCATGTTGCGCATGAACGGGTAGAGTTTGAAGTTGAAAGGTCACCGGTTGGTGATCAAAATTTCGAAAAAATTGCTCTTATCAGGGGAGAAACTTCTTTTATAGATAAAAGCCTGGGAGATCAAACATATCTCTACCGGGTCAGGGCAGTTGGTGAGGGAGGAAAATCCGCATATTCTTCGGCAGCAGAACAAACACCAAGATTTGATGAGAGTGCTATTTCGGGATTTAGCCTATTGGCCCCGGAAGATGGAAATATTGTTATGGTAAAACCTGATGTCGATGATGAAGTTGTTTTTTCGTGGGAAGAGGAGAGTAATCCCCTGAAAATATTTTACAGTGTGCTTATCGATCTGCCGGGAGGTAACTTTACCTCACCTGTCGAAATATTGGACGCAACGGATTCTGCCTTTGCTTCTTTTCATTTTTCCAGAGCTGAGCAGCTTTTTGAGAGGTTTGAGGTACAATTTGGCGATACACTCGAAATTCAATGGACAGTAAATGCCAAATTTTCTTCTTTCGAAAAAAGGTCTGAAGATGTTCACCAAATGAAACTGGTTAGAGACTATCCTGATGATGTGATTTCGGATTTCAGGTTGAACCAGCCTGTGGATGATACAGAATTAATCATAGATTCGGAGAAAGATGATGATATCCGTTTTACGTGGGATGAGACAAACAGTTTATTTGATGTTTCCTATTCACTTTTCATCGATTTGTCAGGAGCGGACTTTTCTTCCCCTGTAAAAGTGATTGAGTCACTGGAATCGGCTTCGCTATCTTTGCATTTTAGTGAAGCAACAGAGCTGTTTCGTCGGATGAATGTGGCAGAGGGTGACACACTAAATGCTCAATGGACAGTTAAGGCAAATTCCGGCCCGTTTGAACATTGGGCTGAAGAAGTTCGGCAGATTAAGTTAGTAAGAAAACCCTCGGTTCCTGAAGGACAATCGGCCCGGCTTGATCAAAACTATCCGAACCCTTTTGACCCCGCCACAACAATACAATATTATTTATCAGAACCCGGCCAGGTTAGAGTCGAAGTGTTTGATATTCAGGCAAACAGAGTAGCTGTACTTGAAGAAGGCCACAGAGAGACTGGATTTCATACTATTCATTTTAACGGTTCGGGTCTTGCTGGTGGTGTATACTTATACCGTTTGACTGTCGGTAATTTTTCTGAAACGAGAAAAATGATATTGATCCGATGATTTTTTGTATTCATTCTGAAAATGCTGAACCTGTAATTATTTTATCCGCTAGCCCGTAATTTTCCCCAAAAAGCCTGCTCTTGGAAGTTTTCCTGGTTCTCGAAGTTTTAACGTAGTAGGGCGGGCAACACTATTTCAGAAGTTACAGGATATGAGCTTCTAACGGTAAGCATGTGAATGTATCCAGTGCTGGTGATATTCTGGTTCCAATCCACCATTGCAAAATAATCGAGATCTCTTTACTTCACCACACTCAGTCTCGTAGAGACGACCGAATGTAGCGAGACTGTCCAAGAAGACAAAATTATCTAAAACTTGCCTAAATTATTTAGGTATTAACAAGTTCCGAGCTTTTCTGACCCACCCCCGTCCCCTCCCTCCAGCGAAAAACACGCCGAAAGGAGGGGTGCTCCTTTTCAATACCTTGGGAAACTTAAAAAATTTAGGTTCTAAGATCTTGAAACTCACTTCTTAGACAGCCTAGTTTTTGTTGTGCGTCAAACCATGCAAGTCCCGTTACGGGACGACACGGCAAACTCAAAAATCAGCCAATCTCAAATACTCTATCATTATTCTGCTCTGGCACCAGTTGGAAAATGACCTGAATGGAATAACGGGTAAAATACCAGAACAACGCAGGCATGTGCTAATGTTTGGGTTTGTAGCGCATCTTTTATTTTATCTACCCATATTCAGTCCAGGGATAAATTTAGCAGCAAAATTTGTCGAGATGTTATGTTATTTGAACTTGGGTTTAGTGTCCCTTAGTGACAAAATATGGGTAGTATTTTTTTTAAGAAAATTGTGGGCTAAATTCGAATAGAAATTTTATTCACAGATCTCTGTGAAATTAAGAGATATCTAAAGTGGCTTTGGAGATGAGAAAGATTGCTTTCTGTGTTGCCGTTAACATTGCAAGTAAGTGTCATTTTGTATGTGCAGTAATGATGCTGAACCTACTGATTCCGGTACTGTTTGTATCGCCCGGATTCGCTCAAATTGAGTCAAAAATCATTTATGTTGAAAATAATCGCCTCACGTATATCTCGGACAGTGAGGGAAACCGGATTCCTGACTTTAGCCATGCGGGATATCGTGGCGGTGGTGTTCCATATCCGGAAGTGCCGGTAAAAGAAATTTTGGACCCTGTTTCCGGAAACAATGCGGCTCAGATTCAGCAGGCACTTAACAGGGTGGGCAATTTGCCGTTGGATGAAAATGGAATTCGCGGTGCAGTAAAACTTAATCCCGGTATTTATACTATTTCACAGCCGGTTTTTATTCGGCGCAGCGGAGTGGTTTTGAGGGGCTCCGGGGATGGTGCAGAACCATCAGAAAGCACAGTTTTTAGGGTAACACAAAATGTTAGAGATGCCGTCATTCAGATTGGTGAGGAAAGAGTGGAATGGCATGCTGTTCCAGCCGAACGGGTAAACATCATCTCAGAGTTTGTGCCTGTTGGGGCCAGAAGTTTTGAAGTGGAAGATGCCTCAAGGTTCATCCCGGGAGACAGGATCATTATTCGGCATCATAGTACACCGGACTGGATCCGAGCCGTGGACGGAGGCGGTACTGAAGGAGCACCGGAATGGGAGCCAGAGTACCTGGATATTTACTATAGCCGGGAGATTATCCGGATTTCAGAAAATGTAATCACTATTGATGCACCGGTATTTAATCATTTGGACAAAAACCTTGCTCAGTCGGTCATTTTCAAGCCGAGAGGTCGCCTGCCGGTAACCGATTCAGGGATTGAAAATCTCAGAATTGAAATTCAGTCAGCACACCCAGGGGCAGATACTCATGCAAGTGATGGGGTTTATTTTAATGGTGCAAACCATAGCTGGGCGAAAAATGTAACGGTTTTACATTTTCGTCGTTCAGCCTTCAAAACCCGATATTCAGCCCATATCACAGTTGAAAATTCGCGGGCACTTGAGCCGCATTCACCACTTACGGGGGAAAGGCGATACAATTTTAGTAGCGGGCATTATTCAAATCATATTTTATTCAAAAATGTTATTTCAACGAATGGAAGACGTGATTTTGTATCGAATGGCACCAGTGTGGCATCGGGCATTGTTTTTCACAATGCAAGATCTGTCGGGACTCTCGGTTCATCCGAAGGCCATCAAAAATGGAGCCAGGGTTTGTTGTATGATAAAGTCGTATTTGAGAATCCTTCTCACTACAACGTACTCTCTCTTCATAATCGCGGGAATTTGGGTTCATCCCATGGCTGGGGAGCAGTGCATTCTGTAGCATGGAATGTAGATGCCGAAGATCACTACATTTTTATTCAAAAACCACCCACTGCACAGAACTATGGAATCGGTAACAGGGGTAATGTTTCCGGTGATGGACTTTTTAATCATCTGGCTGGATACATTGAAGGTACCGGCATCGAGCCCATTCCGGCGTCACTCTACCAGGCACAGCTTGAAGAGCGGCTGAACTATGGTGTTTCACCTGACGCACCGGCAAAACTTTCCGTTTCAAATGAAAAATTTAACAAACTGACGTTGAGTTGGCTGCACGCATCCACAGAACCGGTAGAGTTTTTTATTGAGCGTTCCTCAGACGAAGGAGAAAACTTCGATGTCATTTCAGTGGTTCCCGGTGATGAAAGGTCATTCGATGACCATGATGTTTCAGATAAAAGCTACAGATATCGTGTAAGAGCAGCGGGAAGTGAAGGAAAATCAGCTTATTCCAATCCCGCTTCAGCCAGTCCAAAGTTCAACAATGATGCTATTTCGGATTTCAGACTTCAGCTGCCAATAGACAGGGCTGTTTTTTTGATAGATGGTGAACCGGATGATTATATAAATTTTATGTGGCACGAAGCAGAAAGCTCATTGGATATTACCTACTCCTTGCGATTTGATGTAGAAAACGGTGATTTCTCTTCAGCTGTGGCTGTTTTCGATTCGTTATCGACAACCACAAAGCCGATGCCTTATTACGAAATTGACCGGATGTTTGAAAATACAGGAACCGAAGTTGGTGATACACTCAGAGCTGTATGGTATGTGACAGCCAAAGGCCTTTCATTTGAAAAAAAGGCAGAACTGGTAAATGAAATTGAGTTAATCAGGGGAAAAAAGTTGGCAATGTTTGAGATGGAAGATGAATATGTCCAGCTCGATCAAAATTATCCCAACCCTTTTAACCCGGAAACCACAATCCGGTATCATTTGAGTGAGCCGGGTGAAGTAACGATTGAAGTTTTTGATCTTCGGGGGGTACGTGTGGCCAAATATGAAGAAGGAATGAGAAACCAGGGAACGCATATACTTCTGTTCAACGCAGAAAGGCTTGCCAGTGGCCTCTATCTCTACAGGTTAACAACCGGCCAGATTGTAAGGACCCGAAAGATGATGCTGATCAAATAAGCAGGGATTTAACCCGGATATCTCACAGGTATTGTTGTGGGTAAATTGATATAGTGGCTCATGTAGTCCCATCTTCTTTTAGATTTCCTGTGAAAAGTTTTGTTGGTTTTAAACCAACAAAAAAATGCTGCCGAATCCCGACAGGCAACCTCTGGCCCTCTTTGGAAAAACCCATCTCTCGAATCGAAAGCCTGCCGCTTTGGGTTTGCTCCACACCCCTACCCGTCCGGCAGCTCGGTGAATCGCACCGAAAAAAGTAGCGGATTTGGCCAATTCTGAAGTCAGACGGGTGATGCACCAAGCAGTCCTGAGCGTCAAAACACATTATCCGCAATACAAGGAGTATTACGAGAAAAAACGAGCCGAAGGAAAAGAGCACCTGTTGGTGATCAATAATATTATAAATAAATTGAATCGCCTGTAATGCGTTATATGGAATAACCCCGCTGAGTACAATCCCGATTATATTCAAAAAATTAACACAAATGGAAAAATCCACTTGAAATACTTGATTAAGTCATAGTATTCGATTGGGGATTGTACGGCCACCAAAACAATTTCTGCAGAACCTTTTAGTTTTAACAACCTCGAATTTTCCGGTAAAATTTATACCATTACTAAAAAACATATTCTTCAATTTTGACTGAAGCATCACCTGTTCACAATCCACCCCTGCAGATCTCCGGCCTCAGCCTGTCGTTCGGCGGGGTGCAGGCGCTCGACGGGGTTTCGTTTCGTGTTGAACCGGGCACGATTCATGCCATTATCGGTCCGAATGGTGCCGGGAAAACCACTCTTCTGAACTGCATTTCAGGGCAGTACACACCAAAGGGAAAGATCCGTTATGGTGATACAGAACTGACTCGAATACGCGCCCACCGTCGTATCAAACTGGGCATTGCACGAACATTTCAGCATATCAATGTTTTTACAGAACAGACGGTTTTGGAAAATATGATGGTCGGAGGCCATCACCGCCTAAACCGCGGCCTGATAAGCCGGTGTCTCTTTTGGGGGCGTTGGGGCTGCCGGGATGAAGAACGCGCACTTCAGCATGAAGCTTTTGAACTGCTGGAAAAGCTGGAGATGAAACAGTGGTGGAATCTGCCTGCGGGGGAACTTTCCTACGGACTTCAAAAAAAACTGGAACTGGGCCGGGCACTGATGGCGCAGCCCGGGTTATTGCTTCTGGATGAACCCATGGCCGGAATGACAGAGCATGAAAAGAAGGAGCTGTCCGGCTGGATTGCCGGCATTAACCGTGATGAAGCGATCACCATTGTGATGATTGAACACGATATGAGCGTGGTACAGTCTCTTTCGCATTTTACGGTTGTGCTCGATTTCGGCAGAAAAATCGCTGAAGGAACACCCGCAGAAGTCGTGAAAGATGAACGGGTTCGCAAAGCTTACCTGGGGGAGGATTAATGGATTATTTTTGGGGGCTATTGATCAACGGAATCCTGGTGGGTTCGATCTATTCGATGGTGGCACTGGGTTTCGTGCTGATCTACAAGGCATCAAAAGTGCTGAACTTTGCCCAGGGGGAGCTGCTGATGATCGGTGCGTATATCTGTCTGGAACTGGTTTATCAGCTTCAGATTGGTGTTCCCGGTGCATTTCTGCTCACCCTTGTATTGATGTCGGTAATGGCCATACTGATCGAACGGCTGGTGCTGAGGCGGATGATGAATGCACCCGTCATGAGTGTAGTGATGGTAACAATCGGGATCGGAATCATTCTTCGTTCCATCGTTTTATTGGTTTGGGGGCCGATCACTCTGCATTTTCCAGCCTGGATTCGCGATGTACCTGTAGACCTGGGCTTCGTAAGGGTAAGCGTTATTTACATCTATAGCTTCGTAACCTGCCTGATCTTTATGGCGGGTTTCGGGCTGTTTTTCCGGTACACACGAACCGGCCTTGTCATGCGTGCGGCGGCCAGCTCTCAGGTGGCGGCAAGAAGTGTGGGAGTGCCTCTGCACCGGGTGTTTGCCCTGGCCTGGGTGGTGGCGGCTATCGTATCGGCAGCCGGAGGGGTGATTACCGGCAATATTGCAGGACTGACTCCTGAACTGAGCGCTTATGGTGTGCGTGTCTTTCCCGCCGTGATCCTGGGAGGGCTGGACAGTATCGTCGGCACAACGATCGCCGGGGTGATCATCGGGGTGATCGAAGAACTCGGGGGCGGCTACCTGCGCGACTGGACCGGACTGAGCGGACTCGGTACAGTGGCGCCATTCATTGTTTTGATAATCATTTTATGGATCCGCCCGCAGGGACTGATGGGAACCAAAGAGGTGGAGCGGCTATGAAACAATCCGCAGAAAAACATCATCCCATGCCAAATGGCCTGCCGTTGCTGGAAACGCAGTTTGAGCGATACGGTGCGGCAGCGATCATTTTGGTGCTGGTGGTTGGTTCCCAGTTTTTGTCAGGCTACTATGTCTCGCTGCTGACCACGATCACCATCTTTTCACTGGCGGCAATGGGGCTAAACCTGCTTTCAGGGAATGCCGGGCTGATCTCCATCGCACATGCGGCTTTTATGGGAGTGGGGGCATTCACCGCAGCCTGGTTTGTGATCGATATGGGATTACCGCTGCTGCTCGCCCTTCTGTTGGCAGGATTCGTTACGGCCGTTGTTGGCCTGCTCTTCGGGCTGCCCTCTCTGAGGCTGAGCGGAGTTTACCTGATCCTGGCCACCTTTGCGGCGCAAGTCATTCTCTACTGGTTTTTTGAACAGGCTCTGTGGCTGACCAAAAGTCCGGATGGCCGACCGGTGGGCATCGCTTCCATCGCCGGTTTTCATTTTGATGATTCGGCTCATTACTTTCTGCTTGTGCTGGCTTTTACCGTAGCCGGCGGGGTTGTTTATCTGAACCTGCTGCGCTCAGGCCTTGGCCGTTCGATGGAGGCGATCAGGGACCGGCCGGTAGTCGCACAGCTAATGGGCATGAATCTGCAGAAAACCAAACTGGTAGCCTTTGCGACAGGCCATTTTTATGCAGGCCTTGCAGGAGCACTCTATGGATGGCATCTTCAGTTTGTGGCCACCGAGGCATTTAACCTGATGCGGTCTATAGAAATGCTGGTACTTATCATTATCGGCGGACTGGGTTCGCTGGCGGGAGCCGTTTTAGGAGCGATTTTCATCGTTTTGGTTCCTGAGTTTCTCGATATGGCCGGCAACCGTCTCCTGGATGATGTCTCGGTGATCGCACCGCTGCGGCTGGGAATCTTCGGTCTGCTGGTTGTACTATTTCTGCTTTACGAACCTCGCGGGCTTGCCCGTTCCTGGCGAAAAACTGTTCATTTATTTAATAATCAGATCTTCAAAAATCAAACCAAACAGAACCGCTCATGACTATCTTTTCTTCACTACTCAGAATATGCGTGATTATTGTTTTTCTTTTTTCATTTCTGCTGATGTGGAACGGATGCGCACCGGCCGAAGAGGAAGGAACTATCCGTATCGGGCAGATCACAAACCGGACCGGTGAAACCTCGGATGTGGGTATTCCGCTGGCAGACGGAGTTCGCGACGCCTGGCGCTGGATCAACGAACAGGGTGGGGTGCGGGAGCGTCCGGTCAGAATTCTGGAAAGGGAAACCGGCTACAATGTTCCGCGCACCATAGCTGCATTCCGGGAGCTGTCGGGCGATTATGGTGTGCCCCTTATACACGGTTTCGGCACACCGGATAGTGAAGCCGTGATGGACCTGGCCACACGCGCGCAGGTCATTTACATGCCCACCTCCTACGACGAACGGTTTGTGAACCCGGAGATGGCTCCCTACTTCTTTATCACCAATACCGACTATTCCACAGCGGCCCGGAGCGCCGTTCGCTATGTGGCCGAACAGAACGGCAGGCTGGGGCTCGCACGCAACCCCGGCGGATTCGGGATGGCGCCCATTGGAGCCATCAAAGATGAAGCGGAAAAGGTGGGAGTTCCCATCGTATCGGAGCAGGATATGAGTTATACGCCAACTTCGGCAGTTCAGCAGTCACTGGCATTCCGGAATGCTGATGCCACACATGTCTGGATGGGTAACACTCACACGGCTATGGCGGTTCTGGCCAGGGATCTCCGGCGCCAGGAAAGCGATGCGGTGATTATCGGGAATATTTATGCGGGAGATGAGAATTTTATCCGAACCGCCGGCAATGATGCGGAAGGGCACCTGTCGCTCTACGGCTCTGTGGAGTACGGAGATGAGAGCGCCGCCATGATGGAGGTGATCATGCAGGCCGGTTATCGCGATCCCAATACACACTATATCCGCGGCTGGGCCCAGGCGCTGCTGGCTGCCGAAGTGATCGGGATGGCCATAGACCGGGAACTGGAGATTACCGGGGAAAACCTGCGGAATATGTTTTATGAGCTGGAAGATTTCTCTCCCGGCGGACTGGTGCCGCCCGTGAACTATACCCCTGAAGACCATCGCCCCGGTCAAAATTCATCCATCTACCAGGTCCGGGACGGGCGCTGGGTAAAAATCTGGGAGGATTAGTGAGCCGCTCAACCGAACAAAACAGGCCCCTGTTACAAGTTCAAAGCCTGGAGGCATCCTATCAA
The DNA here is from genome assembly GCA_020832285.1 of Balneolaceae bacterium. Classification (GTDB taxonomy): domain Bacteria; phylum Bacteroidota; class Rhodothermia; order Balneolales; family Balneolaceae; genus Rhodohalobacter. The sequence goes on from JAFIFB010000076.1 coordinate 49,367, forward strand.
AATGTGATCCGGGTGCTTCACGGAGTGGACCTTCATGTGGATGAAGGCGAGTGCGTGGCTCTGCTGGGAGCAAACGGGGCCGGAAAAACCACTACCCTTAAATCTATTTCGGGCATGCTTGAAGGAGAAGGAAGTATAACCGGGGGCAATGTGTTTTTGGATGGGGAGGATACGACAGGATACCCCGCTCATTTGATGGTTTCCCGAGGGCTGGTTCATGTGCTGGAAGGGCGCTTTGTGTTTCCTGATCTGAGTGTGTATGAAAATCTCCTGATGGGTGCCTATACCCGGAAGGACCGGGACAAAATTGAAACGGATATGGAAGGCGTGTTCGGCTATTTTCCGCGGCTGAAAGAACGTCTGAAGGTTCAGGCGGGGTACCTCTCCGGGGGTGAACAGCAGATGCTGGCCATTGGCCGGGCACTGATGGCCCGCCCGAAAATTCTGCTTTTGGATGAACCCTCAATGGGCCTGGCGCCGGTTCTGGTGAGGGAGGTGTTCAACATTGTGAACCAGATCCGCAAAGAGGAAAATGTAACCCTGCTGCTCGTTGAGCAGAATGCGCGGATGGCCCTGAAACTGGCAGATCGAGGCTACCTGATCGAAACGGGTACTATTGTACTGCACGGTACAGCCGAAGAACTTCGGGAAGACCCGCGGCTGCAACAGGTGTATCTCGGCGGGATTCACAACTGATTCTGCCGGAATATGCTGTGCCTACGGTACAGGGAGACGGGTTGGTAATATCATTCTCTACTACCCATATTTTGTCCCTAACGGGACACGAACCCCGAGTTAAAATAACATGTCGACAAATTTTGCTGCTAAATTTGTTCCGGGACAGCCTCTGGGAGTTGATATTTATTCAATATTTTTACCTAAAAGCCTGCTCTATGAAGTTTTAACGTAGTGGATAACATAGTAGAGCCTGCCCTTCGAAGTTATAACGTAGAAGGGAGAGCAACACCACTGAGGAGGTGACAGGATATGAGCCTTCAAACGATACCAGGTTAATGTAGCCAGTACCAATGGTTTTCCTGAAACCAAACCCTCCAAGGGTTTCGAACCCTTGGAGAGTTTTGCAAATTACATTTTTTTGATTGCCGGGTAATTAGTAGCTTTTCGCTTATTTCAGGCATGGCTGGATCAGTAAAATGAGAAACTGTGTATTTGATTTGAAACGTGTTTTTTTATGATCGACCTCCGCAGTGATACAGTAACCAGGCCAAAGTGAAGGCTATTTTGCGTATTTAAGTATCAAATCCTCTGGTAAATCAATATCACCGGGCAGGCTTCATCGGACCGATGTACTCTGTGGCCATGACCACATTGTCGAACCAGACTATATTTTGTTCTGTATTTATCAGGTGGTCAGGGTTTTCTTCCGAATATGCCTGTGAATTGCTGAATGTTCCTTCGGATATGTAGTGCTGAAGCCGCAGTACATTTACTTTTACATCCATATCGTGCCGCCACCGGAAACCTTCAAAAGGCTCTGCATCGGGATGATCCGGATCATTTCGAAAACGGGCATTGGGAATAGCGGGATCACCGGGATAGCGGTCTGATGACATCCAGTAACCTTTTGGCATTCCGGGGGCAAAATGAACTGCAGGTTCACCGTCAATCCATAAAGCCATCTCTCCATCTTTTTCTTCGGGAGATGAGTTTAGCCTGACCATGATTTCTATTGAGATCCACTCTCCTCTTGGTGCAATTGCAGGTTCTTTGGGCTGGAAAGAGTTGCCATAGTATGGGTTATCCCTGCCATCAGGTTCGCCGTGCGGTGTTTGCCATGAGCGCATTTCCGGCCAATAGGCATAGAATTGCCAAACTCCCGGCGGTTGATGCATCACATTAGGATAAGAGTTTATTTCGGCAGTTTTTGGTTCAATTGTTACGCTGAAGTGATTTTCGGCCCGCTGGCCAGCTCCGCCCATGGGATATGGCAGTGGATCTTTAAAGCCCCGCAAGGCCACAAAATGACCCTGATATCCATGATCGTCGGGGAATTTCGTGTAAAATCTCAGGTAAACTTCATCCCATCCCGGATCAAATGTTTTGTAAAGTTCACCACCGCTGTTTTCGCCACGAGTTGCGGTCATTTTTAATGAACGTGTTCCGGCAGAGCCTTCTGGTACATCACTGCTGAAAGAGATCACTTTATTTTCCCTGTTGTTCCAGTGTCCCCACCTTTCTTTCAAATCATTCAAATCACCGGTTTCAAAATTATCAGCAAAGACAACACCCGGATGATTTTCGATTCCTTCATCACCGGGATAAAGCCATGCTATCCCGCGGCCGGTGATCTCTTCTTCAGCGTTGTCAGAAGCATTGCACCCTGATAATATCAGAAGTGGCAGAATCACCATCAGTGAACTAATATAAAATTGACTCCCTGTTATCATTTCATCAGGCTTGTTCTATTTCATGTGCCGTAACCCTATGAGTGGATTCGAATTGAAAAATCCGGTATCGATTCTCAGCCGGTTACGATTATATTCAAACTTTTTTCCTCAGTAATCAGCTCAATCACTGCGCCATCTTCATCGGGCCGATATATTCGGTGGCCATAACCACATTGTCGAACCAGACAGTGGCTTGTTCCGTGTTGATCAGCATATCCGGATTCTCTTCTGAATAGGTGTCCGACCGATCGAAAGCTGTTCCGGAGACATAGTGCTGCAAACGGAGGACATTCACTTTTACATCCATATCATGCCGCCATCGAAAACCCTCAAAAGGTGCTGAATCGGTATGGCTGGGGTCATTGCGGAAGCTGTCTCCTCTCCAGTAGCCATCTGGTGTTCCCGGTGCGAATTGTACGACGGGTTCACCATCGATCCATAATGCGATTTCACCATCTTTTTCATCGGGAGAAGAGTTCAGGTTCACCATGAATTCAACAGACATCCACTGGCCCCGCGGGACACCAAAAGGATTTTCAGGACGAAAACTGTTGCCGTAATACGGATTGTCTCTACCGTCGGGTTCTCCTTCTGGTGATTGCCATGAGCGCATTTCCGGCCAATAGGCGTAAAACTGCCAGATTCCCAAAGGTGCATATTCTGTGTTCTGGCTCCGGGTCGGTTCAATGGTTACACTGAAATGGTTTTCAGGTCTTTGGCCGGCGCCGCCCATGGGATAGGGTAACGGATCTTTGAAACCCCGCAAGGCAACAAAATGGTGGTAACTGCCGTGATCTTCAGCGAATTTGGTATAAAACCGGAGATAGATTTTATCCCATCCCGGATCAAACGTTTTATAGAGTTCACCACCCGCATTTTCACCCCTTGTTGCTGTCATTCGAAGGGAACGGGTTCCCGCCGAGCCATCCGGTACATCATCGCTGAAAAAGATGACCTTACCGTCTCTGTTGCTCATATGTCCCCAGTGAGTTTCCAGATCTTCCAGGGTTCCGTTTTCGAAGTTATCGGAAAAAACAACACTTTCATGGTTTTCAATGCCTTCATCACCGGGAAACAACCATGCAATTCCCTGCCCGGGCGGTAATTCTTCTCTTTCATTATTTACTGAAGGTGTATCGCACCCTGATAATGTGAAACCTGCAAATGTAATAAGAATCAGGGTGTATATTGTTTTTTTAAATACAATCATTTTATTAAAAATAAGAATTTGAAGGATAATTCAATGGTAATTGCAATCGTTTCCTTATGGGTTTAAATAAATACATTATTAAATAAAAGTAAATTATTTTTTTAACCTGCATTATTCAGAAATAATAGTTGATTGATTTATCACTATGTCCATCCGCATGAACCATCAAACAAAGATTAAAATTTATTCAACGAATTGTCACGAGCTACGCTCCGAGCGCAAGAGATTCCCACGAAGTGAAATTTACTTGTGGACTTCGTTGTCTCAAAAATGGTTTACTCAAAGTTCAAGCCGTCGGACTTTTTCGCCAACAATTTTGAGGCTGTCCAAAAAGACAAAATCATCTTAAACCTGCCTAAATTATTTAGGAAATAACAAGTTCCGATCTTTTCTGACCCACCCCCGTCCCCTCCCTCCGGCGAAAAACACGCCGCAAGGAGGGGTGCTTCTTTTCAATACCTTGACAAACTTAAAATTTTTAGGTTTCAAGATCTTGAAACTCAATTCTTGGACAGCATCATTGACCACAACCAAATTCCTTGGTGAATAATGCAGGTTAGTTGTTTTTTTAAGTGAAATTCTGAATACTGTGCTTTGCTTTAAAATTCATTTCAAAACAAGCCTGTCATGATCAAAAAAATCTTTTGTTTATTATGCTTTTTCAGTCTAATTGGGTTTTCTTATTTGCCTGCACAGAGTCTGCAGAGTAACGACGCCATCATTCCGGTTGCCCGGGAGGGAAGCGGGTATGAACGGTTTTTGCATTTGAATGAGGTGGTGCAGGAAAACCAGGGTGAAATCGATATTCTGTTTATTGGTGATTCAATTACCCAGGGATGGGAGAGTGCCGGCAGCGAGGTTTGGAATGAGTTTTATGGTGCGCGCAGGGCAGTGAATATCGGGATCAGTGCAGATCGCACGCAGCATGTTTTGTGGAGGCTCGAAAATGGAAATATTGACGGAATCTATCCTGAATTGACGATTCTGATGATCGGAACCAATAATTCCGGGACGGACAGGAATACGCCTCCGGAAATACTGGCAGGTTTAAAAGCCGTTGTCGAAAAAATACGATCTTCACTGCCGGGCACGAAAATTTTGCTGTTGGGGATTTTTCCGCGCGGAGCAGAGTTTAATGATCAGAGAGGTGTAATTACTCAAGTAAACCAGGCACTCAACAAGTTGGATGGCAGGGAAAATATCTTCTTTCTGGATATTGGCCATGCATTTTTGGAGTCAGACGGTTTGATTTCTGAAGAAATCATGCCCGACGCACTTCATCTTTCTCCGGCCGGGTACCGGATCTGGGCCGAATCGATCGAGCCGTTTATTTCGAGGCATCTGGATGAATAAAAGAAGTGATGAAACTTTCGATAGATAATAGTTAATAGCTCAAATGTCGCAGTTGGGGTTTCTCGCAGATTTTCGCTGATATTCTGCGTAGACCTGAGCTAAACTCAGCATAAATCTTTCCCGAAGTATCCAATAGGTGCGAGAAAATATTCCCAATATGCTTTTTTACTGCGGTTTAAAGTTCAACTGCGACAGTTAAGTTAATAATCCGTTTCAGAATTCAGACTGCCGTACCATATTTTCAGATTCCGAAAATAGATATCCTGATCAATTGGAGATGATTCTGCACCGCCGTGGTAAATATCCCATATAATTTCTCTGATGTCGTATTGATCATACCCTTCGGCGCGAAATTTCAGATCTGTTTTTTCAAACCGCTGTTCCCCGTTTATCCATCCGCAGATGATTCCGTCATCTTCACCAGGAGTGTTTACACGAACATAAATTTCCATTTCTGTCCATTCGCCGCGATAGACCCCGGCTCCGTTTTCATCCCTGTCCCAGGAATAGATCGATCCCCATCTGCCCATCTCCATGTGATACACATAAAACTCAACGGTAACGGCGTTGTTCTGATCGGGTTGATTTCGCAGGCCGGTTCTGACAGTCCAGCCACTGGTTCCGTCCGTACGTCGTCCGCCCCAGCCATGCTCGTCTCTGTTGCCAATGCCCGGAAATTTAATGTGTGTGCCCCTGGCCGGCATCCATTCATCGGGCAGGTATTGTTCCCAGCGTAACGTTACTTCATCTGCTCCGCTAAAATGATACTGCATCGCCATCCCGTAATGCTGATCTTTCGGGATGTGAACCCGTTTTACCTTCCGGCCGGAATCAGAGTGATCTGTAAAAGAAACTTGATTGGAACGATATTGCGAAAACAGCTCTAAATCTGATTCACTGTCTAATGGAATATAAACATCGGGTGACCGCCGATTGCTGCCGGGCCGGGAGGAACAACAGTTGTTGTTTAGGTCCATGGCCAGTGTTTCTGAGGCAGTTTCTTGATCATTCATTCCCTGTGGTAACTGCGCGTTGATATTTTCTAAAAGGAGAGAAAAGAAAAGAGATACTGATATTAAGTATGTACACGTTATGGTCGTCGTAATTTTCATATAGTAGTAAAGTAAGATGGATTCACTCACGCTTCTCAGTTCCGGCCTTTCTGGCCCGTTCACTCACAACGAACATTCACGGTAATAAACGGTTCATCCCGGATTCAGTCCTCCTGTTCACAAAAATCGCAAGGCATAGCGAATATTTGGCTGGTGATCCCGACCAGATATCCGTTTCCATTTTCCACATTGCCAATGTCCGGGAGTTCTTTTACCTGTGGATCCAGTGTTGGAAAATCAATCCAGTTGTCTGATGCCGAGGCAACATATAACTGTCTGTACAGAATCGTATAAGACTGTTCAAACTGTTCATAATATTGCTTTATTGTATTGGCATGAGTCCATGGATAAATCATAGCCAAATATTCTCCCGGACTTTGTTCAGATACATATTGAATATGATGAAATACAAATCTACGAATATGGCCGGTTGATTCATTTCGAACATGATAAATCACATTCACTTCCGCTAAATATTCAATCCCAGATATACTGGCCTCAACAATGACGCGAGGAAAGGCTGATCTGATTCTGTATACTGGTTCAGGGAACATTGGAGGCAGCCTCACCATGGCACTGCTTGTCTGTCCATCTTCCCGCTCGGCCTTAAGCAGGTAAGGCTGCTCCGGTTCCAGAACCATAGAGGAGCGAAAGTTAAACGCATAGATACCCTCTTCATACTGAACCAGGGTATCTTGCAGCGTCTCCGTCTGGCCGCTTTCCATGTGTTGCAGCGTCACCACCGCGTCTATGGTGGCATTTTCGTCCAAATACAGATTGTTGCGCACCTCAGAAACACGAATCCAATTGGTATCGGCCGGATATTCGAGCAAACCAAAAATTGAATAAGGATGTGATTCACGTTCTGTGATCGGATTAAATGTCTCATCACAGCCTGCCAGAAGAATTAAAAGGCATAAAGCAAATGGCAGCAGTGTAAATTGCAAAGCACGCTGCCCGTAGCGCCCGGCGAATATTCAATGCCCGGAAATTAGCGCCTGAAACCGGGAGTTTACCATGTGGGTTATTCTCTCACATCGGCGATACTCACTGTCTGTTTTTGTTACTTGGGCACTGCTCAGGACATGTTTTTCACCTTTGCCTTTTGCCTTTTTACTTACAAACATCATCTCACCTCCAGTTTAATGGACAGATAGGGCGCAAATGAAAGCTGGTCAATGCGGCGGTGGGTGGACACATCGTAGTAGAAGATGTTTGCGCGGTTGTAGAGGTTAACAGCACCAGCCTGAATGTTTAGCCGCGTTTCCTGTAGACGAAACTGCCTGCCTGCCGAGATGTCCAGCCGGTGAAACACGGGGAGACGCGCATTATAGGGCCGGTCCATAATTATTCTTGGTACACCAAGTTCTGTCATGATATTGGGCAGTTTGTTTTCAAATTGAATGCGGTCATCAAATCCGAAAGGCCGGGTATAGGGAAGGCCGCTACCCAGCTGCCAGCCGAGCGAGAGGCTATAGGGGCCGGCCTCTGCCGACGTGAGTGCATTGATCTGGTGGCGGCGGTCATGTGGCGGATGAAATCGCTGCACCGGCTCGCCGAACCAGGTGCTGAAATGCTCCTGGGCCGTCTCGTATTGCGTCCAGGTATAGCCGTAACCCAGTGATCCATACACCGAACTCCCTTGATACTCCACCCGTACATCCCCGCCGTACACATGGCCGCGGGCCAGGGTCAGGTCGGTGATAAACTGAGCGTTGGTACTCCATGTGGTCACCGGTTGATTACGCACGCGCTTGTAAAACCCCTCCACCGACCACTGTAAGACCGGTGACAGTGCCTGGCTCCAGCCGGCCAGTGCGTGGATGGCCTCCTTCTGGGAGCTGCCAATGGGAACCGGCATCCAGCCGGTAAAGACCGAGCTGACATCGCGGCGATCAGCCACACCCACCAGCGGCTGGCGGTAGAGCCCGAAAGCGGCGCTTAGTTCCTCCTCTTCGCGTCCGAACGGGTTCCACCGGGCACTAAACCGAGGCTCCATGCTGGCCCCGTAGCCGCCGGGAATAAAATTGAGCGCCACCCCGGGCTGAATATGTACCCGGCTGCCCATCGGCACGGTGGCTTCCAGGTGCATACCGGCTCCGATCAGTTCCTCCACGTCCACTTGTGGAGTGAAGAACATTTCCTGGATATCGTAGTTCAGAAATTTCATCAGAATGTAGCCGCCATAACCAACCGTGATGCGCCCTGCAGGCTGGCTCACATGGCCGTCGACAACAAATCGGTTCACCGCCGATTGCAGCTCCGAGTGGCCCACATCCATGGTATTGGATACCCGCGAAAAGTTCATACGCACATCCAGCAGTGCCCCGCTTCCTGCCAGGGCCAGGCAGCGCCCGCCCATTGTCAGATTGCCCCAGTGGACCTCGTCACCGGAGGCCGTGTCCATACGGCCGCGGTCGTAACTGTGCAGGACTGTGCCCGAACAGCGCACCTCATCTGAGCTGTGGCTGAGCTTCAGGTAATGGCTTTGAAACTTCAAGGGCTGCTCTTCACCCAGAAATGTTCCTCCGAGATGCTCGATCAGTGAGTGGCGCACAGAGGCGATCCATGAGGATTCACCTTCCTTTATCGGACCTTCGGCCCTCAACCCGGCCACAAACGGGCTAATCGAGGCGGCGCCCCGGTTCTCGTACATGTGCCCGTCCTTCATCTGCACGTCAATCACCGATGAGACGCGCCCGCTATAGCGCGCACCGAAGCCGCCGCTGTGAAAATCGGCCACCGATACCAGATCCTCGGGAAAAGCCGAGAAGAAGCCCACAATGTGAAACGGCTGATAGATCAGCATCCCGTCCATGAACACCATATTTTGAGAGGGGGTGCCTCCGCGGATGAAAAGCTGTCCGCCGCGGTCGCCGGCAGCAACCACCCCGGGCTGGATCTGCAGGTAGCTGGCCAAGTCGCCGGTTCCGGCGGGAGTGGGTGCACGGGACAGATCGGCAGGCCGAATCCGCTGGTGACCCACCGTCTGGTTGGTTGCCCCGCCCCGAACGGTAATCACGAGGTCGTCGAGATGCTCCACGCGGGGCAATAGGGCCTTACTCAGGGTAATGCGGCGTTCATCACCCAGATCAAGGGCTTCTTCGTGGGTGACATACCCGAGATAGGAAATGCGCACATCATAGTGGCCTGGCAGGATACCGCCGATGGAGTAAAACCCGTTTTGATCGGTGGCTGTTCCCCGGAACACCTCCTCCTGCCCGGCCTCAAACAGGATCACATTGGCTCCCGGTAGTACCTGACCCGACGAGCCGTCGGTGATAAACCCTTGCAGGCTGACGTTCTGGGCTTGGATGGGAGTGGATAGAAGGGTGAAAAATAGAAAAGTGAAAAAGAAGTACAGAACGAAATTGTGTCGCGACAATAATGGGTCTACAATTATTTTTATACTTGAATGTCTGATATTCATAGTTTAAATCTTCATTAAGGTTGCCAACAGTTTGTGAAGCTGTTAATAAACAACTCAAAATCAAGTGTTTTGCTGACAATGCCAATAAGATAACCCGCTCCGTTTTCCACATTTCCAATATCCGGTAATTGTGCTTCCAGTGAATTCCCTTTTGAAAAATTTTGCCATTCCGAACTGGCAGAAGCAGTATAAAGCTCACTTTGTAAGATCGTATATGGGATGTTTTGAGATTCATAAAATCTGCAAATCATCAACCAGTGGGGGATAATATCTAACATCACAATATGTTCATCTGTCGGCGGAGGATTGTGAAACAATTGATATCCAAGCGTATCTTGAGTATGATGAAATGTCCATTTCCTTATGGAACCGTTTCTATTATTTCGAACGTCATACGATACACTCACATCCGCTAAATGTTCAATACCTTTTAATTGCAGACGGACAACCGGCTGACCAGGCTCGATTTTGGGATCGGGAAAGTTCGGAGGCAGTGTCACCTTGGCAATGCTTGTCTGTCCATCCGAGCGTTCCGCCTTAAGCAGGTAAGTATGCTCTGGTTCCAGTTCCATCGTGGAGCGAAAGTTAAACGCGATGATACCTGTTTCATACTGTACCAGTGAATCTTTCAGTGTCTCCGCCTGGCCGCTTTCCAGATGTTGTAGCGTTACCATCGCGTCTATGGTGGCATTTTCATCCAAAAACTGACTGTTACGCACCTCAGATACACGAATCCAATTGGTATTGGCCGGATATTCGAGTAAACCAAAAATTGAATAAGGATATGATTCACGTTCTGCGATTGGCTTAAACGTCTCGTCGCATCCTGATATTAAAATTAACATTAGAAAAAGCAAGATGATGACAATCGGGAAATGAATTTTTATAAAATCCATATTCAATACTCATTTTAAAAATAAAACAACCCCGCAATATATCGGTGCAGGGTTGTATATATTTTATTTGATATATTTAGATGGGGTTAACGGTTATATAATATTCATCTGCCCACATCCCTGATTCTCCTTGACATTGTAATTCTACTCTTAAAAAATATCCCTGATATGGATCCCAATCGTAATTGTAGTAAGCATGAAAGTAGCTATCGGAGTTACTTGATGTACTTGTATATTGACCATATCCCCAAGGAGCAGCTGGGTTGGGTTTATAATACCATTCATATATCTTAGTCGACCCGCAACCAGTAACATTTGCAGTCCAAGTTTCGTTTTCACCATGATCAACTGTGGTTGGACCGGAAATACTAACCTGTGGTGTCATTGTTTCAACAGTATTTTCAACCTCGGCAACATCTACTTTGTTCATACCATTATAAGCCTGTATAAGCCTGTAAACTGATAACAGTTACAAAGAAAAACATAATTATAGAAAAAACTAATAATGGTTTATTTGATAGTGTTTTCATAATAATTTATATTAGTTATTGTTTTGTTCAGTTGTTTAAACTGAAAGCATAGAAAAGCTCCTGAATAGCTTTAAACCTCTCATTTTAAGAAAAGATAGTAAAATATATTTAACTTAAAAAAATATTCCCGCTTTTCTTTGTCATTTTTGGTTGTATTAATGCCCGTGGACTGCTTAGTTGCCTCAAATTGAAAACGAGACAGATTTTATTCTATAATCATACTTTTTGATGGACCAACCGGTCAATAGCTAAGGCAGATCTCACCATATCTTTAACAATATTATGGGTTCATAATTTTAGATTGGTATTTTCGAAGTTAGCATCAAACTGTCACGCTCATACCGGTTGGAGGGTAAAATAACGAGCATTTTCATTTCCTCCCGGCTTGCGCACAATCCAGCCCCATATTAACGCATGGAAAACTGCTCCGAGGCCATACTGTCGTGTGAATACATCATTAAAAAATTTTAAATACTGACTTATAGGAAAGTCAGTTCGATTCCCTGATTTTGCCCAAAAGCGTGGCAACACTATTTAAACTATTTAAAAGGTGCCAGAAAGTTACTATCATCCGATATATAGAAAGCAGCTCACCCCTGCACGTAGTAGACCTTCAGTTAGTGTTATCCATACCTGTGATCGAGCCTTATTCTGCACCTTGAGTCTGTTGATTTGGTGGTCCTTTGGGAAACCCGTCTGGTAGTTTTTACTGCTTCCCGGTGATTGTCGCAATTGCCGTAACCTGAGTTTCTAACCTTTGTTCATAATGATCACAAAAAAAACACGACGGGACTTTATCAAAACCAGTACAGCAATTGCAGTTGGAAGAGTACTGCTGCCCCACTTTAACATTTTAAAAAGCAAACCAAAACCTGGTGATGATATTCTCGGGCATGGTGAATTCAGATACCGTGTTCATAAAGAATGGGGCAATCTGGATGCATCAGTAACACCGGTAGATAATTGCCATGAAATGGTGATGGACTCCAAAGGGCGATTGATCATGATTACAGATGAAGTCCGAAATAATATCATCATTTATGATAAATCAGGCAGGTTGCTGGACAGCTGGGGTGATCAGTTCCCGGGTGGGCATGGCCTGAGTATATTCAATGAAGGAGGCGACGATTTCCTTTTTATTACAGATACAGAACAGGGAAAGGTCTTTAAAACTACAACAGATGGCAGAATTCTGTTTACAATTGAACATCCGGTCAATGTCGGTGCCTATGAACAAGACAACTCTTTCAGGCCTACTGAAACAGCCATAGCTCCGAATGGCGACATTTATGTGGCGGATGGATACGGTTCGCAATACATTTTACAGTATAATTCAAAAGGGGAGTATATACGGCATTTTGGCGGTCCCGGTAACGATGATGATAAATTCAGCGTGGCACACGGGGTTTGTATTGATGACCGTGATAAAAATAATCCAACCTTATTGTGCACCTCCCGAAGCCATAATTCGTTCAAACGATTCACCCTGGATGGCAAATATATTTCCACGATATTTTTGCCGGGTGCATTTGTGTGCAGAGCTGTTATTGACGACGGGAATATCTATTCAGGTGTTTGCTTTTCAAGGCTTCGGTATTTAAATGTGACCGAAAACTCCGGATTTGTTACAATTCTTGATGAACATGACAAGGTTGTTTCAAATCCTGGAGGTACCGAACCCACATATCGTGACGGTGAACTACAGTTGATGGTTCAGGAAACACCTGTTTTTCATCATTGCCATGATGTTTGCATTGATGAAGACAAGAATCTGTATGTTTGTCAATGGAATGCCGGAAAAAGCTATCCTTATAAACTGGAACGAGTATAATCATATAAAAAAGTATATGAAAAACTTCATATCTGTATTAATTTTCCTGTTTGTTTTTAGTAATATCGTGTTTGGACAAAGTGATGTTATTAATAATGTTATTAATGATCATTTTGAATCTCTCGAAGAATTATACAAACACTTTCACGCGAACCCTGAACTTTCCTTGCAGGAAGAAAATACTTCTCGAAGGCTTGCTGAAGAGCTGCGCCAGCTTGGGTTTTCTGTAACTGAACAGGTTGGCGGGCATGGAATCGTTGCAGTTTATGAAAATGGTGATGGTCCCGTAATTCTGGTAAGAAGTGATATGGATGCCTTGCCAATGAGAGAAGAGACAGGGGTGCCTTTTGCAAGTACGGCAACGGCAATCACCGTGGAGGGTGAAGAGACCTATGTGATGCATGCCTGCGGGCACGACTTGCATATGGCAGCAATGGTTGGAACGGCTAATGTAATGTTACAGAAGAAAGATCAGTGGAACGGAACACTGGTATTTATCGGGCAGCCGGCAGAGGAACTTTTTTTAGGAGCCAGGGCAATGATCAGGGATGGACTATTTGAAAGATTTCCCCTTCCTGATTATATGCTCGCCCTTCATGTAGATTCAGCCATGCCATCCGGCCAGGTGGGCTTTTCGTCAGGCTACGCCTATGCAAATGTGGATATGGGAGAGATTGTAGTCAGAGGAAGAGGCGGACATGGAGCATACCCAAACTACACTGTTGATCCGGTAGTCATGGCTTCCAGAATCGTTCTTGATCTCCATACGATGATAAGTCGTGAGATTTCTGCAACTGACCCGGCCAATATCTCAATCGGATCGATCCGGGGCGGCTCCAGTGCAAATATTATCCCCAATGAAGTGAGAATGGAGATTGCTCTCAATGTTCATAACGAAAACACCAGGGAAAGATTAATCAGGAGAATAGAAGAGAAGTTAAAAGCAGCAGGCATCGCCGAAGGGCTCTCTGAAGAGGAATGGCCGCAGCTGATCCTGAATGATGAAACAAGAGTTGCTTCCGTATATAACGACCCCGAAATGGGAGAGCGTGTACGTAATACCTTCCAGAGAGTTCTTGGACCGGAAAATGTTCATGAAACCCTGCCATTTATGTATGGTGAGGATTTTGGGGAATATAACCATGCCATGCCCGATATCCCCGGTTTGCTTTTTGGGGTGGGTTCAATTCCGCCTGATGATATGAAAGCCGCTGAAGCCGGTTTGAAAGAGATTCCTACAACTCATTCTCCCTTATATCTGCCGGATTTAGAACCAACATTAAGAACCGGTATTTTAACCATGAGCAGTGCCATTATCGATCTGATGAGTGGAAATTGAGTCATATTTCCATCAACTGGTTCACATTTCTTCTGATGAATTCAATCCTTGAGTTTGAGACTGACAAGGGCAAGGCTTCAGAGTTGGTTCGACATGAATTATTGTGGGTAAATTGATATGATGACTCCTGTAGTCCCCTCTTGAGAGGCTGTGAGAAAATTGTTTTCCAAAAATAATGGACTTAAATAATTTAAGTTTTTTGTCAAATTCAAAGCTACCAAGCTTTCGGACCCACCCCCGTCCCCTCCCTATCACACCAAAATGCGGTGTGACAAGGAGGGGAGATCATTAAGAAAATTTATCGCTTTAAATAGTTTAAGTATGAAGAAACTTGATTTATCGAACGAGGGGTGTGTTCTGGGTATAGGTTCATTTTCTGTGTCCTGAGGTCGTTTTATAACTTCGTAAACACACCCCTCGTCAGTAAACAAATCACGACAAGTCGTGTTTTTGACTAACTTTTCCCCTCTCGAGTTGAGAGGTTTTCGAAATCCCGACCCCCCAAAGAATTTTTAAAGTTCTTTCAACTTACTAAGATTGTTGAGAAAACATCTGATTACTGCAAAAATCACAATTTTTTGAAATCATTGTATAACAAATATATGGTGATTGGAAAGGCCGGATAGAGTGCTGTAAGCACGGCCAATATAGTAACCCGGTGATTCCGCATAGCGATCCCTGGTGGGGCATCGCCGGGAACAGGGGCAGCCCCGTATGAGAAAGTACCGCGCCAAAGGCGTCTGCCCACCGGCTGATAGGTACGACCGACCCGGGAAGGTTGCCAATTCCGAATAATTCTGCAAAGTTAGCATAATTGTGAACAAAAGAGTGGCGTTGATGAGGTTTTGTGAAGCAACCATCGGATTCTGTGCAACTGCTTTCGCAAGAATGATTCCGATGGTTTCTTTTTCTTGTAGTGCAAATGAGGCTGTCCAAAAAGTGAGCTTCAAGATCTTAAAACCTGATATTTTTAAGTTTGTAAAGGTATTGAAAAGGAGCACCCCTCCCCCGAATGGTCAAAGAATTTATCGGGGTAGATAATCTTACATTTATTTAAATCGGAAGTCCAGTTTAAAATTATATAGCCAGGGGATGCGTGGGTCTACGCCTTCGGCTTGCAGAATTTTGGGCAGGTTTTTGTAGCGTTCGGGATCGATGTGATCGTGGTCCCCATAAAAGGTAACGACAATCGTATCATCTTTCACGCGAATATCTCCATCAGCCCACCCCAGAATTTCCCGTGCCAGGTGTTCTGCATTCCAGCTTTGGTAAGGGGTATCCAGGTTTTGGCGCAGCCCATATGTGGCCGCCTGGGCGATCATGGCCAGGGCCAGTTTCCCATAGCGGATATTCAGATTAAGGGTCCCCGCCCGGTTTAATCCCATCTTGTTCTCAAAACGAAAGAACTCCTCCACACTCCATCGATCCACATAATCGCGGCAAAGCAGTTCAACGGGGTCTTTGCCGGAAGTGGTCACAAAACCCTGGTACTGGTAGTCTTGGCGGCGTTCACCGGTTCGCTGTCCCAGCAGCCTGAACGGGACCTGCCCATCGGCAAACCGAAAGGAGGTCTCTGCAATGGCATAGCCGGCACTTCTGCGCTGATAGCTCATCGACTTCAGGGTGGCCTTGACATGCTCGAAGTGCAGGGCCGGTACCAGAAGATCGATTCCCGGGCGGGTGGCAAGACCTTCCAGGAGCTGGCGTGTGAAGTGCTCTTTATCGGCTACAACCAACATCCTTTGGGGCAGGATTCGCCCGGTATCCTCCATAAGCGTTTGAGTTGCCAGACCCGTGGGCATTCCCGTTGATGAAATATAGGCGGTAATCGGCTGGCCGGTCTTCCCGCAAACACTAAAGAAGGTCTGCAGCATTTTTTCCGAGGGCAGCTCGGCAGCTTTCTTCTTTTTGGGCATCACTCGTTGGGAGCGGCTGATCATACGATGCGGGTCAACGGCCACAACCCGCCCGTCATAATGACCCAATAAGCCCCGCTGCCAGCCCAGTTGAACCAGCAGCTGACGGGCCTGCCCGATGGTGTGTTTCTCGCACAGGCGGTGCACCTGCCGGTCGCTGACCAACCCGGCCAGCCCCGCTGCCAGGGAAAACCCCTGATGGCACAGGGAGTTTTTGCGTCGAACCCTGGGAATGCACAGCGCCGATTCACAGACCATGTGAAGGGCAATGCGGGGGTCCAAATCCCGATCGGTCCCCTTCGTCCAGCCTTTGAGCAGCTCCCAGGCCCCCAGCCGCTGCAGTTCGGGAATCAACAGCCACAGCCCCGTACAACCCCCCGATACCTTTTGGGCCAGCATCTGACGCACCCCGCGTTCATTGGCCAGAGGGGTGTGGGGAACGGTGATGGTTTTTCGCTTGGTTTTGACAATTTCTATCGGCTGCTCTGGTTCTGACGCCACTGTTTTATGTAGCCCTTTTTTTGAAGACCATACTCCCCGATGATCCTCTCTACCGTGCGCTGGCTGATCTGGTGGCCTGCCTGCCTCATCTTTTGGGCAATGACCTCGCAGTTGGCCTCCGGGTCCAGAAACCGGTGCAGAATCACCTGCTTGGTTACCTGCGGGGTTCTGCTGTAGTTGGTCTTGGGCCCCGGCGGTGCCTCGGCCAGAGCCTGGCTCCCTTGGGAGGTTAACTTGGACTTGACCTGATAAAAATACTCGCGGGTGTAGCCATACCTTGCGGCAATTTCCTCGACCTTCTGATCGGTGCTTTGCGCGGCTTCCAGGATCATCGACACCTTCCAAAGAAGGGGATCATCCGGGGAAACCGTTAGCGGACTGGTTCCATTGAACTGGATGGGTGGCTGGTGTGTTTTCATGAGAGTGTAATTTAAATTATGGCGATGCAAAATGTGATCATGGGCACGAAAAAACCGAAAACCCTGCCAAATACAGCCAAAGTGTGTAAATAAAGAGGGTTTCGGCGTTTCGGCTGATTATAATATCGCCATATATTAAATTACTTCAAAATCGATTTATGCTCTTCTAATGATCTGCTATCGGGAAAAGGTGTAAGATCAACTACCCCGAAAAATTCTTTGACTGCTCGGGACGGAAAAGCACCGGGAATGCTGTCAGGTTTAACCCGTCACTTTATGATTGACACGACAATAGATTCCATCACCAATACAGGTAACTTCACAGTCGGATACGAACTTGAGTTAACTTGGTCCATAGTTCTTTTCTGCGAAGTAAGCGCGTAGGCGTGAGAGCTCTTCATCACTCCATCCTTGCGGTTCGGTGAGGGCAACCCAGGAATCGAAATAGTGTTCTGCGGCATATTCATGCCCAAAACCCCGGGGAGCCGTTCCGGTTGACATATCTGCTGCAAGCTGCAGCATCGTTACAATAGGAAACCAGCGCAGATCTTCGGATACATCCGGTCCGCGGGGTGCCCGCATCCATTCCGGTTCATGGCTGAAAGAACTCGGTTCAAAAAAAGTAACCGGATCGCTTGCATACTGCAGGTACGCAATTCTGAATGTACCCCATTCGGAATCTGCATCATTCAGTCCGCCATTTTGATTGGCAAACCGTACAACAGATCCATCCCGAAACTTGGGCAGCCAGGCAGGTGAATCGGGATTTCGTTCAAGTGTAAGGGTTCTCCAGGTATTTTTCCGGAAGGGAGGACCAACCCACAAAGCCCCGTGAAAGGGATCATTGATAATGTCGTACAGGTCAAAAGAACGATCTGAATTGAGTGCACCGAGGCTCAGGCCGTGCAGATAAAGTTTCGGGCGTTCATCGTGAGGGAGTTCTGTCCAGTAATTGTAGACTACACGAAACAGTGCTCGTGCCATGTCGGCCCCGTATTCATCTTCAGCAAGCAGCGAAAGCGGACTCGGCAAATAGGAGTATTGTGCAGCCACACTGGCAATATCACCGCGGTGTAGATATTCAAGCGGGTCAATTGCAGCCGGATCCACCCATCCCGTTCCGGTGGGGGTTATGATTACCAGTGCCGAGCGGTCAAATGCGTTTACGCGTATCAATTCTTCAAGGGCAAGTGTTGCACGCTCATCGAACGATTCCGATGCATGCATGCCTACATATACACGAATCGGATCCCGGACTTCACCGGAGGTAAACTCTCTGATATCTTCTGCATTTGGCCCGGTGGATAGAAAACGACGTCCTTCTCTGCCCATTTCTTCCCAGGAAAGTATAGATTCGATACTGCCGGTTTTTATCGGTTCCGCCGGCTGATCATATTCAGGCTCCATCAATGCATCAAACTGTTGATACGAAGAGTCGGCAAATTGTAAGAGGAGGGAAAATAGTAAGCCATTGGCAACTAACCAGAATAGAACAAAGGTAGTAACCAGTCCTACTACATAAGATACCCGTCGTGGAATATAATGTTCGAGCTTTTTGGAAAGCTTGCGTTTAATTGCCAAAAACAGTCTGCCCAGAAGCAATACAGTCAGGAATACAGCTACAGCAATGGTTCCGATCAGAAAAGGGTTGACTGTGGCATTTTCTTCAAGGCCCATCAGTACTCGAACTGAGTTTTGCCAGCCGCTTGCCTTCCATAAAAAAATCACGGCAATCAGTAAAAAAATTACCCCGGCAATAATCTGCATGATGGCCTGATTTTTGGACCTGGGTTTGGGCAATTCAAAATAGGACCAAAGCCATACCCACAAAACACCCACGCCGTAGCCTGATACGAGAGCAAGCCCTGAAATCACACCCTGAACAATTTCAGAGCGGGGTAACAAGGTTGGTGACATCGACAGGGCAAAGAACAATGTTCCTACCAGTAATCCAGTAGTTGAGAAATATCGGTCTAACTGCATTTCTTCATTTTAGAAAAAGTTACAAGTTGGTGCAAGTTGTATGGGTACCGGAAGTTAACCCATTTTTGAGTTAGAGACTTTATGATTCGATGATTTTCTATGGCACTTTGAATGTTCAGAGAGAAATTTCCTGCACAAAAATAGAAAATAAACAGAAAATTTTTTTTCTTCTCACCCTTTCAAAGCGCTTTTAAATCAGTATGATAGAAGCATAATATGCCACAATAAGCGCTTTTCTGTTATTTTAAGCAGTCTATCAGACGAAAAAGCTCCAAAAGCTGAAAAAACCTTGACTGATTTGAAACAATAGCCTTAACATTTAAATAAAATCAGGGTAATGAAGCACAGTTATTTTTCAGCATGATTCAGTTGATATAAATAAAATTTTGAGCAGATATAATGAACATTTTTGAACCAGGGTTAAATCATCTGACGAGTTTTTCGAAAAACGAGCCCTTTAAGATGATTGGCATGATCTCATAATGACTCGTCTGATGACTCTTCCATACTCAAACAGATGACACGTCATTACTGAACACAAATAAATTCTGAAATAAACCAGTGAATTTATGATGTGTCATTTCACAAAATCATTTTAATATTAAATTATAAATTCCAATGAAAACATTAACTTCACATCCCGATATTGCATCTCATTCAGCAACGATGGGTGAGAAAAAAAGGATCGGGCTGGTGGCACACGATTACCGGAAAATGGACCTTATCGACTGGGCCGAATATAACCGGGATATCCTCATGCAGCACGATCTGTACGGAACCGGAACCACCGGCAGCCTGATTTCCGAAAAGCTTAAACTGCCAGTACACCGCTTTATGAGCGGGCCGCTTGGCGGAGATCTCCAGATCGGTTCGGCCATCACTGAAAACAGGCTCGATATCCTCATCTTTTTCTGGGATCCGCTCCAGGCACAGCCGCACGATGTAGACGTAAAAGCATTGCTGAGAATTTCCATTGTGTACAATATTCCTCTGGCTTGCGACCGGTCTTCGGCCGATTTTCTGATCTCATCAAAACTGATGGATCAACCCTACGAGCGTTATTTGGTGGATTATGGGGCAAGGATGAAACGTGAAGAGGGTTAACTCAAGTTCGAAAAAAATGGCGATATAGTGGTTACAAAAATAAAATGAAAAGTTACTCCGCTTTTTTTGATTTCTACTAAGTAAGAATAGTAGAAAAAATAATTTATTGATTTCTATATCATAACATGTGTTAATTTATCAAAAACAAGATTTATTAAAATTTTTGGATATTATGGGTGTAGCAATACAAATTGTTCTTTAAGAGCCATTGAGGTCGATTTTAAAATGGTTATTAGTAGGTTGAGTTAACCACCGGATGAGTGAATTCGCCCGAGCCTCAAAAACACAGGAAAAGTAACAGGAATGGCATCAGAAACGGATAGCTTCTGACGTATCTGGCTCATCGCTTTATCAGCAGGATTGAAACCTTGTTCTTCTTTGAGTTTTTGGACTGACGACCACGAATTGAAATAACCTTCGAGCCGGCCTGGTGTCCACCTTGTTTCGATTGAGAATTGATGTGAGGGAATCTCTTCAAACGGAAAGGGGATCGTTTGGTAATGCTCCTCCACATATTTGCGGGGTGTGCTGAACCAGGCACCGAAAGAATCATCATAAAGTTTTTGAATAACCGGGTTGATGTATGGGTCTGATTGCAGTCTACCGTACCCAAAAACGGCGATCAGTGCTTTTGGCCGGGCTACACGGCGGACTTCATCATAAAATGTATCAAAATCAAACCAATGGATCGCCTGAGCTACGGTGATCAGATCGAATAAGTTGTCCGGATAGCCGGTATCTTCTGATGGTAGGGAGGCGTAAACTATGTTGGGTTTTTGTACGGCATGGCTCAGTTGCCGCTTGCTGATGTCACTGGCATACACTTTTGGAAAATGCTCTGCCAGCACACCGGCAACTTGCCCCGATCCGGTTCCGGCATCCCAGGCAGTGTCACTATTCTTCAGATTGCTGAAAATAAAGCGGTACAGCTCTTCGGGATATTCCGGCCTGTTTGCGGCGTAGATTTCAGCCTGTTTTGAAAAATTGCTTTCTGACATGAAGAAGAATTCAGTGAAAAATGGCGCTTTTGATTTGCATGACTGAGGTCATAAGGTAACGGTATTGAATGATGCGTAATTTTCTTGAAAATTTCTTGCGAATACCCGGCAGTTTTTGCGCAAAGAGTATTTCTGCGAACTTGTTTATGAGGAGTGGAATACATCGTTATTTAGAAACCTCAGTTCGATTAATAATTTTTTCAATTAAATAAGAATGAAGTCTTCCGCCGGCTGGCGGAGAGATTTAGAGGGGTGTCCATCGGATTTTTCCACGTTCTGATAATCATCCCCCTAAATCCCCCTTTAAGAAGGGGGACTTTTACATCCAAAATTCAACAATCGAACTCAGGTTAGAACTATTTCCCCAAAATTCGTCAGACGGGAAAAGCAGCCGTCAGACGAAGGATTTTAGCCCGCTTTCCAGACGTAGCGTTGAAGTATCATTGGTTTGCCGAAATCTTCGGTCGGTTTTTCATCAGATAAGAAAAACCCATGCCGTTTATAGAGACTGGATGCCGCTGAAAGCTCTCTGGTTGTTAACAGGAACGCTTCTTTGTAATTTTTTTCTTTCAAATATTCCATATAGAGTTTCATCAGGGTTTTTCCCAGGCCGATTCCGCGGTAGTCGGGGTGAATCAAAAAATAGCGAAGCTGCGCTTTCTCTTCGCGGTGCTGTAATACGATAGAGCCGATCAGCTCTTCTTTGTGTTCGCACAACCAGGCGCGATCTTTTTTTGGGTTATAGTTGAAGTAAAATTCAGCCAGGCCTTTGGCAACGTAGGCTTCGAAATGAATATTATGGTTGTAGTGCCTGCTGTATAAAATTCCGTGCAGATAGGTAATTCGTCCGATATCTCCGGGTTTGAGCCGGGTTCGGATCGTAATATCATCCAGCGTGATTCGCTTTTTTGCCATCTGGTTTAAAATATTGATATGAAAAGTTTAAAAGATATTGATTTGAACCATTGCTGTCCAAAACGTTTCATAAGCTGGAAAATATCTTAGTTTTTTCAAATGCATGTTCTGGTTTCAATAGGTGTTAAACTTCCAGCTCCACTATTAAAACGAGCCGGGACTCTTGCCGTATAGCGATCCCACGGAACAGTAACCCGGGAAAGCACTGGCATTTTGCCAGGTCGCTTGGTTGGATGATTACCCCTGAATTAGCCCCAAAGAGGGCGGCGATCAAATAGCCCCGGGTGGAGTGCTTTTACGGAACCCGGGGGATAAGAGTAAGTCCAAATCCAAAAACCTCCGGCTCGATTTGTGAAAAACGTCGGTTTAAATCGGAGGTTTGGCAATCATATCTATGTGAGGGGCGGGAATGCAGGGATATTTTAAGGTAGGTTTTCCAAATTTAAAATTAGAGGTGGGCAAAGGCCACCTGCCGGTTGTTCTCGCAGATTTCGCTAATGGACGCAGATTATTTTGTGGTTTTTAGCGTTTTCGATAAGTAGCCATCACCCAAAATTCGTCAGACGGGAAAAGCAATCGTCAGACGAATGGGGTCTTAAAATGCAATTTTTAATTGCAGACCGCCGGTTGAGTAGTTGACGCTTCTTGTAGAAACAGAGCGGGCTGGCATCTTGAAAAAAGGTTCAATTGTAATTGTAAATCGCCCGTTTCCTGCTTCATCAAAACTGTAACCAAATGAAAAATTGTAGAACGCGAGCGGATTAAATGAACTCAGAGATGGTTCTGATTGGGCCGCTGTTTCCTGCATTGTAACCAATTGAGTAACAGGCTGATATTCACCGTCTATAAATACCATGGTCGTAGACATTTCCTGCATCTCGTAATGGTAGGTGTACTGCTCTTTCAGAAAAGAAGCAGAAGTAATTCCACCTGAAATAAAAAATCGGTCGGTCATGGAGTACTGAAGGTTAATTGGAATTTCAAGACTCAGAAAATCAATTTCCAAATTTGCGGAACTGACCGGCTGCATTGTTTCGGACACACGAACGTGATCTGTTCGAAAATCCAACTGACTCTGAGCCACAAACAGGCCGGACGACAGCGAAAGATTTTCCATAAAGTTCCAATCCACCGTAAGGCCGCCGCCAACGTTCCAGTCGGTGGCTGACTGATGAAAATTCAACAAAGGTGAATAGGCCAGGCCGATTGAAAGCCCCGGAGTATGATGTTTCAGTGATGAAAGATCCGACTCAGTAATGTATCTGTCGTTCCGAAAGCTGTCATCATCTGCCAAAACGGGTGTTGTTTGAAGCTTTCTCAGCGTCTGATCGGATTCATCGGTATACTGTCTGATGGCAGTATATTCTTCCCAATGAGGGATCTGTTTATAAGCAAGTAAATCGGAATAAAGCCATGTCTCTTCAGACGGATCGGAGTCCGGCACTATTACTTCGGGCGGGATCGTTTCGGCAGGGACTGGCTCCGGTAGAGCTTCTTCATCTGCGAATTCTGATTCAACTGCGGGTTCTTCCGGGGGGGTGATTGGCTGTAAAATTGCATCCGTACCGGGATCGGGGTGTGCCGTTTGCTCAGGTTGTTCCTCAGTGATCTGCTCAGAGGTTCGAACGGCGACATCCGTCACCAGGTAGGATGCTGAAAGTGCAACCAGCACGGCAGCCGCAGCCGCTGCAATCCACCGAAACTGCGTTGCACGATTTTTGGCCTGCCGGTAGCGCTTGAACTCTTCCCATGCGCCCAGCCGGTAAGGCTCTTCATAATTCTGAAGATTATTTCTGATCTGTTCTATGGGATCTTTGCTATACATTCTGGTATATCTTGCCGGTAAAGTGTTTGTTGTAAAGCTCCCTGAGCTGGTTTTTAGCTCTCAATAAATAAGTGCGCGATGAACTTTCACCAATGCCAAGTTCTTCGGAGATTTCTTTGTGGCTGTATCCGTCAATTTCATACATGTTAAATACAGTCCGGTACATTTCGGGCAGGAATTTGAGTAACTGAAGGGTCTCTTTGATCTTGAGATCGGAATCCACAAGCTGAGGCAAGCCGAGGGGGACGTCTTCAATATCCAGATGATTTTCAGGTTTTTTGCGGATCTTATCGATCGATGCATTCACCACAATTTTTCTGAGCCAGGGTTTAAATGGACGTTCAATGTCGAATTGATTGATGTGTTTGAACACTTTCATAAAACTGTCATTGACCACTTCGGTGGCATCCTCCCGGTTTAAACAGTATTTCATCGAAACAGAAAGTGCATAACCGTAATACTTTTTATATAGCTGTTCCTGGCTTGTCTCATCTTCCCTTTGGCAGCCCCGGATAATGGCAGTGAGATCCTGTTCTTGTTTTCGATAAGATCGATTTGAAGCAAGAGCGCCTCCTATTTTCAGGAGGGCACTCTTTGCTGTTGAGTAAGAAATCTCAAACCAAAATGTTGTGGCTGTACCCGTAATCATCTACAGTCAGTTCTCCGGATCACTTTGAACCACTTCATAATCACCCTCTTCGTAAGTGGATGTGTTGATGACCAGGAAGTTTGCATCATTCACAAACTGCTTATTCTCGAAATGTTCGTAGAGATCAATCACAATAGTTTCTGTCACATCGCTTTCCAGTTCGGCACATCCCGAAGTGTCCAGTTTAATGTATAGCGGGATTTGAGGAGGATAGATCATGATGGTGACGCCATCCCAGATCACATCAAATTTTTCGGGAAAAGTTTCTGCACAGCCTTCAATCTGGTTGATTTCGATGTTCAGATATTTCCTGCCGTCCTGTTCAGAAACCCAGACATTCTCAATTTCAAAAGGATCGCTGGTTCCTTTACCTCGGTTTTGACTGGCATCAGCAGCTTTCGATTCACTGACGTGAAAAACAAAATTTTCCTGAATATCCGGTAATCCTTCGTCAGATAAAGGGTTGCCATCACACCCGAATAGGGCAATGGCAAATGCGGTTATGCTGATCAGAATCAGTTTCTTCATTGCTGTTTTAATTAAAATTCTCTTTTCAGTTCAATCCCTGTTACGGGAAATCGGAAGCATTCGCTACAACTTTTCTTAAAAAATCCATGTGCCGGTTTGCTCATTTCAGTTTTATACACGCGTGGATCAGGCATTACCTATCTCTTTAACAGGTATTTTTAATTTAATTTGCCCTGAAACATTCTTCAGTCTGGAAAAAGCTCTCAAACAATGGGCGAAAACCCCACCCAATATTGACATTCATCACAATTTTGATAATTTGAAATAGTTAACTTAACAGTGTTAACCTTATCAGATATGTCACTAAGGGAAGAAATACTGGATGCAACTAAAGACTTGTTGCTGGAATATGGTTTCAGCAAACTGTCGATGCGAAAAATCGCCGGGCGCGTGAACGTTACAGCGACAAGTATATATCTCTATTTCAAAAACAAAGATGATCTACTTTTGGCTTTGATTGAGGAGAGTATTGAAAACCTGAAAAAGGCATTAAGTGATGCTGCAGGGGAGTCGAAAGGAGTGATGCAGCAGCTCCGTTCTGTTTCGATGGCATATATTAACTATGCCCTTGAACATCCCAGGGAGTATGAAATCATTTTTATGGTTCGTCCGGAGGAGATGCCAACCTACCCTAAGGAAAAATTCCGGCAGATAAGAAGTGGCTATACGCTTCTTGCAGAGGTTCTTGAGAAAGGAAAAGAGGAGCAACAGTTTGAAACGGATGATTCACTTTTGGCTGCCTATGCGATGTGGTCACAACTTCACGGTGTAGTGTCCGTCATCATTAATAAAAGGCTCGATGCAAAAGTTTCCACCGAAGAGTTTATCGGGCAGGCAGTGGATCAGATTATTCAGGGTTTTATCAGTAAAAAAATACCGGCATAAAAAAGAGGAATAGATTATGGAATCGATCATTCAGCAATTCGCTTTTTTTCAAAACATTCCCACAGGTGCAGCCTTGGGTTTGGTAATTTTTATTTTACTGTTGTTAGGGTACAGAGGAGCTCCGCTCTGGCTCTGGACGGTGACCGGTGCGGCCGTACTCATCGGGTTTGGATCGCCGGTATGGCTGCTGACGGCATTTATTGTGATAATGCTCGTTTTTAACATCAAACCGATTAGGAGAGTACTGGTTTCCGGTCCGATTATGAAACTGCTGGATGCGATGAAAATTCTTCCTGCCATCTCCGAAACAGAGCAGACAGCCATCGATGCTGGAACCGTTTGGGTAGAGGGTGAATTTTTTTCGGGAAAACCAGACCTGAAACGGCTCAGTACCGAGACCTTCCCGGAATTGACGGAGAAAGAAAAAGCGTTTATGGATGGGCCGGTTGAGGAACTTTGCTCGATGGTTTCGGACTGGGAGCTGTTTCAGCGGAAAGATTTTGATCAAAAAACATGGAATTATTTAAAAGAAAAGCGCTTTTTTGGGTTAATTATACCAGAGGAATATGGCGGGTACGGTTTTTCGGCCAATGCCCATAGTGCAATTGTTGCAAAACTCGCATCCCGTTGCGGTCCGCTTGCAACCACGGTGATGGTTCCCAACTCACTCGGCCCGGCTGAACTCCTGATGCACTACGGTACCGAAGAACAGAAGAATTATTATCTGCCGCGTCTGGCAAAAGGAGAGGAGATTCCCTGTTTTGCACTGACTGAGCCCAATGCCGGATCAGATGCCGGTGCGATGGAGAGTACTGGTGAAGTGTTCAGGGGAGAAGATGACAATCTCTACATAAAGCTGAATTGGGATAAGCGCTACATCACGCTTGCGGCAATTTCAACGGTGATTGGACTTGCGTTTAAATTATATGATCCGGAGAATTTACTCGGCAAAGGAAATGACCTTGGAATAACTGCGGCTTTGGTGCCAAGTGATTCAAAGGGAGTGGAGCTTGGCAAGCGGCACGATCCCCTTGGCATACCCTTCTATAACTGCCCCACAAGAGGCAAGGATGTGGTTGTTCCGCTGGATGCAATTATCGGAGGAAAAGAAGGAGCCGGAAACGGTTGGCGGATGCTGATGGAATCGCTGGCAGTTGGCCGGGGAATTTCATTGCCTGCACAATCTATCGGCGGAGCGAGAACGGCAACCCGTGCGATAGGGGCGTACGCAGCTATCCGTAAACAGTTTGGCATCAATATTGGTAAATTTGAAGGGATTGAAGAGCCAATGGCACGAATCGGCGGATACACCTACTTGATGGATGCCGCCAGGGGATATATTTGCGGTGCGCTGGACAAAGGCGCCAAACCGGCCGTGGTAACGGCAATTGCCAAGTATAATTTTACAGAACTGGGACGTGAAATTATAAATGATGCAATGGATATAATTGGGGGAGCGGGAATTTCGCGCGGACCAAGAAATATTTTTGCGCACAGCTATATCGCTACACCCATTGCCATTACTGTAGAGGGGGCAAATATCCTTACGCGCACACTTATAATTTTCGGCCAGGGGGCGATCCGCAGTCATCCTTATGCACTCAAAGAGATCCAGGCGCTGATGGAAAAAGATGTGAAGAAATTTGATGAGAACTTCTGGAAGCATATCGGCCATGTGGGACAAAATAAAATTCGTGCTTTTCTGCTCAGTATTACACGCGGATGGCTGATTGAATCACCGGTAGCTGGTCCCGCTGCAAAATATTACCGGAAACTTGGCTGGGCATCGGCTTCATTTGCATTTATGGCGGATATGGCTCTTGGTTCATACGGCGGTGCTCTCAAGATGAAAGAGAAACTGGCCGGCCGCTACGCTGATATTCTGAGCTGGATGTTACTCGCCGCGGCCACACTCAGACGATATGAAGCCGACGGTAAACAGGAAGAAGACCGTGACTATTTTGAATGGGCGATGGAGCACGCTTTTTACCGAATCCAGACAGCTTTTGATGAGATCTATTCCGAAATAGAAGTACCTGGTTTAAGCTGGATGTTCCGCGGCCCCATTGCAATATGGTCCCGAATCAACCGGATCGGGCGGAAGCCATCGGACGAGCTGGGCCACCGGGTTGCTCAGGCCATGCAGAAGAGGGGTGAACAGCGTGACCGAATAACTCATAACATTTACATTCCCGAAAGCCGGGATGAGTCACTCGGAAAATATGAGTATGCAATGGAACAGATAGAAATGTCGTTTCCGGTCTATAAAAAGCTCTATAATGCAACTAAATCCGGAGACCTCAGGAAAGATCATGTTCTCAAACAGATTGAACCGGCCGTTGAGAATGGTATTATCACGGAAGAGGAAGCCAGCCAGGTTCGTTCTACTGAGGAAGCGCGGTTTGATGCAATTTTGGTGGATGAATTTACACTGGAAGAGTATGAAAAGGGCACGGCATCCGCACCGCCGGCTGGTGGCCTTACGGATGTAAGGAGAGGAAAAGCAGTGCTTTAAAGCATTTAAAAACAAACCCAATTCATTCCGCAGTTCGGTTTTCATATCGTCTGCGGATTTTTGTATTTCTAAGGTTGTTTAACCCATCACTTTAAGCTATTGGTGATAGTTTCACCTTAAAAATAGTGTTGCCCCGCATTTGGGCAAAATTAGGCGCTTGACACGAAACTACTACGCAATCCACCACTTCGAGATTTTCGGTATAGTATTGCCTTAGTGCCGTTTATAATTATTGCAGGGTTTCGACTTCATCGGAAAAATAATACTTTTACTGCAGTTGGCTTAAAAAAAAGATATATAAATTTGATGTCGAACCTGTTTTTTGTTTTAAAAAAACTGATTTGGAATTTTACTGTACTCAATTATTTTTTCAAAAAAGAGAGGAATAACAGGGATAAAAAAATTAAAATCAGTGAGAAAGTCTGGCTCTGGCGGAATGGTTTTAATGGATTTCACAAAAGGATGTATAGACTTACAAAAGAGAATATTAATCAATTCATTGGATCATATCATTATAAAAAATATCATCGTAACTACAACGGTCTATTTCATGATGTGATAGATAATAAGGCACTGCTTTCATTTATCCTTCCGGATGAGCTTACTTGTGATTTATGTCTGATTTTTGAAAAAGGAGTGTTCACGGGTTCAAATATACCCATAGAAGGATCTGTCGAAAAATTTATTTACAAAGAGTTGGAACAGCGGGAATTGATTTGCAAACCTGTATTTTCTTCATTAGGAATGGGTATTGTCAAATTGAATAAAGAAAATGTAAAGAGAGCATTAGGATATTACAGGCTTAAAAATAGATCTTTCATTATTTCTGAAAAGGTAGAAAACATGCCTTATGCAAAGCAAATTTTCCCGGATGCCGGCAATACCATTCGCCTGAATCTTCTCAGAGATCCTGATTCTTGTAAATTGGTACTGTTATTTGCACAGCATAATTTTGGTACAAGGAAATCGGCACCTGTTGATCACACTCTTAATGGTGGTATTGAAACTATCATTGATCCCGAAACAGGTGTTTTTTATAAAACCAGAATGAAAGTAAATGGAAAACTCCGTTTTGTTTCTGAACATCCGGATACAGGAAAATTAATTGACGGAATAAAAATTCCGAACTGGAACAGCTCTTTGCAACACTTGCTTGATCTCTTGAATAAAGAAGTTTGGTTACGCTATGCAGGTATTGATGCCATATTGACGGAAACCGGATTTAAAATTATTGAACTGAATTCACTTCCATTCATTGAAGATTTTCAAGAAGAATTTCCACTTTTGAGCCAACCTGTTGCAAGAAAGTTTTTTAAAAAAGCGGGACACATAATCAGAGATTAAAAAGTAGAAACAAATTGATAAAAAAGTACACTTGAACGCTCAAAATTGATACATTGCATTACTTTATTCAACCAATGAAACGTAAATAGTAATTTGAGAAAACTGTTTTCAATTTTTAATAAGCTGCACTGGAACTACAGGTCCTTTTTATATTTTATAGCCAAAGAAAAAAAGA